>CAMAQR010000082.1 GCA_945860375.1 Pseudorhodobacter antarcticus
TCTGGTCGGGGGTCATCAAGCCGATGCCTGC
The DNA here is from genome assembly GCA_945860375.1 of Pseudorhodobacter antarcticus. Next base: position 32 of record CAMAQR010000082.1, read on the forward strand.
GTGATGATGGTCCTCGTTATACCATGTGAAGAAGCGGCGGCAGAATGTGCGGGCCTCGTCTATGGTTTGGAACCGTTTTGGGAACTCCGGCTGATATTTCAGGGTCTTGAAGTGGGCCGCTGAGAAGGGGTTGTCGTTCGAGGTGTGTGGCCTGCTTTGGGATTTGACCACGCCGAGATCGGCGAGCATCAGGTCGATGCAGATGATGTCGACCGGGGCGTCCAGGAACGCGGCCTGGATGGCGCGCGCCACCGGCACGTTGCCCTCGTCGTCGAGCAGCATCTTCAACTTGGGCGTGGCCACGAAAGTGCTGCGCGCAGCCGCAATGACAAAGGGTGGCACCGCGATCTGCTTCATCCGCTCGCGCAGGTGACCAAGGCGCCGGAGGCCGCCATGCGTCTTGATCCTGCAAGTGGTACAATCATCACCATGCTTTGCAGCCTGAAGATGTATGGCTTGGCTCAGTCGGTCAGTCTTTGGTGACGCCAAGATGACCACCGCTCTGCCCGACCGCCTGACCCACCGTTGCCACATCTTGGAGACCAGAAACGACAGCTTCCGCTTCAAGGCAAGCTCGTCTGCAGCGTCCGCTGCAAAGAAAAAGAAGCAGACGACACACAGCTTGACCCCAGCATAAACCGAAATCCATAATCAGGGGTAGCTCACTTCTCGGTGAAAAAACCGGCTCAGTTCCGGGTGAAAATCAACAGCTCAATGCGAAATTTCTGCTACTCGCTGCAGCCACAATGGCTGAATTGTGCACATAAATTGCACATAACTGTTCATTAACTATTGTTTATATTAACTAAAGTACACCTCCGGCGGGGATATTTAAGCCAAGATGAAATCATTTCACATTGGCCCAAATATCCAAAGCGCCCGAGACGAAGCCGCAAGGCGCAGTCGAGATCAAAACAATGCGGCGCAGCCGCGCAATCAGATCACGCTTGTTGGCCCGCCAGGTGCTTCACGGCCAGTCCCCGATCAGCACGTTGCGCGTCACCTGTTCGACGGCGCGTTCACGGGCGATCAGGCCGGCCACCCACTCGCAGGACCCTGCATTGAACACCACGCCCCTGCCCCGACGGTATTCGGCCATGCAGCCATTGCCGCGTGACGCCCTTGCCACCGCATCAGGCGTGATCCCGCCGTAAAGCCGCAACGCAAGATCCTCGGCGTCGCCCGCGCCGATGAAGGCATCGCGGTCTTGCGGGCCGGTGGAATAGGACATGGTGGTGGCGGGCGACAGGCCAACAATGGTCAGATCGCCTTGCAGGCCGCTGCCTTCGGCGGCACAGGGCAGGCCTTCGGCCATGGTGTGATCGATGCCATCCACCTCATAAGCGAAGATCTTTGATGCAGCGCCCAGAACATCGCCGTAACCAAGGCCGGTGTCCTTCATTGACCAATGCTCGGGGCGGTAGACCGCGAAGCCACCCGACCCATGCGCAGCGCAGCGGCTCCACCCGGCGTAAACGCCTGCCGATCCGGTCAGGCCCATCGTTGCCACGGCAGGACGGCCCACGGCGGGGTTGTCCCAATAGCTGGTCAACCGGTTGGTATGGGCCAGCGGGTCCGCGTCTTCGGCTGTGGTCTTGTAGCAGGTCTGGGTCAGCAGATCGTCCGACAGCCGGGTTTGCCAGAAGAAATTACCCGCGAACCGTGCCAGATGGCCGCCCGCATCCACCCAAGCCTCCAGATGGTCGCGCATTTCCCATGTCCAGTATTCGTCATGGCCTACGATCACCACGCGGTCATAACCCTTCAGTGCCTGCGGATCGCGGTGCAGATCATGCTGGGTCGCATAGTCCAGGCCGATGCCCTGCCCCTCGCACCACAGTGCAAAGGGTCGTTCAAACGCCGCCCAACCAGAGCTTGCGTATTTCTTCGACACCCCCTTGGCACGCGCATAGTCCATATGCGGATAGCGCGGCTTGGTCAGCAAGGGCGAGGCGTGGGGGATACGCGGCGCGTCAACGGGCCAAGCCACAAACCCCTTGGCCCAAGGCCGCAACAGGCTGACATGGGGCGCAAAATCAGCCTGCATCGGGCCGGTGATGCCTTGGTAATGGTTTGATCCGCCCCAATCGTTGTAGGCGCACCATGTTCCTGTCGTCAAAAGCATCAGGATTTTCGCCCGCGGCTCCGGCGCCCTGACCACAAACATCGTCTGTGAGCTATGGCCGGGAACCGTCACCGTCACCACATAGACGCCGCTTTGCCAACCTTGCGGGATGGTCATCGCAAACACCTGTGGCCAATCACAGCCGGTGACGGAACATTGAGCGGGCGTCGCGGCAAAGCGGGTCACAATGGTTGCCTTGATCACGGTTTCCGGCGAAAGCCCGTCGCGGGCGATGGTCAAGAGCGCCGAAGGGTCCGAAGACATCCCATGCAGCACCAAAGTATCCCCGGCCGCATGGGACAGAGCCGCAGAGTAGGCCCAGACCTGCGGGCGGGCTTTGTCGCCTGATGCGACTTCAAAATAGTGGCCGGTCACGGCATCCCCATCGTCCAAGGGTGCCAGATGGAAGAAATCTTTCAGACCCGACATGAGTGGACTGCCTTTTTGCAGGAGGCGAGGTGACGTTGGCAGGCAGACCGAGGGCCAGTGCCTTTCACAGTCAAGCGCGCCCACTGGATAAGGTCAATATCTTGATGCTGTACGAGCCGGCATCCGCACCACCCTTTGTTGGCCTTCACAAGGCACCGGCCTGTCTGCCATTACAAGGCATCGGCGGGAATCTGAAGATCCCTGTGGACAGTTTTTGAATCTGCCTTTTCGAAGGCGGACTTATCGCCTAAGACCAAAGACGAGCAAAAGATTAATAATGAGAACTAATAATTAGGGATGCGAAGATGCGTGGGTTCTTCATTGTTTTTGCTTGTTTTTTTGCCCTTGGGGCATGCACAGACGGATTCGTTTCCTTTCCTGTGACCGAAGAACAGCAGAAATCCCTTGATGAAAATGTCGAGATCATCCGTCTGAACGCCGGAAACATCGGCAGTTTCAGCAGCCCGTCCCGGGGGCATTCCACTTCAGGGGCGCCGTCCAGCGCTGGCTGGGATTATAAGGTGGGCGTCGGCGATATCCTGAACGTCACCGTTTTTGATCATCCAGAACTGACCCTGCCTGCAGGTCCGCAGCGCAGTGCCGAAGAAACCGGGTTCCGTGTCCAGTCGGATGGGACGTTCTTTTATCCGTTCATCGGGCAGGTTCAGGCCCGCGGCAAAGCCCCGGAGGAAATCCGCGCCGATGTGACCCAAAGGCTGTCCGATTTCATCCCCGATCCGCAGTTGGAAGTGCGCGTCGCCGCGTTCAATTCACAAAGCGTTGTGGTGTCGGGCGAAGTGAAAGCGCCGAACCGTCAGGTGCTGACAACGGTTCCGGTGACTTTGGTCGAAGCGGTGACGGCTGCAGGTGGTGCCACCGAGTTGGGCGACATGCGCAGGGTCAGCATTCAGCGTGGCGGCACGCGTTACATCGTCGATCTGGAAGGGTATCTTGCGGCCGGCATCAAGCAAAACAATCCGGTTTTGCGCAGCGGCGATGTGGTCAATGTGCCGCGCCGCCGTGCCGAAGAGGCTTATTTGTTGGGACAAGTGCAAAAACCGGACATCATCGACCTGTCACGGGAACCGGTAACGTTGACACAGGCGATCACCCGACAGGGCGGCTTGGTTGAGGTGCGGGCAGATGCGCGCGGGGTGTTTGTGTTCCGCCAACGCCGCCCCGGTGCGATCACCGTGTTCCAGTTGGAAACCAGCGATCCGATCGGAATGTTGCTGGGCACGCGCTTTGTGCTTGAGCCATCGGATGTCATCTACATCACCCGATCGCCCCTGCAAAAATGGAACGACGCAATCTCTGGCTTGATTCCAAGTGTTCAGGCGGTTACGGCAGTTGATAACATTGCCGCTAATTGACGGGCGCTTTTCATGATCAAGACTGTGCTGGTGGTCTGCGTAGGCAACATCTGCAGATCGCCGTTGGGCGAACGTTTGCTGAAGGCCCACGCCCCGCACCTTTCGGTGACTTCGGCCGGGATCGGCGCGCTGGTTGGAAAATCCGCCGATGCGACCGCGACCGAAGTTGCATCGGCGCGGGGTGTTGCGCTGGACGGGCATATCGCGCGGCAATTTGATGCCGAACTGGGCCGGGCTGCAGATCTGATTCTGGTGATGGAACCCGGCCACAAAACCCAGATCGCCCGCGACGCGCCGCAGCTTTCCGGAAAAATCATGTTGTTTGACCATTGGGTGGGCGCGAAAGGCATCGCCGATCCGTACCGCAAGTCAACAGAATTTCATGCGATTGTGTTTGACCAGATCGAGGCCGCGGCCAAGGGCTGGGCAGGCAAATTTCCAGCTAAAGGTATCAAATGACAACCGCGCCACGCCCGACAGTTGACTCCGACGAGATTGATCTGCGCACAATCGCTTTGTCGGTTTGGGCCGGTCGCTATTGGGTCGCCTTGTGTTCAGCGCTTGGGCTGGTCATCGCGATGTTTTATCTGGCCAACACACCACCCACCTTTCAGGCCGATGTGCTGTTGCAACTGGAACAGGGGTCTTCGGGCGGGCTTGCGCTGCCAAGTGGGCTGAGCGATTTTCTGCCAAGCGACTCGCGCGCCGCCACAGAGATTGAAATCATCAGTTCGCGTCTGATCATTGGTCAGGTGGTGGCCGAACAGAACCTTGATTGGCAAGTCACCCCAAGAACTGCGCCCTTCTTTGGGCAGGCCATGGCGCGGTACGACTTGCCTGTGCCAAACTTCGGGTTTCTGCGCCCCTATGCCCGCAAAGGCGAGATGATCCGACTGGAACTGCTGGAAGTTTCGCCGGCCCTCGTTGGACGCGCCATCGACATCACCGCCGGGACCAACGGCGGATATATGGTCCAGCTTCCAGATGGGTCCAGACTTGACGGCAAGGTGGGCCAGATGTTGCAAGACCCCAGCCGTGGGTTTGCGCTGAAGATCGCCGAGTTGACCGCCCCCCAGGGTCGTGAGTTTACACTGGTCCACCTGAGCGAACGCAAGGCGATGGACGTTGTCCGGGCCGCACTGGCGGTCAGCGAGCGTGGACGGCAATCCTCGATTCTGGAAGTGCGTTATAAACACAAGGACGGCGCGACCGCGATCCGCACCTTGAACGGCATTGCGACAGCCTATGTGCGCCAGAATATCGACCGCAGTGCCGCAGTCGCCGAAAGCAGCCTGACCTTCATCAACAAACAACTGCCAGAGGCGCAGACCAATCTTGCGGCGGCCGAAAAGGCTTTGAACGACTATCGCCAGGAACAACAATCCGTCGATCTGACCTTTGAAACCGAGAATGTCCTGTCTCAGGTCACCCGGATCGAGACAGAACTGCGGGAGTTGCAAACCAAAGAAGACGACATCAAGCAACGCTACAAGACCAGTCACCCAATTTACCAGCAGTTGATCGCACAGCGCCAACGGCTGCAGGACGACCTGGCGAAACTGCGCGGCGAGGTTGAGACCTTGCCGGAAACGCAAAAAGAGATTCTGAACCTGACTCGCGATTTGGAACTGGCGCAGCAGATCTATACCGAACTGCTGACGCGCGCCCAAGAAGTGCGGGTGCTGAAAGCCAGCACGGTTGGCAACGTGCGCATCATCGACACCGCCGAAGTCGGCACCGCACCGGTTGCTCCCCGCACCCGCATCGTGCAGATGCTGGCCATCATGTTGGGCGGTCTGGCAGGCCTTGCGATCAGCTTTTTGCGCGGCTGGATGCGCAGAGCCGTGCAAGGCACCGAAGCGCTGGAACAGATCGGGCTTCCGGTTTTTGCAACAATCAACCTTGCGGCGCCTGCCAAGAAGAATGACCTCAAGCACGGCATTCTGGCTTTGACCGACCCGACAGATTTGGCCATTGAGGGCTTGCGCAGCCTGCGGACCAGTCTGCAGTTTGGCATGCTTGATGCGAAAACCCGGTCGCTGGCGATCACCTCGACGGCACCGGGGGCCGGCAAGTCGTTTACCGCGCTGAACCTTGCGGTTGTCACGGCCCAAACCGGGCAAACGGTTTGTCTGGTGGATGCGGACATGCGGCGCGGCCAGTTGCGCAAGTTCTTTGGCATTCAAAAAAACGAGCTGGGTTTGTCAGAATACCTTTCGGGCGAAAAGACCCTGGATGAGGTGCTGCGCGTCAGCAAAGTTGACGGCCTGTGCTTTATTCCAACCGGTTCCTACCCGCCAAACCCGTCCGAGCTGTTGATGCGCAAGCGGCTGAGCGAGCTTTTCGATGAGTTGAACAAGCGCTTCGAGCTGACGATTCTGGACTGCTCGCCCGTGCTGGCGGTGACTGACCCCGTCATCGTGGGTGCCAATGCGGGCGGCGTTCTGGCCGTGGTGCGCTATGACCAGACGCCCTTGGTCGAAGTGCAGTCGATGTTGAAAACCTTTGACTCTGCCGGCGTGCGGCTGACAGGGACAATCTTGAACGGGTTTGATCCGCGCAAAGCCCGGTCCGAATATTCCTACAATTACAACTATCGCTACGAATACAAAAGCCGGACAGACTAAAGCTGCTTTTGGCTGGGGCGACCCATAAGGGTGGCCACGTCCAGCATGCGGTTGGAAAAGCCCCATTCGTTGTCATACCAGCCGAACACCCGCAGCAGGCCACCTTTGGTGACGCGGGTCTCCGGCAGGGCCATGACGATGCTTTCGGGGCGCGCCCGCAGATCGGTGGACACCAGCGCTCGGTCGGTGACACCGATGACGCCGCCGGTCTTGCACAGCACCGCGTTGACTTCGGCGGCATTGGTGGGCCGTTGCGTCATCACACACAGATCGACCGCAGACACGCTGGCCGTCGGCACCCGCACCGCCGAACCCTCCAGCCTTCCGGCGATCTGGGGCAGCACGATGTCCAGCAAGCGTTGGGCGCTGGTGGTGGTTGGCACCATCGACAGGGCTGCGGCGCGGGAGCGGGCAAAATCGGCGGCAGGGGCATCCACCGTGGGTTGGCTGCCCGTGTAGCAATGGATGGTGGTCATCGAACCGGTCACGATGCCCCAATTTTCATGGATCAAACGCGCCAAGGGGGCCAAGGCGTTGGTGGTGCAGGACGCGTTGGACACGACAGGCTGATCGCGCAGATCACCGTCATTTGCTCCCAGAACCACTGTGAAATCAGCGGCTTGTGAGGGACCAGAAATCAGCACCCGCGCGGCACCGGCCTGCAAGCCACGTTCGGCAACCACCCGCGCGTCCGCGCGGCCGGTGCATTCCAGCACCACGCCGACGCTCGCCAGATCAAGGCTGGAAATATCGGCGGTACGGTGCAGCGGGATCGCTTGCCCGTTCACCACCAGCGCCCCATCGGCCAAGGCCACAGAGCCGTGCCAAGGGCCGAACACCGAGTCATATTCAAACAAATACGCGCACATCTCTGCCGCCGCGATGTCATTGATCCCGGCGATGTGCACACCCGGCGCAGCCCCCAGCATCGCCGCGCGCAGCACTGACCGACCGATCCGACCAAAGCCATTGATGAACACGCGCATGATCTGCCCCCGCTTTGCGCCAGACAGATCACGGCGCGGCCCGCCGATCAATGGGTTTGATCAAATTATTCCGGTCGCACGCCCCCCGTCGCCCGCGTAACCTGATCCGCCGCCTCGCGCACCAAAGTCCCGAACCGGGTGGCATCCGACAGCCCCATCCGAAACGCCGGACCCGACACCGAGAGCCCTGCAACCGGCTCGCCATGGGCGTTGAATATGGGGGCGGCGACGCAGCGCATGCCCTCGGCGCGTTCCTGATCGTCAATCGCAAAGCCGCGCTGGCGGGTGCGGTCCAGATCGCGCATCAGGCTTTCGATAGAGCTGAGCGACAGCGAGGTGAACCGCTGCAAGCCCTTGCGGGACAAAATGCCCTGCACGCGGTCTTCGTGATACCAAGCCAGCAGCGCCTTGCCGATGCCGGACACATGCATCGGCCCTTTGGTGCCCGGCGGAAAGAAAGCGCGGATGGCGTTGTGGGTTTCGATCTGCGCCAGAAACAGCACCTCGTCCCCGGCCTCAATGCCCAGATTTGCCGTCTCGCCAGTGTCGCGCATCAGTTGGTCCATCGGCTGACGCGCGCGTTCAACGACCTTGGTGCGGCGCAAAAAGGCGGTGCCGACGCGGAAGGCCCCGCCGCCGACGTGCCAGATCTGCCCCGGTTCTTCGCATTCCACCATGCCACGCGCCTGCATTGTCACCAAGGCGCGAAACACCGTTGCCACCGCCTGTTCGCTTTGCACCGCAAGTTCCGAAAGCGTCAAACCGGGGCTGATGGCCAAAATCTCCAGCAGACCCAAAGCGCGGTCCAACGCCTGCACGGTGTTCTGATCGGTCTTGTCGTGGAACGCCTTGGGGCGACCACGCGGGCGGGGTTGATCTGACATAATTTCCCTTTGGGTTGGGGCGTCGCGGCCCTTGAAAAATCGCAACAGCATGAAGTTGCACATGATTGCCACATTTTTCATTAGGTGAAAAACAATTTCGAAAAAATTGCGCGCGCTGCCCCTGCGACCTAGAGTCACAGCAACAGCCACGGAGTTTCCCATGTCCAGCCAAAACCCGGTCTTCATCCCCGGCCCGACCAATATCCCCGAGGCGATCCGCAAGGCCTGCGATATGCCGACGCTTGACCACCGCTCGCCTGCGTTTGGGCGGCTGTTCAAGCCCGCAGTCGAAGGTGTGCGGCGGGTGCTGAAGATGGACGCAGGCGAGGTGATTATCCTGCCAAGCACCGGCACCGGTGGTTGGGAAGCCGCCATTTCCAACACGTTATCACCCGGCGATACCGTTCTGGCTGCGCGCTTTGGCATGTTCAGCCACCGTTGGATTGACATGTGCCAGCGCCATGGCCTGCAGGTGGACATCATCGAAACGCCTTGGGGTCAGGGTGCGCCTTTGGCTGCCATTGAGGCGGCGTTGGAGGCGGACAGCGACCACCGCATCAAAGCGGTTCTGGCCACGCACAATGAAACCGCGACGGGGGTGAAGTCCGACATCGCGGGCATTCGTCGCGCCATGGACGCGGCTGGGCATCCGGCGATGCTGTTTGTCGATGGGGTGTCGTCGATCGGGTCGATGCCGTTTGAGATGGGCGCTTGGGGTGTCGATGTGGCGATTGCGGGCAGCCAGAAAGGGTTCATGCTGCCTGCGGGTCTGGCGATTTTGGGGGTTTCTCCCAAAGCTTTGGCCGCTATGGAAACTGCCTGCCTGCCCCGCACTTTCTTTGATTTCAAGGACATGCTGCGGAGCTATGCGGCGGGCGGCTATCCCTACACCCCCGCAGTCGGCCTGATTGCGGGTCTGGCCCGCAGCATAGAAATGCTGGAGGATGAGGGGCTGGAGGCGGTTTATGCCCGCCACCACCGTCTGGCGACGGGCGTGCGCCGCGCGGTAGCGGCTTGGGGGATGCGGCCCTGCGCGGTGTCGGCAGACCTTTATTCCGATACGGTGACGGCGGTGGTGGTGCCAGAGGGCTGCAACGGCACCGATCTGGTGCAACTGGCGGCGCAGAAATACGCTGTGGCTTTTGGGGTGGGCTTGGGCGAGGTTGCGGGCAAGGTGTTCCGCATTGGCCATCTGGGCATGTTGACCGATGTGATGATGCTGTCGGGTCTGGCCACGGCAGAAATGTGCATGGCCGATCTGGGCTGGCCTGTGACTTTGGGGTCTGGCGTTGCGGCGGCGCAAGATCATTACCGCCGTACGGCTAAGTAGGAGAACGCGATGTACATTCCGACTTATCAAGATGTTGAGGCCGCCCACGCCCGGATCGCGCCCTATATCCACCGCACGCCGATCCTGACGTCCAGTTACCTGAACGCTTTGACCGGAGCGGAGTTGTATTTCAAATGCGAGAACTTTCAAAAGGCCGGGGCGTTCAAGGCGCGGGGGGCGTCAAACGCGGTGTTCGGTCTTTCGGACGCGCAGGCGGCCAAGGGTGTGGCAACGCATTCTTCGGGCAATCATGGCCTGTGCTTGTCCTATGCGGCGGGGCGGCGGGGGATTCCCTGCACCGTAGTGATGCCGCGTACCGCCCCGCAGGCCAAGAAGGACGCCGTCGCGGGCTATGGCGGGCGGGTGGTGGAATGTGAACCTTCGACCACCGCGCGAGAGGCGGTGTTTGCGCAAGTGATGGCGGGCAGCGGTGCGGAGTTCGTGCATCCCTACAACGATCCGCGGGTGATTGCCGGTCAAGCCACCTGCGCGCGTGAGGTGAACGAACAGGTGCCGGGACTGGATGCGGTGATCGCGCCGATTGGCGGCGGCGGCATGATCTCGGGCACCTGCCTGACGCTGTCCACCATCGCGCCGGGGGTGAAAATTTACGCGGCCGAACCGGAGCAGGCCGACGATGCGGCCCGGTCGTTCCGCGCGGGCCATATCATCGCAGATGATGCGCCCGAAACCGTAGCCGATGGGTTGAAAGTGCCGTTGAAAGAGCTGACCTGGCACTTTGTGCAGCGGCATGTGACGGATATTCTGACCACCTCTGAGGATGAAATCATCGAGGCGATGAAGCTGACGTGGAAGCGGATGAAAATCGTGATGGAGCCGTCTTGCGCCGTGCCTTTGGCCGCCATCCTGCGCAACCCCGAGGTGTTCCGGGGCAAGCGGGTGGGGGTGATCATCACCGGCGGCAACGTGGATCTGGACAAATTGCCCTGGATGCAGGGCTGAGGAGCGGAAGATGACATTCGATGGTTTTGAAGTTGGCTTTGACATTCCCGCCCTGCCCGGCATGGCCGAGGCAGATATCCAGACGCCCTGTCTGGTGCTGGACCTCGACGCCTTAGAGCGCAATATCAAGAAGATGGGCGACTATGCCCGCGCCCACGGCATGCGCCACCGTGTGCATGGCAAGATGCACAAATCGGTCGATGTCGCGCTGTTGCAGGAAACCTTGGGTGGGTCTTGCGGGGTGTGCTGTCAGAAAGTGTCCGAGGCAGAGGTGTTCGCGCGCGGTGGCATTCGCGATGTGCTGGTGTCAAATCAGGTGCGCGATCCGGCCAAGATTGACCGGTTGGCGCGGCTGCCCTTGTTGGGGGCGCGCACGATTGTTTGCGTCGATGATCTGGCCAATGTTCCCGATCTCTCGGCTGCGGCGGTCCGGCATGGCACCACGATTGAATGTCTGGTGGAAATCGATTGCGGCGCGGGGCGTTGTGGGGTGAAGACCACGCCGGACGTGGTCGCGATTGCGCAGGCGATTGACGCGGCAGCGGGGCTGATGTTCAGCGGCATTCAGGCCTATCAGGGCGCGATGCAGCATATGGATGTCTTTGCCGACCGGAAGGCCAAGATTGATCTGGCGGTCGCCCAAGTGGCGGATGCGGTGGCGGGGCTGGCGGCTGTGGGGTTGGGCTGCGACATCGTCGGCGGTGGCGGCACTGGCAGCTACCAGTTTGAGGCGGGCTCTGGCGTCTATAACGAACTGCAATGCGGGTCTTACGCCTTCATGGACGCTGATTATGGGCGGATTTTGGATGAAAATGGTCAACGGATTGACCGGGGCGAATGGGAAAACGCGCTGTTCATCCTGACAAGCGTGATGAGCCACGTCAAGACGGACAAGGCGATTGTCGATGCAGGCTTGAAGGTGCAATCGGTGGATTCCGGCCTGCCGGTGGTGTTTGGGCGGACCGATGTGAAATATGTCAAATGCAGTGATGAGCATGGTGTGATCGACGATCCCTCCGGTGTGCTGAAGGTCAACGACAAGCTGCGGCTGGTGCCGGGCCACTGCGACCCCACCTGCAATGTGCATGATTGGTATGTGGGCGTGCGCGGTGGTGTGGTGGAGGTGGTTTGGCCGGTATCGGCGCGCGGCAAGGCGTATTGACGGTCAAGGCCGGGGGCCAGCCCCCAAGCCCTTGGCCGACCCCCGGATACTTTGACCACTGTGAAACAAAAGGACTGGCACATGCTTATCATACCCGAGGCCCTGATCGCGGAACTGGTGTCGGCAGCGGATGCCTTTGCGGCGATGGAGGGCTGTTTTGCGTCGATGGCGCGGGGCGATGCTTATAACTTCCCGGTGGTGCGGGAGGCGTTGGGCGAAGGGCGGCAATACGGGTTCAAATCCGGGCTGGACCGCGCGGGCGCGCAGTTGGGGGTGAAGGCGGGGGGGTATTTTCCCGGCAACGCAGGCCGCGGGATGACCAACCACCAATCCAACGTGTTCCTGTTTGATCCAGACAGCGGCGTGCCTGTGGCGATGGTGGGGGGCAATCTGTTGACCGCGCTGCGCACAGCGGCGGCGGCGACGATTTCGATAGACCGTCTGGCGCGCCCTGATGCGCGGGTGCTGGGTATTGTGGGTGCAGGCCATCAGGCGGGGTTTCAATTGCGCGCGGCTGCGCGGGTGCGGCGATTTGAGCGGGTTGTGGCGTGGAACCTGCACCCCGAGATGTTGCCCAAGCTGGGTGCGATTGCGGCCGAACTTGGTTTGCCATTTAAAGCGGTGTCGCTGGAACGGCTGGGGGCTGAGGCGGATGTAATCATCACCATCACATCATCTCCTGCGGCATCGCTGTTGAGCGCCCATGTCCGCTCTGGCGCACATTTGGCCTGCATGGGGACGGATACGGTGGGAAAACAAGAGGTTGAGCCTGCGATTTTGGCGCGATCCACTGTATTCACCGACGAAGTGGCGCAGTCTGTGACCCTCGGCGAAGCGCAGCATGCGGTGGCGCTGGGGCTGCTGCGGGCGGGCGACATCACGCCACTGGGTGATGTGCTGATCGGGCGACATCCGGGGCGCAGCACAGCTGATCAGATCACCCTCTTCGATGGCACCGGGGTCGGGTTGCAGGATCTGGCGGTGGCCGCGATGGCCGTCACCCGCGCCAGACAGCGCGGGTTGGGCATCGAGGTGACGGTTTAAAGCGGATTTGCGTCCATCTGCTTCAGATTGAAGCAACTTCAAGACCTGAGTACGTTACGAGTGACGTTTGTCCGACTGAACCCGACGTCGCCAGGCCAAGGCGGCTGCCTTGACCTGCAGGCGCGCGACCAGACCGCGACCATGGTTCAGCCGCAACATGCTTCAGGCCCTTGGCAAAACAGCGCTGATAGTACGTAAAACAAAACGCCCGCGATAACGCGGGCGTTCAAAAAGGCGCAGATGCTTTGGGTTGGCAGAGTCTCTTACTGAATCTCTTCTTCATTGCTGCCGCTGGTGTCGCCGCCCAAGACTGCTGCAGCGGTGATGCCGAGCATAAGCAAAACAAGCAAGCCGCCCGCGCTGCTGCTGTTTGGACCGGGAACAACGGTGGGCTCTGGTTCGACTTCTGCCGACTCGATGCCGCCAGCGAAAGCGGTGGTGGACGAAGCTGCAACCGAAGCAGCCATCAGAAACGCTGTGATCTTTTTCATTTGTGGGCTCCAAATTTTTTCCGACACTGTGCT
>CAMAQR010000083.1 GCA_945860375.1 Pseudorhodobacter antarcticus
CCGAACTGCGCAAAGGCCGCCATTTCGCGGTACTGCGCCAGCTCCAGCTTCACCTTGCCGGCCACCGACTTCATGGCGTTGGTTTGCGCCGAAGAGCCCACGCGCGACACTGACAGACCGGTGTTCACGGCAGGACGGATGCCTTGGTAGAACAGTTCGCCTTCCAAGAAGATCTGCCCATCGGTGATCGAGATCACGTTCGTGGGAATAAAGGCCGAAATATCCCCACCTTGGGTTTCGATGATCGGCAATGCGGTCAGCGAGCCTGAACCAAAGTCAGCGTTCAGCTTGGCCGAACGTTCCAAAAGGCGCGAATGCAGGTAGAACACGTCGCCCGGGTAAGCCTCACGGCCCGGCGGGCGGCGCAGCAACAGTGACATCTGGCGGTACGCCACGGCCTGTTTGGACAGATCGTCATAGATCATCAGCGCATGACGGCCATTGTCGCGGAAATACTCGCCCATGGCGGTCGCGGCAAAGGGGGCCAAGAACTGCATGGGGGCCGGGTCAGAGGCGGTTGCGGCCACGATGATCGTATAGGCCATCGCGCCGGTTTCTTCCAACTTCTTCACCAACTGCGCCACGGTCGAGCGCTTTTGCCCGATTGCGACGTAAATGCAGTAAAGCTTTTTGCCTTCATCGTCGCCAGCGGCGTCGTTGTAGACTTTTTGGTTCAAGATCGCGTCCAAAGCCACGGCGGTTTTGCCGGTCTGACGGTCACCGATGATCAATTCGCGCTGGCCACGACCAATCGGGATCATGGCGTCAACGGCTTTCAGGCCGGTTGCCATGGGTTCATGGACCGACTGGCGCGGGATGATGCCCGGTGCTTTCACGTCGGCCACACGGCGCTCGGCGAACACGATCGGGCCTTTGCCGTCGATCGGGTTGCCAAGGGCGTCAACCACGCGGCCCAGAAGGCCGTCGCCGGCGGGCACGTCCACGATGGACTTGGTGCGCTTGACGGTGTCGCCTTCTTTGATGTCTTGGTCAGAACCAAAGATCACGACGCCGACGTTGTCGACTTCAAGGTTCAGCGCCATTCCGCGGATCCCGCCGGGGAATTCCACCATTTCACCGGCTTGGACATTGTCCAACCCGTGCACGCGCGCAATCCCGTCACCGACGGACAGCACGCGACCAACTTCTGCAACTTCGGCATCTTGGCCAAAGTTCTTGATCTGCGCCTTTAAGATCGCAGAGATTTCAGCAGCCTGGATTCCCATCACCCAACCTCTTTCATTGCATTCTGGAGTGCCGCAAGCTTGGCCTTGACCGAGGTGTCCATCATGACCGAGCCGAGCTTTACGATTAGACCGCCGATGAGGGATTCATCGACGGAGATGTTCAATTTGACGTCTTTGCCAACGCGCGCTTTCAGCGTTTCGGCCAGTTTGGCGGCCTGATCGGCGGTCAGCTTGATGGCCGAAGTCACGTCAGCTGTCACTTCGCCCTTTTCGACGGCGATGCGGGCCTTCAGGTCGGCAACCAATTGCGGCAGCACGAACAAGCGGCGTTTGGACGCCATCAGGGCCAAGGTATTGGCGGTGGTGCTGGACAGTTTCATCGCGCTGGCCACGGCGGCCATGGCGCGGGCCTGATCATCACGCGCCACAACGGGCGACGCGATCATCGCGGCAAGCTCGGGGCTTTCTGCCAGAGCAGCCCCCAAAGCATCTGCATCGGCCTCAAGAGACTTGAGGGCGTTTTCCTCTTTGGCAATCTCGAACAGGGCCTGCGCATAGCGCCCGGCAATGCCCAAGGAGATCGAAGCTGGTTCGGACACGTCATCCCTTCCGCGGTCTAGGCCCCTCCTGTGAACCGCCCTTGGGACAAGACCCATTTGCGGCGCATACGAAGGGGCATGCGTCTTTGATTTTGCGCGTCTCTAGCAGAGCTAACGTCACCTCGCAACCGCCCTGACGAATGTTAGTACCGGAAAAGGATGCGGCGTTTGCGCCTGTTGCTGCAGGTCAACGGCATTTGTGCTGCGCCGCGGCGAGATGCTTTCCCCGCGATGCCCATTTGGCGACAACGCCGCCTTTTCTTGCCGGGAAGACCCTCACGATTCGCGATTCTGCCCGGCCAGCGCAGGCGGGCTGGGCAAGAGGGACATCAGAGCGGGCAAAGGCCTGTCAGAGGCCATCCCGACTGACGGTCGTGTGCGGCGCGGGCACGGGTTGGCGCAAGCCCTCCAGTGCGGCGCGCAAAGGGCGGCGCACGGCGGTGGCAAGGTTGCCCCTTGTGGGGGCATAGACCTGTTTGGACGCCTCGACCATCAGCACGCCTCCGGCAAGCCATGGCAGGCGACGGCCAAACCCCTCCCAGAAATTGGAGGTGCGCAGCCAGAAGCGGCCCTCGGACGGCGGGGCGAACAGGGCGGTCATGCTGCGTTCGGGCGTGAAGCCGTGCTTTTTCAACTGCGCCTCAAGCTGCCCGCCGGAGTAGGGATGGCCATAGCCAAAGGGGGTGCCATCGCGGCGCGCCCAAAGCCCCGCACGATTGGGCACGATGAACAGGGCGCGGCCACCGGGGCCAAGGGCGCGGTGCGCCTCATCCAGCACGGCGGCGGGGTTTTCCGACGTCTCCAGCCCGTGCATCAACACCAGCCGGTCAATGTGCCCCGTTGCCACCGGCCACAGGGTTTCTTCACAAAGAACCGACACGTTCTCCATCCCGGCAGGCCAAGGCATCACCCCTTGCGGGCCGGGCATCAGACCGATCACCCGCCGCGATTCCTGCAGATAGGGGCGCAGCAAGGGCACGGCAAAGCCAAAGCCCGCCACGGTTTGCCCCACCATCGGCGGCCACAGATTGACAACCTGATCGCGGATGGCGCGCTGCGCCACCCGGCCCAACTGCGTGCGGTAATAGAAATTGCGCAGGTCCAGCACATCAAGATGCATTGCGGGGGGCGGTCCTTGGGGTCACATTGCACGGATCATAGCGCGCAGGAGCGGTAACGCCATGGCAGATTGTAACCCACTCCGCGTGGCCGCCTGTGAATGCGGGTCGCTGATCCTGACAGTGACGGGCGCGCCGGTTCATGTTCATGCCTGCAGTTGCACGAAATGCCAGCGGTCCTCGGGCTCGGCGTTCAGCCTGTCGGCGTGGTTTGCCGAAAGCGGGGTGACGATTTCCGGCGCCTACACCACGTTTTTCTACAGCGCCGCCGAAGATCCCGCCCTGATATCGGGCTTTTGCCCCCGTTGCGGCGGCGGCAAGTTCTTTCGCACCGGCGCCTATCTGACGGGCTGCATCGGCCTGTCCGTCGGCAGCTTTGCTGACCCCGGTTTTCCAGCACCCGACCATTTCCATTGGTGGCCCGACCGCCCGCATTGGCTGGGCCTGCCGCTTGGGCCAAGAGTGTTGGACGGGAACTGAGCCCCCTGCAGCGTCCTTCACAGCATTGCGGCGCGTCTGGGTTTGGGTCATTCTGGGGCGAAACCGAAAGGCAATCCCATGGCGTTGACGCTGATCACCATTCCCTGCCTGAAGGACAACTACGCCTATCTGATAAACGATGCGGCAACGGGTCGGACGGCGGTGGTGGATGTGCCGGACGCCGCGCCCATTCTGGCAGAGTTGGGCAAGCGCGGCTGGACGCTGACGGATATTTTGATCACGCATCATCACTGGGACCACATCGACGGCGTGGCCGCCTTGAGGGGGGCGACGGGGGCTGCGGTCTGGGGGGCGGCGGCGGACGCACACCGCCTGCCGCCTTTGGATCATGCCGTGCAAGAAGGTGACACCATCGCCCTTGGCACCGAAATGGGCCGTGTGATTGACGTGCCGGGGCATACGGTTGGCCACATCGCCTTTCATTTTCCGGCCTCGGCCCTTGCCTTCACCGCCGACAGCCTGATGGCGGGCGGGTGCGGGCGGCTGTTTGAAGGCACGCCGGATCAGATGTGGGGCTCCTTGCGCAAACTTGCCGCCCTGCCCCCCGAGACGCTGATCTGTTCGGGCCACGAATACACCACGTCCAACCTTGCCTTCGCCGCGACCATCGAGCCTGCAAATGACGCATTGGCAGACCGCATCCGTCGCGTGGCACAGGCGCGCGCCGAAAACCGGGCGACAGTGCCCTCGCGGCTGTCAGAGGAATTGGCGACCAACCCTTTTCTGCGCGCGGGTCTGCCCCATATAAGGGCAAGCCTTGGGGTGCCCGACGCAACCGATGCGGAAACCTTCGCCCAAATTCGCGCCCGCAAGGACATGTTCTGAGCGCAATCAGCCACCCTGCCATCACATTTTGTGTGACTTGCCAAAAGAAACCGAGATCTTGCCCGATTAGGGCTTGAAGATCGGCAAATAAAACCGATCCTTTACTTTATGAGGCCATGGTTGAACGGGGCCACCAGCCCGTCCGACCCGCAGGACAGGAGCACGAAAAAAGTGCCATCATTCTCGACCACCCTAGAACAAGCCATCCACGGCGCGCTGGCGCTTGCCAATGCCCGCCGCCACGAACTCGCAACGCTGGAGCATCTGCTGCTGTCGTTGATCGACGAACCCGACGCCACCCGCGTGCTGAAGGCATGTTCGGTCAATCTGGACGAATTGCGCAAAACCCTGATTGATTTCATTGACGATGATCTGTCGACGTTGGTGACAGATGTCGAGGGTTCCGAAGCCGTGCCGACTGCCGCGTTTCAGCGCGTGATCCAGCGCGCGGCGATCCATGTGCAATCGTCGGGCCGGACCGAAGTGACCGGGGCGAATGTGCTGGTTGCGATCTTTGCCGAACGCGAATCGAACGCGGCTTATTTCCTGCAAGAGCAGGATATGACCCGTTATGACGCGGTGAATTTCATCGCCCATGGCGTCGCCAAAGACCCATCCTTTGGTGAGGCGCGGCCGATCACAGGGGCTGAAGAACACCATGAGACACCGAAAGCCGAGGCTGGTGAGGCCAAGGAATCCGCGCTGTCCAAATATTGTGTCGATCTGAACGTCAAGGCGCGCAAGGGCGAGGTTGACCCTTTGATCGGGCGCGAAGCCGAAGTTGAACGCTGCATTCAGGTCCTGTGCCGCCGTCGCAAGAACAACCCGCTGTTGGTGGGAGATCCGGGCGTCGGCAAGACCGCCATCGCGGAAGGTCTGGCGCGCAAGATCGTGGACGGCGAAACGCCGGACATTTTGGCACGCGCGACGATTTTCTCTTTGGATATGGGGGCTTTGCTGGCAGGCACCCGTTATCGCGGCGACTTTGAAGAACGTCTGAAAGCCGTGGTCAAAGAGATCGAAGATCACCCCGATGCGATCTTGTTCATCGACGAAATCCACACCGTGATCGGTGCGGGGGCCACATCGGGCGGCGCGATGGATGCGTCAAACCTGCTGAAACCGGCGTTGCAGGGCGGCAAGCTGCGCTGCATGGGGTCCACGACCTACAAAGAGTTCCGGCAGCACTTTGAAAAGGACCGTGCCCTGTCGCGGCGGTTCCAGAAGATCGATGTGAATGAACCTTCGGTGCCGGATGCGATCAAGATCCTGATGGGTTTGAAGCCGCATTTCGAAGAACACCACGACCTGCGCTACACCAACGACGCGATCAAATCGGCGGTGGAACTGGCGGCGCGGTATATCCACGACCGCAAATTGCCCGATTCGGCCATTGATGTGATCGACGAGGCCGGGGCGGCGCAGCATCTGCTGTCCGATTCCAAGCGGCGCAAGTCCTTGGGCGTGAAGGAGATTGAGGCCGTGGTTGCCAAAATCGCCCGCATCCCGCCAAAATCGGTGTCAAAGGATGATGCCGAAACCCTGCGCGATTTGGAAAAGTCGTTGAAACGGGCGGTGTTTGGGCAGGACAAAGCGGTTGAGGCGCTGTGTTCGGCGATCAAACTGGCCCGCGCTGGCCTGCGTGAACCGGAAAAGCCCATTGGCAACTATCTGTTCGCCGGGCCAACGGGTGTCGGTAAAACCGAAGTGGCCAAGCAATTGGCGTCATCTTTGGGCGTGAAACTGCTGCGTTTCGACATGTCGGAGTACATGGAGAAACATGCGGTTTCCCGTCTGATCGGTGCGCCTCCGGGCTATGTCGGCTTTGATCAGGGCGGCATGTTGACCGACGGCGTCGATCAGGACCCGCATTGTGTGTTGTTGCTGGATGAGATGGAAAAGGCGCACCCGGATGTCTACAACATCCTGTTGCAGGTGATGGACCACGGCAAGCTGACCGACCACAACGGCCGGACAGTGGATTTCCGCAACGTGATCCTGATCATGACATCGAACGCCGGCGCGTCCGAGATGTCGAAAGAGGCGATCGGCTTTGGCCGCGCGCGTCGGACGGGCGAAGACACTGCGGCGATCGAGCGGACGTTCACACCCGAATTCCGCAACCGTCTGGACGCGGTGATTTCCTTTGCAGCGCTTGGCAAAGAGGTGATCATGCAGGTGGTGACGAAGTTCGTCCTTCAACTTGAAGCGCAGCTTTTGGACCGCAACGTCCACATCGACCTCACGCCCGAGGCCGCCGCTTGGCTGGGGGATGCCGGCTATGATGAAAAGATGGGCGCGCGGCCTTTGGGCCGGGTGATCCAAGAGCACATCAAGAAACCGCTGGCCGAGGAGTTGTTGTTCGGCAAGTTGACCAAGGGCGGCACCGTGCGTGTGGGTGTCAAGGACGGCGCATTGGCACTGACCTATGAAGAGCCGGAAAAACCCCGCCTCACCCGGCAAAAACCGCCGCTCTTGACGGCGGAGTGAACCAAGACCCCCGCCAATGGCGGGGGTTTTTTCGTGACGCGGGGCGGCGTTTATTTGATGAGCCCGTCTTTGACTGCGTCGAGCATCTTGTGAAACAGGAATGACCCCACCACCACCTGTTTGTCTGGGTCGAGCCAGCGCAGTTTGGCAATCACTTGCGCTTCGTAGGGAAATATCCGCTACGGGAAAATGCCTGCGTCCCCTTCATCGAGGTCGCCCCATTTTTCTTTGCCCGACAGAACCTTGTGACTCGATGCGACCAAGATCTGGTCATTCTGGATGCATTCGATCCAGTTGCGAAACTCTGCGCGGGTGATTTGCACCTGTCTGCGATCCCGTCCAAGGTGGGTTTCGAAGATGACTTCGGCGTCTTGATGCATGTTTGATCCCGTATCGAGCTGTCCGCCGACTTCCCCTAGCGTTCCGTCAGCTTCAACTCGATGCGCCGGTTTTGCGCGCGGCCTTCGGGGCTGTCGTCTGATGTGACGGGTTGGTATTCGCCAAACCCCGTGGCCGCCAGACGTTGTGGCGGAAAGCCCAATTCTTCCTGCATATAGCGCACCACCGACAGTGCGCGGGCTTGCGACAACTGCCAATTGTCGGCAAACGCCCCTGCCCCGGACAGCGGACTGTTGTCGGTGTGGCCATCCACGCGAATGATCCAGTCAATACCGGGCGGGATTTTTCCGGCGACATCGTCAAGAATTCTGGCGACGTCGGCGATTTGCGCCACACCTTCAGGGGCCAGATCAGCAGAGCCCGGGTTGAACAACACCTCGGAGGAAAACACGAAACGGTCGCCGACCACGCGGACACCGTCACGCCCGGCCAAAAGCTGTGACATCTGGCCAAAGAATTCGCTGCGAAACTTTTCCAGATCGGCCTTTTCGGCCTCCAGCCGCTGACGTTCAGCCAGTTCCAAGTCAGCACGTTTGCGTTGTTCGGTGGCAACCTGCGCAAGGGCGGTGTTCAACTGGCTGCCCAGTGCCTCTATTTGCACCTTGGCCGCGCCATCCTTGGCGGCCGAAGCGTCGAGCAGATTTTGCAGGCCGCCCAGTTGCGTGCGCAGGGCGGCGATCTGTTCGTTCAGCAGCGCCAGTTTGCGGGCGGCATCGACGGCTTTGGTCTGTTCGGCCGTCAGCGCCGCCGCAGCAGTGGCCAAAAGTAACGCTTTTTCAGTATCTTGCGCGGTGGCTTTGGCGGCATCAGTCTGGGCGGCGGCCAGCAAGGTCAGAGTTTCCTCGGCCCGTTTGCGCTGTTGCTCCAGCGCCAGGGTCATCGCGGTCAGTTCGGTGTCCGACGATTTCAGCTTGTCGCGCAGGGCGGCGAGGGCTGCGGCGTCGACCAATCGTGTGGCCTCGGCATCGGTGATTTTCGCCTGTGCAGCGGTCAGTTCGGTCTGGGTCGCCTGCCCTTTGGCGCGCAGATCGGCGACCAGTGCATCCAGCGCGTCACGTCGGGCGGCGGCCAGACGAGCGGCCTCTATCCCTGCGTCAATTTCATCGCGCGCGGTCGCCAGCGCCAGATCCAGCGCCTCTTTTTCCGACAGCAGTTTGGCCTGCGTGGTCTGCAAATTGGCCACCTGCCCACGGGCATCGTTGCGTTCGGCCAAAAGGCTGGCGACTTGCGCCTCAAAGCTGGTGATGCGTCCCTGCGCCTGCGCCAGTTCAGATTCAGTTGCCGACAGTTGCCCGGTCAAAGTGGCGATCAGGCCGGATTGGCGTTCGCCCTCGGCCTGCGCCGCCGACAGATTGGCGGAAAGGTTGCCCACTTCGACGGTCAGATCGTCGGCGCGTTTGCGTTCAAGGCCAAGGGCATCGGCCAGTCCCGCCACCTGCGCGGTCAGCCCGTCCAACTCGTCGGTTTGGGTCGTAATCGTGTCGCGCAAGACCGACTGCATCACGGTGAAGATGGTCAGCACGAACATCAACACCATCAAAAGTGTCGTCACCGCATCGACAAACCCCGGCCAGATCATCGACGAGTCGCGTTTGCGACGCAGCGCCACGGTTTACACCCGGCCCGTCGGACTGCGGGAAAGGGCGCGGATCGACGCCGTCAGCGCCGAAATGTCACCGCGCAAATCGGCCAGGCTTTCTTGCCGCCCTGCCGACATTTCCTCAAGGATTCGAAGCAGTTGCACGTCAATAGACCGCAAACGCATCCGACTTTCGGCATCGGAATGCGCCCCGCCTTCGGCCCCGGTCAGGGCGGCGACAAGGCGATCTTGTCCCTCGGCAATCCGGTCCTGACCCTCGGCCACGCGGTTCTGGGCGTCTACGATCAGACCCAGCGCCGCGGTCTGCCCGGTTTCGACCGTGGGCCGCGCGGCCAACCTTTCGACGGCCGCAGTCAACGCGACAAGTCCATCCTCCAACCCGGCCTTGTTCGCCTCGGCTTGGGCGAACAAGATTTGCAGGACTTCGATTTGTCCCGTCAGATGATCCAGAATGGCCGAAACCGGGCCAGCATCATCCCCTTCGCCCGATGAAAAGCCCATGCGGGTGATCGAGGACAGCCATTCCTCAAGCTCACGATAAAAGCGGTTCTGCCCGTGACTTGCGAACAGTTCCAGCAGGCCCACAACCAGCGATCCGGCAAGGCCCAGAAGTGAGGACGAAAACGCGGTGCCCATGCCGCCCAATTGACTTTCAAGACCCGTCATCAGCTTGCCAAACACCTGCATCCCGGTTTCGCCATCCTTTGGGGTCAAAGACCGGATGGTTTCGACAACGGCAGGAACAGTGGTGGCCAGACCGTAGAAGGTGCCCAAAAGCCCAAGGAAAACCAACAGGTTGACCAGATACCTTGTGATATCGCGGGCCTCATCTATCCGCGTCGCCACTGATTCCTGAATGCTGCGCGAGGACGAAGCAGAGATTTGCATCCGCGCGCCACGGCTGCGCAAGAGCTGCGCCAAAGGGGCCAGAAGGCGCGGTGGGGTGGCGGTTTCCGCACCCGGTTCATGCCGGGCAAAGCCTTCGATCCAACTGACCGACTGCACCAGAATGAAAACCTGCCAAAAGCAGGTGATCACGCCCAACAGGAACACAAAGGCGATAAACCCGTTCAGCAACGGGTTGGTTTCGATGATGCCGATCACGGTATCGGCAATCAGCCAAGCCCCGACTGCCACCAATGCGACCGCCAAAAGCATGGTCACAATCTGGCGGATGGGTTGGCTGAAATAGGTGGTTTCGTCGGCCTTCAAATCCATCAACCTTGATGCCTGTTGGTTGCTTTTGGCCAACCATAGCACCGGGTGGCCAAAGGCCAAGTGAAACCCGCGTTACAAATGCTGCACCCGGTCAGATAGCCAAGTCAGATCGGAGTCGGCGATGCCCAGTTGCGCCAGATGGTCGGCGGTGGCGCAGAGATACGCGCGGTTCGGACCTCGGCCGCCGACGGCGCGGGCGATGATCTGCGCCTGATCCTCCAGCGCCATACCGCCACAATATTGCACATGATCGGGGTCAATGACGAAGGCCAGTGCGGTGACGTGGCGGCCGTCGGTCAGGGTCAGCGGCAGGTGACGCTCCAGATAGGCCGATGAGATCAACTCGCGCTCGCGCAGGGCGGCCAAGGTTGCGGCCTCGGCCCCCGGGGTCACGCGAAAGGCAACGCCGTCGCAATAGCGCCCGGGCGCGTGATCCAGTGCCAGCACCAGACCGGGCGCATCCACGGTGCCGCGATGGTGGATCGAATGCATGCAAAAACTGCGGTGCCAGTCCATTGCCCGCGCAATCTGGCGTTCGGCCACCGGAAATTCGGGATTCCAGATCAATGATCCGTAGCCAAACACCCACATATGATCTGGCATCGCTGGTCCTCCTGTTGCGCGATGGTGTAAGCGGGTGTTGGGCCAAAGAAAAGAGGCGGGAATGCGGGCGTTGTTGTGGTTGGTGCTGGCGGCTGCCGGGCTTTGGGGTGGCTATTGGTGGGTCGGATCGACTTCGGTCGAGGCTGGCGTGACCGCGTGGTTTGATCGGCAGGCGCAGGCCGGGCGCGTTGCGCAGAACGAAGGCGTGGTGGTGCGCGGCTTTCCCAACAGGTTCGATCTGACGGTGAAGGGGCTGAACCTGTCAGATCCTGCGACGGGACTGGGGTGGCAAGCGCCCTTTGTGCAAGTGTTTTCGATGTCTTGGAAACCGTGGCATCTGATTGCGGCGCTGTCTTCTGGTCAGGTGATTGTGATGCGTGACCAATCGGTTACGGTTGACGGGGTGGGCATGAAAGGCAGCCTGCAATTGCATCCCAATGGTGGCCTTGGTCTTTATGAAAGCCGGATCGAAGCAGCGGATGTTTCGGTCGCGTCTGATCTGGGGTGGCGCGTTGGCGCTGCGCGGATTTTTGGATCCACGTTGGAAGTGGGGACTGCGGCGCATCGGCTGGGCCTGTCGGTGCTGGAGCTGACGCCGGATGCGGCATTTCTGGCGGCCGTGAAAGGCAGCGATTTGCCGGGGGTGATCAACAGGTTGCATCTGGACGCCACTGCGCAGTTCACCGCCCCCTTGGACCGCTTGGCGCAGCAGACGCAGCCCCGGTTGACCGAACTGACTTTGGCCGATGCGCGGCTGATCTGGGGGGCGTTGCAGATCACGGCGACGGGCGGCCTGAAAGCCGGGCCAGATGGGCTGGCTGAGGGCGAGATTGCGGTCAAGGTGGCGGGGTGGCGGCGATTACCCGGCGTGATTGCCGCGCTTGGGGTGGTCAATCCGCAGATGGAGCCGTCAATGACGCGCGCGCTGGACGTGATGGCGCAGGCGGGCGCGGACCCAGAGGTGCTGCAGTTTGTGCTGACCTGCGCAAAGGGGCAAATGAGCTTGGGGCCGTTTCCTTTGGGGCCTGCGCCGCGGCTGAACTAGAACGTGTTGCGTTTGATCGGGTTTGGTCGATGGAACGCAACCGCAAGATACACCGGCAGTGCCTGTCTTGGCTGTCCTTCAATCTGAATCAGATCGAAGGACAGCCGTTCTAGCGGCAGTACGGCCCGCTGCGATGACTTGCAGTGTCGAAATGCAGATGGTCCTCGTGGTAGCCGTCCGATCCTGGGCCAAGTGTGGTGCCAAAGATGCCGCAGGCGTTCTTGTGGGCCTTGCGGATTTGCTTGTTGTAATCGCCTGCAATCGACCATGACTTGCCGTTTGCAAACACAAAACCAGCAATATCAACGGCCTTTCCGCGCCCATGTTCGCTGACCTTGCCACCTTTGACGTTGTTGCGGGGGCGGCAGATGTAATGGGCGCCGATGCGCAACTCGACCACTTCGCGATTGCCGAAAGCCGGGCGCATGGATTTTTGCACCCATGTTTTCAGCGCCACCGCAGTGTCGCAATCCAGAGTTGCGGGCTGGCTGAGGCGAACGCCGTCAACGGACGTCACCCGCACCGGGGTTTCAACGCCGCAGCCTTTGACCTTTGAGGTGATGCGTAAGCGGTGGCTGGGCACCACGGTTAGCTTAGCTTGACATCGCGAAGTTCCACGGCAGCAGGTCGTCGAGGCGGCTGTGTGGATGACCGTTGGCGATGGCAGTCAGGGTCACCTTGAGATAGGCGAAAGGCTCGATGCCGTTGATCTTGCAGGTTTCGATCAGCGAAGCGATGCGGCCCCAGGCGATGCCGCCTTCGTCATGGCCCGCGAACAGGGCATTCTTGCGATTGAGGGCGATGGTGGGGCGGATCAGGTTTTCGACCCTGTTGTTGTCGATCTCGACGCGACCGTCGGTCAGGAAGGTTTGCAGCCCATCCCAGTGATTGTGGATGTAGGTGAGCTTTTCGCCCAGCCGGGATTTGACGGAGATCTTGCGGCGATGTGCTTGAAGCCAATCGCCGAAGGCTGCCACCAGCGGCGCGGTGCGGGCTTGGCGGGCAGAGAGGCGCTGGCCGGGTGAGATACCACGGCTGTCGGCCTCGACGGCGTAGAACTCGGCGATGCGGCGCAGGCCTTCTGCCGCGATCTCTGATCCGTCGCGGTCGAAGACTTCCTTGAGTTTGCGACGCGCATGCGCCCAGCAGTGGGCCACGCGCACAGGTTTGCCACCCCTGCGCG
>CAMAQR010000084.1 GCA_945860375.1 Pseudorhodobacter antarcticus
GGAAATCGCAGCAATCGTCAAGATTGATGAAATATTGGCCCGTGGACGCGCCGAACACGCCAACCTTATCCTCGCAGCTTGAACAACTTGACCGCGCGGGCTTACGGCCCGGTCGGTGCCATAACTCTGGCTACCATTGCCTGTCGCAAGGGAACTTCTCGTGGTTGTACGGGGGCTGTGCGGCCTGGTCGCCGATGGACCAATCCACGAGATCTGTTGCCGTGCGCGGCTTTTTTTGCGAACCCAAGGCAATGGCTTGAAACCTGAGGTCAGCCTTCCTCGGGCGAAAAAATGCCGAACTGCAGATTGTCCTTTGAGTGTCTGGTCCGGGCATCCGTCAATACCACACAGAATCGTTGAAATTTTGTATTTTTTCACTTAACATTTTTTAAGTTTCGCTTGGAGTAGATGATGGAGAGCCAGCCCGATCAACCCGTGACTCGCGACGTTGAAGCGGAAACCGTTCGCATTATGGCCGAGCGGTTGCGCCGCTTGCGAAAGGCCAATCGGCTGTCACTGCGTCAACTGGCGGATGCCACGGGAACCTCTGCCAGCTTTCTCAGCCAGTTGGAGCGCGGGCTCAGTGGTGCAAGCACCTCGACCCTGATTCGTATTGCCAACTGTTTCGGAACAAGTATTTCCGAGTTGTTTGCGGGTGCAGAAGGCGGAAGGGATCCGGTGCTGCGCCGCCACATGCGTCCAGCTTTACCGGTGACAAACGGTCAGCGCAAAATGTTGCTGTCGCGTCGCCCGCTGACTCACTTCGAGACCTACATTGCGGAATTTGACGTGGGTGGCTCCAGTGGGGACGACCCATACACCCATGGTGACAGCCACGAGATGATTTTGGTCCTGCGCGGAAGGATCCGGCTGGAGTTGGGTGGTGACAGCCATGAGTTGGACGAAGGCGACAGCATGGAATACGCAACTTCTGTGCCGCACCGAGTGGTCAATATCGCTGATGACTCGGCTGAAGTGCTGTTCATGATTTCTCCGCCCACATCAACTTCCAAATATGTGGACGGCTTTCGAAGCAAGATTGGCGGAACCGACTGATCTTGTAATACATTGATACACAATAAAAAAAATCCAACGGGAGGACATACGATGAACCACACCAGAACTTTTGGGCTTGCTGCAGTGGCAGCAATCGGAATGGCAGGCGCCGCCTTTGCTGAAGGCGCTGTGGCGGGAGAGACCGCAGAAGGATCTCTGGCAGGCAAGACCCTGACCTTTGTGTCCTATGGCGGTATTTATCAGGATGGCCAGCTTAAGGCGCTGCAAGATTTCGTCACGAAATCAGGCGTGACCTTGCTGTCTGACGGACCGACTGAAAATGCCAAGATCCAGGCTCAGGTGGAAGCCCAGAACGTGATGTGGGATGTTGTCGATACTGGCGACTTTGCACCGTTCGTGCACTGCGGCACTCTGTTCCAAAAGCTTGATTTCACCAAGATCGACGTGTCAAAGATTCCGCCAGGACAGGTGGGCGAGTGCAGCGTTCCGGCGATGAACTACGCGGTTATGTTTTTGTATAACAAGGATAAATACAAAGACAACCCGCCTGTGAACTGGGCCGACTTCTTTGATATCGAGAAATTCCCGGGCACTCGCGGTATTCCCGGTTATGCCGACCCAGAAGGCTTTATGGTCGAACTGGGCCTGCTGGCCGATGGCGTGCCGAAAGACCAGATGTTTCCGGCTGACATTGATCGCGGGCTGAACAAGTGGCGCTCGATCCGTGAAAATCTGGTGCCGTGGACGACCGGAGCCGAAAGCCAGCAGATGCTGGAATCCGGTGAAGCGGATATGGTTATGGTCTGGTCGGGCCGGGGCAAGGCCGCGTTGGCCAATGGGGCGAACTACGCGCCTGTCTGGCAAGACTGGATTGTCGTCAAAGACCAACTCGCCATTCCGATCGGCGTCAAGGATACCGACGCCTCTCACGCCCTGATCAACGCTTATTTGGGCAAACAAGCGCAAGAAGTGATGGCGCAAGAAACCTCATATTCGCCGATTAACGTCGATGCTCTGCCTGAAGTGGATGAGTTGACGGCGCAATTCATGACCAATACTGCGGAAAAGCAGGCTATGGCTTATAACCAGAACGTCGAATTCTGGGTCGCCAACTATGAGACGCTCAGTGCCAAATGGGCTGAGTTTGTCGTGGGCAACTGATGCATATTGCGCCGGGGCTTCTGGCCCCGGCGTTCTTGTCAACGCTCGCTTGCGTCGCTGAAAGGCCATCATGTCATCTAAACCTGCACCGCGCGCTTCCCGCGGGCCGCTTTACCTAACCCTGCCGGCACTTGCCGTTCTGATTCTGGCGATGGCGGTGCCGCTTGGCGTGATTGTCTTGCGCAGTTTCATGGAACCCGAGCCGGGGTTTGCGAACTATGTCTGGTTCTTTCAGACCAAAGTGAACATCACGGTGTTGCTGCGCACATTTTCCATTGCCTCCTGGGTGACCGTTTGCTGCGTGCTGGCGGCTTATCCCTACGCCTTTGCGATGTCCGTTGCTGGGCCGCGCCTTCGGCTGGCACTGATTATGTGCGTGTTGGTGCCATTCTGGGTTTCAGGTGTGGTGAGAACGTTGGCTTGGGTGATCTTGTTGCAGGATTCCGGGGTTATCAATCGGGTTCTCTTGTCTATGGGGTTCGAGAAGGTGCGCCTGATCAGAACTCAACTGGGCGTTACAATAGGAATGACCCAAGTCCTGCTGCCTTTCATGATCATGCCTCTCTATGCCGTCATGCGCGGCATTGATCTGCGTTTGTTGCAAGCTGCCCGGAGCCTTGGGGCGCATCCAATCAAGACCTTCTTCCAGATCTACCTGCCGCTTTCTCTGCCTGGGGTATTTGCTGGGGCGACAATCGTCTTCATCCTGGCGCTTGGGTTCTACATCACGCCGCTGCTGCTGGGCGGTCCGCAATCAACCATGCTGTCAACGCTGATACAGCAACAGGTTTTGTCCTTGCTGAATTGGGGACGGGGCGGGGCAATGGGTGTGGTGCTGCTGATCGTGACCTTTGGTATTCTTGGGGCCGCCAGTCCGTTCATGCGGCGGAAGTATCAATTGAGCGGGGGAAGTCGATGAAATTGAATATGCCTCGCCTCTTGTTAAGCTTGACCTGCTTGTTGATTGCAATCTGGCTGGTGGCACCGACCTTTGTCATCATCCCAATGTCTTTTGCGGGCAAAAAATCATTGGTCTTCCCGCCGCAAGGGTTTTCGCTGCAGTGGTACGAGAACTTTTTCACCAATCCGCAGTGGATCGGAAGCCTGATAGTGTCGGCAAAGGTCGCAGTGATGGTTTCCGTGGTTGCGACAGTGATCGGCACCATGGCAGCCATCGGAATAGAACGCATGAAGGGTCGCGGGGCCGGCATTATCCGCGCCGTGCTGATCACGCCGATGATCGTGCCAGGCGTGGTGCTGGCCGTGGGTATTTACGCTGTCTATCTGGATACACGACTTGTCGGCACTTGGACAGGCTATGTGCTGGCACACACGCTTCTGGCGATCCCGTTCGTGGTGATTGCGGTTGGCGCAAATCTGGCCGTCTTCGATGAGCGTCTGGAAACGGCGGCAGCAAGCCTTGGGGCCTCGCGGCTTACCACGTTCTTCACCATCACTTTGCCGCTGATCCTGCCGGGTATTCTGTCGGGCGCGCTTTTTGCGTTCGTCACATCGTTTGATGAGGTGATCGTGTCGCTGTTCATCACCAGTCCGCAGTTGAAAACCCTGCCGGTTCAGATCTTCTCATCCATGACCCGCGACGCCGATCCCACGGTTGCGGCTGTGGGGTCGCTAATTCTCCTTGCCACGTCACTGATCATCGGGCTGGGACTATTCTTCGGAATGCGGGGGCGCAGGGTATGACGATTGACACAGCCACAAAAGGCGCCGCCATTGAGATTCGGGGTGTCAGCAAATTCTACGGCAGTTTTACTGCCTTGGATGATATCAACCTGCGGGTCGAGCCGGGTGAGTTCATGACGTTCCTGGGCCCCTCGGGTTCGGGCAAGACCACGACGTTGAACCTGATTGCCGGATTCACCGAACTCAGCGGCGGTGACATTCGCTTGGGAGAACAGTCCATCGGCCATGTCCCGGCGCATAAGCGCAACATCGGCGTGGTGTTTCAGCATTATGCGCTGTTCCCGCATATGAGCGTGGCGCAGAATGTGGCCTATCCGCTGAAACAACGCGGCATCATCAAGGCCGACCGTGCCCGGGCCGTCGATCGGGCCTTGCAAAAGGTGCAACTGGATAAATTCGCGCATCGCTACCCCAGCGAGCTTTCGGGCGGCCAGCAGCAGCGCGTGGCTTTGGCGCGCGCGATGGTCTTCACTCCGTCGCTATTGCTGATGGATGAGCCATTGGGTGCGCTGGATAAGAAACTGCGCGAGGTGCTGCAACTTGAAATTCGTCGTATCCACCGCGAGCTCGGGTCGACCTTTGTGTATGTCACCCATGACCAAGAGGAAGCCTTGGTGTTGTCCGACCGGATTGCGGTGTTCAACAAAGGCCGAATAGAACAAGTCGGCAGCGGGCATCAGCTTTACACACGACCAGAGACATTGTTCGTCGGCCAGTTTATTGGCGAAAGCTCGGTCCTGCGGGGGGTGCATTGCACAGCGGGGGCTGAAACAGCGCTGACGGTGGCGGGTGAGACGTTGGTGGTGCCCGGACAGGCCAAGACTGACGCGGCGCATGTCATTCTGCTGCGCCCTGAGAACGTTATGGTTCAGCCCTTCGGCACAGGCCCAAAGAACGGAATGACCAATATTCTCGGCGGCACAGTCCGTGAAAAGCTCTACTTGGGCGCCGCGATGAAATACGAAGTAGCGCTGGCGGATGGCAGCCATGTCGTCGCCCGCACCCCCACCCAAGGCCAGCCTTTCGCAATCGGCAGTGCTGTGGAACTGGCCTGGAACCCAAAGGATGGCACGCTTCTGGCCGATGACGGCTCGACTGCGGGACATGAAGGATAAAGATATGGACGCGAAGAAGAACGGCGATGTTTCTTTCTGGTTTGCCGATACGGGTGGGATTCCCGGCTATCGGGCAGCGTTGCCCGGCGATATCGACGTCGATGTCTGCATCGTAGGGGCGGGATTTACCGGGTTGTGGACGGCCTACTATCTGAAAAAGGCGAACCCCGACCTGTCGATTGCGATTATTGAGAAAGAGTTCGCGGGCTACGGTGCCTCCGGGCGCAATGGCGGTTGGTGTTCCGGTGGATTTTCCTGGAACCGGTCAAAGTATCTTTCGACCGGAACCCGTGAAAGCGTGATCGACTTCGAGCGCCAGTTGCGCGGAACGGTGGAAGAGGTGATCCGTGTCTGCGAGGCCGAAGGCATCGACGCAAACATTCGGCGCACCGATTGCCTGACCTTTGCCTGCACCCCCGCTCAGATGCAGCGGCTGCGCGCCGATCAGGCGGATGACATGGCCTGGGAAGTGCCAGCCGAGCGCAGCCATCTGATCGGTGCTGCCGAAGCCGCTGAACGCATCCGCATCAAGGGTGTGCAGGGCGCTTTGGTGACGGGAGGCGTGGCACGGGTGCAACCGGCCAAACTGGTGCGTGGTCTGGCCGAAGTGGTAACCCGAAAGGGCGTCACAATCTATGAGCAGACCACCGTCACCGGGATCAGCAAGGGCCGGGTCGCCACCAACCGTGGAACGGTGACTGCGCACAGGATCGTGCGAGCAACAGAAGGCTTCACCCATGGCATCTCCGGAAACGAGCGCGAATGGATACCGCTGAACAGCGCCATCGTGGTGACTGAACCGGTCCCAGATGCGATGTGGGACGAACTGGGCTGGAGTGGCTACGAGGTGTTTGGCGATGCGTCGCACGCGTATTGTTACGCGCAGCGCACGCAAGATAACCGTATCGCCATGGGTGGGCGCGGGGTGCCGTATCGGTTCGGCTCCAAAACCGATGTGAACGGCGAGACCCAGACTGAAACCGTCGAAAAGTTGAAGGGCATTCTGTATCGGATGCTGCCCCAGACTCGCAATCTGAAGCTAGACCACGCTTGGTGTGGTGTTCTGGGCGTGCCGCGCGACTGGTGCACAACGGCGGGTCTTGATCCGCAGACGGGCATCGCCTGGGCGGGCGGCTATGTTGGGCTTGGGGTGTCCACTTCCAACTTTTCGGGACAGACACTGGCGGATCTGCTGCTGGACAAACAGACCGAGCGCACGACCCTGCCTTGGGTGAACCGCAAGCCGCGCAAATGGGAGGTCGAGCCGTTGCGCTGGCTGGGCATCCACGGCATGTATTGGCTTTACAATTTGGCCGACCGGCGTGAGGCAGCAAGTGGTGGGCAGCGCACATCGCGACTTGCGACGCTTGCCAACCGCATCACTGGCCGTTGAAAGCGGTGCAATATCCTGCACCGCATCCGCAAGCATTGGAGAAGACATGATCGACCTATCCGTTTTCATCGGCCTCGCCGGGATCGACATTGGCGCGCTTGCCGACAAGCCCACCACGCTCACGCCGGGTCAGAAAGAGGCGGCCACGTCGCTTTGGGTATCGCCCGATGGCGCATTGGATATCGGGGTCTGGGAATGTTCGCCCGGCAGCTTTACCGCAGACCGATCAGCGGCGGCCGAGTTCTGCCACTTTCTAAAAGGCAAGATCGTGATGACTCAACTGGACGGCACCCGCCGCGAGTTGGGGCCGGGCGATGCCATCATGCTTCCGCGCGGCTGGAAAGGCACTTGGGAGATTCTTGAGCATACCCGCAAGATCTATGTGCTTTTCGAGGATCGACTCCAAGGTTGATTGACTTGGGTGTTTTTGCCGCTCTGTTGATGGCGTGGATGTCCTCTCCTTCTGTGATGGCTTAAACAATCATCACATTGGCATATTGCGATGGCGTCAGGAGGGCCATCCAAGCCATCAACAGAGCCGTTGAGTAGCACGACATCGGGCGGCGGTCCCATTGTCTGATCGTGCAGTTTTCAATTCCCGATGCTCCTGAGCATGATGAACTTGTAGCCGCCCTGGGGGCCTCGACGGGCAGGCGTCCGCACCACCGGATCGGGGATCGGCCGAAAATGGATAACCCAGCGGGCGTCTGATCGAAAAGGTGGGTGGCCAGTTCTGAAAACTGACAGCAAGGGTCACCGGCACCAGCAAGGACCATCCCCCTTTCGGCGGTTCCTTAGCAGTCATTAGTCTGGACCAGAGCCAACTGCGCTTTCGCCTGCCATATCAATGTTGACCTCGTTGGCGGCACGAAATGCCTCGACGCCCGCCGGAACACCGCAATAGACAGCGATCTGCACGATCGCCGCGCGCAATTCCTCTTGCGTCGCACCGTTGCGGATTGCGCCGCGGTAATGGATCCGAAATTCCTGCATCCGCCCCAGTGCGGCCAGCATACCAAGATTGATCAGGCTGCGTTGTTTGCGATCAAGCGCATCGTCGCTCCAAACCAAACCCCAGCAGTATTCGTTCAGAACGTCTTGAAAAGGGCTGGAAAGCGTGGTCGCAGCACCCATCGCGCGATCCACATACCCGTCGCCCAAGACCTCCCGCCGGACGGTTTCGCCCTTGGCTCGCAGGTGATCATCCATATCTGTATTCCCCTAGTATCCGTTCAAAAGACGCTAGCAGAACCCCGCCAGAAAAAAAGGGTGTGCTGGGGCATTGGCCAGATCGGCAATCACAACAAAGACAGCAGCCATCCTAATGCAGTGTCGAAAAACCATCGGATATGACGTTTTTTCGACACTGCAGGCATTCTTTAAAGCAACACTCAATATTATGGCGAACGAACCGGGTCCGCCCAGCCAATTAATCCAAGCTCCGGTCTTGACAACAGATGGAGAGAAAAATGCACTTGAAGTTGAAACCTATAGCGCTGGCCATCAGCGTCTCGGTCGCGATGACTGGAGTGGCCAAGGCGGAAACGATGGTATTCACCGCCTGGGGTGGAAGCACCCAGGACGCCGAATATGAGGCGTGGGGTGTGCCATTGGCCGAAGAGACTGGCGTGACGATCCTACAGGACGGCCCGACAGACTACGGCAAGTTTCAAGCGATGGTCGAAGCAGCCAGCGTCACTTGGGACGCGGTCGATGTCGAATTCGACTTTGCCTATCAAGCCGCAGAAGCAGGGTTGCTGGAACCGCTGGATTTCTCGATCATCGACCGCGATGCCATCGACCCGCGTTTCGTCACGGATCATGCAGTGGTGTCGTTTCCGTTCAGCTTCGTGCTTGGCTACAATACCGATGCTTACGGCGACGCCAAACCTGAAGGCTGGGCCGATCTGTTCGATACCGAGAAGTTCCCCGGCAAGCGGACTTTCTACAAATGGTCCTCTCCCGGCGCTCTGGAAATCGCGCTTCTGGCGGATGGGGTCGCCCCTGAAGACCTGTATCCACTAGATCTTGATCGCGCTTTTGCGAAGCTCGACACGATCAAGGCGGATATCGTCTGGTGGGGCGGCGGCGCGCAGTCGCAGCAGCTGATCGCCTCTGGCGAGGCGCCAATTGGCATGTTCTGGGATATCCGGCTGTGGCCCCTGCAATCCTCGGGCTTGCCTATTGAAATCCAGTGGAATGGCAACCTTGCCTCGGCCGATGTTCTGGTGATCCCTAAGGGCTCTCCGAACAAGGACACGGCGATGAAGTTTCTTGCCATTGCCGCATCATCAGAAGGTCAGAAACGGTTCATGGACATCATCACCGCCGAAAATGTCGAGGGCGGAGTCGCGGGCAGCGGCAAGGTGCAGACGCTGCCCAAAGATGGAGCCAATCAGGTCACATTGGGCTTGGAATGGTGGGGCAAGAACCGCAACATGGTGGCAGATCGCTGGTATGCATGGCAGGCGCAGTGATCCCGTCTGAACAATCTACAGCCCCGATCGCGCAGTGTGCGTTCGGGGCGTTTCTTTGGCGCCGGGAGGGGTTGAATGACTGCGGCGAACAGACAGCGGCTGCGTGGGACGGGTATCGTCCTCGCCCTTCCGGCGATGCTGCTACTGGCCATCTTCTTCGTGGTGCCGGTCGTTTCGCTTTTGCTGCGCTCTGTCACCGAGCCTGATCTGGGGTTGCAGAACTACGAAACCCTTCTTGCGACGTCGACATATGCCAAGATCTTCTTGAACACGTTCATGGTGGCCTCGGTCGTGACCACGGTCACTATCCTGCTGGGCTATCCGGTAGCATGGCTGTTGTCGATCCTGCCGACGCGATGGGCCACGATCGGATTTGGCATCATCCTGCTGTCGATGTGGACCAATCTTTTGGCGCGCACTTATGCCTGGATGGTCTTGTTGCAATCGACAGGCGTGATCAATCGTAGCCTGCAAGCGCTTGGCATCATTGATGAACCGTTGTCATTGATCAACAACCTGACCGGCGTGACAATCGGGATGGTCTATATCATGCTGCCGTTCTTTATCCTTCCGCTGCAGTCCACGCTGCGCACCATAGATCCGGCCACATTGCAGGCGGCATCGCTGTGCGGGGCCGGGCGCTGGCAGGCGTTCTGGAGGGTTCTCCTGCCGCTCAGCCTGCCGGGGACCCTGTCGGGCGGGTTGATCGTCTTCGTGATGTCTCTTGGCTATTTCGTGACACCTGCCCTATTGGGCGGAACATCGAACATGATGCTGGCAGAGTTGATTTCCCAACTCGTTCAGTCCTTGTTGGACTGGGGGCTTGGCGGTGCCGCCGCCTTTGTCCTGCTTGTCCTCACGCTGGCGCTTTATGCCGTGCAGGTCCTCCTGTTCGGCGCGCCAGGACGGGAGGCGTGACATGCTGCTGAGTTTTGACCGCATGGGAGGGCTGCGCTGGGTATTGGTGGCGATCGTCGTCTTGGTAATGTTGTTCCTGATCCTGCCAGTGGCGTTCATCGTCGCGCTGTCTTTCGGATCGTCCCAATGGCTGGTTTTTCCCCCGCCCGGCTGGACCCTTCGCTGGTATCACGAGTTTTTCGCAGATCCGCGCTGGATGGCCGCGATCTGGACTAGCACGAAGATCGGCGTCTTGGTGATGATCCTGTCTACAACGCTTGGCCTTCTGACATCCTTTGCGCTGGTGCGCGGTCGATTTCGTGGACGCGAGTTCCTGAGGGCGGCCTTCCTCACGCCGATGATCCTGCCGGTCGTCGTGGTTGCCGTGGCGCTTTATGCCTTCTTTCTGAAGATCGGGCTGAATGGCACACTGGTCGGCTTCGTCATCGCCCATACCGTGCTGGCGCTGCCCTTTGCCATCATCCCGATTTCCGCAGCTCTGGCAGGCTTCGACAAATCCGTCGAAGACGCCGCAATCCTCTGCGGCGCCAGCCCGTGGGAAGCCCGTTTGCGCGTCACTTTCCCTGCCATTCGCCACGGCCTTTTCGCAGCAATGGTATTCAGCTTTCTGGTGTCGTGGGACGAGGTTGTTATAGCTATCTTCATGGCCAGCCCGACACTGCAAACCATGCCTGTTCGCATCTGGAGCTCGCTGCGTCAGGATCTGTCGCCGGTCATCGCCGCAGCATCTTCACTCCTGATTCTTTTCACTTTGGCGCTGATGCTCTTGGCCGCTCTGTTTCGCAAAAAGGCTGACCGATGACCGACAGCGCCTTTCTCAGCATCCGGAATCTAGGTAAATCCTTTGGCAAGATACGCGCCATCGACGATATTTCCCTTGAGGTTCCTCGCGGCGAATTCCTGACGTTTCTCGGCCCGTCCGGATCGGGAAAAAGCACCACGCTTTACACCCTTGCCGGATTTCTGGAACCGGAAAAAGGTGATATCCTGCTTGAGGGGCGCTCAATCCTGTCGCGGCCCAGCCACAAACGCAACATCGGCATGGTGTTCCAGCGCTATACGCTGTTCATGCATCTGAGCGTGGGGGAAAACATCGCGTTCCCACTGCGCGTCCGCCGCCATCCTGCTAAAGCGATCGCAGCCCGTGTCGATGAGATGCTGGCATTGGTGCGGCTGGAAGGGTTCCGTGACCGGATGCCCTCTGGACTCTCGGGCGGGCAGCAGCAGCGCGTCGCTCTGGCACGCGCCTTGGCCTATGATCCGCCCATCCTTCTGATGGACGAGCCGCTCTCGGCGTTGGACAAGAAATTGCGCGAAGAAATCCAGACCGAAATCAAGCGCATTCACAGCCAAACGGGAGTCACCATTCTCTATGTTACCCACGACCAGGAAGAAGCGCTGCGCCTATCAGACCGCATTGCGCTGTTCAACCATGGTCAGATCGAGCAGATCGGTACCGGAACCCAGTTGTATAACAATCCTCTCACCCGGTTTTCGGCGGCTTTCATGGGAAACTCAAATTTCCTGCCGACCAGAGCCGAGAACTTGCGTGCCGGTTACGCCGACGCACGGTTTGCCGATGGAACGCTCATTGCGCAAGTCCCTGTACATGGCCGCGCGGATGGCCCTGGCAAGGGCGTGCTGATGGTGCGCCCTGAGAATATCCGAATAGAACCCGCCACCGCCCCGTCCGGACTGCCGGCGACCATCATGGATGTGACGTTCTTGGGCGATTGCCAGCTGATCTCGGCGCGGACGTTATGGGGCGAAGACCTGTCGATCCGCTCTCCGTTGCGCAATGGTGTGCAGAACGTAACTTCGGGCGAGACCGTTCGCCTAAAATGGGACAACGCCGGAAGTTATCTGTTCCTGTAATCTGGTAGTTTTGCCACCTCACCCAGATCGCCAGTATCAGACCGTCACAGCGGCCTGAATGAATTGTTTAAGGCGAACTACATAGGGCGACTGCGGCTGGAGCGGCCAGACATGCTGCGGGATATCATCGCCGGGAAGTTCGAGAACACAGCGGCAGCGATCATGTATGCGAATTCCACGACATTGCGGGCAGCCATTCCACGGGAAGGTGGGCAACGACGCAACAATGGAGGCTGAGCCGGCTGATCCAAATTGAGTGATGGTCGGAGCCATCGTTTGCCAGCTCTCGTACCGACGATGTCGTCCTCTCAACCTGAGAGATATCGAGCCAAGCAGAGCAGGCGAAATTGGAACCCTGTGATGTGGCACAGTCGTCGTTGCTGAACCGCCCCGGGTTTATCGGAGGGTGATTTGTTCAACGACTAGGCGACCATATCGATTGTGTTCAGGTTTGCATAGAACGCCTCCTCTGCTTCTGCGGGGGTGATGTATCCGATAGGGCCGAGCAGGCGACGATTGTTATACCAAT
>CAMAQR010000085.1 GCA_945860375.1 Pseudorhodobacter antarcticus
CCGCATCCATCCGCGCGCCGCCGTTCGGGCCGGTGTCGGGTTCGTGGGCGGCGGCGGGGGTCGCAAGCATCAGGGTCAGTAGAATCATTCGAAGCATAGAGTTTTCCTTTCAGGGATCAGAAGGTTTGAATCGCGGCACCCTGCGGCGCGCGGTAGTCGGCCTGATCTTTGCGCGCGGCATCGACCAGACGTTCAAGCGATTTGCGGCCATAGCGCAGGAACAGAACCGGCGTCAGAAAGGTGTCCAGCAGGGTGGATGAGATCAGCCCGCCAAAGATCGTCACGGCAACCGGGTTCAGGATTTCCTTGCCCGGATCACCCGCCCCGATCATCAGCGGCACAAGCGCCACGCCTGCTGACAAGGCCGTCATCAAGACCGGGGTCAGGCGTTCCAGTGACCCGCGAATGATCAGTTCCGGGCCAAAAGCCATGCCTTCGTGCAGGGCAAGGTTGATGTAATGGCTGATCTTCAGAATGCCATTGCGGGCCGCAATTCCTGTCAGCGTAATGAAGCCGATCATTGATGCCACTGACAATGGCTGCCCCGCAATCCACAAGGCCGCGACGGACCCGATCAGCGCCAAGGGCACCGATCCCATGATGATCAGCGCGCAGACGGTGGATTTGTAGCGGCTGAACAGGATCGCAAAGACCATCCCCAGCGATACAAGCGACAGCAGGGCGATGGTCCGGCTTGCCTCTTCCTGTGCCTGAAAGGTGCCTTCCAGCGTGGCGGTATAGCCTTCCGGTAGGTCCGCCGCCGCAATCACCGCGCGGATCTCGGCCACGACCGCAGCCATATCCACGTTGCCATCAGTGTTTCCCAACACCACCAGCCGCCTGCTGCCACCTTCGCGCAGGATCTGGTTTGGCCCATCGGTTTCGCGCACCTCGGCCAGTTCGCGCACCGGCACCCAGCCCGCGGGTGTCTCGATGAGCAGATCGCCCAAGGCTTGCGTGGTGCGGTTTTCGTCCGCCAGCCGCATCACCACATCATAGCTGCGTGCCCCGTCCACCAGTTTTGACACCACACGCCCGTTCGACAACCGCTCCAGCGCCTCGGTAATCGCGGCGGGTTGAATGCCGTAAAGGGCAGCCCGGTCATAATCAATGCGGATTTCAAGCTGCGGAATGCGGACCTGCTTTTCCACCTGCAAATCCACCAGGCCGGGGATCGACGCGATCTGGCCGCGCAACCCTTCTGCCACGGACCGCAGGGTATCAAGGTCCGACCCGTAAACCTTGAGCGCCAGCTGCGCGCGCACACCTGACAGCATGTGATCCAGCCGGTGCGAGATCGGCTGCCCCACGTTGACTGCCACCGGAAGGATCGAGAGGCGCGCGCGGATGTCGGCCACAATCTCGGTCTTGGGGCGATCGGACGGGTTCAGATCGACCTCGATTTCCGAAGAATGCACCCCTTCGGCATGTTCATCGAGTTCGGCGCGGCCCGTGCGGCGGCCAACGGCGCGCACCTCTGGCACCTCCAGTATCAGCTTTTCGGCGATCAGCCCGACACGGTGGGATTCCGCCAAGGAGATTCCGGGGTTGAACAGCATGGAAATCGTAAAAGTCCCCTCGTTGAACGGGGGCAGGAAGGCGCGCGGCAGCAGGGTGGCGGAAGCTGCCGCGATCACCACGCCCACCGCCGCCATCGCCATCAGCGATTTTTGCCAGCGGAAGACCACATCCAGTGCCGCCCGGTTGCCGCGTTTCAGCGTGCGCACCAGCCAGCCCTCATGTTCGTCCAGCCGCTTCATGCCGGGCAAGAGGTAATAGGCCATCACCGGCGTCAGCGTGATCGACACGACCAGACTGACAAGGATGGAAATGATGTAAGCCTGCCCCAAAGGAGCAAACAGCCGCCCCTCGATGCCCGACAGCGCAAACAACGGCACGAACACCAGCACGATGATCATCGTGGCATAGACGATGCCCGACCGAACCTCCTGGCTGGCCGACACCACCACGTCAAAGGTCGACCTCGGATTGCCAGCCTCGCGGTTTTCGCGGAGGCGCCGGAAGATGTTTTCGACGTCCACCACCGCATCATCGACCAGTTCCCCGATGGCAATCGCAAGGCCACCCAGCGTCATGGTGTTGATCGACAAGCCAAGCATCTTGAACACAATGGCCGTGACAAGAATGGAAACCGGGATGGCGGTCAGCGAGATCAGCGTAGTCCGCACATTGAGGAGAAATGCAAAGAGCACGATGGCCACAACGACCACCGCCTCCAGAAGAACGGTCTGCACATTCTTGACCGAGGTTTCGATGAAATCCGCCTGCCGGAACAGCACCTCGTCGGCGCGCATCCCGTCTGGAAGGGAAGCGGTGATTTCGGCCAGCGCCGCCTCGACATTGCGCGTCAGTTGCACGGTATCGACGTCAGGCTGTTTTTCGACCGAGATGATGACCGCGGATTCCCCCATATACCCGGCCTCGCCACGTTTCAGGCGTGCACCAAAACCCACGTCAGCCACCTGATGCAAAAGGATCGACCGGCGGCCATCACTTTGCACCACCACCTTGCGCAGGTCTTCAAGGCTGAGCGTGCTGCCGATGTTGCGGATCAGAAACTCGCGCGCATACTGGTCTGTGAACCCGCCCCCTGTGTTGGCACCAAAAGCGGTGATCGCCGCCTCCACCTCGGCCAGCGTCACCCCAAGTGCGCGCAAGGCCGCCGTGTTGGGGGCCACGCGGAACTGGCGCACCTCACCCCCGATTGGGATCACCTGTGCGACGCCCGAAATGGTCAGAAGGCGCGGACGCACGATGAAATCAGCGGCTTCGCGCAACTCCATCGGTGAAACCCCTTCGGGCGCAGTCATCGCCACCAGCATCACCTGCCCCATGATCGAACTGATCGGCCCCATTTGCGGCACCACCCCTTCGGGCAGTTGGGCCGCCACGAGCGTCAGCTTTTCGGCGATCTGCTGGCGGTTGCGGTAGATATCGGTGCCCCAGTCGAACTCGACATAGATGATCGAGAGGCCCACACCCGAGACGGACCGCACACGCTCCACACCCGGCAGGCCGTTCATCTGGGTTTCGATCGGAGTGCTGACCAGTTGTTCCACCTCGGGCGGAGCCAGCCCCTCGGCCTCGGTCATGATGGTGACTGTGGGGCGGTTCAGGTCGGGAAAGACATCGACCGGCAGGCGCATGGCGGTGAATGCGCCGTAACCCATCAGAACTACCGCCAGAACCAGAACCAGCACACGGTTGCGCAGGGACTGTGAGACCAAAAATGTGAACATGTGCTTGCCCCCCCTTAGCGCAGTTGATTGAGAAGTTCGGCGCCCTGGGTCACCACCCGGTCCCCCGCTGCAATGCCCGCCACGATGATCACTCGCCCGCCATCCAAGGGTTCGGTGCGCACAGCACGCGGCTCGAACAGTTCCGGGGCGACGTGGACAAATACGAAGTCCTCACCGTTGGCCCCTCGGATCACTGCTTCGCGCGGGGCCGCGATACCCATGGTCACATTTG
The DNA here is from genome assembly GCA_945860375.1 of Pseudorhodobacter antarcticus. The sequence continues at coordinate 3,493 of CAMAQR010000085.1, forward strand.
CCGTCTCGGCAAACACTGTCACACGGTCGCCCACGCGCAAATCACCTGCGGCGTCGATCCGGAAATGGACGGGTTGCACTTGACCATCTTCGGCAAAACCTGCGCCGATCAGACTGAGCGGTATTGCCGCGCCGCCGTCGCCGCCAATCGACGCGTTGCCCGAAACCGGCTCGCCGCCGAACGACAGCGCCTCGACCCACAGTTGTGCGGGGTCGATGATGTGGAACACTTCGGTATTCGTGTCGGCGATCAGACCGGGTGCCGCGTTCGCCTTCGAGACGACGCCCGCAACCGGGGCCACCAGAACCTCCGGCTCCATCCGTATGGCATCCAGTGCAGCGCGGCGTTCGCGCAGGCCTTGCAGCGTCAGTTCTGCGCCCTCCAGTTGCGTCTGAGAGACTGTTCCGGTTGCAGCCAGCGTTCGGGACCGGGCAACCTCGCGTTCCTCCAGCGCAATCTCCTGATCCAGTTCCGCCTTGGATTGCCGGATCGACGATTGATCAGCCGCCGCCAGTGACGGCTCGACTAAGGCCATCACATCACCTGCCTTGACGATCGCCCCAAGCGAGGGGAAACCGCCGGGCGGGGCCGCAAGACGTCCACCGATCGCTGTTTGCACAAACCCGCTGGCATTCGGGTCCGGCACCACACGACCCGCCATCTCGACACTTCGGCGATGCTCGGCCTCCACGGCGGCAATGGTCAGGATTGCCAGAATGCGCTGCGCCGCCTTTGGTGCGAACACCCGGCCATCGGGCAGCCGCTGAGCCACATCACGGATCACGGGCGCACCCGATGTGGGTACCGTTTCCGCGAAAGCCACCGACGATCCCAGAACCAGCGCCAGAACAGCCGCCAGAACCCCGACCGCCACCAACCGCCGCCGGATTAGCGCCATCACCAGCGCGCCGCCCAAAAGGCCGAAGAGCCCGATGCCGATCAGCGCCGGATCAGCGCGCTGCAAGCGATCAAAGCCCGAAGCGATCCCGGCGCGGAGTAGCCCGGCAAGGACCGTGGCGGCTGGCTTTTCCGCCACTGGCGCTGCCACAATCGGCACTGGGATCGTCAGGGTTGCGGTCAGAAAATCAATGTCTGTCTCTGCGGCGATCGTGAACAGCAACTCATAAGTGCCGGGCTTTTCAGCCCAAGGGGCGTCTAGCCGGTAGACCTCGCCATCCTGCACAGCACTTGCGGGCCCCAAAGGGGTTTCAACGTCCATCAGCGCGCCGATGACCGGGGCATTGGTCTCGAACCGGTCCAGATAGACCACAAGTCCCGTACTATTCGCCACGGCCACCAGTTCAAAGAGCGGCGAGGCAGCGGTGGCACGCGGTGCGGTCTGCACCGTTGGCGGCGGGGCTTCATCGCCGTGCACATGGCCTTCATGTGCAAATGCACTGCCCGCAAAGGTGATGCCCAACAGGGCCGCGAAAAAGCCAAACCGAAATAGTGCCATGAGACGCCTCAAGATGTTGCCATACCCAGATGTGCCGCGACGGGAGCCGCAGCGATTTCCGGATCAAGCTCTTGGGGGACGTTTCAACGAGCTTTGTGGTGATGGTCTGGGCGCTGTGTGGCCCGGCAAGACAAAGCGGTCGTCGATGGCAACGACAACGATGCAAAGATGTGTTGCATTCAGTACAGCCGCGGCACATCCGGTGGCCGAGCAGCAATTCACACCGCAGCCGGTTTGCGCGCTCACGGCTTCGGCCTCGTCCTGTGACACTGTGCTTTCGGCCCAGTTCCCGGTCATCTGCACTGTCGAACCGGGGTGAACACCGTGGGCCCGGGCCTCGCCTGCAAAGGGACCAAGGAACAGCATGGCGACCAGAACGAAAAGAGCGGCGATCCGCAACAGCACACCGGCCACGCGGGACTGACCGACGCGGCGCAGTGCCACATCGTTCTGCCATGCTGCAGGTATGGTGCCGTCAACCAACCGCCCGAGCCCCTCATGAACATCTTGCTTCGTCTGATAACTGGGGAACTGGCCGATGGCGAGTTCAAAACTGCGTGATGATGCAGACAGCAAATCTGTATCAGCACTTCACGCGACAAGAGGCGTGAGGTTTGCCTTCCATCCCTTATGGCGCGATTGTTAGCCCGGATCAGGATCAGCGCTTGACCCTCCAGTCCTGGAATGAGGAACAAATCTGCAGTCGGCGCGTTGGGTTAAGGGCAATATCCGTGCTTCCTTGTTGCCGGGATGCGTGTGCGTTTTCTTTGAAAGACCCCAAAAATGCCAGTCACACCTGATCAGCAGACCCGACATGATCACCCGGCGACGGATGCCAAGCCGCCTCAAGTGGCGGTGCCATCCGGGGCTGCGACGGCCATTGACCCTGTCTGTGGCATGACCGTCACGCTGAAGGCCGATACGCGGACCGAAAGCTTCGCTGGCAAGCCGTTTCACTTCTGTTCCGAGAAATGCCAGACGAAAGTCAAGGGTGACCCGTGGTTCTATGCCTCCGGCAACGCGGCCAAGCGCGGCAAGGTGGCAACTGCGGGCGTGCAATACACCTGCCCGATGCACCCTCAGATCATCCGCGACGCGCCGGGGTCTTGCCCGATCTGCGGCATGGCGCTGGAGCCGGTGTTGCCCTCGGATGCCCCCAGCGAGGAGTTGACCGACTTTACCCGGCGCCTGTGGATCAGCGCCGCCGTCGCGGTACCATTGGTCGTGCTGACCATGGGACCGCTTGTCGGGCTGCCCATCCGCGACTGGGTCGGCCATCAGAACGCGATGTATCTGGAGTTTGCTCTGGCCACCCCAATCGTCATGTGGGCGGCACTGCCGTTCTTCAAGCGCGGCTGGGACTCGATCATGAACCGGTCGCCCAATATGTGGACGCTGATCTCGCTGGGTGTGCTTGCGGCCTATGGCTATTCGCTTCTGGCGACATTCCTGCCCGGAGTGTTCCCGGAACAATACCGCATGGGCGGCATGGTCGGCACCTATTACGAGGCGGCGGTGGTGATCGTCACTTTGGTGTTTGTCGGCCAGGTGCTTGAACTGCGCGCGCGTGAACGCACCGGGGATGCGATCCGCGCCCTGCTGGATCTGGCCCCGAAAACCGCGCGGCGGATTTTGCCGGATGGCACGGAATACGATGCGCCGCTGGAAAACATCATGGCGGGTGACCAGTTGCGGGTCCGCCCCGGAGACGCTGTGCCGGTGGACGGCGTTGTGATGGCGGGCACTTCATCTTTGGACGAAAGCATGTTGACCGGCGAGTCGATGCCCGTCGAAAAAGGCCCCGGCGACAAGGTTACGGGGGCCACGATCAACAAGAACGGGTCTTTGATCATCGAGGCGGGAAAGGTAGGCGCAGATACCGTGCTGGCGCAGATTGTCGCGATGGTCTCTGGTGCGCGCCGGTCGCGTGCGCCCATACAAGGGTTGGCAGACCGTGTATCGGCCGTCTTCGTGCCGACGGTCGTAGCCGTTGCCATCGCGGCTTTTGCCGCATGGATGATTTTCGGGCCTGCGCCCGCGCTGGTTTTCGCATTTGCCTCGGCGGTGTCGGTGCTGATCATCGCCTGCCCCTGCGCGCTTGGGCTGGCAACACCGATTTCCATCACCACCGCAGCCGGGCGCGGGGCACAGGCCGGGGTATTGATCAAGGACGCCGAGGCGTTGGAGCGGATGGCGGGCGTGGATACGCTGATCGTCGACAAGACCGGGACCTTGACGCTGGGCAAGCCGACCCTGACCGATATGGTGGCACTGGGGGCGATGACCGAGGCGGGCATTCTGGCCTTTGCGGCGGCGCTGGAGCGTGGATCAGAACACCCATTGGCCGAGGCCATCGTGGACGGGGCTGCCGCAAAAGCCGTGCGCAAGCTGGATGCCACAGACTTTGAGGCCGTGACGGGCAAAGGCGTGAAAGGTCTTGTTGAGGGGCGCAAGGCTGCCCTTGGAAACGCCGCGATGATGCAGGACCTGGGGCTGGACACATCCAGCGCCGAAGAGCAGGCCGATGCCCTGCGCGGCGCTGGCAAGACCGCGATGTTCATTGCCATCGACGGCGCATTGGCCGGAATTGTGGCGGTGGCCGACCCGATCAAGGACAGCACCATTCCGGCGATTGCAGCCCTGCATGCACTAGGTTTGCGGGTGATCATGGCGACAGGCGACAACGAACGCACCGCAAAAGCCGTCGCCGCCAAGCTGGGCATTGATGAGGTCCGCGCCGGTGTTCTGCCCGAGGACAAGAAGGAACTGATTGATGAGTTGCGCGCCCAAGGCCGCAAGATCGCCATGGCGGGCGACGGGGTGAATGATGCCCCTGCCCTTGCCGCAGCCGATGTCGGGATCGCCATGGGAACCGGCGCCGATGTGGCCATGGAGAGCGCCGGGATCACGCTGCTCGGCGGTGATCTGATGGGCATCGTGCGGGCGCGCAAACTGGCAAAGGCGACGTTGCGCAACATCAAGCAGAACCTGTTCTTTGCCTTCGCCTACAACGCGGCAGGCATCCCGATTGCAGCGGGGGTGCTGTATCCGCTGACCGGGACCCTTCTGTCGCCCATGATCGCCGCGGCCGCAATGAGCCTGTCGTCAGTGTCGGTCATCGCAAATGCCCTGCGCTTGCGGCGGGTGGATCTTTAACGGTCTGGGCCGGGGCCATGGCTTAGCCGGAACGCCAGAAGCGGCACGGCAATCCACTGAACCAGCGGCGAAAGTCCGGTTCCCAGCCACGGCAGTCTTGGCATGATGTCTCGGTAGGCCCAGGACTGCCGCACCTCGACGTTCAACCATTCGCTGAATACCGTATAGGCCAGTGCCAAGGCCAAGGTCACAATCATGACTTGCCCGCGCCCCGTGTTAGGCCAGGCAGCGGCGCGCAGCAAAAGCAAAGCCGCCAGCAACGTTGCCGCGCCGATCAGGACATCTCCCAACGTGCAATGCACCAAGGCATAGACGATTTGCCCCCAGGTCTCGTCAACCCACAGGGTGTAAAGCGGCATCTGCAGCGCTTCCCAAACCAGATTGCCGATCAGGATGACCAACAGATATCGCAAAAATGCGGTCCGTCTGCTTTTCTGCCTCATCCAATGATCCTTCAGGGTGGCATCAGTTTCTGGTGTCATTTCACCCGCTGCAGGATCCCGGACGCGGAACATCCGCTTTCCGGCAGAGTTTTCCGGGCCGCGAACGGGGTTCGCACCCTTGACGGATAGCATGGTGCACCCCCCTGAGCATGCACCACGAGAGCACGGGCGTGGTTGATCCATCCGCATCCAGGATATGCCGGGGTGGCATTGCAGCCGCCCCGTGCGCCCCGGTCAGGCCGAGACCGTGAACTCTGTCATCATGCCGGTCGACAAGTGCGGCATGTGGTGACAGTGCAGCATCCACCGCGCCGCCTCGCCCGCGTCCAGGGCCACGGTGACCTGCGCCATGGGCGGCACATAAACCGTATCGCGCATCGCGCCGTTCACGGGCCTGCCGTTGATGTTGATCACTTGAAATGCATGGCCGTGCAGATGCATCGGATGGCCCATCATCGACATGTTGTGAAACATCAACTCGATCCGCTCGCCGCTGGTGGCGATGATCGGTTTATGCGTGCCCCAGGTCTGCCCATCAATCGTCCAGAGATAGGGCTGCATAGAGCCTGCCAGCATGATCATGTGCTGACGATCCACCGGACGGGCGGCAAGCGGGCTGGCTGCTTGCAGCAGCATCTCCTGCGCCATGTCGGTGTCGAACGCAGGCGCATCGACCTCGCCCATGGCGTCGATCTTGCTGACCTCCGCGCCCGGTGTGGCAAGGATCAGGCCAGTGCGTTCACGCGCGCCTTCGCGCAGGGCAAGTACCGGGAAAGCGCCATTGCCGGGCAGATCAAGTTCGATATCCAGCCGCTGCGCCATGGCCATGCCGAACCGGGTGCCGGGCATCGGGACAATCGCATGGCCATCCACCGCCACCAGCCGCGCGGGCACGCCCGTGTCGATCCAGAACGTCGTGGCCGCAGCCGCGTTGACGATCCGCAACCGAACGCGGCCACCTTTTTCCACCGCGACTACCTCTGGGTCAGAAAGCGTGTGGTCGTTGGCAAGATAAGCGTCGAAATTGAAGTCGTTCAGATCCATGGCCATGCCGCCCATCGCCATCCCGGACATGTCGCCACCCGGCATATCCATGCCGGAATGATCCATGCCAGCCATCGCCTCATCGCCCATAGCCGCCATGTCATGACCGGCCATGCCACCGGTGATCTCGGCCAAGACTTCCTCAGCAGGGCGGAATGAAAAGTCGTGCAGGAACATGACCACCTCTTGCCGGTCTGCGGCGACATCCGCAGCCGAGCGCACGATCAAAGGGGCGGCGAGAAGGTTCATCTCCTGCACCGGCACATGGCTGTGCATCCAATGCGTGCCAGGATTGGGCGCATAGTCAAAACTGCGCATCTCGCCGGTTTTCAGCAGGGGCATCGGCAGGTTCGGCACGCCGTCCTGCGCGTTGGGTGGCAATTGGCCATGCCAATGGATGATGGTTTCAACATCCAGACCGTTGGTCAGATCCACCCTAAACTGCTGGCCGGGATCAAGGATCAGCCCGTGTCCACCTGCACCGTTGATCAGCCCGTAAACTGAACCGCCCCGGGTTTATCGGAGGGTGATTTGTTCAACGACTAGGCGACCATATCGATTGTGTTCAGGTTTGCATAGAACGCCTCCTCTGCTTCTGCGGGGGTGATGTATCCGATAGGGCCGAGCAGGCGACGATTGTTATACC
>CAMAQR010000086.1 GCA_945860375.1 Pseudorhodobacter antarcticus
GGGGCCGCGATGGATGTATTGCGCCAAGCGGCTCATACGCTGGAGATCGAGGCCAACGCCGCAACTGACAATCCGTTGGTGTTGACCGGGGCCGGGCTGATCGTCTCGGGTGGCAACTTCCATGCTGAACCCGTGGGCTTTGCCGCCGACATGATCGCGCTGGCCTTGGCGGAAATCGGCGCAATTGCGCAGCGCCGCGTCGCCTTGATGGTCGATCCGGTACTGTCGTTCAACCTGCCTGCGTTCCTGACCCCGCGCCCCGGTCTGAACTCCGGCCTGATGATCGCCGAGGTGACGACTGCTGCCCTGATGTCCGAGAACAAACACATCGCCATGCCTTGCGTGACTGACAGCACGCCGACATCGGCCAATCAGGAAGACCATGTCAGCATGGCAGCACACGGTGCCGTGCGTTTGGGCAAGATGGTGCAAAACCTGAACGTGATCCTTGGGGTCGAGGCGATTTGTGCTGCCCAAGGCATCGACTTCCGTGCGCCGTTGCACACCAGTGCGCCGCTGCAGGGCATTGTGGCGCGGCTGCGTCAGGATGTGGCAACGCTGGGCGATGATCGCTACCTTGCCCCCGATCTGGCCGCAGCGGCACGTCTGATTGGCAATGGTGCTTTGGCGCAGGCAAGTGGCTTGGCACTGCCCGAGCTTTCTGCATGATGCTGGTCAACGTCACGCAAGGCGACAGTCCGGTCATTCTCGACCTGCCGCACGGGGGGACATATGTGCCAGACGCGCTGATGGCCCGGTTGAATGACCATGGGCGCAGACTGTCAGACACGGATTGGCATATTGCTCAGCTTTATCAGGGGCTTTTGCCCGAGGTCACGACCGTCGAGGCGACGTTTCACCGCTATGTCATCGACGCCAATCGCGATCCAGCCGGGGCTTCGCTTTATCCGGGTGCCAACACCACGACCCTGTGTCCTACGACGGATTTCGACGGATTGGATATCTGGACCGCAGGGCAGGAGCCAAGCCCGGACGAGATTGCCGCCCGCCGGACGCAATACCACGCGCCCTATCACGACGCATTGGCTGCCGAAGTAGATCGGGTGAAAGCCCGGCATGGTGTGGCGATTGTCTATGATTGCCATTCGATCCGCTCGACCATCCCCTTCTTGTTTGCGGGGCTGCTACCGGTCTTTTCCATCGGCACCAATGACGGGCAGACCTGCGCGCCGCAGGTGTCGGACGCTGTCTCGGTGCCCTGTTTTGCGGCCACTCCGTTCGACACGGTGTTGAATGGCCGCTTCAAAGGCGGCTGGACCACCCGCCGCTATGGTCAACCCGGCACGGGCGTTCATGCCATTCAGATGGAACTGGCCCAACGCGCCTATCTGGCCGCCGAGGCCGCACCTTGGACCTATGCCGCCCAGATCGCCGCACCTTTGCGCGCGGTTCTGGCGCAAATCCTGCAATCCCTCGACACCCTTGCCCGTTCGGGCGTGCTCAACCGCTAAAGGAGCCTTCCATGCTTGATCGCAAGAACAGCCGCGATGTCTATCCTGCCACCGGCACCGAAATCACCGCGAAATCGTGGCAGACCGAGGCCGCGATGCGGATGCTGATGAACAACCTTCATCCTGATGTTGCCGAGAACCCGCATGAGTTGGTGGTTTACGGCGGCATTGGCCGCGCCGCGCGGTCTTGGGGCGATTTCGACCGAATCGTCGCGACGCTGAAAGACCTCGAGGATGACGAGACGCTGCTCGTGCAGTCCGGCCGCCCCGTCGCCGTGGTGCGCACCCACAAGGACGCACCGCGCGTTTTGATCGCCAACTCGAACCTCGTGCCGCATTGGGCCACCTGGGACCATTTCAACGAACTCGATAAAAAGGGCCTGATGATGTACGGCCAAATGACCGCTGGGTCGTGGATCTACATCGGCACCCAAGGCATTGTGCAAGGCACATATGAAACCTTTGCCGAAGCGGGCCGTCAGCACTTTGGCGGATCACTCAAGGGCAAGTGGATCCTGACGGGTGGCCTTGGCGGCATGGGTGGAGCGCAGCCCTTGGCGGCTGTGATGGCAGGAGCCTGCTGCCTGGCGGTGGAATGCGACGAGACCCGGATCGATTTCCGCCTGCGCACCCGCTACGTCGATGCCAAGGCTAAGACGCTGGACGAAGCGCTGGCGATGATCGCCGAATGGACCGCCAAGGGCGAAGCAAAGTCGGTGGGCTTGCTGGGCAATGCCGCCGATGTGTTTCCCGAACTGGTGCGTCGGATGAACGCAGGTGGCGCGCGCCCCGATATCGTCACCGATCAGACCAGCGCCCATGACCCGCTGCACGGCTATCTGCCGCAAGGGTGGAGCGTTGCCGAATGGCGCGCCAAACAAGAAACCGACCCGAAGGCGGTGGAAAAAGCCGCCCGCGCCTCGATGCGCACCCATGTCGCGGCCATGGTGGATTTCTGGAATGCGGGCGTGCCGACGCTGGATTATGGCAACAACATCCGGCAGGTCGCACAGGAAGAAGGGCTTGAAAATGCCTTTTCTTTCCCCGGCTTCGTGCCTGCCTATATCCGGCCCTTGTTCTGCAAAGGCATCGGCCCGTTCCGCTGGGTGGCACTGTCCGGCGACCCCGAGGATATCTACAAAACCGATGCGGCGATGAAAAAACTGTTCCCGGAAAATGACCATTTGCACCGCTGGCTGGACATGGCCGCCGACCGCATCGCGTTTCAGGGCCTGCCCGCCCGCATCTGCTGGATCGGGCTGGGGGATCGGCATCGCGCAGGTCTGATGTTCAACGAGATGGTCAAGTCGGGCGAGTTGAAAGCCCCGATCGTGATTGGTCGTGACCATCTGGATTCAGGCTCGGTTGCCTCGCCCAACCGCGAGACGGAAAGCATGAAGGATGGTTCGGATGCCGTCTCGGATTGGCCGCTGCTGAATGCTCTGGTCAACACCGCGTCGGGTGCCACTTGGGTTTCAATCCACCACGGCGGCGGAGTGGGTATGGGCTTTTCGCAGCATTCTGGTGTGGTTATCGTGGCCGATGGCACCGATGATGCCGCCAAGCGACTGGAGCGCGTCCTGTGGAACGATCCGGCCTCGGGCGTCTGGCGTCACGCCGACGCAGGTTATGAAACCGCAATTGACTGCGCCAAAGAATGTGGTCTGCGCCTGCCGACTATTCTGGGCAACTGAGATCACATTGCCGCTTGTCCGATAACGGCGACCGGAGAAGAACTCCGGCTTGCCATCCGCATAGAAAGGAAGTCCCCATGCGCACCCGCGCCGCCGTTGCCGTTGCCGCAGGCAAACCGCTTGTCATCATGGAAGTGAACCTTGCCGACCCGAAAGCGGGCGAGGTTTTGGTAGAAATAAAGGCTACCGGCATTTGCCACACTGACGAATTCACCTTGTCGGGGGCTGATCCCGAAGGTCTGTTCCTGGCGATTCTGGGACATGAAGGCGCGGGCGTGGTGATCGCTGTCGGCCCCGGCGTGAAATCGCTGAAGGTCGGCGACCATGTGATCCCGCTCTACACGCCGGAATGCCGCGAGTGTCCGTCCTGCCTTAGCCGCAAAACCAACCTGTGCACCGCCATTCGCACCACCCAAGGTCAAGGCCTTATGCCCGACGGCACCAGCCGCTTTAGCATGCTAGATGGCACCCCGATCTATCACTACATGGGCTGCTCAACCTTCGCCAACCACACGGTTGTGCCCGAGATTGCATTGGCCAAGGTGCGCGATGACGCGCCGTTCGACAAGATTTGCTATATTGGCTGCGGGGTTACCACCGGCATTGGTGCGGTGCTGAATACCGCTCAGGTGGAAATCGGTGCCAAGGCGGTGGTGTTTGGCTTGGGCGGTATTGGTCTGAACGTTATCCAAGGCCTGAAGATGGCCGGGGCCGATATGGTCATCGGCGTTGATCTGAACAACGACAAGAAGGCCTGGGGCGAGAAGTTCGGGATGACCCATTTCATCAACCCGAAAGAGACCTCCGGCTCTGTTGTGCAGGCGATTGTCGATCTGACCAAGACCGCTTTTGATAAGATTGGCGGGGCGGATTACTCGTTCGATTGCACCGGCAACGTCAAGGTGATGCGCGATGCGCTGGAATGCACCCATCGCGGTTGGGGCCAGTCGATCATCATTGGCGTGGCGCCTGCGGGTGCGGTGATCGAAACGCGGCCCTTCCAACTGGTGACCGGTCGGATCTGGAAAGGCACCGCCTTTGGTGGCGCGCGTGGGCGGACTGATGTGCCGAAATTCGTCGATTGGTACATGGACGGCAAGATCGAGATCGACAGCATGATCACCCATATTCTCAAGCTGGAGGATATCAACAAGGGCTTCGATCTGATGCATTCAGGCGAAAGCATCCGGTCCGTCGTCGTTTTCTGAAATCACAATACCGGGACCGGACCGGCGCGTTGCATCCGGAAAAATGGGAGGAAAGACCACATGACCAAACCGAAACTGCATCCCGCACTGGACAACGGCATCGCCGCGACCTCGCCGGATTTCACAGGTGGCACGCTTGTTTGCGCCTGTACTGACAAACCTGTGCGCGTGCGTGTCGAGGGCCAGATTGCCCACAACCACGCCTGCGGCTGCACGAAGTGCTGGAAGCCCGAGGGGGCAATCTTTTCGGTGGTGGCGGTGGCGCCGCACGACAAGGTGACGGTGCTGCAAAACGGTGACAAGCTTGCCGTTGTTGATCCGGCCGCTTTGATCCAGCGCCACGCCTGCAAGGCTTGCGGCGTGCACATGTATGGCCCCGTGACCCGCGCGCACCCGTTCCAGGGCCTGGATTTCATCCATCCTGAGCGGTTCGAGGAAAAAGGTTGGGCACAACCCGGCTTTGCGGCTTTTGTGTCCTCTGTGATCGAAGCGGGCGTTGATCCGTCGCAAATGGACGAAATTCGCGGCCAACTCAAGGCGATAGGGCTGGAACCTTCTGATTGCCTTAACCCGGGCCTGATGGACTATATCGCAACCTGGACCGTTCAGCACCGCGTCTGAGCTGGGACACAATCAACCGCAGGCAGGTTATCCCGCCTGCGGTGCCGAAATCGCCTTTTGACGGCGGGAGATTGTCTGAATCCAGCTGCGCAACTCTGCCCCGAATGGTTTTTCCAAAGCGGCTGGGTCCCAAGCCAGGGAATAAGGCTGTGACAGCTGAAGTCGCATGTCGAAAGGCACGACAAGCCGCCCGGAGGCGATATCTTCGGCTGCCATGGAAAGTTGCGCCAAGACGAAACCCCGACCGTTGATCGCCGCATCAATCGCCGCACTGGACATCGAAAAGGCAACCTCGCCCACGGCCTTGCGGCGGGGTACGCCAACATGCGCCGCCCAATCGCCCCAGCCAGGCGCTGCACCCTGCGCGCGATCCCATTCGATCCCCAAAAGCGGCGCATCGAGGATATCCGCAGGCGTTTGCAGCTTCAGTCTTGCAAGAAGCGACGGGGAACAAGCCGGGACTACCCAATCCGTGAACAGCTCGGTTCGATGATCAAAGCGTGTTATCAGTTCACCATAGGACAGCCGGAAGTCAACTTCGTCGGCCCCAAAGCGGGGTTCGGTGTCGTCCCCAATCAAGCGCACTGTTGCCGTGGGATGTGACGATTGCCAGTCGAACAACTGCGCGCCAATCCATTTGGAGGCCAGCGACGGCAGGCACGAAATCGTCAGCGTTGCCTCTGACCGAGCTCGCTCGATCTTGGTTTGCGCTGTGCGCAGCGTGTCAAACGCGGCTTTGACGTCGTCATGATAGTGCCGCCCGCGTGTCGTCAGGGCAATCGACTTGCCCTTGCGCTCGACCAACCGCAGCCCGACTTCTGCCTCAGCTTTGCGAAGCTGCTGGCTGATCGCGCCGACTGTCACACCCAGCTCCGCTGCGGCCGCCGTTGCACTGCCAAGTCGGCCAAAGGCCTCAAAGGCCTGTATCGCGCGCATCGATGGAAGTTTTTGCAAGGTCGTTCTTTCGGTAGAAGCACAGTTTAGTTTTTCTAAAATAGAACGCAGAAGCAAGTGCTTTTTGAATCGGTAAATGCAGGCTAGCAATATGTCTACACATAAAGCCGGGAGCACATCATGTACCTAACCAACAGCTGGTATGTCGCAGCGTGGGATCACGAGGTCGGCAAGGACCTTTTCCCAGTCAAGATGCTGGGCGAACAAATCGTGCTTTTCCGGAAGACCAACGGGGAAGTGGCGGCCCTGGAGGACGCCTGCCCGCATCGTAAGCTGCCGCTCTCGATGGGTCGCATCAAAGGCGATACGGTTGAATGCGGCTATCACGGTCTGACATTCAACAGCACTGGCACCTGCACCCGGGTTCCTGGCGTAGAGAAAATCCCGCACGTCGCCTGTGTGCGGTCCTATCCGATCCACGAACGCTATGGCTTGCTGTGGGTCTGGATGGGCGACGCCGAAAAGGCTGACCCTGCGCTGATCTTCCAGGTTGACCATTGGGGTGATCCTGCTTGGGGCCTGAATCGCGGCGACTCGATGGCGATCGATTGTAACTATCTTTACATGACTGACAACTTGCTTGACCCGTCGCATGTGGCTTGGGTTCACCAATCGTCCTTCGGCAATGCCGCAACCGAAGAGGCGCCGCTGGAAACCACCATCGGCGAAAATGGCGTCACCGTCTGGCGCTGGATGCTGGATGTGGAGCCTGCGCCCTTCTATGCGCCCTACCTGAAGTTCAAGGGCAACACAGACCGCAAACAGCACTACGAAGTGCATTACCCCAGCCATGCCATCATCAAGGCGATTTTCTCGCCCGCAGGCACAGGCGGCGAAGGCCGACCGCTGCATGAGGACACGTTCCTGATGGACAGCTACAATTTCATGACCCCTATCGACGAGAACACCACCAAGTACTACTGGTTCCAAATGCGTAACTTTGCGCCCAAAGACGCAAAAATCTCCGCCGAATTCGCCACCTCGGTACGCGGTGCTTTTGATGAGGATCGCGCGGTTCTGACCGCAGTTCACAAAGGCATGGCCAACAAGCGCACGCCCAACCTTGATCTGAAGATCGACGTGGGTCCGATGCGCTTTCGTCGCAATCTGGCCAAGTTGATTGAGGCAGAACAGGCACAGAAAGCCGCGGCTGAATGACGCCCGGCCTCGACCAGTCTGGACAAGGCAAAGGTGGTTTTCGCGACCTGAAAGTGGTTGCGAAAATCGTCGAAAGCAGCCTGATCACGTCGTTTCATCTGGAAACAGCGGATGGATCTGCGTTGCCAGCGTTCCGTCCCGGTCAGTTTCTGGTGTTCAGGATTCCCTCGGGTGATGCCAAAGGCTATGTGCTGCGCAACTATAGCCTGTCCGGCTCGCCCGAGGATCTGAGCCATTACCGCATCTCAGTCAAACGCGAGCCCTCAGCGGGGCCGAGCCTGCCGGTCGGCCTAAGTTCAAACTACCTCCATGACAGCGTCATGGTTGGCGATGTCCTAGCCGTCGACGGCCCGCGCGGCGAATTTGTACTGGATGAGGTCAGCGACCGTCCGGTGGTTCTGCTAAGCGGCGGGGTCGGGCTGACGCCGATGGTGGCAATGCTGCATGCACTGGCGCATCGGTCCGCCCGTCGCGCCTTGTTTCTGCATGCCTGCGAAAACGGTGAGGTGCATGCGCTGCGCGATGAGGTCAATGGTCTGATCGGCCAGCGTCCCGGCCTGTCGGCCCATTTTTGCTATCGTGCGCCCAGTGCCGAAGATCGCACTGCGAACCGATTTGACAGTGAAGGTTTCATTACCCGCGAGGCGATGCAAAGCCTGCTTTGTCTGGACGATTACGATTTCTACCTTTGCGGCCCACCGCCGTTCATGCGGGCGATGTATCAGACCCTGCGTGGCCTTGGCGTGGCCAAAGACCGCGTCGCCTATGAATTCTTCGGCCCTGCCACGGTGCTTGATACCGAGGTTAAACAGAAGCCGATCGCCCTGACTGTCGGTGCCCCTCCCGCGCCCGCAGACGGGGCGATCACTGTCGAATTCCGCAAGTCTGGCATCGTTGCCGAGTGGGATGCCCGCGCGCAGTCTTTGTTGGCCTTTGCAGAGGATCAGGGGTTGAAGCCGGAATTTAGTTGCCGCGCGGGCATCTGCGGCACGTGCACATCGCGGATCATTTCGGGCGACGTGAGCTATTTCGAAGACCCGCTCGAAGACCTGGCGCTGGGTGAATTGCTACTGTGCTGCTCGCGTCCGAAAACCGCCATCGTATTGGATCTGTGATGACCGCTTCGCCCGAAACCAAAACAAACCCTGGCGCGGCATCTGCGGCGCTGATGGTCAATCCGCATGTCGCGGCATTGCCGCCCTACAACGCGGGAATGTCTTTGGCACGCGCCCGGGCGCTGAGCGGGCATCACGATTTGGCACGGCTTGCCAGCAACGAAAACCCCGATGGCTGCTCGCCCGCCGTTTTGGCGGCTTTGGCCGGAGGTGGTTTTGAGCCTTGGCGTTACGCCGATCCGGCCTGCACCGCGCTGCGCGAAGCTTTGGCCCTGCGGTTGGGAGTCAGTGCAGACGTGATCGTGGCGGGCAATGGGTCCGAAGAAATGATCGCCGCAATTTCGCGCGGCGTTCTGGTTGCTGGCACGCAGGTAGTGACCGTGGTGCCAAGCTTTGGCCTGCACGAGATCGAACCTTTGGCCGCGGGTGCCTCGGTCCTTAAAGTGCCGATGACCGCGGCGGCGGGTTTTGATCTCGCGGCACTGGAGGCCGCAATTGCCGCCGTTCCGCGTGTAGTGTTCCTGTCTTCGCCCTGGAATCCGGTTGGGCCTGCGCTTGATCAGTCTGCCTTGCAGCGCCTGATCGCAGCCGTGCGGCCGGGCACGTTGTTTGTGCTGGACGAGGCCTATTTTGAATATGCAGATGCAAGCTTGCCTGACGGAATTGAAACCCTGCGCGACAGTGGCATAGCTTACATTGTGTTGCGCACATTTTCCAAAGCCTATGGTTTGGCCGGGCTGCGCGTCGGTTATGCCGTGTGTTCAGGCCCCGAAATCGCGCGGGTGATTGGCTCGGCCAAAACCCCGTTCAACGTGAATGGGGCAGCACAGCTCGCCGCCGCGGCAGCACTTGAGGATGAAGCGTGGATGAAGGCCTCGGTGGCGCGCATCCTCTCCGAGCGGGACCGTGTGGCCGCTGACTTGACAGCAATGGGGCTTCATGCCGCCCCGTCGCAGACCAACTTTCTGTTCTTTGACACCGGGCGCGACAGCGCAGCAGTGGCCGCAGCCCTGTTGCAGGACGGGATCATCGTCAAGCCGTGGCGCGAGGCGGGCTATACCACTTGGCTGCGCGCCACGATTGGCAAGCCCGCTGACAATGATCGCCTGATCGCCTCGCTTCGCAAACAGGTAGCCCGATGATTGCGCGCGCTGTCGCACCCCCTGATCTGACGGCGTTGCAACACGCGTTGAATGCGGCTGTCGGTCCTGCCCATGTGCGCAAGGATGCGGGCCCGGACCACGGTGCGACATTGCTGGTCCTGCCCGGATCAACGGCCGAGGTCGCTGCTGTCGTCGCCATTGCACGGGTGCACGGGGTCAGCATTGTTCCGCAAGGGGGCCATACGGGTTTGGTCGGCGGCTGCCAGTCACATCCCGGCCAGATCGTGTTATCACTAACACGGATGGCGCTGATTGAGGCCATATACCCCGACGAGCGCGTGGCAGTCGTGCAGGCGGGCGTGGCACTGGAAGCGTTGCAGATTGCAGCCCTGACACATGGCCTGGAACCCGGCATTGATCTTGCGGCGCGGGGAACTGCTACGATCGGAGGCATGGTGTCGACCAACGCGGGTGGCATCATGGCGCATCGCTATGGGGTGATGCGGCATCGCGTGTTAGGGCTGGAGGCGGTGCTGCCCGATGGCACCATCTATTCCGACATGACCCGCGTGGTGAAGAACACGGGCGGCTATGATCTGAAGCACATCTTTATCGGCGCTGAAGGCACCCTTGGCATCGTCACGCGGGTGGTGATCAAGTTGGAGCCGCTGCCGCAGTCCACCGCCACTGTGATGCTGGGCCTGCCATCGGTGGCTGCGGCGTTGGAGGCGATCAGCTTCGCGCTGCGATCTGATGCCGGGCATTTGCGGGCGGCTGAAGGGCTGTGGCAGTCCTATATTCAACTG
>CAMAQR010000087.1 GCA_945860375.1 Pseudorhodobacter antarcticus
AGCGCCGCCCTAACTGCTGCCAGGATGGCCTCAACGTCCAATTCCTCGGGTGGCACCTGCGGATCGACCCGCAACTCCACCGCATGCCCCTGCAAGATCGGAACGGCATCGTCGAAAGCCATCAGAACCTTGATCGAGCCGGGCTTCATTCCCATCCTATGCAGCGACAGATACCGCCGGCCCTTCGTCACATGCGTCTCGTCATAGGCATCAGCGGAACGGCCCGTCCTTGCCGCTGGAGGCAGGATGCCTTCGGCGATCATGAAGCGGATTTGGCGCGGCGGGATGCCTAAACGGTCGGCAAGTTCAGCAAGGGTCATTGTCGGTTCATCAGTCCAGCCTTCGGGTTCAACCCCAACGAGACAAGACATATGTCACGTTTCTTTTGCCGTCAATAAACTTGACAAGCTTTTTGTCTTTTTGTTCTGACAGCCTGCGGCGACCTCGGCAGGGCGTAAACCCAAGTAACTCAGTCGTCGCTCGGCAGGCTTGGACGAACCACAGCAAGAACGCCTGGAATTGACACTTTCCGCAGCTCAGCACAGGGCTCAGGGAGATCAAAGCGATCCAAGTAAACTTCGATCGCACGGACCAGTTCTGCGTCAACACCCTCACTAGTCCGCATCTCTTCAATCGAACGCCGGGACTTTTCGACTGTCATCCACTCAGTCTCCGGGGCATCTGCTGCCAACCAGCGCGCGCGAAGCCAAGCCTCGTACTGCGTACGCTCTATGGGCGAAAGCAGCTCTGGTGCATGGAACGCCACAAGGCGGCGACCAAGCTGGCGCAGGCGGGCATCACTCAGAGATGAGGCAATCTCCTGGCGCCGCCTCCAATCCGTACGCTGGAATTCAGCAAGGAGGGCCTTGTCCGAGTGGCTGTAGAAGCCCCCGAAGATCTGCCGTTCGACCTGGGGCAACGGTGCCTCAGAGTCCTCTGGAAACCGGGCAGCCAGAGCCTGTGCGACACGCGCCCGAAACTCGGGCGCAGTCGCGATTACCTCGGCACGACGCAACTGGACGTCAGTGGGGTGCGGAAGCGAGAGAAGCGCCGGTGTCTTGTTCACCGACAGGGAGCGAATGATCTTTGGCGATGCATCGACCGCAGCTAGCAGCGTGGCGTCATCCACGGTGAAAAACTCGGCCGGGTCAGCCGCATCCAGATCGAAAAACGCTGCCTGGTTTGGGTTTCTAGCCGAATAGCCACAGAAGCAGCCGATCGTGGCGCGCGGCGGACCACCGCCAAAGCGCTCGATCAGCGCCATGGGCCGGAAGCTCACGAGGCGGGCTTGGACGCCTCCCTTGTCACGATTGGAGAGGAGCTCTGCCCACAGTTCTGGCGCGCGCTGGGCAATCTGACGCGCGATATGGATGGTCGCTTCGACATCACCCAGCGCGTCATGCGCGTTGTGCCCGGCATATCCATTCAGGGGCGCGATGCGATCAAGCTTGAAGCGAATGCGGCCGGTTTCGTCGACAGGCCACTCAAGCAGATCAGGCTGGCGGTGCCAGACAGCATAGAGGGCCGCCAGCAGATCAAAGCGCGTGTTGCCGTTGAACTGGGTCAAGTAAATGTTGGCCTGCAGGTTCTGGTAGAAGGCCTGACGCAACATCTCCTCATCGAAGCGA
This sequence comes from Pseudorhodobacter antarcticus, assembly GCA_945860375.1. The sequence goes on from CAMAQR010000087.1 coordinate 1,629, forward strand.
ATGCTGTTGAACCCGGTCCAGATCGCAGGCGACCACCGATCGATAAGGGCGCTGATCGTCTGGGTGAACTCGAAGAGCGTCGGCAGGGTCGGATCTTCCAACTGCGCCGGGCGCACGCCAGTGATGGCAAGCGCCCAAGGCGATGGAATGATGTGCGGCGCGATGCGGCAGCGCAGATTGATCCGCTCGATTTCCTTGAATGCATCGTCCGCCAGAATGGCCGCAAATTGTAGCGGCTGATCGAAGGCCGGTGAAATGCCTGTCGTTTCGAGATCGTAAAAGGCGAATGTCATGGGCAACCCTACCTTGCGTCACCGATTTCGCCAGCAGTGATAGTTGGCAAGACCAGTGCGGAGTGCCTTAGCTGTGTCGGCCTCTCCACTCGACCGGGTCTTGCCGGCGTGCGAAAAGGCATGCGGCGTTGGCCGCCAGTTCAACAACCAAATTCGGATGTCCCGTTGCTTCGATCTGTTCTGTTCCTGTCTCTGCTGCTCGGGTCTTCGCCGGTTTGTGCGGAGACGATCAAGGGCGTGGCGAGCGTAATCGATGGTGATACCATCGAGATCCGCGGGGACCGTATCAGGTTCCACGGAATCGACTCTCCCGAAAGCCGTCAGCTTTGCACAGAGCTCACTGGCGTGACTTGGCGCTGTGGACAGCAAGCCGCGCTGGCGCTTTCTGATCGGATCGGTCGTCGTAGCGTCAGCTGCGAAGCACGCGACAGTGATCGATATGGCCGCACCATTGCCGTCTGCACGCAAGACGGCGAGGACCTGAACCGCTGGATGGTGCGGGAGGGGTGGGCCGTCGCCTATCTTCAGTATTCGCAGGATTATACTCTCGAGGAGGCCGACGCCCAGAGCGCTGGGCGGAATATCTGGTCTGGCAGCTTTGTCATGCCCTGGGACTGGAGACGCGGGATCCGCACGCCATGAAACCGCAGGCCGACAGCACAACAGAAGTGTTGGCCGGTTTGGTCGAACGAGTGACGTTCCACAGTCAGGAAACCGGCTTTTGCGTGCTGCGGGTGAAGGCCCGGGGGCACAGGGACCTGGTGACCACCGTAGGGCACGCCGCGATGATCTCGGCGGGGGAATGGATCACGGCCTCGGGCATCTGGCTCAACGATCGCAATCACGGCCTGCAATTCAAAGCGCACTTCCTAAAGCCCGTCTTATTCACCGAACCCTGCTCCGCTGGCGGCTCTTGGCGGTTTCGAGGACCGGGACGTCCTCTATCCGGGGCTCTGAGCCGGATCTGGTGATGGTTGGCGAGGTGGTCCCACCGCAGGGCCTGTTGTCGGCAGATTTTTGGTGCGTGCGGGCATGTGTTGTGCATGACCGCGGGCCGCACCGAGGCGGTTTCCGGTTCTCAAGCCCTCCGATGTTGGGCTGTTACGGGTCGGCCCATTGCAGTGCCATCAGTCGCGGCCAGAGCGCGGCCCAGAAGGGTGCGGCGGCCGACGAGAGCGCCAAGGTCATCCGTCGCGCCGAGATCACCATGCGGGCACCGGCACGCAAGACCCTCTCACGCAGGCGGCGCAGGCTCCAGCCTGTCCCGGTCGCCTTGGTCATGGCGCGGCGGGCGATGTGCATGATCTGGTAGGCGAGGCACGATATCAGCAGCCGAACCTCATTGCAGCCGAAGGCGTCCACCGCAGGGGTCGTGGACTTCAGCTTCTTGCCGCGACAATGCGATTTCGGCCGGTTGGTCGAAGACAGCGCCGGGGCCAGAACGTCTTTCAACTCACCCATGTGGCCCTCGGCCTTGCCGCGTTCGCGGTAATGGGCCAACACCTCTTGGCGCAACAGCTTCGTCCAACTGAGCGATGTCACCAGGAAGAAGCGGTCCAACAGCAGGTCGCCCTCACGCTCTTTGACGACGAGGATCACCCGTCGCGGATTGTCCCAGCTGTCGGCCTTATAGCGCAACTCGCGCAGCCAGGTCCTGGGCTGCACAGGTCTGCGGCCAACGGGGCGGACCATGTGGGGCTCGGCCAGCCGGTCCAGCACCGGGTTGGAGCGCAGCCGCGAGACGTAGTCGATATCCCGGGCCTCAAGACCCGCCAGCAGCGTGGCAGAGGGAAAGCCCGCATCTATTCGCACCATGGCCACATCGCAGAAACTTTTGCGCGCCCTGTCAACAACGTCGAGGATCACATCAAGCGCGCCCTCGGCGGTGCCGACATTGCCCGCCCTCAGTCGAGCATCCAGCATGTCGCCCGTCTCAGCGATGGAGGTGATCAGCGGGTGGTAGATCCGGGCATTGTAATGGCCGTTCCACTCCGCTTTCGGCTGGTGGCCGTGGACCTCGATGGGGGCGCTGTCGACGTCGAGCGTGACGGACGGCAACCGTTTGCCCTGCCGCTCCGCCCTGATGCCGCGCCCTGCCATCTCCAGCACCGCCTCGCGCAGGACTTTAAGGTTGGCCGGTTCCGCCATGATCGCGGTGAAGCGCGACAGCGTCGGCTGCGAGGCGATCCCTGACCCTTCAAGTGGCGTCAGCCCGGCCGCAGAACTGACGGCCAAACGGAAAGCAGGATCGTCGCGCAGGGCATCGGCATCGTCGTGGTCGCGCCAGCCTTGCGCGGCAAGCAGCACACAGGTGCGGATCAATGAGGCGAGATCATGGGTCACATCGAGTTTACTGCGCGGGTCGCTCAGACGCGCCGTCATCCACGACACAATGCCGCTGCGTTCCAGCACCTCGCGCAGGAGCACCGCCCCGGGGTCGCCGGTCAGGCGACCCACTCGGCTTTCGACCCGCAACGACCTGTTGAAACTCGGAATGACTGGCTCTACCATTTCACCCATGCGTGCGTCCGAAGCTGCTGGTGGTTTTCGTCTAGCACCCTGAATCTAAAGTACTTTCAGACGCACGCAACCTCTACAGTCAGATTTCGGTGAATAAGCCGGGTAAAGACATCTGCTCCGTCGACGATAGAGGGCATCGAGAAATATCTTGGATCAGGCATGATCCGAGGCATTGGCCCGGTCCACGTTATGAATTGTCAATCATTGTTGGTTATGACCTTAATTGGTTCAAGGATGTCATTCTGCGCGAGGCTAATGTTTCCGTTTCGCGCCCGTTTATGGGGACAGAACACATACCAATTCTCTTCGATGAAATGGGTGCAGATCCTATAGAGGATACTCCTGGAGACTATCGCATAGCCATGGAAATGCGAATCGCCTTTAATGAGGCCTGTCGAGGTTTAGGACGGGAAAAAGGTACAGCCAAATCCCATTCTGCAACTATGCTACTGGTTGCCAATCGGAATTACCCCAAGCTCAGTACAGATCAGGTGAGCCAAACCATTGATGCCATCAAGAAAAGACTCGAGTCGGCAGCGCAATGATCGCTTGAGGGCATTGTTCAGAGGCGACTACTTAATTTATGCACTGCAATTCTATTCGAACGAAACTCTTGGTTTTCCATCATCAACCACATTTATGTATTTTTATTCTGTTACGATATTGTATATTATAATTTCATTTCTATCAGGAAACCACATGTCTTCTGCATCCGCTGACAGAAGACGGACAATCGCCATTGGTGATATGCCTTGATCAACAGCTAGCTCAAGCACATCCTTGGCATCAATTTGACCGTGTCTATAGTTCCACTCTGCGAATGCAAATTCATCCGCCCAGCCAAACTGTTGTCTTTTCTCCTCGTATGCAGATTGCATGTCCAACATATGGGTAGACATTCTATGGAAGCCCAGCGTGGCATCTTTGTAGAGCTTTCGTTCCCGCCCACCCATAAACATGAGTGCGCATGAACTTAGGCAGTCACCGCGAGCTTCTGTTGCCAATCCAAGATTTTTAAAGCGTCGCGCTGCGATCAACGCATCAAAAAACGATCCGCCCTGACCCGTCAGAACCACAAGTGCAATCTCAGGGTTTGCAAAGGTAATGTTGGTTATAATCCTGTGATCCCGACGAACCTCAGCACTTGACCAATCATCCTCATAGTATTCTACATCAAGGTCGATGAATAACGTGCTGCCAACCAATTCAAAGCGTTCTGTTTGACCCGCCGCCGCATCGTCGATGCTTGCCATTATAACAATCAGGACAATAAGAATGGCACGCAAAGCACTAAGAAAGCCTTTGAGATTGTCGGTGAGAGTAAACAAGAAATGCTCCTGCGTGTTCTGGTTTTGACGCCACCGCTGTACTTGTGCATCTGGCATCAATTTGTTGGCTTGGGCAATCTCAAAACTAGTTTAGTAGATTTTGTTGCGCCAAAACAATCCACTGTCGAACCTCAACCATAACTGCATAGCACAAAAAATTCTACGCCCGTGGGCTGCTCCTCAACCAGCGTCATACAGCGCAGCAGCCCCCTCGCCGCATGCTTACTAGCGGCAGTGGCCCGCGCCACCACTGCGGCGCTGCTAGACCTCCGTAGATGCCGCTGGGTCATGCTGCGTGCCGTGGTCAGCACATGCTGCGCAGCTCAGAAACAGCTAGCTGGCCATGAACCATGAAATTCAGAGCCAGCCTAGCCAAAATCACGCCATTAGTTCTGAAACTTTTGCACCAGAAGCGAGCGCCGCTTCGAACCAGCGCGGCTTACGGCCACGCCCACTCCAGGTCTCTGCTGGACTTTCTGGATTGCGGTACATGGTTGTAGCTGGTGCACGCTTGCGTTTTATAGAAACTGTGGACCCAGTAAGTTCAGCAAGACTGAAACCCAATTCCCGCGCATGCGCTTCAAGCTCAGCGATGGCACCCGCTTTGATGCGGGCGTCGAAGTTGGCGATGGCTGCTGCGAGGTCGCGTTCGAGCTTTTTCAGTTCCTTGAGGGACATGTCGTCGAGATTGTAGGCCAAGCTGTTCTCCTGTGATTTAACATTGCGGCGTTTGATCGCTGCACACAACGCCTGCGAAGGGCAAGGGCATTAAACACACTATTTCGATGCCGAACGCAAAACAGCGCCTCACACCACTGCAGCGCCCTAGCCGCATGCGGACTAGCTTTGCTGGCCCACGGCCCCACAGTGTGACACTGCTCGACCTTCCTTAACACCAGAATAGCCTTGGCCTGCGCCTGATCGGTCGCGACAGCCACGCGTTCCGCCTGACGGACGAGGGCGTTCTGCTGCGGTCGCGCACCGAAGGCCCTTTGGCCGAATTGACAGAGGTTGGGGCAGCACACACCCATGACCGCGGCCCAGCGTGCGGCAAGCTGCGGGTAAGCAGCCCGCTGATGTTCGGGCATCTGGCGATGGGTGCCATCGGCGCTGGCTTCGTTCGCCGCTTTCGTCAGATACAGTTGGAGGTGACGGTTGAGGATCGGCACGTTGATCTGATCGACGAGGGCTATGACGTGGTCATCCGGATCAATCCACGCACAGACAGCCAATTGGTTGGCCGCTGCTTTCACCGTGACGAATTGGTGCTGGTGGCCCCGCTGGATCTTGCGCGCCCATCAGGTTCCGAAACGCCGGTTCCCACGGTTACAGGCTCCTCAGCGCCCGATCTGCAAAAGCGAAGCGTGATTGATGGAAATGTCGAAGGGCGCGTCACGCTGAAAACCGTGCTGCGCCTGCCGTCGCCGCTGATGGTGCGGGACGCGGTTTGGGCGGGCGCTGGGCTGGGAATTCTGCCTCGCATGCTGACGACCAATCCCGCGTGCTTGCGGTACCGCACCGCACAGGCGGATCGATGCCGTAGATCGTGTCGAATGACTTTGACTCGGAGAAGGTATCTGGTCACTGGTCCGATGCCGCTCGCCGAGACGAGCCTATTGCAAGGTAAGCCGATGACAGACTCTCCGAACAAGTCGCGCCAGCAAGCGGAAATTGCCTTCGCCAGAACGCAGTCCGTTTCACTCGAGCGCGCAAACACCGCGGCTCGAGTAGATCCGGCGACGCAGGAGCGCAGGGACAAGACCCTGCGTCTCAAGAATGCCCGATTGGCAAGGGACAGCGCAGACAATGAGGTGCCTGCGTTCACCCACCTTACGGATGACGACGAGACGGATGCCGGTCGTAGAACCAAGTAATTTTTGGGAAAGTAGAATGCGAAAACATAATCACGACGATCTCGCGGGTCGTCAGGCTGCCGCCTCCGAGGCAAAAGCCGCTCTCCTCAAATCTCACAAGACCGCTCAGGAAGCCGCGGAACCTGCGCGCTTGGCGCGCCAGAAAGAGCGTGTCACGGCGGCTACGGCCAGGTACGAGCGGAATGCCGAACGCACAAGGGTGAAGGCTGAAGAACAAGAGCGTGTTCGGGCTGACGAAGCGCTCAGCCAATCGGCACAGGATGATGTCGCTGGGGATCCGACGCATTCAACGGCGGACGCTGATGCTTCGTCTATCGAGAGAGGTCGCGCAGAAGCGGAGCCGGAGGTGGCCAAGAACCAAGCGAAAAAACGCTCTGTTTCGCCCGATCAAGAGGCCGCGATGCAGAAAGCTGAACGCGACCGGCGCTATGCCAGCCGGAAATCAAGACAGCGGAAGTGAGAGGCTTATGGTTGGCGTCCGCCGCGCCAATGCGTCAGTCACGCGCGAGTTCTTGTCGCGCCCCTTACGGTCCCAAATGTGGCAGGGTCTGCTGAAAAGGCGCTTTGTTGATCGTCTGCTGTGTCTGATGATGCGTAGATTATTCGGCAACCGCAAACGTCGGCCATCCGCCCTATGCGACGATCCACATGACTGCCCCGCCGGACGATGCACAGCCAATCCACTCAAGGCAGCACGGTGATCCTGCTGTTCTGAAAACTCGCCGCCATCTCCCGCAGCGCCGCCGGCTCGATCACCTCGATCGCGTCGCCCCACTTTGCCAAATGCCGCGCGATCTCAACGAGGCCACTTGCCTCGAAGGTGACCAGCAGCCCGCCATCTTCTTCCTCGACCATTTCTTGTTTTGGGTGGAATTCAAACTCCCGCGCGGTAGCCGTGGCAACCGGGCTGAAGAGCCATACGACACGGGTGAACTCCGCTTCCTAATGAAACGACCCGAAAGACTGCGCTGTATATGCTTCGAGGTCGAAGTCTTTGTCCTTCTCGAACCAATCGATGGTGATCTCTGCTTTATCGAGACGGTCCAGACGGAAGCGGCGCAGAGATGTACCCTTGGCAGAGTCGCGCGCAATCAGGTAGTGGCGCGTCCCCAATAGGAGGCCATAGGGTTCGATCACACGCCGCCACGGCTCGGGGTCCTGCGCGCCCTGATACCAAACGATAAGCCGGCAAGGTCCTTTTAGCGCCGCGGCGATTATGCTCATGACCGTGGACGAGGTTTTTACCTTCGGGCCTGGACGGCAAGCGTAACCCTTGGCCTCGAGGATCGCCTCTGCATCCACCTCGGCCCGTCGCGCGTGGGTTGAGGGCAGCGTCGCGAGCAATCGATCGCGCAAAGCGCCCAGCGCTTCCGCATCCATGTGTGCGCCTTCCCGCTCCGCCCGCCTTATGCTCGTCTCGAGCAGGACCAATTCGCGATCGTAAAGACCCGCCTGTCATCCCAGCGCCTTCTGCAGGTTTTGCGCCACGGCGTCTGCGGCCAACTTCACCGGCTCCGCAGCTAAATGCGCGTAGCGCGCCGTCGTCTGCACCTGCGTGTGGCCAAGGAGCTTGCCGATCATGGGAAGTCCTTCGCCAGAGGCGACGGCGGTCGACGCAAACGTGTGGCGCAGGTCATGGATGCGCACGTCCTTCACCCCGGCCCGCGCGCGCACCCGTTGCCAGAACGGCTGTAGGTCGCTGAGTGGCTTGCCGGGCAGGGTGCCGGTGATAACCCAAAGATTGCCTTCGGTGCGCTGGGCACCTTGCAGCAGGTCTACAACCGGCTGGCCGACGTGGACGACCTTGGCCCCGGTCTTGGAATCTGGCAGGCGCAGGGCAGGGCCGTCAAAGTCGACGTGGGACCACTTTAAAGACATGACTTCGTTCAACCGGCAACCGGTCAGGATCAGCAGTCGCACGGCGAGGATAGCTGAAGACAGTTCCACGCTTTCCATTTCCATCTCGCGCAGCACCTCGCCGATCCGACGCAGTTCGGCCGAACTGAGGAAACGTTCCCGCTTCTCTTCGGGATATTTCCGGATGTGCTTGCGTGGGTTGGTGCCGTCCGGACGCAAACCCCACATTTCGGAAAGGCTGAACATCTTCGACACCACTTCGAGGCAGCGGTTGGCCTGATAGGGGATGTGGCGCAGGTCATGGTGGAACTTCGCGACATCCGCCCGCGTGACCCCTGTGACCGTCAGTTGACCGAGAGCGGGCAGAATGAAGCGCTTCAAGTT
>CAMAQR010000088.1 GCA_945860375.1 Pseudorhodobacter antarcticus
TTGCCGGGGCAGTCGCCCCCCACCCCGTTGATGTGAACGCCAGCCCCCACCATGTTGTCGGTCAGGATGGTGGCATATTGCTTGTCCGCCGTGACAGTGGTGATGATCTGCGCCCCCAGAATAGCCTCTTCCGTGGTCTTGCAGGACACCACCGTCAACCCGCGTCCGGCCAGATTTTTCGCACATTTTGCCGTCGCGGCCGGATCGACGTCGTAAAGCCGCACTTCGGTGATCCCGCAGATTGCCTTGAAACCCAGCGCCTGAAATTCCGCCTGCGCGCCGTTGCCGATCAGGGCCATCACGGTGGAGCCAGCCGGGGCCAGCCATTTGGCGGCCATGGCAGAGGTGGCGGCGGTGCGCAGGGCGGTCAGGATGGTCATTTCCGACAACAGCACCGGATAGCCCGTCGCCACATCGGCCAAAAGACCAAAGGCCGTCACGGTTTGCAGGCCCTTCTTCATATTCGACGGGTGCCCGTTTACATATTTGAAGCCGTAGGTTTCGCCGTCAGAGGTTGGCATCAGTTCGATGACCCCAACGTCCGAATGGGAGGCAATGCGGGGCGTTTTGTCAAACAACGGCCAGCGGCGGAAATCGGTTTCGATTTCCACGGCCAAATCCTGCAACACCCGTTCAATCCCCAGATGCAGCACCAGTTTCATCATGTGATCAACGGATACGAACGGCACATAGGCCTGATGCGAAGGGGATTTCATTGCGGTTTCCATGGGTTAGAAGCTGCGCGTTGGACGGTCAAAGACTTTGCGACCCATCAGGCTGCCCACCAGTTCCACCATCAGCTTGGCAGTGCGGCCACGCTCATCCAGAAAGGGGTTCAGCTCGACAAGGTCAAGGGACGTCACAAGGCCGCATTCATGCAGCAGTTCCATCACCAGATGCGCCTCCCGAAACGTAGCACCGCCCGGAACCGTGGTGCCAACGGCGGGGGCGATGGACGGGTCAAGGAAATCGACGTCCAATGACACATGCAGCATGCCGCCCGCATCGCGCACCTTGTCGAGAAATTCGCGTAAGGGGGCCACGATGCCGCGCTCGTCCAGCACGCGCATGTCATTGATCGCAATGTCATGTTTCAACAGCGCCGCATGTTCGGCGGGATCGACCGAGCGGATGCCGTAGAGGCAAATCCGAGTCGCCGGGATGACGGCGGGAAAGGGCGGGAAGGCGTCAAAGCCATCACGGCCCGCAATATAAGCGACGGGGGTGCCGTGCAGATTTCCGCTCGTGGTAGTCATCGGCGTGTGAAAGTCGGAATGCGCATCCAGCCACAGCAAAAACAGCGGCCGGCCCGCGCGTTCGGCAAAGGCGGCGGCCCCGGCAACGCTTCCCAAGGCAAGGCTGTGATCGCCGCCCAGAATGATCGGCAGACCGCCCTGTGACAGCGCGTCATCCACACGGTCGGCCAGAATCTCAGTCCATCCCAACACCTGCGGCAAGGAATGCACGGCGGGGTTGGCGCAGGTGGCGTCGGTAAGTTGGGGCAGGGCGACATCGCCCCAATCGGTGACGCCATGACCAAGATCGCGAATCGCCGCCGCCAGCCCTGCCACCCGGTAAGCGGTGGGCCCCATCACGCAACCGGGGCGACGCTGGCCTTCGTCAATCGGGGCACCGATCAGGATCGTGTTGGGCATGGCGATCTCCTTTTGGGGCAAGATGTTTGCATCTTGCGGCGAATCATACGGGCATTTAGGACGTTTCGCACAGGGACTTTCGCAAAATGGCAGGGAAATTGCGCATGTTGGACGAAATGGATATCCGGCTGATCGCCGAGTTGCGCCGCGATGGCCGTGCGGCGCTGTCCGATCTGGCCGACCGTCTGGGCCTGTCACGCGCCACAGTGCGCAGCCGGATGGAGCGGTTGACCCTGCGCGGTGAAATCGCGGGCTTCACCGTCCTGACCCGCGGCGACGTGGCCGAGGCCCCGGTGCGCGGGTTGATGATGATCATCATCGAGGGCAAGGGTGGCGAGAAGGTGATGGCGCGGCTGGCGGGGATTCCGGCGGTGATGGCCGTGCATTCAACCAATGGCAAATGGTCGCTGATTGCCGAGATTTCCACGCAGACGCTGATCGAGTTGGACGAGGTGATCAACCGCATCCGCAACATTGAAGGCGTGATCACGTCGGAAACCAATCTGTTGTTGTCGACGCGCAAGGCCGGGCGGCGGTGACTGTGCCGTCCCGCACTCGATTAGGGGCCTCTTTTCACACCAGTTGGCCCAGGATCAGGTCCGGGGTGGCGTGAAGGCTGTTGCTATGCGCCGCGAAACTTGGTGGCGCGCTTTTCCAGAAAGGCCGCAACGCCTTCGCGGAAATCATCCGTTGCACCGCATGCGCCCTGCAAGCGCGCCTCTAGCGCCAGTTGTGCGTCCAGATCATTGTCGAACGACGCCCGCAGCGCGGTTTTGACGCCGTGATAGGCCCGCGTTGGCCCTTGCGTCAAGGTCTGTGCCCGCGCCTGCCACTGCGCTTCAAAACCGGAGTCGGGAACGCTTTCGTAGATCATGCCCCAATCCACCGCTTGCCGTGCCGTGATCTTGTCGGCAAACAGGATCGACCCCATCGCGCGGGCCAACCCGATCTGACGCGGCAACCAATAGCTGCCACCGGCATCCGGCACCAAGCCGATGCGGGTGAAGGCCTGAATGAAGCTGGCACTCTCGGCCGCGATCACCACATCCGCCGCCAGCGCCAGATTGGCCCCGGCCCCCGCCGCAGCCCCATTGACCGCTGCAATCGTGGGGATCGGGCAATCGGTGATCGCCTTGAGCAGCGGCACATATTCCTCGTTCAGGATCCGCTCCAGATCCAGCGCGCCAATGGCCGCCGCATCGGCCAGATCCTGACCCGAACAGAACGCCCGGCCGGTGCCAGTGATCACCAGCACCCGCGCCTCAGCGCTTGCCCGCTGCACTGCCGCCAACATCTCGGCCCGCAGTTGCCGCGACAAAGCGTTCATCACCGAAGGCCGGTTGAGCGCGATCACGGCGACGCCCTGCGACAGGTTGTAGGTTATGGTCTGATACATGATCCCTCCCGGATTCGGGCAGGATAGCAGGGCGGGGCAACAGCGAAAGTGTAACCTTCCGTCACCGCTCCATCAGATCGGCCACCCGCTTGCGGTCTTCATCGGTCAAAACCGCCGCTTCGGGGGCGGTCGCACCCTTGCGTGTGGTGGCATAGGCTATGCCCAGACCCGCCAGCAGCATCGCCGGTCCGGCCAGCCACAGGATCAGGCTGGACCCGGTGCTGCGCGGATTGAACAGCACAAACTCACCAAAACGGGTGACGATGTAATCGACAACCTCGGCATCGCTGTCTCCGGCCACCAGACGTTCGCGCACGGCAAGCCGCAGGTCGCGGCTGATCGGCGCGCTGGAATCGTCAATGGACTCGCCCTGACAGACCGGGCAGCGCAGGTCGCGCGAAATCTCGCGCGCGCGGGACTCAAGCACCGGATCGGACAACACTTCGTCGGGTTGCACGGCAAAGGCCGGGGTGGCCAGCAACATCAGCGTCAGGAGCAACGCGCGCATCTTCATTCCGCCGGTTGAGCGACAGCAGCGTCGCGTCGCGCCCCTGCCGCGATACGATAGCGCCGATCGGTGAGGCTAAGGGCGCCGCCAAAGGCCATCAGCAACACCCCACCCCACAGCCAGTTGGCAAAAGGCTTGATGTAGCTGCGCACCGCATAACCGCCACCATCTTGTGGATCGCCGATCACCAGATACAGATCTCTGAAGGCGCCGTAGTCAATCGCGGCCTCGGTGGTGGGCATCGCCTGCACCGGGTAAAGGCGCTTTTCGGGGAACAGCGTCACCACTTCGGCGCCGTTCCGCGTCACCCGCATTTCGGCCATGGTGGTGGTGTAGTTCGGGCCTTGTTCCTCATGCACCTCGGCCAGCGTGACTTCATAGCTGCCCAAAGCAAAGGTTTCGCCGATTCTTACCACCCGGATGCCTTCTGTCACCCATGCGTTCATCGCGGCCACGGCAAAGATGGTGATGCCAAGACCCGAATGCGCCGTGACCTTGCCCAGATCAGCGCGGGGCAGGCGGGTCAGACGGGTCAGCCTTGCGCCAATTCGCCCGCGACCGCAGCGCGCCCAAAGGTCGGTCAAGGCCCCGGCCACGACCCAGACACCCAAGGAAAGCCCCACCGGACCCAAAGCCGACCGCCCGGTTTGCAGCGCATAGGCCAGAAGCCCCGCCGCAATCGCCAACACGATCGCGCCGCGCAGGGGCCGAATTGCTCGGCCAATCTCTGCCCGTTTCCACGGCAACATCGCGCCGATCGGCAGGATCAGGGCCAGCAGCACCATGAAAGGCGAGAAGGCGGCGTTGAAAAACGGCTCACCGACCGACAGTTTGCGTTCAAACACCAGTTCCGCGATCAACGGCCAGATGGTGCCGATGAACACCACAAAGGCAGACACCGCCAGCAGCAGGTTATTGGCCAGCAACGCACTTTCGCGGCTGACCATGGCGAAGATGCCTTTCGCCTCCAACGTCGACGCCCGGGCTGCGAACAGCAGCAACGCCCCGCCCATGAAGAACGCAAGGATCGCCAGAATGAACACCCCACGTTCGGGGTCATTGGCAAAGGCATGCACCGAGGTGATGACGCCCGAGCGCACGATGAACGTGCCTGTCAGGGAAAAGCCAAAGGCGATGATGGCCAGCAGGATCGTCCACGCCTTCAGGCTTTCGCGTTTTTCCACCACGATGGCCGAATGCAACAGCGCCGCGGCAATCAGCCAAGGCATGAAGCTGGCATTTTCCACCGGGTCCCAGAACCAGAACCCACCCCAGCCAAGCTCGTAATAGGCCCACCACGATCCCAGACCGATGCCGATGGTCAGGAAAACCCAGCTGGCCAGCGTCCAAGGCCGCACCCAGCGCGCCCAGGCGGCATCGACGCGGCCTTCAATCAAGGCGGCGACGGCGAAAGAGAAGCTCATCGAAAGGCCAACATAGCCCAGATACAGGAACGGCGGGTGAAAGGCCAAACCGGGGTCTTGCAGCAAGGGGTTCAGGTCTTCGCCGTTCAGCGGCGGCATCGCCAGACGCAGGAACGGGTTCGACGTCAGCAGCATGAAGGCCAGAAATGCGACGCCAATCAGACCTTGAATGGCCAACACCCGCGCCTTCAGCGTCGCAGGCAGGTTGCCGCCAAACCAGGCGGCACAGGCGCCAAAGGCCGCCAAAGACAGCGACCACAGCAAAAGTGACCCCTCATGGTTGCCCCAGACGCCCGCGAATTTGTACAGCATCGGCTTGTCGGTGTGTGAATTGGCCACCACCAGCCGAAGAGAAAAGTCTGATGTCACAAAGGCATAGGTCAGCGCCGCGAAGGAGACGGCCACCAAAAACAACTGGATCACCGCCGCCGGGTCCGCCACCGCCATCAGCCGCGCATCGCGCCGCCATGCCCCGTACATCGGCACTGTCGACTGCACCACCGCCACCATGAAGGCCAGCACCAGTGTGAAATGTCCAAGCTCTACGATCATGCGGGCCTCCTGCCTTGGAAGGAGTATAGGCCAAGGATCGGGCCGGGGAAATGGGCTGCGCGCCTTGGTCGCGCAGCCGTTTGGTCACAGACCGCGCGACAGGGCCGCAACGCCGGTGCGCGCGATTTCACGCAGGCCCAAGGGGCGCATCAGATCGGCAAAGCTGTCGATCTTTTCTGGCGTGCCGGTCATCTCGAACACAAAGGACTCCAGCGTGCTGTCGACGACATGGGCGCGGAAAATCTCGGCCAGACGCAGCGCCTCGATCCGCGCCTCACCCTTGCCCGCCACCTTGATCAGCGCCAACTCGCGCTGCACGGCGGGGCCGTCGACGGTCAGATCATAAACCGCATGGACCGGCACAATGCGCGACAACTGCGCCTTGATCTGTTCAATCACCTGCGGCGTGCCGGTAGTGACGACCGTGATGCGTGACAGGTGGCTGGCATGGTCGGTTTCGGCAACGGTCAGGCTGTCGATGTTGTAGCCGCGCCCCGAAAAGAGCCCGATCACCCGCGCCAGAACGCCGCTTTCGTTGTCGACCACCACGGCAAGGGTGTGGGTTTCAATCACTTCGGCATTCGGATCACGCAGATCATAGGCCGAATGGCTGGTTGCACCGGACTTGATGTTGAGCGGAGACATGGCTCTCCCTTTCATCTTGGTAAAAATATCCTCGGGGGTCCGGGGGGCGAGCCCCCCGGCGCTTTTACACAAGCACCGCGCCGGCGGCTTTGATCACACCAGCCGTGTCGTCATCGCCCAGCAGCATCTCGTTGTGCGGCTTGCCACTGGGGATCATCGGGAAGCAGTTTTCGTGCTTTTCCACCCGGCAATCAAAGATGAACGGGCCGTCATAGCGGATCATCTCCATGATGGCGTCGTCGAGATCCTTGGGGTCCGTCACCTGAATGCCCTTGCAGCCGAACGCCTCGGCCAGTTTCACGAAATCGGGCAGGCTTTCGGACCATGACTGCGAGTAGCGCTGACCGTGCAGCAGGTCTTGCCATTGGCGCACCATGCCCAGACGTTCGTTGTTCAGGATGAACTGCTTGACCGGGGCGCGGAACTGCATCGCCGTGCCCATTTCCTGCATGTTCATCAGCCACGACGCCTCACCCGCCACGTTGATCACCAAGGCGTCAGGATGCGCCACCTGCACGCCGATGGAAGCCGGCAGGCCGTAGCCCATGGTCCCCAAGCCGCCAGAGGTCATCCAGCGGTTCGGGTCTTCAAAGCCCAGATATTGCGCGGCCCACATCTGATGCTGGCCCACTTCGGTGGTGATATAGCGGTCCATGCCCTTGGTCAGCGCCTCAAGCCGTTCCAGCGCGTATTGTGGTTTGATCACGGTGGTGCTGTTCTTGTAGGACAGGCATTTCACTGCGCGCCATTCGGTGATCTGCGCCCACCATTTGGCCAGACCTTCGGTGTTGACCTTGCGGCCCCGCGATTTCCACAGCCGCAGCGCGTCTTCCAGCACGTGGCCGACATCGCCCACGATCGGCACGTCGACGCGGATCACCTTATTGATCGACGACGGATCAATATCGACATGGATCTTCTTGGAATGCGGGCTGAAATCCTTGATCCGCCCGGTGATGCGGTCGTCAAACCGCGCGCCGATGTTGATCATCAGATCGCAGCCATGCATGGCCAGATTGGCCTCATAAAGCCCGTGCATGCCCAGCATGCCCAGCCAATTTTTGCCCGATGCCGGATAGCAGCCCAGACCCATCAGGGTCGAGGTGATGGGGAAGTTCGTGGCCTCTACGAACTCACGCAGCAACTGGCTGGCGGCGGGGCCAGAGTTTATCACGCCGCCGCCGGTGTAAAACACCGGCCGGGCTGCGGTTTCCATCAGTTCAACCATGCGGGTGATCTGGTCGATATCACCCTTCACGCGCGGCTGGTAATGCGACAGCTTGGTTTTTTCCATCGGCGTATAGACGGCGTTGGCGAATTGCACGTCCTTGGGGATGTCCACCAAAACCGGACCGGGTCGGCCCGATTTGGCAACGTGAAACGCCTGATGGATGGTTTCCGACAGCTTGGCCGGGTCTTTCACCAGCCAGTTGTGCTTGGTGCAAGGCCGGGTGATGCCCACCGTATCGGCCTCTTGGAAGGCATCGGTGCCGATCATGAAAGTCGGCACCTGACCCGACAGCACCACGATCGGGATAGAGTCCAGCAGCGCATCGGTCAGACCTGTCACAGCATTGGTGGCACCCGGACCCGATGTCACCAAGGCCACACCCACCTTGCCGGTGGAGCGCGCGTAGCCTTCGGCCATGTGGATGGCACCCTGTTCGTGGCGCACCAGAATGTGCTGAATGTCATTTTGCTGGAAGATTTCGTCATAGATGGGCAGAACGGCACCGCCCGGATAGCCAAACACGACATTGACGCCCTGATCCTTCAGCGCTTGAACCACCATCGCCGCACCGGTCATTTGACGTGTCATCACAGTGTCCTTCGTCTTTGCAATTGCCAACAAAAAGCCCCCAGAGTGACTTGGGGGCGCATGGGAAACCATATGGTTGTCCGTTACCGGCCCATGCGCCTTTTCCGTACGATGACTAGAATGCGCTGCATCCCGACCTCCTTTAGGCTTCGCGGCGGACATTAGGACGGGGCTTTGAGGGCGTCAACCGCAAATCGACAAGAATAATGTCGCAGCGGGGGTGTTTTTTGAACATATCTTGCGATTTTAGTGCCGTTCGCGCAAGTTTCATAATTTTTGTCCGGTGGGATGGCTGTTTGTCCGTCGAGTCGGGCGGTTCTTCATTCAAGGGGCGTGGGCAACGCGATAAACCGCGAGTTGATCTTCGGTGATCCATATTGCCCCGGCTGAATTTGTGGCTTCGTGTCGCAGCTCTGCATTGGTGGTAATAAAATTTTACCAAAATCCGCCGACCCCGAAAAAAAACAGTTGCCCAAACCATATGACCTTGCGCTAGGGTATTTGCACGACACGGGCGCGCTGCCGGTCTTGCAGCAGGCCCCACAAAAGGGAGAAGTCTATGGATCGTCGCTCATTTCTGACCAAAGCCACCGTTGGCGGTGTTGCCGCTGCGGGTGCCACTGTATTGGCTGCACCAGCCATTGCCCAAACCGCGCCGAAGATCACCTGGCGGGTGACGTCGTCGTTCCCGAAATCGCTGGACACTATTTTTGGTGCCGCCGAAACCATGTCGAAATATGTCTCGGAAATGACCGAAGGCAATTTGACCCTGCAGGTGTTCCCGGCAGGCGAACTGGTTCCCGGGCTCGAGGCTGCCGATGCCGTGTCGTCGGGCACGGTCGAGGCTTGCCACACCGCCAGCTATTACTTCTGGGGCAAGGACCCGACCTATGCTCTGGGCTGCGCCACGCCATTCGGCCTGAATTATCGCCAGATGAACGCCTGGCTGTATTACGGCGGCGGCATTGATATGCTGAATGAATTCTTCCACACCCAGAACTTGCACTACCTGCCTTGTGGCAACACCGGTGTGCAGATGGGCGGTTGGTATCGCAAGGAAATCAACAGCCTTGCCGACATGACCGGCCTCAAGATGCGCATCGGCGGCTTTGCGGGCAAAGTCATCGAAAAGCTGGGTGTTGTGCCGCAGCAGATCGCGGGCGGCGACATCTATCCGTCGTTGGAAAAAGGCACCATCGACGCGGCAGAGTGGGTTGGTCCCTATGATGACGAGAAATTGGGCTTCTACAAGGTCGCGCCGTTCTATTACTACCCCGGCTGGTGGGAAGGTGGACCGACTTTGGCCACGATGATCAACCTTGAAAAGTGGAACGAGCTGCCCCCGGCCTATCAAGCCGTGATCAAGGCCGCGACCGAGGCTGCCAACTCGAACATGATGGCCTCTTACGACCACAAGAACCCGACCGCTCTGAAAACCCTTGCCGCCAATGGGGCTCAGCTGCGTCCGTTCCCGCAAGACGTGCTGTCGGCGGCCTTTGATGCGGCTCAAGCCACCTATGCCGAGATTTCGGCCACGAACGAGCCGTTCAAGAAGATCCTTGAAAGCCAGAACGCTTTCAAGCGCGATGCCTATCTTTGGGCGCAGATTGCGGAATACAACTACGACACCTTCATGATGGTGCAACAGCAGGCTGGCAAACTGTAAGCCTTTACAATGCAGTAACGGCCCCAGGGACAACCTTGGGGCCGTTTTTTCATGCGCGGGGGAAGGGGTGAACATGAAAAAACCGGCAGCCTGCGCCGCCGGCTTTGTGGTTTGCGGTCCTGTTACGGGGTGACGACCGGCGCCCCCAGTTTCGGTGCGTTCAGGGTCGGTGCGCCAATCTGCGGTACCCCAAGGTTTGGCGCGCC
>CAMAQR010000089.1 GCA_945860375.1 Pseudorhodobacter antarcticus
TGATACTCATCGCGGTGTTCCATAACCAGCCGCACCGCACGTTCGCGGAACTCGGGGGAATACGGCTTCGCGGTCTTCTTCTTTTGTGTCTGTTCCATAATGGGCAATTCTCCGAGAGTTTTGCCCTCCGGTAAACCCGGGGCGGTTCATGTGGCGCCGGAACGCGACGACCGCAGCTTCCTCCGCCGCGCTCAAAACGGTTGAGCGCGAAAGCGATTGCGGTGTTGAAAATGCAGCTTCAGGGTGAGAAGGTGGGGCAGGAAGAGTCCGGCATGTCGAAGGGCGAGTGGCGGGAGTTTGAGGGGGTTTGGGGGTGATCCCTTATAGCCTCAGGTTAGGGGTAAGAGATGCCAACGACAAGGAAAGACGGTGGCCTAACTGAATCTGAGAAACGGATCGTAAAGAAACTTCTCGAAAGAAATTGGCGCAACCAAGATATTCAAGCCCTCATAAATCTTGGGCGAAAAGCTACCGTGAACAGTGCCCGTGTAACTGGTGTCAAGAAAGACGTAAAGCTACTTGCAGCGACCGATGAAGAAGTAGAAGAGTTTATTCGGATCAAGCACAGCTTCGATCCTAAGACCGGGCTCTGAGTTACCCCCCGAAAATCGGACAGTGACGGAAGCTACGATCTGAAGTCTGCTGGTCTCCAATCACGAGGAGAACAGAGATGTCGAAACGCAGGAACCATGACGCAGCCTTCAAGGCGCGTGTGGCGTTGGAGGCTCTGAAGGGTGAGCGCACGGTGTCGGAACTGGCAAGCTCTTACGAGGTCCATCCGACGATGATCCATCAATGGAAGAAGGCGCTGCTGGAAGGGGCCGCTGGCATCTTTGAGCGCGGTGGCAAGGCGGCGGCCACCGCCGAAATCGCCGAGGACACGGTCCGCGATCTGCATGCCAAGATCGGAGAGCTGGCAGTCGCCAACGATTTTTTGGCAAGAAAGCTCAAACCTTGGACAGGGAAGTGAGGCGGGGCATGATCGAAAGGAACCACCCCCAGCTGTCGGTCGGGGCGCAATGCCAGTTGCTGTCGATCTCACGGTCATCATTTTACTACACGCCACAGGGCGAAACTGCGCTGAACCTTGACCTGATGCTGTTAATCGACAAACAGTTTCTGGACACGCCCTTCTATGGCGTCCGGCAAATGACGTGGCACCTGCAGAACGAGAGCCATGCAGTGAATGAAAAGCGCATCCGGCGGTTGATGCGCCTCATGCGTCTGATGCCGATCTACCAAAAGCCCAACACCAGCAAGCCCGCCAAGGGCCACAAGACCTACCCCTATCTGCTGGGCGGGCTGCGCATTGATCGGCCCAATCAGGTCTGGTGTGCCGACATCACCTACCTGCCCATGCGCAAAGGCTTCCTCTATCTGGTCGCCATCATGGACTGGTTCACACGCAAGGTGCTGGCCTGGCGCATCTCCAACACGCTGGAGGCGGAGTTCTGCATCGAGGCGCTGAACGAGGCCATCCACAAGTTCGGCCCGCCCGAGATCATGAATACCGACCAGGGCAGCCAGTTCACATCCTTCGACTGGACCGACCGGTTGAAGCGGGCCAAGACCAAGATATCCATGGACGGCAAAGCCCGATACCTCGACAACATCTTCATCGAGCGCCTGTGGCGGTCCCTGAAGTGTGAATGCGTCTACCTGCACGCCTGGGAAACCGGGTCACAGGCCAAGGCCGGCGTCGGGCGCTGGATCACCTTCTACAACCACCTGCGGCCCCACGCCGCCCATGGCGGGCAACCGCCCGCCGTGGTCTACTTCAACGCAATCGAAACCGATCAGCAGAGGCAGGCAGTAGCTTAACGCACCCGGAAATCTGTCCAAGAGTTGGGGAGTAGCTCAATCAGGCGTGGGTTGACCTTTTGATTTCTGAGAATTCAAAGCCAGCTTAAGCAAGGTGGGTGGCTGATTGACACACCACTCCAGCCATCGCAAGCGTACTCGGGCGTTTGGAACTGAAAACAGTCCACTGGACTGTTTTCTCCCCGCAATTGCGGGGTCGGTTCTCACCCAAGACGAAAACGGCCAATCCCTCGGATGCTCCATCAACCCGTGTTTCAACGGATTGACCCAACAATACCGGACACGGGCGGCAAATGACGCTTCATCCCGGATGTGGTGCTCCCAATAGCGCTTTTGTCGAACCGGCACTTCATCTCCCCGGTGCCCCCCCCAAACACCCCATCTCGAAAACCGCAGCACTGTGCTGGTTCTCGCCCAGCTTTTGCAGCTAGAGTGCCACCAGCAGAGCGATGAACAGTGGGCGTTGGATGGCAGTGACACTCAAAGACGTGGCCGAGCGCGCCGGGGTGTCACGCTCGGCGGTGTCGCGGACCTTTACCGCCGGGGCATCGGTGTCGGCCAAGACCCGGATCAAGGTGGAAAGTGCCGCAAATGCATTGGGTTACGCGCCGAATGCCCTTGCCTCCAGTCTGACCACGGGGCGCACCAAGATGATCGGGCTGATTGTGAACAACTTTCAGAACCCGCTGATCCTTGAGGTGTTCGATCTGTTCACCCGTGGCTTGCAGGACCGGGGGCTGCGGCCCTTGCTGGTCAATCTGACCGAGGCGACCGATCCCGCCGCGTCGCTGCGCCTGCTGCGGCAGTATTCGGTGGATGGGGTGATCGTGGCCTCGTCGACCCTGCCGTCCAGTTTTGCCAAAGCGTTCAAAAGCGCCGGGCTGCCGGTGGTGCATGCCTTTGGGCGCAGTTCCGCCGCGCCGGATGTGCATGTGGTGGGCATCGACAATGTGGCCTGCGGTCAGATGGCGGCGCAGGCGCTGGTGGATCGGGGCTACCGGGATGTGGCCTTTCTGGGCGGGCCGGAAAGTGCCACCTCGACCCAAGACCGGGCGGCGGGGTTTTTGGCATCGATTTCGGCCCACTCGCAGATCACCGCAACTGTCAGCTATGCCAGCGCTTATACGTTTGATGCGGGCCGGGCGGAAATGCAGCGGCTGTTGGCCGGGCCTGTGGCACAGGCTTATTTCTGCGGTGACGATCTGCTGGCCGTGGGCGCGCTGAGTGCCATCGAAGAGGCTGGGCTGTCGGTGCCGGGCGACATCGGGTTGATCGGGCTGAACGACATGGAAATGGCGCGGTGGCAGAACATTGGCCTGACCACGATCCACCAGCCGGTGGCGCAGATCATCGAGGCGGCTATTGCATTGGTGGTGATGACGATCGAGTTCCCCGACCGTCATCCTGAAAACCGTTTGTTTCCCTGCCGGGTGGTTGATCGGCGGACGCTGCGCTAGCGAAACATCGGCGGGCGCGCATCCATCCAAGCCCCACCTGCAGCAGCGGAGGCCACGGCCGTATGCACCGCAGCCATCGACCGCAAGCCGCTGGCCGCCGTGGGCAACCCGTCGCGCGCCGTGCCCCGAATGGCGTCGGCAAGATCGCAGTAGATGTTGGCCACCGCCAAGGGAAAGCCCTCGGGATGGGCAATGGCCACGCGGGACAGGCGCTTGGCGTCGTCGTAAAGCCCGCCTTCGCCCTTTTCAATGATCTGGGTGCGGCCCCCAACCGGGGTATAGACCAGCTGGTTGGGCTGTTCTGACGCCCAGCGAAAGCCGCCGGTTTCGCCAAACACCTGAATGTCAAAGCCATGCTGCCGCCCGATGGCCACAGACGAGGTCCACAGTCGCCCGACCGTGCCACGGCCCATGCGAAAGTTGACCATGGCATCGTCTTCCAGCACCCGGCTGGGAATGGTTGAGGCGAAATCGGCCGACAGCTTTTCCACCTCATCATCGCAGATAAAGCTGGCCATGTGCAGCGCATGGATGCCGCAATCGGCAAACTGGCCCGACACGCCGGCCATTGCCGGATCATAGCGCCAGCGCACTCGCGGATTGTCGGCATCGCTCGCATCGCCGTGGTGGCCGTGGCTGAAGTTCGTCACCACCAGCCGCACCGCGCCAATGTCGCCCGCCCGCACCATCGCCCTTGCCTGACGCACCATCGGATAGGCCGAATAGCAGTAGTTCACCGCGCAGATCTTGCCGGTTTTTGCCGCCACCCGCACGATCTCTTCGCCCTCGTCCACCGTCATCGTCATCGGTTTTTCGCACAGCACGTTGAACCCGGCCTCGAGGAACGCCTTGGTGATCTCAAAATGCGACGCGTTGGGCGTGGCCACGGTGACAAGATCCACCCGATCGGCGCGGCCCTTTTCGCCCGCAAGCATCTCTGTCCAGTCGCCATAGGCGCGGTCGGCAGCGACGCCAAGGCTTTGCGCATAGTCGCGCCCCACAGGGGGGCGGTGATCCAGCGCCCCGGCGACGAGGTTGAAATGCCCGTCGGCCAGCGCGCCCAAACGATGCGCCGGGCCGATCTGACTGCCCATCCCGCCGCCGATCATGCCCCAGTTCAGCTTTGCCATGGTTTATCTCCTTAGAATCCGATGGAAGAAAGGTAGGCGCGGTTTGCCCGCGCATCATCAATAGGGCTGACATCCAGCGTGGGGTCGCAGTCTTGTTCCACGGTGCACCAGCCTGCAAAGCCCGCATCCAGCAGGACCTGGCGCACAGAGCCAAAGTCCACATCGCCCTTGCCCAGATTGCAGAAAATTCCCTGACCGCAGGCGTCGTAAAAGCCGGTGCTGTGGGCGATGGCGCGGGCCTTGACCACCGGGTCGATGTCCTTGAAGTGCATGTAGGAAATGCGGCTCATATGGCGGCGCATGAAGGCCACCGGATCATAGCCCGCATAGGAATGGTGGCCGGTGTCGAAACAGATTTTCAGGATGTTTTCGTCCACCTCGTCCAGCAACCGCTCCAGTTCCGGCTCGAAGTCGATGAAGCCTGCCGCATGGGCGTGGATGCCGACGGTCAGGCCATATTCTTCTGCACCGAGCTTGGCCACGGTTGCAATGCGGTCACGGAAAGCGGCCCATTCGGCGGTGTCCATCTGGCAGGCGTCGTCTGCGCGGCCTGCGGTTGGGGCACGGCGCGGCGAGATGCTGTCGATCAGCACCAGATGCTGCGCACCATGCGCCACCAGCGCCTTGCAGGTGCGTACAGATGCATCCCAGACCTCATCCCATTTCGCCGCATCATGGAAGGGGCGGAACACCACGCCGCCGATCAGTTCCAGCGCGTTTTCGGCCAAAGCCTCGGACAAGATCGCGGGGTCTTCGGGCATGAAGCCAATGGGCCCCAGTTCGATCCCGCGATAGCCCGCGCTTGCACAGTCGGCCAAGACCTGACGCCAAGCCGGATTGCGGGGGTCGTCTGCAAATTCCACACCCCAGGAACAGGGCGCATTGCCAATGCGAATGGTCATGGTTTGTCCTTATACTTCGGGAACGGCAAGCCAGCGCCCGTTGGCCGCTGACTGGAAGGCGGTTTCGATGATCTGCGCCACGGCGAGGCCATCGCGGAAGGTGGGCCAGACCGGGCGGTTGCTGGCGATGGCGGTCAAAAAATCGCGCGCCTCAATGATGATCTGGTCCTGATATCCGGTGCCATGGCCCGGACCCTGACAGAAGGCGCCATAGTCGGGATGTTCCGGCCCGGTCAGGATGTGGGTGAAGCCGCGCGTCGCCTGCGGGCCATCAGCACGGTACAGATGCACGGCGTTCTGATCCTCTTGGTCAAAGCGGATTGCGCCTTTGGTGCCGTGGATTTCATAGGCATAGCCCATCTTGCGCCCCGTCGCAGTGCGGCTGACGTAAAGATGCCCCATCACGCCAGAGGCAAAGCGCAGCATCATCTGGGCGTGGTCGTCATTGTCGACAGTCACCGGGCCGGCCAAACCGGGGCGGCTGGAATGCACCGTTTCGATCCGCGCCGAAAGTTCGACCACATCGCCCATCAGCGCCAGCATCAGGTTGATAGGGTGCGGTGCCAGATCGCCCATGGTGCCATTGGCCCGCCCCGAGGTGCGCCATGTGGCGGGCAGAGCCGGGTCGGCCAGAAAATCCTCGGTATGTTCGGCGCGAAACCACGTCACGGTGCCAATCGCGCCTTCGGCCAGCAACTGGCGCACAAATTGGGTGGCGGGGGTGCGCACATAGTTGAAGCCGATCATGTTGGGCAGGCCCGACGCCTCGGCTGCCGCAACCATGGCGCGGGCATCTTCCAGCGACGCGCCCAGTGGCTTTTCGCAAAACACCGGCTTTCCCGCGGCAAAGGCGGCTTCGGCAATGGCGCGGTGGGTGGATTGCGGCGAGGCGATGACCACCGCCTGTACCCGCGGGTCGGCGACCAGATCCTGCCAATCGCTGGCGGCGCGGGCAAACCCGTAAGCCGCGCGATACCGTTCGGCGCTTTGCGGGCTGCTTGCGGCGATCACCTCCAACCTTGGGCGCAAAGGCGTGTCAAACACGGTGGCCACAGCAGACAGGGCAACCGCATGGGCCTTGCCCATGTAACCGCCGCCCACCAATCCAATTCCTATTTCAGTCACCTTGGCCCTCTTCTCCTGCTTGACTATGCAACCGGTTGCAAAATGGGTATCGTGACACTACATACAACGCAAGCCCCGTTTGGGCGCAGTGACATGGCGGGGCACGCATGACCGGGACTGGCACCAGCATCAAGCTTACCGTGGCGCAGGCCATCGTACGGCATCTGATGAACCAGTACACCGAGATTAACGGGGTAAAGACCCGGATCTGCTTTGGCGTCTTCGGCCATGGCAATGTACCCGTTGTGGAAACCATCGCGGGGCGTGCCAACACGCAGGCGACGCGCCCCTTGAACATCGGCCCCTTGGGCATGACAGGATCGGGCAACGCCAATACCCTCGCGGGCGCAGCCGATGTCGCGCAGATCAGCGCCGCGCCAGACGTCAACGCCAGGCATGCCGAGGTAGAGGCCGGACGCGCGCGGCAAAGGCAGGGCGTCTGATGGCAGACCTTTCCCGCCTTGCGACTGGCCGCTTCCTTGTGATCGGGCGCGCGGGGATGGATCTTTACGCCGATCCACCCGGCACAAGGATCGAAGACGCCACCCGTTTCACCGCCAGCCTTGGTGGCTCTTCCGCCAATATCGCAGTGGCGCTGACACGACAGGGCTGCCAGGCGGCGCTTGTCACCTGTGTGTCTGACGATGCGGTGGGGCGTTTTTGCCTGAGCCAGCTTGACCATTATGGCATTGACCGCAGCCATGTGCGCAGCACTGGCGGCGAGGCGCGCAATTCGCTGGCTGTGGTGGAAACCCGGATCGAGAACTGCCAGTCGGTGATCTACCGCAACGGGGCCGCCGATTTTGAAATGACAGTCGCGGATGTGGAGGCCGTGGATTATGCCGCCCATTCAGCGCTGATCACCACAGGCACCGTTCTGGCATCCGAGCCGTCGCGCACAGCGGCTTTCCGGGCGTTTGATCTGGCGCGGGCAGCGGGGTTGCCATTGATCTTTGACATCGACTACCGCCCCTATTCCTGGCCGTCGGCGCAAGAAGCCGCCGAAGTTTACTCGCGTGCGGCGGCGCTGTGCGATGTGATCGTCGGCAATGATGTAGAGTTTGGCTTCATGGCCGGGGACTATGCGCAAGGTCTGCAATGCGCGCGCGATCTGGCGCAGTCAGCGCAGATCGTGGTCTACAAACGCGGTGAAAAAGGTGCTGTCACGTTGACGGCTGCCGGTGAAACGGTGTCGGGGATCTATCCGACCGAGGCTTTGAAACCCACTGGTGCGGGCGACAGTTTCCTGGGGGCCTTTGTCGCGGCGCTGTCGGAACGGCTGCCACTGGCTGAAAGCGTCCTGCGGGGATCAGCCGCAGCGGCCATGGTGGTGGCGCGCGTTGGTTGCGCCCCGGCCATGCCAATACGGGCTGAACTTGACGCGTTTCTGGCCAGCCATCCCGGCCCTTCCATCCCTTCAGTCTGAAAGACCTGCCATGCACATCGCCCCCCATGACAACCAGAACCGCGCCATCGTGGATGTGAATGACGCGCTTGTGCCGCTGGTGTATTTCAACATCGTGCGGCTGCGGGCGGGCGAACTTTTCGACTATCGCACCCCCGGCTATGAGACCTGCGTTGTGCCCGCCACCGGCACCGTCACGGTGGAAACCATGGGCGAAACCTTTGCCGCCATTGGGCATCGTGGCGTGGATGTCTGGGATGGTGAGCCCGAAGGCGTCTATGTGCCAACGGATGCCGGCTGCCGGATCACGGGCCTGACCGACACCGAGATTTTCATTGCCGGTGCCCAGTTTGCGGACACCTTGCGCCCCTTCGCGGTGCGCGCCGCCGAGATCGACCGGGTGCAGTACGGATCGGACGACACCAAAACCCACCGCAAGATCAAGCACATCCTTGGCGCGGCCTATCACGACCGTGTCGGTCGCCTGCTGGTGTCAGAGCTGTACACCGTGGGCGCAGGTGGTTGGTCAGGCTTTCCCAGCCACAAACACGACACCGATCGTTTGCCAGACGAGACGCGGCATGACGAATGCTACAACTTCCGCTTTCGTCCCGATTACGGGTCCGGCCTGCAAATGCTGCAACGCGTCGACAACGAACCGGGGGATGCCTATCACATCATGAACCGCTCGACCGTGCTGATCGACAAGGGCTATCACCCCTGCTGCGTGTTGCCGGGATATGAGATGTATTACTTCACCATTCTGGGCGGCCAAAGCCAGCGCAGTTTGAGACAGTATTTCCAGCCCACCCACGCCGCGCAATTGCAGACCATTCCCGGGATCATGGACATGGTGGCCAAGTTCAAATGACCCTTGTGACGCTGGCGGACGTTTTGCAACCCGCGCAAAGGGGCGGTTATGCGGTGCCGGGCCTTGTCTGTCTGGGCTGGGAAGATATGCGCGCCTATGTCATGGCCGCGCAGGCCGAATGCGCACCAGTGATCCTGCAGGCTGGTCCGGGGTGTCGCGCCCACACGCCACTGCCGGTTTTGGGCGCAATGTTCCGCTCTCTCGCTGCCAGCGTCGATGTGCCGGTGGTGGCGCATCTCGACCATGGCACCACGCAAGACGAGATCCTTGCCGCACTGGATGCAGGCTTTACCTCGGTGATGTTTGATGGATCAAACCTGCCGCTGGCGCAAAACATCGCCCAGACCGCAGCAGCAGTGGCTTTGGCCCATGCAGCGGGGGCATCCTGCGAGGGTGAAATCGGGTTTGTGGGCTATGCCGGGGGTGCGGTTTCCACAGGGACAGACCCCGCACAAGCTGCGCTGTTCGCTGCTGAAACCGGCGTTGACGCGATGGCCATTTCGGTGGGCAATGTGCATTTGCAACAGGGCCAAGGCAGCGGGCTTGACCTTGACCGCATCCGTGCGATCAGGGCGTTGACAGGCGTGCCGCTGGTCATTCATGGCGGCTCTGGCGTCCCGACGGCACAGCGGTCTGATCTGGCCGCACAGTCGCTGATCGGCAAGTTCAACATCGGGACCGAGTTGCGCATGGCCTTTGGGGCGGCCCTGCGTGCCGCCATCGTCAAAGACCCCAGTCGTTTTGACCGCATCGCAATCTTGCAAGACACACACGAGCCGGTTTGTACGGCCGCCCGCGCGATTTTCCGCAATCTTGGCGCGTCCGGGCGGGCGTAGCGGCAAGGGTGTGACCGGAACAGACCTCCGCCGCCGCGTCGAACCCTTGAAAACGGTTGCGCGCAAAACTCCCTCAAGTTGAATAGGCCCCGGATTTGCAGACGCCTTGCCTGCCAATTCTAGTGTTCTACGCCTGACATAGGATTCCCAACTGCTACCGGCTGTGGCATGTTCGGGAGATGAGACGCTCCGACATCTGCCTTTACCTGGGCCCCGCCGACCGCGCTGAGCTTCAAGCTTTGCTGAGCAACCGCAACACACCGCGCAA
>CAMAQR010000090.1 GCA_945860375.1 Pseudorhodobacter antarcticus
TCCGACTTTCGGAAGAAGAGAGGTTGCCAATTGGCGAGATCGCCTCCGTCAATCGGCCGTCTCGTCGGGGCAACTTCTTGCCGTCGAGTTCTCGCGAGAATTCATGTCCGGCATAGATTGCATGCGCTATGAGTCCTGGCGCGTCGCAATCGCCGATCTTCGACAAAGCAGCAATTCCGGCCACCTGCTGAACATCGTGCTG
This sequence comes from Pseudorhodobacter antarcticus, assembly GCA_945860375.1. Next base: position 203 of record CAMAQR010000090.1, read on the forward strand.
ATTCAGGGCCTCGTATAATCTTACGTCCGGCTCACGTGAAGTCACGACCACCAGGGCGTCGCAGGAGATGAGCGTCTCGCGTCCCATGATGTTGCCGTTCATGCGCGCGGTGGCGCCATCAAACGACGTCAAACTCACCGAAGTCTCAATACTGACGGACAGCGACAGCAATCTTCGGTGGATTCGGGGTTGGTCCAAAGTGAACTGGCACATGGGCGCGACTAAATCGGCCGTCGTGGCATAGATCACCTCACATCCTTGCTGCGCGAGGGTCTCGGCAAGTGCACTGCCGAGGTAGAAGTGGTCATCGTCATAAACCACGACACGTTTCGCCTTGACCCTTCCGAAAATCACATCGTCCGGGGTGTAGACAGTGTCATGCTGCCAGCCCACAAAGGGACGGAAATTGCTGCGCCCGACGCCGTTTCGGCGCCAGGTCGATCCCGTGGCGATGCATACATGTCGAAACCCGTAGTCGAGGATTTGCTCCGCACTTAGGCGGCTGTCGGGGTAGATTTGCACATTCGGAAGTTTGTGCAGTTGCCCTATGCGCCAGTCCGTCACTCGCTTGAATGTTGAAAGGCCGGCGAGCCGGGCTTCTCGCAGCACCCGCCCGCCAAGTTCATGGCTTGCTTCTGCAAGTGTCACGCCAAAGCCGCGCTCTCCGGCGGCACGAGCAGCCTCCAGACCGGCGGGCCCGGCCCCAACGATCAAAAGGTCCCTCGGGTCGTCCAGCCCCTGCAATGAGGGTGCTGCCGGAACTGGTCTTGGGTCGATGTGCTCTGGATGCCATCCGCGCCGCCATTCCTCGCCCATCGTCGGGTTCTGTGTGCACCTTATCGGCACACCCTGCGCGTCGCTCATGACGCAGATATTGCAGCCAATGCACTCTCGGATATCGTCAAGTCGGCCTTCAGCGATCTTGCGGGGCAGGAACGGGTCCGCGATCGACGGTCGGGCGGCGCCAATGAAATCCGCCTTCCCATTGCGGATGCGCGCTACCATCCGGTCCGGTGACGTGTAGCGCCCCACCGTGACCACCGGCTTTGATGTGACAGTCTTGACGAAATCGACGTAGTCTTCCTGCGCGCCCTCCTGCGCGAAGCGCGCCGTACAAGCGTCAGTGGGATAGCCGCCCACGTTGACATCCCAAAGATCGGGCAATTCGGCGAGATACTCCACCAGCGCCCGGCCATCCCCGTCATGTGTGACCCCGATATCCGCGTCCAGAGTTGTCACAGCCAAACGGAGCGCCACGGCGCATCGGTCGCCGATCGCATGATGGGTATCTTCGAGCAGTTCCCTAATGAGACGTGCGCGATTCTCAAAGCTTCCACCGTATTCGTCGACGCGCTGGTTCTGGACCGGGGAAAGGAACTGCAGCGGCATGTTGCCGTGGGAAGCGTAGACGTAGACGATGTCGAAGCCGCTGTCGCGGGCACGGATCGCGGCGGCACGGTGATTGCGCCGGAATGCGGCGATGTCGGACTTGTCCATGGCGCGGGTCTGCCGCGGGGCATAGCGCGTCGGCATGCTCATGGCGCCGATGGGTACAGTGCGTGTCAGGTTGTTGCGACTGGAATATCCGGCCGACCACAATTCCACCCCTGCCAAAGCTCCGTGTCGGTGCACGGCTTCCGTCATTCTGGAGAGCGCAAACTGATCGTCATCGTCCCAAATCGTGCAAAAGGGATGCGGGTGGTTGTCCGACGTCGGCTCAGTCGAACAGTATTCGGTACAGACAACGCCCCAGCCGCCTTCGGCCTTCATTTCGCGCATTGCGATGGAGCTGTTGGGCATCGCAAAGCCCATCCCCGAACAATGGGGGACTTGGTAGAAGCGATTGGGTGCCGTGACCGGGCCGATCCTGACAGGCTCGAAGAGGATGTCGTATGCGCCAGCGTGAGCCATGCAATCTCTCCTGCGGTTCCCGCACTGGTAGCAGAATACCTGCGCCGGTGCTGGCTCGTCTGTCATTGGGTCGCGCGGCTCGGCTGGCCTAACAAGTGCAAAAACTGAAAGGCGCACTTTCGCAAAACCGATGTGTCGGCATTGGGAGAGTATGTGGTATCCAAGCCGGTCGATGAAACGCCGTCCCCGATCCAGGCTTTATGAATTCCGAATAGCGACGTTTCATAAAATGAACTCCGCGGCGAACGAGCTCCTCGATACCTTTCCACATGAAAAGGGCAGGCAGAAGGCCCCGTGAAGAAAGGTACATAGAATGGCCGAGCCCATGCAAATGCGCAGCTACGTTCGGACCATGGAGCTGCAGGCCCGCGCGCGCCGCTTTCTCGCGGGTGGGGTCAGCAGCAACTTTCGGTATCATGCGATGCCGGCGCCTCTTGCGATCCAACGAGGGCGCGGCACCCGGATATGGGACATCGACGGGAACGAATACCTCGACTTCACGATGGGTAACGGTCCTGCAATTCATGGCCATGCACATCCGGAGATAATCGCAGCTATAAAGTCTGCCTTGGAGCTCGGCGAGGGCTTCATGAGCGTGTCCGAGGACGAGGTCGCGTTGGCGGAGTTGATGACGCAGATCATTCCCTGCGCGGAACGAGTGCGTTTCGACGTGTCAGGCACTTTGGCGGACCAGTTTGCCATCCGTCTGGCCAGGGCGCATACCGGACGCACCCTGATCCTGAAGTTCGAAGGGCATTACCACGGCTGGTCAGACAGTGCTTTTGCCAGCGTTCGCCCCACACTTCAGGCGGCCGGCCCCTTCGAAACCCCCAAGACCGTTCCCGGCAGTCTTGGTCAGGCAGGTACGACTCAGGACCACATCCTGGTACGGCCCTTCAACAACCTGCCTGTGCTTGAGGCCACGATGGCTGAGCACGGCGATCGGCTCGCCGCGGTAATTCTGGAACCGGTACCGTGCAACACCGGCGTAATCGAACCTGACGAGGGCTACCTCGCTGCACTCCGCCAGCAGTGCGACCGGCATGGCATCGTCCTGATCTTCGACGAAGTGGTGACCGGTTTTCGTTTGGCGATGGGCGGGGCCCAGGAGCATTATGGTGTAACGCCCGATCTCGCCGTATTCGCCAAGGCCTTGGGTGGCGGTGCTCCCATCGCCATGGTCGCCGGTCGGGCCGAAATCATGGATGCTGTCGAGCGCGGCGTAGTTCATGGCGGCACCTACAATTCTACCACAAGCGCGATTGCCGCCTGTCACGCCTCGGTCAGGCTGCTGGCGGCAGAAGACGCGTCATCGTTTGAAAGGATGCGGAGGCTCGGTGCGGAACTGATGGCCGGGTTGCGGCAAGCCGGCGCGAGGGTTGGCCTGCCGCTTCTGGCGGAAGGTCCCGGGCCGGTCTTTTGCACGGTCTTTCACGACAAGCCATTGCGCGACTACCGCGACTACAAGGCGAGTGATGAGCCGATGCGACTTGCCTTTGTGCAAGCCATGCAGGACCTTGGAGTGCGTATCACTTCGCGCGGCACTTGGTTCCTGTCGACGGCTCACACCAGCGCAGATGTCGCCGAAACCCTGGGTAAAGCTGAACACGCACTGCACCTGATTGCAGCATCGAACAGGCCGCCACGGTGAGTGAGGTTCCACGCATCGCCCGCGTGCGGACCTATGGCGTCGCGCCAGACAGCATTGCGTTGCAGCGCTACGTGGGTACCGACGTGCCATTCCGGCTGAGCCTTGAGCTTTTGCGCGTGACCTTGTCGACTGGTGCTGAAGGGGTCGCCAGTTGTTGCAGCGGCTGGCGGGGCGCACCGGTCGGTCTGCTGACCCGAAGCGCTGCAGAACGAGCAGCTCAATTAGTGGACCAGCCGCTGTTGTCACCGGCCAGCGCCGCGCAGCGTGCTTCAGATCCGGATGCCGGGGCCGCGCCGGACGTCTTGTCCTCGCTGCTGGATGTGGCGCTGTGGGACGCTTTGGCGCGCGACCAAGGCCGCCCGCTGCAGGCGATCTTGGGGCGCCGCCATGTATCGCTCGACTGCTACGCCTCGACGCCGGCCTATCTGACGATTGACGAATACCTCCGTGACGTCGAAATAGCGCTTGCTCTCGGCTGCGCGGGGGTGAAGTTCCACTTCAACGGTGATCCGGACTTTGACCTGGAACTGGTCTCGGTTGTGGGCCGGCGCTACGGCCAGGGAAGACTGCGGTTCATGGCCGATATGGAGGGCGTCTGCCATTTCGACGATGCCGTACGTCTTGGGCGACGCCTTGCTGAACGCAATTGGTTGTGGCTGGAAGCGCCCTTTCCGGATGCCAGGCTTGATCTCTACGCGGAACTGAAGCGTGCGGCCCCGATTGACATCATCCCCGCCGGATACGAGCACGTCGGCGCGGCTTTCTGGGCGTCGGGACTGGCCGGCGGTGCCTGGTCGCGGCTGCGGTTCGATGTCAGCCTGTCGGGCGGGATTTCTGGAGCCCTGCAGGGTCTTGCACTGGCCGCAGCGCACGGCGTGCCGGTTGAATTACAGTCCTTTGGCTACCTGCCGGCTCAGGCCGCGAACCTGCTGATGATGCAGTTGGCGCCCAGCCCGCCAATGTTCGAACTGCCCTTGCCCGTTTCGGACTTCGCCTTTGCGGGTCTGACCGGGATTCGCCCGGGCCCGGATGGGCGCGTTGCGCTGCCCGCTGGTCCCGGGCTTGGAATCGAATTGGACTGGGGCCGGATCGAGGCTGAGGCTGAACATGTGTTTGACAGCCTTTGAGGGCGTGTCGCGACCTGCGTTCACGTTCTGAAACAGCCGGCGATCAGGCGGCGCGACTTGGGGTTCGCGCCAGCGCTTCCGGAGATAAGGCGGTTGCCGCAGTAGGCGAAACTCATCCGGCGCGACGGGTCGGCAAAGCCGATGCTGCCACCGATCCCGTGGAATCCGATACAGTCAGGGCTGCCTGAAAACGGATAGGTCGCGTCTGACATCTGGAATCCCGCTGCATAGCGTGCGGGCGCTTCCGCGAAGCGATCATAGCCTGACCAATGCTCTGCGATGGCGGATGCGACGGCCTTCGGCCCCAACACGCGCCTTCCCGCAGAGACGCCGCCCGTCGCCAGCGGCGCAAGCAGGCGGGCAATGCCGCACGCGTTGCCGTGTCCGGCCAGCGAAAAGAACTCCGTCTTGCGCCAATTCGACGAGTTGAAGGTCTCGTCGCGTGGCAGTGCCGCCCAGTCGCGGTAGACCGCGCTTGACGGGTCATGTCGGAACGGTGCGATCGTGCCGTTCCGCTCATTCGGGATGATCTCGGCGCAGCGGGCCACCTCATCGGCGGTCAGGCCCGAAGCGATGGCCGCGTCCAAGGGGCGAGCAAGCTCGTCCCGCAAGAACTGCCCCAGGGATCGGCTGGTTACCCGACGCGCGATTTCCTGGAGGATGGGGCCCTGTGTGAAGCTGTGGTAGCCGGCCGCCTCGCCCGGTTCCCATTCCGGGCGCATGGCTTCGATGGCCGAGAGCAGCACGCCGGGCTGCCAGAGCGATCCTTCGGGCACGTTGGCGCGCAAGAGCCCCGCCGTATGAGACAGGACCATTCGCGTCGTGATGCCTGCCTTTCCAGACTGAGCAAATTCCGGCCAGAACTCCGCGACGGGTGCGTCGATGTCCAGCAGCCCGCGATCCCGCATCACATGCATGCACACGGCCGCGATGGCCTTGGAGATTGAGAAGACGCAAACAATGGTGTCTCGGGTCCAAGGCTGGGTCGCTGCCGCATCACGGAACCCACCCCAAAGATCGACAACCGTTTCCCCCTCCAGCGTCAGCGACACGCAGGCCCCCAGATCCGGATCGCCCTCCGGACACGAGGCCGCAAAGTTCGCGCCGAACACCTCCCAGAGGTGGTCGAACCCGGGGGCGCAGGTGCCCTGGATGATAAGGCTTGTATCCGCCATCAGTCGAAGATTGGGAAATACGGCATCTCCACGATGCGCTTGTTCATGTCGAGGCCCCGCAGACTCGCAAGGTCCTGCGCATCGAGGCGGAGCGACCCCGCCGCGAAGTTGTCCGCGATCTGCTCGGGATCGGTGGCGGTGCACAGGGTCACATGCCCTTCGGCAAGCAGGAAGGCCAGCCCAATCTGCGCCACGCTTGCCGCATGCTTGGCGGCCAGTTCCAGCAGAAGGGGATGTGGTCCGAGGCCCGCCTCGGGAATGCCGAACAGCATGCCCCGGGCCAGCGCGCAATAGGCCGTCGCGGGGATGCCGAGCTTGCGGCAGTGATCAACGACCTTTCGGTTCTGGTGGTAGACGTGGATCTCGACCTGGTTGGTCGCCAGCCGCCCGGGGCCTAGGATTTCCACAGTTCGGTCCATCTGGGCCCGCGTGAAATTCGACACGCCGATTTGCGCGGCAAGCCCCGCCTCCTGTGCCTCGCCCAGTTGTTCAATGTAGACCTCGAGCGGAAGTTCGTCCCAGGGCGAGGGGTAGTGGATCAGCACGAGGTCGATGCAATCCACCCCAAGCCGATCGGCACTTTGCCGCAAGCTGGGCAGCATCTTTCCGACCGCAAAGTTACGTGGTGTGACCTTGGTAGTTAGGAACACCTCCGCGCGCGGCAAGCCGCTGGCAACCACGGCTGCGCCGCAGGCGGCCTCGTTCCTATAGCTCTGGGCGGTGTCGATGTGCCGGTATCCCGCTTCTAGCGCGCGGCCCACAGCCAACTCTGTCACATCCGGCGCAAGCGCATAGACTCCAAAGCCGAGGAGAGGAATCGCACCATTTGTCTTTGACATCGCACCACCTTGAATATTTCATGTCACGATACGAGATTAGTATCCAAATGAAAATCTGGATTCCTGCAACCTGGTTGTTTTTGCTCAAGGGAGTACCTCATGGCGCGGCTGTTCGAGTGGCAGGTCGGGTTCGTCGGCCCACCGGGGTACTTCGATGCATCCCCGACGGATTTCCTGCGCATAGCGCCCCTCCAGCTGGGTGTGCAGGCCCGATCGCTGGCGGGGCCGCTGCCGCCCACGCAAAGCGCGGGCGCGGCGCAGGCAATCGAGGAGGCCATTTTGGAGGCCGCCTCTGCCCTGTCCCGATCCGGCGCCGATCTTGTGGCGCTTGTCGGGACCAACTGGTCGCCTCTTGGCTTGCGATCCTATGATGACACGTTGGCGTTCTGCGCCCGACTGGAGGCAGGGATCGGGGCGCGCAGCGTATCGGCCCCAAAAGCACTTATTGATTCGCTGCGCGCGATGGGCGCGGCGCGCATCGGCATCAACGCGACCTATTCGGCGCCTGATTGGCGGGATCGGCTTGCCGACTATTTCACGTCGTCCGGCTTGTCCGTAGCCTTTTGCGGCAATTACGTTGATCTGGGGCTTTTCTCCGAGACTCGTGACCTCCTCGAACAGAACGGCTTCTTTCCAGAATCTTTTGCGGAAGCGTCCATTTGCCGGGTCTGGGACCATGCACCGGATGTGGATGCCATCGTCGCGACCGGCATCCCGAGCTTCGTGGACAAGGCGGGTCGAACCCGGCGCATGCTGCATCTGACCCCAGACCTCGAATCGTGCGTCCCGGTTCCGATCGTGGCCACGGACACCGCCCTCTATCAGGCCATCTTGCGGGAACTTGGCCTATCACAGGTCTTGCCGGGTTTGCGGATGTCTATCGGCGGCTAGACATTCGTCCTGCCGCCAGACCGCTTTTCCAAGGTCTGCGTCAGCCAGTCCGGGTCCATGTCGGGCACCGAAGACAAGAGTAGTTCCGTATAGGGATCGTGGGGCGGGGAGAAGATCTCTTCCCGTGGCCCGCTCTCGACGACCCGGCCATGCTGCATCACCACGACGCGGTCCGCCATGGCACGCACTGTGGCAATGTCGTGGGTGATAAACAGGTAGGAAATCCCAAGTTCCTGCTGGAGCCGGTCCAGAAGCCGCAGAATCCCCTCGGCCACAAGCTGGTCCAGCGCACTTGTCACCTCGTCGCAGATGATCAGGCGCGGCTCTGCCGCCAAGGCACGCGCGATCCCGACACGCTGTTTCTGGCCGCCCGAAAGCTCGCCGGGCAGACGGCTGGCAAAGACCGCCGGATCAAGATCAATCAGGCGTAACAGCTCGCGCACGCGGTCCTGCAAGGCGCGACCTGAAAGGCCCGTGAAATGCTGTGCGGGTCGCGCGATGATCTGGGCAACGCTCTGGCGCGGGTTCAGCGCGGTATCGGGTATCTGGTAGATCATCTGCGCTGCTCGCAGGTCTTGCTTACGGCGCTTGCGGAAATCGCCCGGCAAGGGTTTGCCATCCAGCAGGATCTGGCCGGATTGCGGCGGCAGAAGGCCTGTGATGACCCGTGCAAGGGTGGATTTGCCCGAACCCGACTCGCCGACAATCGCCACGGTCTCACCGGGCCCGACCTGCAGGCTGACATCCTCCAGCACCGTCTTGCGGCCATAGGCTGCCGTGATCGCGCGCACGTCCAAAATGGGCGGTTGGGCCGTCAGTGACTTCGGGGTCGCCCTAAACGACCGTACCGACCAGAGTGAGGCGGTATATGCTTCTTTCGGATCCGACAGCATTGTCCGCGTCTGCGCCTCTTCCACCAGCCGGCCATGGCGCAGCACCATGATCCGGTCCGCCATCTGCGCCACGACAGCAAGATCATGGGTGATGTAGATCGCAGCGGTCCCGAAATCGCGCACCGCCTTGCGGATCGAGGCGAGCACTTCGATCTGGGTGGTCACATCCAGCGCGGTTGTCGGCTCGTCGAAGATGATGAGGTCGGGCTTGCAGGCCATCGCCATCGCCGTCATCGCCCGCTGAAGCTGCCCGCCTGAGACCTGATGGGGATAGCGAAAGCCGATGGTGGCCGGGTCCGGCAGTTGCAGCGCCTCGAAAAGCGCGACGGCGTCCGCCTCGGCCTGCAGGCGGCTGGCAGTGCCGTGGATCAGCGGTCCTTCGGTGAACTGGTCGATCAGCCGCCGCGCAGGGTTGAAGCTTGCCGCGGCGGATTGGGCGACATAGGCGATGCGACGTCCGCGCAGCGCGCGCAGTGTCGGCCCGGCGGCCCCGACCAGCTCCTGTCCGTCAAAGACGATGGAGCCGCCCGAGATCCGGCAGCCGCCACGGACATAGCCCATCGCCGCCAGCCCGAGCGTGGACTTGCCCGCGCCGCTCTCGCCGATCAGACCCAGCACTTCCCCCGGGCGAAGCGTCAAGTCGATGCCCCTGACAATGGGTAGCCAGTTCGGGCCGGTCTGGCCGTCAATGTGAAGATCGGTGATCTGCAGAAGGGGGGTCTCGGCCATGGCCTAATCTTTCAGTCCGCTGGAGAGTTTCAGGGCCCAGTCGGAGATGAAACCCACGCAAATGGTCAGAAGGCCGATTGCCGTGGCCGGATACAGGGGGGTTAGATCGCCAAAGCTGATGAGCGACGCGTTTTCGCGCACCATTGTACCCCAATCGGCCGCCGGCGGCTGGATGCCAAGCCCAAGAAAGCTGAGCGCGGAAATGGTCAGGAACACAAAGCAGAACCGCAGCCCGAACTCGGCCATAAGCGGGG
>CAMAQR010000091.1 GCA_945860375.1 Pseudorhodobacter antarcticus
GCCATCCGTCGAGGCGGCATGCCCGGGATCGAAAACCCGATCGCGGTGATGCGCGCCGATCATGCCGGGCATGACCGCGAGGTGGTTGAAATTCGCCGCTTGACCGGGAACCTGTCACTGCCAGATGGGGCCTGTGGCACCTGGACCGCGCTTTACCTGGGTCTGGCAGAGTTCACCGCCGACCTGACCGAGCATATGCGGCTGGAAAACGATGTGCTATTTCCACAGTTTGAACCCGCTGGGCGGGCCGATGCCTGAGGGACGTCGCCTCGCCTCGTCCCCCTGTCTGGCCGCTGAAATCGCTCCCAATGGGTTCGACCCGCTGGCGGTGGACCCCGAACAGGCACGGGACGTTGCGCGCTGGCGCCGCGCGGAACGCGTCCGCCTGCGTGCGGCACGGGACGCGCTGAGCGTGGCAGACCGGCAAGCGGCAGGTGTCGCTCTATCCGCGCATTTGCGTCACTTGCTGGCCCAGCAGCTTTCCGGGGCGGTGGGACTGACCCTGTCTGCCTACTGGCCGATCAAGGGCGAACCCGATCTGCGCGACCTCATGGCGGATTTGCACGGCAGGGGCGTGACCCTCGCGCTGCCGGTGGTCGAGGTGAAGGCCGCCCCGATGGTCTTTCGCCGTTGGATGCCCGGCATGGCCATGGTGCGGGGCGACTGGAACATCCCCGTGCCGCCGCCCGATGCCGAAACAATGACGCCCGATATCGCCCTTGCCCCGCTTGTCGGATGGGACGGGGCGGGCTTTCGGCTGGGCTATGGCGGGGGCTACTTTGACAGGACACTTGCTGCGCTGTCGCCGCGCCCGTTCACCATCGGCATTGGCCTGCAATCCGCGCGCCTTGCCACGATCTTTCCCCAACCCCACGACATCGCGATGGACGTCATCCTGACCGAGGCCGGGGTTCAGTTCCACCGCGAGGGGCCATGACCACATCCACCGAACAGATGCGCGCCTGGACAGGGCCCGCGATCCTGACCTATGGCTTTCGGCCCTTTTTCTTTGGGGCTGGGGTCTGGGCCGCTTTGGCAATGGTGCTTTGGGTGCCGATGCTGTCGGGCGATCTGACCTTGCCCGCCGCCTTTGACCCTGTGTCATGGCATGCGCATGAATTCCTGTTCGGCTATCTGGGGGCCGTCATCGCGGGATTCCTGCTGACCGCAGTGCCGAACTGGACCGGACGGCTGCCGATTGTCGGTTGGCCACTGGGCGGGCTGTTTGCCCTGTGGCTGATCGGTCGGGCGGCGGTGGCGGTGTCGCTCTATCTGCCGCCGCTTGGCGTGGCCCTGGCTGACCTGGCCTTACCCCTGGCCCTTGCCGCCGTGATCGGACGGGAAATCGTGGCAGGCAAGAACTGGCGCAACCTGATCGTGCTGGCGATGCTGGGCGTGCTGATCCTGGGCAATGCCGTCTTTCATTGGGAGGCAGCGCGGGGCGACTATGCGGCGGGGGGTTACGGCCTGCGCATCGGCCTTGGAGCCGTGATCATGATGATCGCAGTGATCGGGGGGCGGATCGTGCCGTCCTTCACACGCAACTGGCTGGCAAAGCGCGCCCCTGGGCGTCTGCCGGTGCCGCCGATGCAACGGTTCGACAAGGCGGCGCTCATGGTTCTCTTGCTGGGACTGCTGGCTTGGATTGCCTTGCCAGACCACTCCGCAACTGCAATCCTGTTGCTTCTGGCGGGCGGGCTACACCTTGTCCGGCTGGCCCGTTGGGCGGGCGATCGGACCCTTGCCGAGCCCTTGGTCGCCGTCCTGCATCTGGGCTATTTCTTCCTTCCGCTGGGGGCCGTGGCGATTGCAGCCGAAATCCTGATGCCCGGGCCTCTTGGGATGGCATCCGCACAGCATCTGTGGATGGGCGGGGCGGCGGGTCTGATGACGCTGGCGGTGATGACGCGGGCCACGCTGGGCCATACCGGACAGGCGTTGACCGCCGGGCCGGGGACGGTGGGCATCTATGCCGCTCTTGTCGGGGCAGTGCTGGCCAGGCTGGCGGCGGGCATCTGGCCGGATCAGGCGCATCTGCTGCACATGGCTGCAGGGTCAGGGTGGATCTTCGCCTTCGGCGGCTTTACCCTGTTCTATGGCCCGCTGCTGCTGCGCCTGCCTGCAGCCAAGCGGATATAGGGATCGTGGGCTGGCTGGAATTTGCCGCGGCCTATGCCGCGTTCTTCATAACCCATTCCCTGCCGGTGCGGCCCCCCTTGCGACCGATGTTGCAGACAGCACTTGGGCCGCGCGGCTTTACCCTGGCCTATTCCGCCCTGTCTCTGGTCGCACTGGCTTGGCTGATAATCGCAGCGGGCCGGGCGCCTTTTGTGCCGCTATGGGACTGGGCGCCGTGGCAGCTCTATGTGCCGCTGGTGGCCATGTTGCCGGTTTGCCTGATCCTGGCGCTGGCCATCGCGCGGCCCAATCCGTTCTCCTTTGGCGGCGCGCTGAATGCCAAGTTCGACCCCGCCCGTCCTGGCATCGTCCGTTTGCACCGCCACCCCCTGCTTCTTGCCCTCGTGCTCTGGGCAACCGCCCATGCCGTTCCGAATGGTGATCTGGCGCACCTAATCCTGTTCGGCACCTTTGCCGTCTTTGCCACCCTCGGCACGCGCGTCGTCGACCGCAGGCGGCAGCGCGAGATGGGAGACACGTGGCAAAAGCTGGGCCGCGAAGTCGCCCGCACACCACTTTGGCCGCCGTCCCTGACCGACGACGATGCCTTGCGTCTGGTAGCGGGCCTTCTCCTTTATGCCACGCTGATCTGGCTGCACCCGGCTGTGATCGGCGTCAGTCCCTTGCCCTGAGCGCTAGGTCGAAAAATCGTCAATCAGCGGGTTGGGCTTGGCAAAACGTTCGAGGTCCGCCTGATCATTTATGGTGATCCGTGTGCCCTCGACTGAAACGCCATAAGGCTGCAACCCCTTGAACGCGCGGCTCAGGTTTTCGGGCGTCATCCCAAGTACGGATGCCAGCCTGCGCTTTTCGAAGTCCAGATCAAAGGCTGCATGGCCACCAGCGCGCTTCTGCTGCCGCAAAAGATAGTTCGCCAACCGTTCAAGCGAGGTTCGCAGCTTGAGGTCCTTTTGCGACTTGATGACCGAGCGATAGCATTGCGCAAGCTCTGTCACGATCGCATGTGCAAAGTTGCCATCGACGTCGAAGATGGCACGCACATCCTGACTGGGGATCAGGACAATTCTGCTTTTCTCCAGTGTTCGCGCCGACATCAGATAGGGGGCGTTCTTGATCGTGGCAGCAAGGATAAACGTCGAAATCGGCCGTACAGTGGCAAGGCTGGTGTCGCGCCCGTTCCATTGCGAGAACAGATCGACCGATCCCGACAGGACGACGTGCAGGAAATCACTTGGCTCGCCCTCGCTGATCAATTCGATCTGCGGGGGGAAGTTCTGCACGTAAGCTCCCCGCATCAGCGCAAAGAAATTCTCATCAGTCATTCCTGAAAACAGCCCAAGTGCCCGAGCTTCGGGGTAATGCTGTTCTGGCATGGCTGCACTCCATTGTTGGTCGACGTCAGCATCCGTTTGCCACTTGATATTTGTCAAGCGATGAATTGATCGGCGCTGAATTGCACTTGACCAAGCCTGCGCGCGCAGATGACAATTTCCGATAACTCATTTATTTCGCAGCACATTTTGTGGGATGTGATCTAGATCAAACTCTTTGGGCCGCATTGGCCGCAGGTCTGGTGCCAATCCCCGCCTTGGGGTGACCACGCAATTCCTGCCGGAGGCCCCTGCCATGCAGTCCCACGCCACCGCCTCGCGCGCCGATCAGAACCGCGCTCTGGGCTTGAGCACCATCGCCTTTACCGCCTGTTTCGCGGTCTGGACGATCTTTTCCATCATCGGCGTCGCCATCAAGGGCGAGCTGGGCCTGAACGACACCCAGTTCGGCCTGCTGGTCGCCACGCCGATCCTGACAGGGTCACTGACCCGCATCTTCCTCGGCGTCTGGACCGAGAAATATGGTGGTCGGCTGGTGTTTTCAGCGCAGATGATCCTTGCGGCTTTGGCCACATGGGCCCTGACCTTCGCCGACACCTACATCATGTATCTGGTCGCGGCACTGGGCGTCGGCCTTGCTGGCGGGTCTTTCATCATCGGCGTGGCCTATGTCAGCCGCTGGTACGACGCGGGCCATCAGGGCACCGCATTGGGCATCTTCGGGGCTGGCAACGTCGGTGCTGCGGTGACCAAGTTCGTGGCGCCCTTTGTTATGGTCGCCTATGGCTGGCAGGGTGTGGCGAATGTCTGGGCGGCGGCCCTTGCGCTGATGGGCGTGATCTTCTTCGTCTTCGCCAAGGATGACCCGGCGCTGGTCGAACGGCGCCGGACGGGGGCCAAGGCGCCCGGTTTTGCCCAGCAGTTCGGGCCATTGAAGAACCTGCAGGTCTGGCGCTTCTCGATGTACTATTTCTTCGTCTTTGGCGCCTTCGTGGCGCTGGCGCTGTGGCTGCCGCACTACCTGATCGACGTTTATGGCGTTGACGTGCGCACGGCGGGCATGGCGGCAGCCTCTTTCAGCCTCTCGGCCTCGCTGTTCCGTGCCTATGGCGGGCATCTGTCCGACAAGTTCGGCGCACGGTCAGTCATGTACTGGACCTTTGGCTTTTCCATGCTGTTCCTGTTCATGCTGTCCTACCCGCCGACTGACTATGTCATCCAGGGCAAGGACGGCGTCATCGCCTTTTCGACCAGCATGGGCCTGTGGCCCTTCATCGCCACGCTGTTTGCGCTTGGCTTTTTCATGAGCCTGGGTAAGGCGGCGGTGTTCAAGCACATCCCCGTCTACTATCCCAACAACGTGGGCGCGGTCGGTGGGCTTGTTGGCATGATCGGAGGGCTTGGCGGGTTCGTCCTGCCCATCGCCTTTGGGGCGCTGCTGGACCTGACCGGCATCTACACCTCATGCTTTGCGCTGCTTTTCGTTCTGGTCGCCATCGCGCTGAGCTGGATGCACCTGTCGATCCGTGCGATGGAACGTGCCGCCCATGGCGATGTTCTGGACCGCTTGCCGCAGCTGCCCGAGATGCAGGCTATCCACCATCCCGAGCGCACTGCCATGCCGCGCGTGTTGGAGGATTGGCGGCCCGAAGATCCGGCCTTCTGGGCCGAGAAGGGCCGTGCCGTCGCGCGCCGCAACCTCTGGATCTCGATCCCAGCGCTGCTTCTGGCTTTCTCGGTCTGGATGGTCTGGTCGATGGTCGTGGCCAAGCTGCCGCTGATCGGCTTTGCCTTCCCTCCGGAGCAACTGTTCTGGCTAGCAGCGCTGCCCGCCCTGTCGGGGGCGACGCTGCGCATTTTCTACGGCTTCATGGTGCCGATCTTCGGCGGCAGGCTTTGGACAACGCTGTCCACCGCCTCGCTGATGCTGCCTGCCATCGGCATCGGCTATGCCGTGCAGAACCCTGAAACCCCCTACTTCATCTTCCTGGTGCTGGCGCTGCTTTGCGGTCTGGGCGGTGCCAACTTCGCCTCGAGCATGGCTAACATCGGCTACTTCTTTCCCAAGGCCGAAAAGGGAAATGCGCTGGCCCTGAACGCTGGGCTGGGGAACCTTGGCGTCAGCGTCATGCAGTTCCTTGTGCCGCTGGTTATCACTGTGGGCGTGTTCGGCACCGTGGGTGGTGCGCCGCAAACTGTGGCGGAAACCGGCGCCAGCCTGTGGATGCAGAACGCGGGCTTCATCTGGGTGCCGTTCATCCTGATCTCGACCGTGGCCGCCTGGCTGGGCATGAATGACATCGCCGATGCAAAGGCGAGTTTTGCGCAGCAGTCGGTGATCTTCGGTCGGGCACATAACTGGCTGATGTGCGTCCTCTATATCGGCACCTTCGGCAGCTTCATCGGCTATTCGGCTGGCTTTCCGCTGCTCAGCCGGATCGCCTTCCCCGATATCAACGCCCTGCAATACGTCTTCCTTGGTCCGCTGGTTGGCGCGCTGTCGCGTGCAGGCACGGGCTGGGTATCTGACCGCTTCGGCGGCGGGCGCGTCACCTTCTGGGTGTTCGTGGGGATGATCGTCAGCGTTCTGGCCGTTATCCTGTCGCTGCAGGCCGGGTCCTTCGCCGGGTTCTTCGCGGGCTTCATGGCGCTGTTCTTCTTCACCGGCGTGGGCAACGCGTCCACCTTCCAGATGATCCCGGTCATCATGGGCCGTGAAGTGCCGCGCCTGATGCCGCAACTGACTGGTGTCGACCGTGCCCGCCAGATCGCCATGGAATCGGGTGGGATCGTCGCCTTCACGAGCGCTATCGGTGCCTATGGCGGGTTCTTCATCCCCAAGGCCTATGGGTCGTCGATCGCCATGACCGGAAGCCCCATCGGCGCGCTGTGGCTGTTCCTGATCTTCTATGTGCTGTGCCTCGCCATCACCTGGGTCGTCTACACGCGCCCCGGCGGACTTCTCCATGACATCGAGCGCGGCCGTGTGACCCCTGCCGCCGCCCATCCCGCAGAATAACGAAAGGACGCTACGATGAGCCACCTTCTCGACAGATTGAACTTCTTCCAAAGCAAAGAGCTTGAGCAATTCTCGGACGGCTGGGGCCAGACCACCCGCGAAAACCGGGATTGGGAAGACGTCTACAGAAACCGCTGGCGGCACGACAAGATCGTGCGGTCAACCCACGGGGTGAACTGCACCGGGTCCTGTTCGTGGAAGATCTACGTCAAGTCCGGCATCGTGACCTGGGAGACGCAGCAGACCGACTATCCGCGCACCCGCGCGGGCCTGCCCAACCACGAACCGCGCGGCTGTGCGCGCGGCGCGTCCTACAGCTGGTATCTTTACTCGGCCAACCGGGTGAAGAACCCGCTGATCCGGGGCGCGCTGATGCGGGCCTGGCGCAAGATGCGGCCCACTATGACGCCGGTGGCCGCCTGGGCCGCGATCCAGAACGATCCGGCCTTGCGTGCCAGCTATACCAAGACGCGCGGCAAGGGCGGTTTCGTGCGCGCGTCCTGGGACGAGGCGACCGAAATCATCGCGGCGGCCAACGCCTACACCGCCAAGACCTATGGCCCCGACCGGGTGTTTGGCTTCTCACCGATTCCGGCCATGTCGATGGTCAGCTATGCCGCAGGTTCGCGCTATCTGTCGCTGCTGGGCGGCACCTGCATGTCGTTCTATGACTGGTACTGCGACCTGCCGCCCGCCAGCCCCCAGACCTGGGGCGAACAGACCGACGTCCCGGAATCGGCCGATTGGTATAACGCGGGCTTCCTGATGCTCTGGGGCTCAAACGTACCGCAGACCCGGACGCCCGACGCCCATTTCTATACCGAAGTGCGGTATCGCGGCACCAAATCCGCAGTGGTCAGCCCCGACTATTCCGAAGCCGCCAAGTTCGGTGATATCTGGCTAAATCCACAAGCTGGCACTGATGCCGCTCTGGCGATGGCCATGGGCCACGTCATCCTGCGCGAGTTCCACCTGGATCGGCAGGCCGAGTATTTCGAAGACTACGCCCGCAAATACACCGACATGCCAATGCTGGTGCAGCTGGAGGACCGGGACGGACACCTTGTGCCCGGTCGCATGCTGCGCGCGGAAGATTTCGACGGCAAGCTTGGCGAAACCAACAACCCCGACTGGAAGACGGTCGCCTATGACGAGGCCAGCGGCCAGATTGTTGCTCCCAATGGGTCCATCGGGTTCCGCTGGGGCGAGGAAGGAAAGTGGAACCTTGAACAGCGCGCCAAGGGGGCCGAGGCGCAGCTGCGGCTGAGCCAGATCCTTGACGGGCATCATGACGAGGTTGTTGGGGTCGACTTCCCCTATTTCGGCGGTGTCGCCACAGGCGATTTCGTGAAATGCGACCACCCCGAGGTCTTGACCCGCAACATTCCCGCCCGCCGCGTCACACTGGCGGATGGATCACAGGTACTGGCCGCCACGGTCTTTGATCTCTTTTGCGCCAACTACGGGCTGGACCGGGGTCTGGGCGGCAAATGGGTGTCCAAGGACTTCAACGACGACAGCCCCTACACCCCCGCCTGGGCCGAAAAGATCACCGGCGTTGCGCGGGAAAAGATCATCGCCGTGGCGCGGGAATTTGCGGGCAATGCCGAAAAGACGCACGGCAAATCGATGGTCATCCTCGGCGCCGGTCTGAACCACTGGTATCACATGGACATGAACTACCGCGGCATCATCAACATGCTGGTGATGTGTGGCTGCATCGGACAAGAGGGTGGCGGCTGGTCGCATTATGTGGGCCAGGAAAAGCTGCGCCCGCAGACCGGCTGGGCGCCCTTGGCCTTTGCGCTCGACTGGAACCGCCCGCCGCGGCAGATGAACTCCACCTCCGCCTGGTATGCCCACACCGACCAGTGGCGCTATGAAACCCTGCGCGCGGGCGAGATTCTGTCGCCCACAGCGCCCAAGGGCGACTGGGATATCTCCCTCATCGACTACAACATCCGCGCCGAACGGATGGGCTGGCTGCCCTCGGCCCCGCAACTGAAGACCAACCCGCTGGAGGTGGCGAAGGCGGCCAAGGCAGCGGGCAAGGCGATCCCGGCCTATGTGGCCGAGCAACTGAAATCCGGCGCGCTGCAGATGTCCTGCGAAGACCCGGACGCCCCTGAAAACTGGCCGCGCAACCTGTTTGTGTGGCGGTCGAACCTCTTGGGCTCCTCCGGCAAGGGGCATGAATACTTCCTCAAGCACCTTCTGGGTACCGATCACGGCGTGATGGGCAAGGATCTGGGCGAAGAAGGCCACGCGAAGCCCAAGGAAGCCGTTTGGCATGACGAAGCGCCGAAGGGCAAACTTGACCTCTTGGTGACCATCGACTTCCGGATGTCCACAACTTGCGTCTATTCCGACATCGTGCTGCCGACGGCCAGCTGGTACGAAAAGGACGATCTGAACACGTCCGACATGCACCCGTTCATCCATCCGCTGCAGGCAGCGGTGGACCCGGCCTATGAGTCGAAGTCCGACTGGGAAATCTTCAAGTCCATCGCGAAGAAATTCTCCGAAGTCGCCCCCGAAGTCCTGGGGGTCGAGACGGATATCGTCCAGCTCCCCCTTCTGCACGACACCCCCGGCGAATTGGCGCAGGCACATGTCCGCGACTGGAAAAAGGGCGAATGTGACCTGATCCCCGGCAAGACAGCACCGAACTACCTCGCGGTCGAACGGGACTATCCCAACCTTTACAAGAAGTTCACCTCGGTTGGGCCGCTGCTGGAGAAGCTTGGCAACGGCGGCAAGGGCATCAACTGGGATACCAAGGTCGAGGTCGGCCACCTGCGCGACCTGAACGGCGTCGTGCTGGATGAGGGCGTGTCGAAAGGCATGGCCAAGCT
>CAMAQR010000092.1 GCA_945860375.1 Pseudorhodobacter antarcticus
GTAGCGGTCGAGCAGTTCCGTGAACCGCTTCACACCTAGACGGGCTGAGGCGATCTGTGCCTCGATATCATCGACCAGTTGTCGGGCCGCGCGGCTGTTGCGGCGGATGTAGTTCCACATCGTGTCGTTGCGTTCGCCCTTGCGGTAAAGCTTGGTGCCGGCGAACAGCATGCCTTCGGCGAACACGTCCGGCACATCGATGATCAGCCCGGGCGTGGCGGCACCAATGTCGATGTGGTGAGCGGTGTTGGCGGAATAGCCGACCAGTTCGCCTTGGTAGAAAATCGGAATGACGATGGCGAGGTCGGGTGTGTGGGACGAGCCGAAATAGGGGTGGTTGTGTACCACCACATCGCCTTCAAACCACTGGCCGTCATCAAGGCTTTCCCTGATGCCGTTCAGATAGCCGGGGATCGAGCCGATGTGCATCGGCGTCGACTCGCTCTCGCACAGCGTATTGAAATCCTTGTCAAACAGGCCTGCGCCGAGGTCTTCGGATTCCCGGATGATCGAGGAGAAGGACATGCGGAACAGCACATGCGCCATTTCCTCGGCGATGGTTTCCATCGCACCCCGGATGACTTGCAGCGTGATCGGATCGACTTTGAGTTTGGTCATGATGTGATCCTTAAAGCTTTGCGATGCGCAGGCTGCCGTAGGTCAAAACCTCGGCCCGGTAACCCGGTGGGAGCAGGGTTGTGGAATTATGCTGGATCAGAATGGCGGGGCCGTCGAGCGTGACGCCAGCGCCGAGTTTGGTGCGGTCATAGCGCGGGGTCTGGTGGGACGATCCGTCATCAAACACCGTCTCGCGGGTATAAAGATGCGAGGCGGGCACGTCAGCCTGTGTGCCCTTGGCCACTTTGGGCAGTTGCAGATGCGGCGCCGCAGCTGTGGCAATGACGCGGATGTTGTAAAGTTCGACCAGCGCATCGTCGAAGGCATAGCCGTAGTCGGCGGTGTGGCGGGCATGGAAGGCCGTGATGATCTCGGCCCGGTTGGCTTCCGTCAGACGCCCACCAGGGATAGGCACGCGGAGTTCAAAGCCCTGACCATGGTAACGGGTTTCGGCAATCACCTCAAACTTGCGTTCGGGGGCAGGGATGGCGTCGGCGTCAAGGTCAAGATTGCCCGCAGCGACAAGGGTTTCGACAACCGCGTTGACTTTGTCCATCGCGGATTGAGTTGCGGTGTAAAGGTTGGTGATGACAGACCGGATATGTTCGTATTGCAGGTTTGTTCCCAACAGGCCCATCGCGGCGGTGATGCCGGGGGCAAGCGGGACCAGCACGTCTTTGGCCGAAACCAGTTCCGCCAAAGCTACACCGTGAAAGGGGCCAGCACCACCAAAGGGCATCAGGCTGAACTCGCGCGGGTCGTAGCCGCGCGCTACCGAATTGGCGCGCATTGTTAGGGCCATGTTGTTGTTCACCACCTTGATGATGCCCAATGCGGCCTCTGTCACCGAAATGCCCATCGGGTCCGCGATCTTGTCCTTGATGGCTTTGTGCGACAGCGCCGGGTCCAGCGGCAGATCGCCGCCCAGAAACTTGTCGGCGTCCATCCGGCCCAGCACGACCTGCGCGTCGGTGACTGTGGGTTCGGTGCCGCCACGCCCATAGCAGGCAGGCCCCGGTTCCGACCCAGCCGAACGCGGACCCACATGAAAGCCGCCCGCCGTGTCAAGATAGGCGATAGATCCGCCCCCCGCGCCGATGGTTTCAAGGTCGATCATCGGGGCCATTACAGCATGGCCGGACACCAGCGTGTCGCGAGGATTCTTGATGCGGATACGACCCCCGGCGATGGTGGAAATATCGGCAGACGTGCCGCCGATGTCGTTGGTCAGGATATTTTCAATCCCCGCCAGACGCGCCTCGGCCAAGGCACCAATGACACCACCAGCGGGCCCGGACAGCAGAATGCCGACGGGCTTTTTCGCGCAGCCTTCGATGGTGGAGATACCGCCGTTCGACTGGATGACCCGCAGCTTGGCCGGAATGCCCGCCGCCTGAACCTTTGCTTCCAGATTGCGCAGATACAATGCCGATTTCGGCCCGACGTAGGCGTTCATCGCGACGGTCGAGAAACGTTCGTATTCGCGGATGACATTGGCCACTTCCGAGGAAATCGAGACATAGGCGTCGGGGATTTCCTCCAGCACGATCTCACGCGCCCGCTTTTCGTGGGAGTCGTTAAGGAAGCTGAACAGGAACCCTACGCAGACCGATTTGATGCCGCGCTTGCGGAACAAGGCACAGGCCTCGCGAATTTCGGCCTCATCCATTTCAACGGAGACCTCGCCCAAAGGCGGCAAGATGCGTTCGGTGATGGCGATACGGTTGCGGCGCTTGACGAGGGGGTTCGACTGCCACGGCACATCGAAATGCAGGGAAAAGTTGTGCGGCCGCTTGTGGCGTCCGATGTGCAGGATGTCGCGGAAACCGCGCGTGGTCAGCATGCCGACCTCGGCCCCGTTGTGTTCAATGGTGATGTTGGTGGCCACCGTGGTGCCATGCGCGATCAGGGTGACCGCCTCTTTGGCAATGCCCGCCAGCTCGCAAATCTCCATCACACCGCGGATTACCGCAATCGACTGATCCTTGGGCGTCGAGGGCACCTTGTGAAAGAAGATACCCTTGTCACATTCCAGAACAAGATCGGTGTTCGTCCCGCCTACATCCACGCCAATCCGTGCCATCATACCCTCGCTGCTGTCTTTATGGATAGGGCACCCTTGCCGGGTGCCCATTTTGGCGCATCAGGCTCGGTTCAGACGGCCGATTTCGTCCAGCTTGTTGCAGATGTCGGCCACGGACTCGACATCACCGAACTTGGCATCAATATCAAACAGGTTCCATGCAACAGCGCCTGGCACCCGGTCGCCGATCGCTTCGCGCGCCGCAATGGTGCGGAAGCCGTCGGCAATACCGTCGCAGATCGTCTGACGCACACAGGCGCAGGCAGTCACACCGGTGACAACGATGGTATCCACGTTATTGGCGCGCAGAATGCCCGCAAGTTCGGTGCCGTGGAAGGACGAGGCGCGCTTTTTCAGCAGCGTGTATTCGCCGGGGATGGGTGCGATGCGGCTGTCGATTGCCCAAAGTTCGGTGTTCTTCAGGTCCACAACCTCGATCGGAATCTTGTCGTGCCACAGGCCCATGTCGGTGAAATCAGCCTTGCGGTCGGTGATTTCATAGGCGGTCGTGACATGGACCACCGGCAGGTTGTTGGCGCGGAAGTGCTTCAGCAGCTTCTGCATGCCGGGGATGATCTCGTTGTCCATCTTCTCCTGATCGCAGGTGAAGGGGTTGCCGGGGCGGGTCCAGGCGTTGGCAAGATCAACGCTGACCAGCGCCGGGCGCTTGCCAAAGCCGACACGGCGCTGGAAGCCACGCTCTTTGTACAGTTTCGAAGCAGTGTCGAACGCCTGTTGCAATAGGCGGTCCAGTTCCTTGGTGTCCACGTTGCTCATTCCATGATCCTTCGCTGTCGGTGTGATGGTTTCTTCTGCACCACCAGAGGACCGCAACGGAATGGCTGGATTTCCCACTATTATGGACAGTATTGCAATTATCATTTTTCTGCTGTTTTGCTATGCGTCAGGACAGGAGGGCAGATTGACCCAGACCCCAAGCTCCCGCGATATCGAGGCCTTCAACGTGGTGGCGGTGGAACTAAGTTTCCGCCGGGCCGCTGAACGTTTGTCCATTGACCAATCCGCTCTGTCACGGCGCATCAAGCAGTTGGAAGACAACCTAGGGTATTTGCTGATCCGTCGCACAACCCGCGAAGTGTCCCTGACCGCTGCTGGGGAAATCTTTCACGAACGCACACGGCTTTTGGGGGCAGAAATCGATTCTGCCGTTCATGCCGCCCGCATCGCGGCAGAAGGCAAACGCGGTCAGTTGCGGATTGCCTACATGTCTTTTGCCGCCATCGAATGGATGCCGCGCGTGGTGCGCGAGTTCACCAAGCGGTATCCCGATATTGATCTGGAGCTGAAATACATCCGCACCCAAGGCCAGAAGATCGAGTTGGCGCGCAACAACATTGACGCGGGCTTTATGCTGGGCCCCTTGCAGCACCCACAATACGAGGTGTTGGAGATGGCATCTGACCCGCTGGTTGCCGTCTTGCCTATTGACCACCGGCTCTCAACCCGGCCCGAAGTGACCCTGGCCGATCTGGCGCGCTATCCCATGGTTTTGGGCAGCATCGCCGAATGGGATTTTTTCCGTCAGTTCGTGGTGGATACTTTTGCACAGGCTGGCCAGCAGGTGCAGATCAAATACGAAGCATCTAACGCAATGGGAATTCTGGGCCTGGTTTCAGAGGGGCTTGGTGTTTCGGTTTATGGGCAGTCGATTGTGCGGTTTCAACCGCGCACCATCATGACCAAACCGATTTCCGATTGCACAGCGCGGGTGCAGACCCTGTTGGCGTGGAACCGGGCTTACAAAAACCCGGCCTTGATGAACTTCGTTGCTGTCGCACGAGAGCTTGTGCGACAGCAACCGCTCTGACCGCTGTTAATGCGCCAGCGCATCGCCAGACGAGTTGTTGGTGCCGACTAGCATGCACACATCCTGCGGCAACCAGCGGGCCACGACCTCATCGCCGAAGCGCAGCGGCCTTGCGAAAAAGTCCTGCTCGGGCAGATAGGCCACGAATTCGTCCGTTTGCGCGGTGACAAGCTCTACTTTCACGAAAGTGCCCTGATATTCGACGTTGACCACTCTGCCGCACATGGCGTTTGAGCCCGCCGCCTGCCCTGGCTCCAGCCGAATCTTGTCGCGCCTGACGGCAAAGCGGATCTCTTGCCCGGCCCGAACCGTGGCGCGCGGGGCAAAGGCAAAGCGGCCGCCCTCGGTGCTTTCGGCTTCGATCTGATCTCCAGCAACAAGGACTTTGGCGCAAACCACGTTCTGCCCGCCCATGAACCGCGCTACATAGGGCGAATGCGGATGGTCGTAAATGTCGCGCGGTGGGCCAGCCTGTTCGATGATGCCGTGATCCATCACAATCACTTTGTCGGCCAAGGCGATGGCCTCAGGCTGGGTGTGTGTGACATGGATGAAGGTGATGCCAAGGTCATTTTGCAACCGCTTCAGTTCAACCCGCATCCGCAAGCGGAGGAATTCGTCGAGTGCCGACAAAGGTTCATCCAGCAGCAGAACCTGCGGATTGGTGATCAAAGCTCGCGCCAAAGCCACCCGTTGTTGCTGGCCGCCCGATAGTTGTGATGGCATGCGGTCGGCCATATGGCCAAGTTGCACTCTGGCCAGCATTTCGCGCGCACGGTCGCGCCTCTCGGCCCCAACACCATGAATTTTCAGAGGAAAGGCTACGTTGTCCGTGAGGTTCAGGTGGGGGAACAGCGCGTAGTTCTGGAACATCAGCGCGGTTCCCCGCTCTCCGGTCCGCACGTGCGTCACGTCCTTGCCGCCAATCAGGATGCGGCCAGAGGTGGGCGTCTCGTGCCCGGCGATCATCCGCAGCAGGGTGGATTTGCCACAGCCAGAGGGGCCGATCATGCAGCAATAGCTGCCACCCTCGATCACCTGATCGACGGCGTGCACCGCCGTCACAGCACCATAGCTGCGGGTGACTTTTTCGAGGATGATTTCGCCGACTTTGCTCATGGAATGGTCCTTTGATTAGCGCTTGCGCCCGGTCAGAGCGATGGCTGCGAAAGCTGCGGCAATGATCAGCAGGCTAAGCGCTGTGGTCAGCGTGCCTATGGCGTAAAGTGCGGGTGTGGTGACGTTTGACGTCAGGGAAGCCACTTGCAGTGGCAGGGTGTTCTTGGTGCCAACGGTCAGCAGGGACCGCGGAAATTCGTCGTAAGACAGGGTCAGGCCGAACAAGGCCACGGCGATCAGGCCGGGGAACAGAATGGGCAAGGTGACTTGGCTTAACACTTGGGGCCGCGTGGCACCCGCATCGCGCGCCGCCTCTTCCCAACTGCCGTTGAAACGATTGAGAACGGCGAACATGATCAGCAGACCAAAGGGCAGCGTCCAGGTCAGATGCGCGCCAAGGCCGGAAATAAGCCAGTTGGTTTGCAAACCAAGCGTAGTGAACAAGGTACCGATGCCAAGGCCGGTCAAAACTCCGGGCATGACCAAAGAGATGATAGCAAGGTAGAAAAGAACTCCCGAGCCGCGAAATCTGCGGCGAAACCCAAGGCCCGCGAAGAAGGACACGGTGACAGTGATCAGCATCGCCAAAAGGCCGAGGATGATAGAGCGACCGAAAGCCCCGCCCAGATCGCCGTAGCGGCTGCTTTCAAAAAGGTCCGCGAACCAGTGCAGCGAGACACCCCGCATCGGGAAGGTCATGCCGCCGGTCGGGCCTTGGAATGACAGGATGAAAATCGCGATCATCGGGCCGTAAAGGAAAAGGATGAACAGCACGAACACCGCCGTAAGCACCCAGAATGTCAGCTTTGATTGCACCTTTGCCCCCTATTTCGCCAGCTCTGTCCGCACGTCCACGACGCGCAGAATGGCGGCCACCATGCCCAGCACAACCGCGATCAACAGCACAGCCATCGCGGCGGCTTGCGGGTAATACATCTGGTCGATGTTGTTTTTCATGGCCGAAACAACTGTCGAGGATTGCCCGCCGCTCATCACCCGCACCACGAAGAAATCACCCATCACCAATGTGACAACAAAAATTGTCCCCAACGCGATGCCGGTGCGGCTGAGCGGAATGATAACGGTGCGCAGGATTTGAAAACCGGTGGCGCCGGCATCCAAGGCGGCCTCGATCACGTTCTTGTCGATCTTGGCCATCGCGTTGAAAATGGGCACGATCATGAACAGGGTGAACAGGTTCACATAGGTCAGGATCACAGCGAAGTCGGAAAATAAAAGGAACTCAAGTGGTTGGTGGATCAGGCCAAGGTGCATGAGGCCGGTGTTGAATAACCCTTCACGCCCCAAGAACGGAATCCAGCTGATCATCCGGATCACTGTCGAGGTCCAGAACGGGATGGTGCACAGCAAGAAAAGCCCGATTTGCAGTTTCAGGTTCCGCACGTGAAAGACGAGGTAAAAGCTCACAGTGAAGCCTAGTACCAAAGTGATCGCCCATGTGATCGCGGCATAGCGCAGCGTGTTGGCAAATATCCGCCAGGTCGTCCAAGAGGTGAAGACTGCGACGAAGTTGGCCACCGTAAAATCGGCCTGGTACTGCAATCCGTCAAATGTCCAGAACGACAAAAGCACGACCATAAGCAAGGGCAACCCCGTGAACACGACCAGTATCGTGGCGAAGGGCAGGACGGAAAGCTGCGACAGGCGGTTGGGGGTCATGGGTACCTCGTGAAAAAGTGGCCCCCAGTGAAGGGGGCCAGTTGGGGATCAGGAGGCGACGAAATCGTTCCAGCGCTGCACGAGGTATTCGCCTTCGTCCATCGTCGTGTTCCAGCAGCGGATGCCGCCGATCCGGTCTTCGAAGCTGCCGCCATCACGGCTGCGGCCGGGTTGTTCCATGGCGCTGCCGAAGGGGTCCTTGATTTCCATGGCGGCGGGCTTGCCGCCATACCAGTAGTCCCATTCCTCGGGCGACAGGCTGGCCTTGGTGGTTTCCGGCACGGCGGAATAGTAGCCTTGGCGGGCAACGAACGCTCCATAAGGCCCGGTCAGCATCCAGTTTAGGTATTCGTAAGCCGCCTCAAGCTTGATACCTTCAAGGTGGCTCATCAGGCCAAGCCCGTTGCCCCAGCCACGATAGCCTTCCTTCAAGCCCTTGTAGACACAGTCAATTCCCCGGCCCCGCACAGCCGTCACAGCAGGCGACCACATCGACTGGATCACCACCTCGCCCGAGGCCATGAAGTTCACCGACTCATCGAAACTGGACCAGAAGGCACGGAACTGACCGTCTTGTTTGGCCTGGATCAGGATGGCGATGGTCTGGTCGATCTCGGCCCGTGTCATGTTGCCTTTGTCGACGTAAGTGACGTCGCCCCGCGCCTCGATCGCCATGGCGGCGTCCATGATGCCGATCTGTGGCACGTTGATCAGCGCGACCTTGCCCTTGAATTCAGGGTTCAGCAATTCGGCCCAGGAGGTCACGTCGCGCCCGATCAGGTCAGGGCGGATGCCCAAAGTGTCGGCGTTGAATATGGTCGGCATCATCGTGGCCTTACCATTCGGAGCGGAGGCAAAGCCGGTGCCGTCGGCAAATTGTACCTCAAACGGCATGGTGCCCTGACGCGACATGTCCGAGCCGTCGAAGTTCTTGCCCTCACGGAACAGCGGGATGATCTTGTCCCAGTTGGTGATCTTGGCCGTGTCGATGGCCTGCAATTTCTGGCTGCGCCAAATGCGCTGCAAGGCCCAGAACTCCAGATCCGCAATGTCGATGGTTTCGGGCTGGCCGATCACACGCGCCATGATCGCATCGGTCCAGGCGTTCTGCATTTCGACCTTGAACCCAAGGTCAGCGCTGGCGGCTGCGGCGATGTCAGCAAAGATGGAGTAGGAGGGGCCGACGTGCATCAGCGACACATCCTTGAGGCTTTGCGCCCAGATCATCGGCGCCCCCAGAACCGAGCCCGCCCCGACACCGGCGAGAGTTTTCAATATGGTGCGGCGGTTGACCGGACGCACAGTTTTCACATTTTCCAATCTTCTCTCCTGCTGTTTTTTGCTGGCGGAGCGGGTGGGTTCCCACAGGTCGCCCGAGGTTTCATTTCCTTCATTCGCCACGCCGTTGATCGGTCCGGAAAATGTCCTGTGGGCAGGTTAGGATAGAAACAAGCGGCAATGGTGTGCTGGTTTTGCCATTATTGATGCGGAACTGTCATGAATGGTGAGTGGCGTGGCAGCTGAAATACTGGCTTGGTTATCTTCCGAAATAATCGTCACCCAGACACCATCTGCCACCGCAATCGCCGGGCACTTTGGCATTTGCGATGCCGTCTGGTAGCGAAAATCAACGTTTCCCGGCCCGGCAAACGTCAATAGCGCGTCGTCATGCGATAGCCGCGCCGGTGGCAAAGGGTCACAAGGGTAATCGCAGCGTTTTGCCACCAAGTGGCCCGTTCGACGCAGAATACCGGTTCGCCAAGCTTGTGGTCGAGGTGCGTGACGATGATTGCATCAGCCGCCACCGCCAGGAAGCTGAT
>CAMAQR010000093.1 GCA_945860375.1 Pseudorhodobacter antarcticus
GGCAGTTAACGAGCGCTGGACTGCCTGGATGCTCGGCCACAACTAACGCCGCTGGAAGAAGTACAGGGCGGACGGAAGCGTCCGCTCTAACAGGGGGCGAGAATGACCAACGAAAACCAAGCTGTTCTGGATGTCCAGAAAATCCGTAAGTAGAACAGGTCTTCTTTAGTGATCTTCTCGCCAGAATAGGCGTCCTGGAAGTGCTTCAGTCCAGCATCTGTAATGGCATCGCGGCGTTGTAGCCCGGGCGACAGGTCTTCGAATAGACCCCCAGGGGAGGGATCTTGTTGGTCAAAGACAAATAAGGGGAAGCAATTGGCTCCGCCATCGGGAAGAAGGCAAGGTATAGCATCCAACATGATTGCTAGCTGCCCTTCATCTCGCCAATTGGCCTTCACCATGATTGTGAGATTCTTCGTCTCAACGGACGGGAACATATTCGAGTTGCGATAGGCGCTCCAATTCATGAAGTTATCTGAGTACAGCCAT
This sequence comes from Pseudorhodobacter antarcticus, assembly GCA_945860375.1. The sequence continues at coordinate 490 of CAMAQR010000093.1, forward strand.
GATTTGGTGAACGGCCTAAAGCTAGTCTGAAATACTCGACTTTCCTCCGGCTTGTATAGCTTACCACGCTCAGCCGCAGTTCTTGTCTTTTTACACCAACTAAATTCCATGGGATCGGTACCTGTTGAGTCTCGACGCTTCGCATAGGAATTGTAGGACTCTGCGGCACTGGAAACGTTACCCCAAAGATTGGAGCGAGAATAGTTTACACACCATGCATCGCGGGAAGTCTGCACGCCTAAAGTATGCATTTCAAACAAAGTTCTTTCCGAAGTGTCCTTCGATGAAGTCAGTATAAAATTCTTGTATTCACTATCTCGTTGCCCAATCCAATCATGATGAGTGTCAGGTTCAACTATTGTCCACAGGTTTCTAGCTGATATCCCTTTGATACTTGAGAACGCTCTAATGATTTCAAGTTTCTCAACTTGGCTTAGGTAGTCTCCAATATCGTGGAAATGAATTCGCCCGTTTTGCTTCGAGTTCGCCTTTTTAACAAGGACACTTATTGCGATTGGAGCTCGGCTGCCCGAACCAAAAATTTTGCCGCCTTCTCTTCTTGAGTTTTCGCCACTTGTCCTTTGATTTCCACGCAGATGGAAAATGTAAAGGTCTGAGAACTCCTCAGCCAGACAGGCGCGCATACCATTTGTTGTCGCGCTGTCGACCCAGCCAGCATTCGTGACATAGGCAATGATTCCCTCATTACCGACACGGTCAGACGCCCAGCGAATGGCCCTAATGTAACTGTCATAGAGCGCCCGCTTGTTCGCTGTGTTGGATCGTGCTGCATAGGTTTCACGAATTCGAGCATCCAAAGTCGGATACTCAACGTTTGCGTTGTCGTCATTGGAACTACTTTGGCCCGCCGAATATGGTGGATTCCCCACGATCACCCGAATATCCGTCGCCTTCTGCCGTTTCCGCCGCTCCGAGTTGTCGGGCATGTAATGCGAGATCAGGTCGTCGCTTTCATACATCTGGAAAGTGTCGGTCAGGCAGATGCCCTCGAACGGCACATACTCGCCGCCTTGCAGCCCGTGATAGACCGCCTCGATGTTGATCGCGGCGATGTAATAGGCCAGCAGAACGATCTCGTTGGCGTGGATTTCGTGGCGGAACTTGTGCTCCATCTCCTCGGGCGCGATCAGGCCGGATTGCAGTAGCCGGGTGATGAAGGTGCCGGTGCCGGTGAAGGGGTCGATGATGTGGACGCCAGGGGAGCCGAGGGTCTGGCCGAATTCGGACTGCAGCACCTCGTTCACCGAATGGATAATGAAATCCACGATCTCGACCGGGGTGTAGACGATGCCCAGCTTTTCGGTGGTGCGGGGGAAGGCGCGGCGGAAGAACTTGTCGTACAGCTCGACGATCAGCTTCTGCTTGGCCTGGGGATCGGTGATGCCCTGTGAACGCAGCTTGACGCTGGCGTAGAACTTTTCGAGGTCGCGGGATTCCTTGTCGAGGTTGGCCTCGTTCAGCACATCCAGCACGCGCTGCATGGCGCGGGAAACCGGGTTTTCGGCTGTGAACTTGTGGCCTTCGAACAGGGTTTCGAACACGGGCCGGGTGATGATGTGCTGGGCCAGCATCTCGATGGCATCGCCTTCGGAGATGGTGTCGTTCAGATCATCACGCAACTCGCCAAGGAAGGCATCGAAGGCGCGGCGTGCGTCGGTGTCCGGGTCTTTCAGCAGTGCGGTCAGGCGGGTGATGTGGTTCTTGGCGATTTCAGCGATGGAGGCAGACCAGTCCTCCCAATAGTCGCGGGTGCCGCACTTCTTGACGATCTTGGCCATGATGGCGCGGGAGAACTCGTCGATCGAGAAGGCCATCTCGGTCTGGGTGGGTTCCGGCCCCTCGATGACATCATCGCCAGGACCGCCGCTGCCCGACCCGATTCCAGAACTGGCGGCCTTGGTCTTGCTTGGGAGGTTCTGGACAACAGCGGTGACGGACCGCAACTCTTCGGAATCGGCGTTGATGCCGACGATCTCGACCTTGTCCGAAATGTCCTGGCCGAGGGAAGCCTTGTTGATCGTGCTGTCGAAGCGTTCATCATGGGCGCGCAGGGCGTTCAGGATCTGCCAGACGACGCGGTAGCGTTCATTGTCGGCCAGCGCCTGTTCGGGTGGAACCCCGGCGGGAACGCCCACGGGCAGGATGACATAGCCCATCTTCTTGCCTTCGGCCCGGCGCATGACGCGACCAACCGACTGGACGACGTCGATCTGGCTCTTGCGGGGGTGGAGGAACATGATGGCATCAAGGGCGGGGACATCGACGCCTTCGGAAAGGCAGCGGGCGTTGGTCAGGATGCGGCAGACATTGTCGCCCGCATCGGCCTTCAGCCAATCCAGTAAAGCGCCGCGTGTTTTGGCGTTGAAGGTGCCGTCGACGTGTTCGATCTGGCACTGGAGGTGGTCAGATGGGGTGTCGTCGTCGATCAGGCTGTCCTGGCCGAGGTATTCATCGACCACGGCGGTGAATTCGTCGCGGATCAGCTTGGAGCTGCGGATGTCCCTGGCGAAGGCCAATGCGCGACGCATCGGGTGGGGATCTGTCGAGACATCGGCCTTCAGGTCAATCTTGGTCAACGCCTTGTAACAGCCGATGATCTTGGTGGCATCGTCCAGCACCAATTCGCTGCCCGCATCGCCGAGGCGCTTTTGCACGGCCGCACTTACCAGGCCCTCGTCCATCGCCAGCACGATGACCTTGTAGTCTGTCAGCAGACCATTCTGCACTGCCCAGCCGAAGCCGCGATAAAACAGGGTCTCGCCGAAGAGGGCCGGGTTATCCATCGAGGCCAGTTCGGCGCCGACCTCGTCCGCCTTGCTGCGGACATTGTCACCGAAGATCCGGGGTGTCGCCGTCATGTAGAGGCGCTTGCGTGCCTTCACATTGTCATTGCTGTGTATCTTGACGAAATTCGACTCTTCATCGCCGTCGAGTGTGGCACCCGTGGTGCGGTGCGCCTCATCGCAGATGATCAAGTCGAACTCGGGCAGCCCGGCTTCCTGCGCGCGGGTCAGTGTGACTATGGATTGGTAGGTCGAGAAGATGACGGTCATCCGCTCCGGATCGTCCTCGCCAGCTTTTTCGGCGACCTTGACTGGGTCAGTGGTGGCGGGAAACGCCAGGTCATGGATTTCGATTTCCGCAATGTCGTCTGTGCTCTTGCGGCGCTTGCCAACGTGGGCGTCGGAGCAGACAGCGAAGGCGCGGATCGGCGTTTCGGTGTCGTTCGTCCATTCGCGCACGGTCTGGGACATCAATGCCAGCGAAGGCACCATGAACAGAACGCGCTTCCCCTTGCCTGCGATGGCTTCAGCGATCTTCAGCGATGTGAAGGTCTTGCCCGTGCCGCAGGCCATAATCATCTTGCCGCGATCTGCCGCAGCGAGGCCCTTGCTGACGTCTGCCAGCGCATCCTTCTGATGGTCCATCAGGGATTTCTTGGCGCTTAGGACGATTTCGCCGCGCGCCTCGAAAATTGTCCAGTCGATCCGACTTTCTCGCAAGTCGGTCAGGCCGATGCGCACAACCGGGATCACTTGATCACGGATCATTTCCTCGGCGTTTGTGCCCCATTCCTTTTCAGTCGTGTCCAGAACAACGCGCCTGCGGAAAGGCTCCTTGCCCGAGGCGGAGATGAAACTGTCGATGTGGATCTTCTGGATACGGGCATCCGCGGCGTAAAACTTTGCTTGAATAGCTGCGAAGCCTGCCTCATTACGCAGTTTTGCAACCAAGTCGATACCAACGTCTTTGCCGTCGCGGCCATTGGTTTTTGCCCAATCCGACCAAGTCCAGACCGCTTCATATTCTTCTGACTGAACAGGGTCATTCATGAAAAACACGAGGGCCAACCGTTCGAAATAGGTGCCCTTTTCACGCTCTGTAACTGCAGCGTCGCGGTAAGACTGTAAGATTCGGTCGATGGCGGTCATAAGCACCCCTGACTATGTATTTCATCAACTTAGCGATGAACCATCAGGGCGGCGACTACAAAAGTTCGCCTTTTCGCCAGTGTCAATAAAAAGGGGGCTCACGCCCCCTTCTCGAACTTCAGGACCGGGATGCCCAGCTTTTTGGCCTTGTCAGCGAGGTTCTCCTGGATGCCATTGCCCGGGAAGACGAGAACGCCCACGGGCAGCACGTCCAGCATGGCGTCGTTGCGCTTGAACGGTGCGGCCTTGGCGTGTTTGGTCCAATCAGGCTTGAAGGCAACCTGTGTGACCTTGCGGGCATCGGCCCATTTGGCGGCGATGAGTTCGGCACCCTTGGGGCTGCCACCGTGCAGAAGGACCATGTCGGGATATTTGGTCTGCACCTGATCGAGCTTGCCCCAGATCAGGCGGTGATCGTTGAAGTCGGTCCCACCGGTGAGGGCGATCTTGGTGCCTTGGGGCAGCATCACTTCGGTTTCCGAGCGGCGCTTGGCGGAGAGGAAATCGCGGCTGTCGATCAGGGCCGCCGTCAGGTGGCGGTGGTTCACCATCGAGCCAGAGCGGGGCCGCCAGGTTGAGCCCGTGTGCAACTCAAACGCCTCGGCGCTGCGGTCGCGGAAGGCTTCCAGACAATGCCGCCGTTCGACGAGGCTGGTGCCTTCGGCCGTCAAGCGCTCAAGCTCAGTCGATTTCACCTCAGAGCCGTCCTGTTCGCGCTGCAGGCGGTGTTGCGCCACTTCGTTGTCGTCGAGCAACCGCTCGGTCCGGGCAGCGGCGCGTTGGAAGAGGTTGACCTGGCCCCAGAGCAATTCTTCGAGGTCGGGTTCCATGCGGGTGTCGCCAAGGGTTGCGACGAGGGCATCGAAGATATCGCTGACTGCATCGATGAGGCGCTCGGGCTCCGGCATCGGGCGCAGATCGATCTCGTCCTGGAAGGCACGGGTGCCATAGAGCTGAAGCTCCTGAAGCGCCCAGGCGGTCTGGGAAAGGGCGGGGTTGCGGTCGAAATCCTCGCTCTGGAATTGGGTCGTCATGGTCTTTTGCCTCCGGCTGCTCGGGCCCGCGCGACATCCCGCGCGGCCTTCATGGGCTGCGAAAGCTGTCACTGGGGACGCCTATTCACCCCCTCTTTGGGGCCGGAACGCATGTGGAGGAGGACGGGGGGCGGCTGATTTGCTTCGCGATGCAAAGGCGGGGCGAGCCCCGTCGGCGGAAATCAGTTGCCCTCCGTCCTTGAAGGGGCGGCCCCTTTGACGGCCGCCTGCCCATCTCTTGAAGGACGTGCGGGTGCTTGCGCGGGTTCGACAGCCGGGAAGAGGAGAAAGACGCGACCCGGTTCCTCAAGCGATGCTTGACCCCTGCCCCGCTCCCTGACTGCCTTTGCGCTTTGAGAGTTCAGATCGTCAGCCGATGCTGATCCTTGAGGTCGATCTGTTTTGCCAGATGCTGGCGCAGCGCCTCAGCGCCTTGGGCGCGCAGATCATCGTTGAAATCCCCGAGACGCGGCTCTAGCACCCTTACGGCAATCCCGGCCTCGGTTGCTCTGGCGGTCAACCTTTCCGCCGCGCGCTGCCCCGCCGGATCGCGGTCGATGGCAATGTAGAGGCGCTGTAATCCGTCAGGCAACAGGACAGCTCCGAGGTGAGACGACGAGAGCGCCGACCAGACCGGCAAGGAAGGTACAGCCTCGCGCACGGAAAGCATGGTCTCGATGCCTTCACCCAGCACGAGGGTTTGATCTGCGGGCACGATCCTGACGGCATTGCCCAGAAGGTGACCCATTGCCCGACGGGGGATCTCGACAGACGCCTTGTCCTGACCGTCAGGCGCCAACCAAGTGCGATGTACCCCTTGTAAGGCCCCTACCTCATCGGTGACCGCGGCGATCATCGCAGGTCTGGGCACAGGCTTGGTCTGACCCTCATCTCGATGCCAGCACTTTGGGTGGAAGCGCAGGGCCGCACTCGGCACCGCTTGGGTGATGCCCCGGGAGTGCAGATAGACTTCGGCCAGAGACCCCGCCAAATGCAGCGACGCTGCGAACAGGCGCGATGCCGCCTCAACCGTGCCGCTTGGGGATTTGGTCGCCCGCTGCACGGACACATCCGGGAGAACCGGCTGCGGACGGCCAAGATGCGCGCGGGCCTCGGCCAGAAGATCGGGAAAGCGCGTGATCCCCGTGCGTTCGCGGATGATGTCGAGGAGATCACCGTGTTCGCCGGTTGCACTGTCGGTGAATTTCCCGGCGGCACCCGGCCCCGAGGTGGGACCGGTCAACCTGACAAATAGCGAGCGACCCGGAGTGTTCTGCAGATCGCCAACCATCCAGTACGAGCCTTCCCGCCTCCCGGCGGGAAGATAGTGGCGGCAAACGCTTTCGGCATTCTGCGAAAGATCCCGCAACAGATCTTCAGTTTCCAACGACATGGCACACACGATTAACAACCTTTGCGTGCATGTAGACCCTGGATGGGGAAACGTGCAAGCAGGTGATCGAGCACTTTCACACCGCCGGAATCCGTCGGACAGAAGAGGCGCAGCTTCCAGGCGATGATTTCCGAGAAAAAGCCATCGGCCTTGAGCCGGTCCTTCTGCGCTTCCGTGAACCCGGAGAGCTCGATCCGGTTGACCCCCATGACGCGGGAGCGGTGCAACTCCATTCCTTCAGCCAGTCGCACCACGGTCTTGCCCTCCAGAACGAGGGCATGGACCTGCGCCGGCGTGAGCTTTGGCGCGTCGTCGGCAAGCGTCGTCGCGACCCAAGCGGGTGAGACCCGGCGACCGATGATGCGCTGGCCGTCATCGGTTTGGAGCCGGTAGACGCGGGTTTCGTCTTGGGGGAGCTGCTTCCAGATCGGCAGCAAGAGCCCAGCAACGATATGCAGCGTGGACTCGCTGAACTCTGGCACCTCGGCTAGTTCCTCGGTCCAGGCGGCGGTGAAGGCAGCGCGGTCGGCCTCGAGCCAATGCGTGTCATCCATGATCTTCGCTGGGACGGTGCTTGCCTCGTTCGGGCGGATCAGCCGCAGCCGGGGCTCAATGGTGCCGTCGTCCAGCATCAGGCTGGTGGCAGGCACCTGCACGGCGGCCCGGCCCGAGCGGCTGTTGACCAGGAGCCGTGCCTTCGGGTCATCAAGCCAGTCCAGCGCATCGGCCAGCGAGGTCGGCGTGTTGCGCCGCTTCTCCGCGATGGTCAGAAGCTGGGTTTCTGCACCGGAGCCGGGATGGGTGTAGATCACCCGTGCATCCGTGACGTGGAAGCTCTCGGCGCGCAGCGTCTCGAGCCCGAGGTCATAGACCCCGGCCGCGATGGCGCCCTCGATCCGCTGGTCGAGCAATTCCTCGAAGGCCGAAAACAGCACGGCCTGCATGTCAATCGTCAGCGCCAGCAGGCGATTGAGGAAGGTCGTGATCGGCGGCAAGTCGTCCTTCAGACCATTGTCATCGGTCAGGCTGAGCCCCGTCGCATCCTCGAAGGCCCCGAGTGAGCAGCCCGGCACATCGCCGCGATAGAGTTTGCGGTAAAGCTGGCGCAGGGCATCGCGGGCGTAAGGCGACTCGAGGTTGTCCTCGGGTCGGAACAGCCCCTGCCCGCCGGTCTGGCGCTGGCCGCGCGTGATGGCACCGAGCGTGTCGAGGCGACGGGCGATGGTGCTGAGAAAACGCTTTTCTGCCTTCACATCCGTGGCCACGGGCCGGAAGAGCGGCGGCTGCGCCTGATTGGTGCGGTTGGTGCGACCCAGTCCCTGAATGGCCGCATCCGCCTTCCAGCCCGGCTCCAGAAGATAATGGACGCGCAGTCGCTGGTTCTTCGCCCCGAGATCTGCATGATAGCTGCGTCCCGTGCCGCCAGCATCTGAGAAGATCAGGATGCGTTTCTGGTCATCCATGAAAGAGGCGGTTTCCGCGAGATTGGCAGACCCCGCCCGGCTTTCCACGACGAGGCGCGCGGCATGCCCTTCGCCCTTCCTCACGATGCGGCGCGAGCGGCCCGTCACTTCCGCCACGAGATCGGTGCCGAAGCGCTGCACGATCTGATCCAGCGCGCCGGGCACGGGCGGAAGCGAGGCCAGATGCTCGATCAGCGCGTCGCGCCTGCGCGCGGCCTCGCGGCATTCCACCGGCTGGCCATCGCGCGTGACGGGCCGCGAGGAGAGGTTGCCCTCGCT
>CAMAQR010000094.1 GCA_945860375.1 Pseudorhodobacter antarcticus
CCGGCTTGCCCGAAGTCTGGATACGCTCCACCGCGTCGATGACGACAGGATGCACCGCTGAGGTAAGGCAGATCGCATCGCAATCCTCAGCCAAGGCCAATACCCGGTCTGCGGTGTTCTGGGGCGACAGGTCCTCCAGAAACTCGATCCGCAGGTCGATTTCGGCACCCGACGCGTCGGTCGCGGCGACTGTCAGGGCATGGGCAACGTTCTGGTAGAAAGGACGGTGGCGCTGCAACAACAAGACGCCAAGGCGCAGATGCGGGCGGGCGGCGGTGACGCGCGCCTGAATGCTGCCAAGCCCGTAGAACCCGATCCGCTCGGCCGCTTCTTGCACCCGTTCACGCGTACCAAGCCTCACATTGGGCGCCCCTGAAAGCACACGATTGACGGTTGCGACCGACACTCCGGCAGCTTCGGCAAGGTCAGGGATCTTAGGTCTGCGCATACGGGGTCTGATCCATTTAATATCATTAGTGGACGTCTATGATACGAATGATACGATTGCATGTTTTCGCTATCATGCCCGCTTGATTTGATCTGCGTCAAGGCGTTTACCTCCTTTCCATGAAGCGGCTGGCACATTGTGCACCTTGGCCGCCGAAAGAAAGAATTCCGGCAGTTTAGGCGGGGCAGCAAGGCCCGGCTTCTGAAGGTGTACGCCCTTTGAGAAGTGCTTCATGCTGTCTGGCGTCCGGAACGAAAGACAGTGGAGGGGCAAAGATGGACGACATGCAATTCGGAACACGCAACAAGCGCGGCGATTGGGCCCCAAGTGCGCATCTTGACCTGCCGCCGTTCTGGCGTCGGCCCTTCAGTTTCCCAAAGGTTCTGACTTGGATTCCGGAATACCTGTTTCCATGGAACGCCTTCCACATGGCAACTGCGCTTATCTGGTGGTTCCTTGTAGTTCCCGATGTTGCCACGATGCAGACGCTGTCATGGGGTTGGGCGCTGTGGCTTTACGCGGTGAACGCGGCGGCGATTTTCGTGTTCTACGGTTCGGTCGAACTGTTCTGGTACGTCCGTCGCAAGCAAGGCACCCGGTTCAAATACAATGGCAAATTCCCCGCCGATCAACCATCGGACGTGTTCTGGTTCAAGTCGCAGAACATCGACAACTTCATGCGGTCTTTCTTCATCTCGATCCCACTATGGACGCTGGTCGAGGTGCTGTTCCTGTGGGCCTTTGCCAACAGCTGGGCCGTCTGGCTGCCTTGGGAGACGCATTGGCCCTGGCTGGTGGCGCTGGCGCTTATCAGCCCGGCGATCCATGAGGTGCATTTCTTCTGCATCCACCGCCTGATCCATGTGCCGATCCTCTATAAATGGATCCACGCGGTGCACCACAACTCGGTCAACCCAAGCCCATGGTCCAGCCTGTCGATGCATCCGGTGGAGGGGTTTCTGTATCACGCCGTGGCATTTTGGCACCTTCTGATCCCGTCCAATCCGCTGCTTGCGATGTATCAGTTGCACCTTGCGGGGTTTGGCGCGGTGAACGGCCACATCGGTTTCGACAAGTTGGAACTGTCCGAGGACAACACGCTCGATAGCCACGCCTACGCCCACTATCTGCACCATAAGTATTTCGAGGTGAACTATGGCGGCGATGGCCTGATCCCCTTGGATAAATGGTTCGGCTATTTCCACGACGGATCGAAAGAGGGCGAAGCCCGTATGAATGCTCGGTTCGAGGCCAAAAAGGCGCGGATGAACGCCAAAGCAGCCCGCACCTGACCCCAGAACGACCCCCCGCAAGGAGGCGGGGGCACGAAATTCAACAGCAACTGCAACCCGTCACAACAGACGGATCAAGGGAGGAAACGAAATGAGCTTTATGAAAACCATAGCAAGGGTCATGACAACCACGGCGCTCGTAGTGGCCGGTTCGGCGGCAATGGCGGCGGATATTGCCGTCATCGGCGGATCGAATGACGATGCCTTCTGGAACAAGATCAAGAAGGGTCTGGACGATGCGACCCCGGCGGTTGTGGCCAATGGCGGCAGCGTCAACTATCTGCGTCTTGTCAACTATGACAACTTTGCCCCCGATGTGGTGCAATTGATCCGCACCGCGATCAGCATGGAAGTCGACGGCCTAGTCATCCCGAACTGGGTGCCCGAAGCCGAAGATCCAGCAATCAAGGATGCGATTGCAGCAGGCATCACCGTGATCTTGATGAACGCCGGCGGTGCCGACAAGGCGCGCGAACTGGGTGCCATCAACTATATCGGCAACGAGGAATATCCGGCGGGCGTTGCAGGTGGCGAATATTTCGCCAAGGCTGGCAAGAAGAACGTGATGTGCGTGAACACCCTGCCCGGTGCCACCAACACCGAAGCCCGCTGCAAGGGCGTGATGGATGCCATGGTTGCGGGCGGCGGGGCCTCGACCCAACTGCCGCTGCCGACAACCTCGTTCGGCGATGCAACGGCAGTGGCCGAGGCGATCAAGGCGGAACTGCTGAAAGATGAGACCATCGACGGCGTGATCACCATTTCCGCAGGCGACGCAGATTCGGCCGCGATTGGGATTGAACAGTCGGGTCGTCAGGCCGGGGTGGCGCTGGCCTCGTTCGACATGAACGAAGCCAACCTGGCCCGCATCAAGGCAGGTACCCAGTTGTTCAGCATCGACCAGCAGCCCTATCTGCAAGGCTTCCTGTCGGTATCGATTCTGGCATCGGCCATCGACTTTGGCACCTCTCTGCCGACCTTCCCGGTGCTGACCGGCCCGGGCATTGTTGACGCTAGCAACATCGACGCCACGCTGGCCGGTGTGAAACTGGGCGCACGCTAAGTCGCCCCTCCGGTCCGCACTCCCTGCGGGCCGGTCCCACCTTCATTCCTTTAGCGGGGGCAGACCATGTCCAGCATTTCCATAGGCGGCCTGTTGCGCCGTCCCGAAGCCGGGGCCGCCCTTGGCCTTGTCGCTGTTCTGATCTTCTTTGCCATTTTCGGCGGCGTGACATTCCTGAAACCCGGTGGCATGGCAAGCTGGCTCAACGTCGCCGCCAACCTGGGCGTGATCGCCATCCCCTTGGGCCTCTTGATGATCGCGGGTGAACTGGACATCTCGGTCGGGGCCATGGTGCCCTTTGGCGCGATGACCGTCGCTGTAATCTCGGGGCATTACGGGTTGTCGATCTGGCTCGGGGTCGCAGTGGCGCTGTCGTTTGGAGTGATCGTCGGGCTGGTCAACGGCTTTCTGGTCATCAAGACTGCCGTTCCATCGCTGATCGTCACGCTCGGCAGCCTCTTTGCCGTGCAAGGCATCGTGCTTGGCCTCACCGTGCTGATCACCAAATCCACCTCGGTCGCCCTTGCTACCGAAGGCCCGGCCAAGGCGATCTTTGGTGATTTTGTTATGGGCGGGCAATTGCAGGTGATGGTCCTGTGGTGGATGGGCCTGACCGCGCTCTACATCTTTTTCGTCCACTTCAGCCCCTTTGGAAACTGGATATTCGCCATGGGTGGCGACAAGGTTTCCGCGCGCAACGCCGGCATCCCGACAGACCGGCTGACGATGATCCTGTTTGTTTCATCCGCCACCTCGGCCGCCTTCGTCGGCATGTGCCAGGCAATCCTTTACAACTCGGCGCAGGTCGCAGGCGGGCAGTCCTTCATCTTCAACTCGATCATCGCGGTCGTGGTTGGGGGCGTTCTGTTGACGGGTGGGTTCGGGTCCGTGGTGGGCATCTTCTTTGGCACAATCACTTTCGCCATCGTCACGCAGGGCATCTACTACACCGATTTCGACCGCAACTGGTCGTCCCTGATCATCGGCGTGCTGCTGCTCGGCGCCGTCCTGATGAACAATACTTTCCGCAAAATGGCGTTGTCTTATGCGCCCAAGAAAGGCGGCAAAAGATGACGAAACCCATCCTTGCCCTGCGCGGCATCAACAAATCCTTCGGCCCGATCGACGTGCTGCACGACATCACACTGGAGGTGTGGGCGGGTCAAGTCCTGTGCCTTCTCGGCGATAACGGTGCTGGCAAATCGACGCTGATCAAAATCATGTCCGGAGTGCATCAGGCGACCACCGGCGTCATCGAAATCGACGGGACGCCCGTCACCCTGCCCACCCCACGCGTTGCCGCCGACAACGGCATTGCCACGGTGCATCAGTTCGGCGGTACCTTTCCCCTGATGTCCATCGGGCGCAGCTTTTTTGTCGGGGTCGAGCCGACCAAGGGCTGGGGTCCCTTCAAGGTCTATGACCGCAAACGCGCCAACGAAATCGCGATCAAGGCGGTGCAGGATTTTGGCATCACCCGCATCGACGACGGCGACCGCCTGGTCGGTGGCCTGTCGGGAGGCGAGCGTCAGTCGCTGGCGATCGCCCGTGCCGTCCACTTTGGCGCCCGCGTCCTGATCCTGGATGAGCCCACCGCCGCCCTTGGCGTCAAACAGGCCACCCACGTCCTGCGCATCGTGAATGAGGCCAAGAAGCGCGGCCTTGCCGTCGTATTCATCACCCATCAGGTGATGCACGCCATGGCCGTGGGCGACCATTTCGCCGTGCTGATACGCGGTGCAGTCGCAGCCGATTTCCACAAGGGCGAGAAATCCCGCGAGGAAATCACCGACCTGATGGCTGGTGGCGCGTCGATGGCCTCGCTGGAGGCCGAGATCGAAGGATACATGGCCAGCCGTGACGGCCAGCCATGACGGCCAGCCATGACGGCCACCCACCGCCGCCCGCGGCGCACTAGTCTCCCGGCCGGTGCCGGGATGTTCCCGGCACTGACCCTTGCCCCGCCCGCGCCTCCACTGCGGGCGGGGCGCCAACCAAAACGACGGATCACATGCCATGCCCACCTGGACCCTTGCCTGCGCCACTGACGACATCGACCCTGATGACCTGATCCGGTTTGATCACGGAACCCAGACCTTCGTCATTGTCCGCAGCGAAGATGACACCTTTCACGCCATGGACGGCATCTGCAGCCATGAGAAAGTGCATCTTTGCGATGGTCTGGTGATGGAGGGCACCATCGAGTGCCCGAAACACAACGCAATCTTCGATTACCGCACCGGAGAGGCGAAACGTGCCCCGGCCTGCATCAACCTGAAAACCTTTCCCGTCCGGGTTCAGGACGGCCAAGTCTGGATCGAGATATGACCTTTCAACTTGCCGCCTGCGCGGAAATGCTTTGGCGCGACCGTCCGATCTCGTGGCGGGCGTCGCGCCTCAAGGAAATGGGGTTCGGCGTCGGCCTCTGGAACTGGCCCGCCTGGGATGTCGCTGCACTGGTCAAGACCGGGGCGACATTCACCATCATGAACGGTTACCTGCAAGGTCGTCTGAGCGATGCCGAAGGCGCCGACATGCTAATTGCATCGGCAAAGGAAACCGTGGCCGTGGGCAAGCGTCTTGGTGTTCACCGACTGAACCTGCACGGCACAGGCTTGGGTGATATGGGTATTCCCATCCCAAAGATCGGAGCCTTTGCCCCTGGGATGGTTGAGCGCGCGCGCGACACCCTTCACCGCATTTGCGATCTGGCCGAGGCCGAGGGTGTCACCTTCACGCTGGAGAACCTAAACCCGATTGACCACCCCGGTTGCCCTTTCGGATCGACAGCCGACGTGCTGGCCCTGGTGTCCGCCGTCAACCGTCCGCAACTTCGCATCAACCTTGACCTCTATCACACTCAGATCGGCGAGGGTGACCTGATCCGCTGGTGCGGGGCCTGCCTGCCGTGGATCGGCGAAGTGCAGGTGGCTGACAATCCGGGGCGCTGCGAGCCGGGGACTGGCGAGATCAACTATGCAGGCATCGCGCGGGCGCTGAAGTATATGGGCTACGCTGGCCCCGTCGGGATGGAAGCCAATGCCAAAGGCGATGAGGAGGCCGCATTGGAGGCCTTCCGCGCTGCGTTCACGGTGTAATCATGGTCCAGTTTCACAACCGCCCCAACGTCGCTGACATCCGCGCCATGAAAGCGCGCGGTGAGAAGATCTCCATGCTCTACGTCACCACGCTTGAAGAAGCGGCGGCGGCAGACGCGGCAGGCATCCACATGCTGTCGATTGAATCCCGCTTTTTCACACCTGAAATGCGCGCCGCTGCAGGCCGCTGCTTTGTGCAGGTAGGTCTGCCCTTTGGCCCCTACGGCGGCTTGGCCACTGCGGAGGACTACCTGCGCGCCGCCTTCAAGTTCACAGCAATGGGGGGCGATTGCTTTTACTGCGCTGCCAGCTTGGATATCCAGAAAGTCTTGTGTGACAATCACATCCCCATCGTCGCCCATGTTGGCCTGATCCCAAGCTATATCACCTGGACCGGTTGGCGTGCCGTCGGCAAGACGGCAGACGAGGCCCGCGCCGTCTGGGACCATGTCAAACAGTTGGAAGCCATCGGGTGCTTTGGTGCCGAACTTGAGGTCGTGCCAGACCGTTTGGGCGAAATCATCAGCCGGAACACCCCGATGATCATGCTGGGCATGGGCGCGGGGCCGGGAGCTGATGCGCACTATCTGTTTGCCGAAGATGTGCTGGGGTGCACTGACGGCCACCGCCCGCGCCACGCCAAGACCTATCGCAACTTTGCCGCCGAATATGCCCGACTGCAAGCCGAACGCATCGCAGCCTTCCGCGAATTCATCGCGGACGTGAACACCGGCGCCTATCCGCAAACGCAGCACAACGTCCCGATGCAGGACGTTGAATTTGAAGCTTTCAAGACCGACCTAGGTCTGTAACCCCAAGGATATCTCATGTTGAACACTGCCCTACTCGGCGCCGGTCGTATCGCTGGCGTACACGCCACGGCCATCTCGACCAACCTCGGCAGCCGCCTTGTCGCCGTATCGGACATCAATACCGAGGCCGCTGGTAAACTCGCCGCCCAATACGGGGCCGAGGCGCGGACAACAGACGCCATATTGGCCGACCCTTCGATCGATGCTGTCCTGATCGCCACCTCTACCGACACCCATTCGGACCTGATCGAGCGCGCCACAGCGGCCGGCAAAGCTGTTCTCTGCGAAAAGCCTGTCGATCTTTCTCTTTCGCGCGCGCAGGTCTGCCAAAAGGCCGTCGCCCAGAATGGTCGCCCGGTGATGATCGGCTTCAATCGCCGGTTTGACCCGAACTTCTCGGCGCTCAAGGCCGCATTGGACAAAGGCGAGATTGGCAAGCCAGAGCTGCTGTCGATCACCTCGTTCGACCCGGCCCCACCACCCGTGGCCTATATCAAGGTGTCAGGCGGACTGTTCCGGGACATGATGATCCATGACTTTGACATGGCGAATTTCCTGTTGGGCGCGGCCCCAGTCAGCGTCTCGGCGGTCGGCAGTTCTATTGTTGATCCAGCCATCGGTCAGGCGGGGGATGTGGATACGGCGGTCGTCACGCTGACCTATGCCGACGGGCGGATCGCTGTAATCAAGAAC
Source organism: Pseudorhodobacter antarcticus (assembly GCA_945860375.1). Next base: position 7,407 of record CAMAQR010000094.1, read on the forward strand.
AGCCGCCGCGCAGTTTACGGCTATGACCAGCGGGTCGAATTGCTGGGCTCCGAAGGGCTGCTTCAAGCGCAGAACATGCTGGAAAACACCCTGGTCAAATCGACGACCGCAGGCGTAACCGGGGCAAAGCCTACATACTTCTTCCTTGAACGCTACATGCCCGCATATGCGGCGGAATGGGCGGCTTTCGTCTTGGCGGTCAACTCAGGTTCGACTCTGCCCGTAACGCTGGATGATGGTGTGGCAGCCCTTGCCATGGCCGAGGCTGCGACACAGTCCGCCCAAACAGGTGTCCCGGTCACGCTGGCCAGCGTTTTGGGCTAAGTCAATCCGCCTGTTCCGGTCAATTGGTCGGAGCAGGCTTTGAACTTGAATGTCCGGTTCTGGGCAGGCCGGTCTGACGTTTGCCACGGTCTGCTTTCCGCCCACATCGACCGCCTTTTGACAGACCCACGAGCTCGCAACAGATTGCGGTATCAGCTGCGCTTTCGAAAACGACGTTCGCCAAAAAGCGCAAGTCACTGAAGATGATACATTTTTTCTAAGCGGCTTTCCGGAGCAGTGGGGCGCTCGGTTAGAGACAAATGGCGTTCAGAGACTGATTTTGAGCCCGTTGTCAGTCTCTGTAGGGCGGCCGCCAAGGCTAAACCCCTTTGAAACCAAAATAAAAAAGACCCCAGAAGGGACCTAAACTCGGGTTTGCGATATGAATTTGGCGGAGAGGGTGAACTCCACATTCTAATCCAGAAGCGCTCAGCATCGGTCAGAGAACGCCGGATAAAGTTATAATTTTCAATATGTATCTCAGGTTTTCGTTGCAGTAGCGTCCAGCAATGTCCATAGTAAGCCGGACCCATAATGGTATACACAAGGTATACGGAATGCTGACTGTCAAGGAGATTGATGCGCGAGTACGCGCCGGCGTCGAGAAGCAATACCCGGACGGTACGCCGAACCTGTATCTGCACACACGCACCTCTGGTGCAGCGAATTGGCTCTGCCGCACGACCATCGATGGAAAGCGTGTCCCGATTACTCTCGGCCCATACCCGGCGCTTACCGCGGCAAAAGCTCGGGCCTTGACGCCGGTAGTACTGCAGCTTCTGAGAGAAGG
>CAMAQR010000095.1 GCA_945860375.1 Pseudorhodobacter antarcticus
CCCCCCCTCATGTCGATCTGCGATCAGCCGAAAGATAAGAGATCGAATGGACCGGATCAAAAAGATCGACGGCGGGTTGCGTACACCGACCTGGTATGAAAGCGCCACACGCTGGACACAATTGACCTTGGTCGAAGACGATCCGCAAAGCTATGATTTAAACTTCTGGTTGGGCGTTTTTGACCAGACCCAATCCAACGCCACCTGTCTGTCGGCGGGCGGCTATGTCGCCTATTACCCCAGCAAGATCGCCCTGCAACATGTCAGCCGCCATCTGGGCGACAGCGATCCCTTCGGCGACCTGGTGGCTGGGGCGCGGGCGCGGGGCATGCATGTCGTTGCCCGCGTTGATCCGCACGCCGTTCATGCCGATGTGGCTGAGGCGCATCCGGAATGGATTTCGGTCACGGCCGAGGGCGCATTGCGCAGGCACTGGTCCTATCCCGAGGCCTTCGTGACTTGTGCCTGGGGCGACTACAACCGCGTCTTCATGAGCAATGTGATCCAAGAAATTGCCCATACCTATGATATTGACGCCATTTTTGCCAATCGCTGGGCGGGGCATGGCGTGTGTTTTTGCGCGCATTGCGCTCAGGATTTTCGGGCCAAGACCGGCTTTGATCTGCCCCGCCTGCGCGATCCGCACAGTGAAGTCTGGCAAAGTTGGCTGAACTGGTCGCGCGAGGTTTTGACAGCCTTGGTCGGCCATTGGAACGGCGTTGTTGCCTCTGAACGCCCGCATGGACGGTTTATTCCAAACATCGGCAATTCCTCGATGCTGGATTTCACGCTGGAAGAGGTGAAGAAATACTGCCCGATCCTGTTTGTGGATCATCAAGGCCGCACTGGAGTTGTGCCCATTTGGTCGGCGGGCCGCGATGGCAAGCGGATGCGCGGCGTCATGGGAAACACGCCCATCGGATTGGTCACGTCAACCTCGGTCGAAGAGAAATGGCGCTGGAAAGATTCCGTGCAGGCGCCCGAAGAAATCCGCATGTGGATGCAAGACGGCATGGCGCATGGCCTGCGGCCGTGGTTCACCAAGTTCAACGCAAAAGTCCACGACACGCGCTGGTTGCCGCCCATTGCCGAGACGTTTCAGCTTCATGCCCGCCTGGAACCTGATCTGGCACATCTGGTGCCCAAGGCCGACATTGCCATGCTCGACCCCAGCACCACCCTAAGGTCATGGCATGCCGACGACCGCGATGAGGCCGAGGCGCATGAACTGGGCCTTTACCATGCCTTGATCGAGGCGCGTTTGCCCTTTGACCTTCTGTCCGATGTGACGATGTCCGATGCCATGCTGGACAGTTACAAACTGATTGCCGTGGCCAATGCGGCATTCTTGTCGCAGGACCAATGTGACAGGCTGGAACGCTATGTCCGGCGCGGGGGAAGTTTGGTCACAAGCTTTGAAACTTCGATTTACGACGAACATGGCCGACGGCGCGATGACTTTGGCCTGGCCAATCTCTTCGGTGCCAGTGTCGCAGGGCCAACCTTTGGGCCGGTCAAAAACACCTATATCGAACTTGATAAGGCCGGACACGCCCTAACCGCTGGGTTCGCGGGGGCAACCCGAATCATGGGCGGCACCAGTCGCATTCCTTTGCGCTTGCATGGTCAGGCTGGAACCGACATCCCTTTCCGATTCATCCCTGATTTTCCTGACCTGCCTATGGAGGAAATCTATCCGCGTGCGCCCGCAGACGCGCCTGCGGCCATCGCCCGTACCTTTGAGGGCGGCGGTCGGCTTGTCTATTTCCCCTGGAACATCGGCGAGATTTTCTGGGAGGTGATGAACGTTGACCATTCCATCCTGATCGGCAACGCTTTGCGCTGGGCGCTCAAGGCACGCCCGCGAATCGAGGTGACGGGCCAAGGGATCATCGACATCGCCGTGCGCGAAGGGCCGGGCAAGATTGCAGTGCATTTGGTTAACCTCACCAATCCGATGATGATGAAGGGCCCGATCCGCGAGACCATTGCCATCGGCCCGCAAGTTGTGTCGGTGGACCTGCCCGCAGGGGCAAAAAAGGCTACCGCCCGGCTGCTGGTCACAGACGAAATCCCCGTCACTCGGCTTTCTGGTGGTCGACTTGAGATCGATGTTCCAAGTACAGCTGCCAGCGAGGTCATCCTGATCGAGATAACCGAATAGGCCCATGGGACGCTTTTTAGTCAAGCGTGTGCTTTACATGATCCCGACACTGATCGGCATCTCGGTGATTTGCTTCATCATCATCCAGTTGCCACCGGGCGATTTCCTGACTTCAGTTTTATCTTCGATGGCAGAGTCCGGCAATCGGCCAGATCAGGCGAGTATTGACCGATTGACAGCGCAATACGGGCTGGATCAACCGATTTATGTGCAATACTGGCGCTGGATTTCAGGCATTGTCTTTCACGGTGATTTCGGCTGGTCCTTTGACTGGGGGCAACCTGTCGGCCATCTGATTTGGGACCGCTTGGGCATTACGCTTCTAGTGTCTTCGCTGAGCTTTGTGTTGATCTGGGTCATTGCCCTGCCGATCGGCATTTATTCTGCCGTAAATCGCTATTCTTTCGGCGATCACTTTTTCACGTTTTTGGGCTTCGTGGGCCTTGCTGTGCCCACCTTTATTCTGGCCCTGATCCTGATGTATCTTTCCTTCACCTATTTAGGCCTGAATGTTGGTGGTCTCTTCTCGCCCGAATACGAAAACGCGGCTTGGGGATTGGCCAAGTTCTGGGATCTTTGCCAGCATCTTTGGATCCCCATCGTTGTGATCGCGGTATCCTCAACCGCCGCGCTGATCCGTGTCATGCGGGCCAATTTGTCGGATGAGTTGAGCAAACCCTATGTCGTCACAGCGCGGGCCAAGGGCCTTTCGGAATTCACCTTGATCATGCGCTATCCAGTGCGCATTGCGCTGAACCCGTTTATTTCCACCATTGGCTGGGTGCTGCCCTCGCTGATTTCCGGGGTCACGATTACGGCGATTGTCTTGAACTTGCCGATGGCGGGGCCGTTGCTGCTGCGGGCACTGGTCAGTCAGGATATGTATCTGGCGGGAGCCTTCATTTTGCTGCTCAGCGCGTTGACCTTGGTCGGCACCTTGATGTCGGACATCCTCCTCGCCCTTTTAGACCCGCGTATCCGGTACCAGTGATGCAAACCCCGCCGACAGAAGACCCGCACTTGGTAAGCGCTGCCAGCAGGGCTTCGCCCGTTGCCAGCCAGTGGCAGTTGGTTGCCTGGCGCTTTGGTCGGCATAAGCTGGCTGTCATTGCGCTTTATGTCATTGTGTTTTTGTACCTCATCGGGATTTTCGCTGAGTTTCTGGCGCCTTACGCGACCGATACGACGCGCGCCAAATACACCTACGCCCCGCCGCAGGGGATTGGCCTGATCGTGCACCAGCCTGATGGCGGCTGGTACTTTGGTCTGCATTCTTTTGGATATGACATCACCGTGGATGAGGCCGCGATGCGGCGCAGTTTCACACCCAATCCGGATAAGGTCATCCCCTTGGGCTTTTTCGTCCATGGTGAGCCCTACCGATTTTGGTATATGTTTGACTCTGATCTCCATCTCTTTGGCCCCACCGATCCCAAGGACATGGTTTACCTGCTGGGCAGCGACCGATTGGGCCGCGACATCTTAAGCCGTATGATCCATGCAACCCGCATCTCAATGTCGATTGGACTGGTTGGGGTGGCAATCTCTTTGTGTCTGGGCATCTTTCTTGGCAGCATTTCAGGCTTTTACGGCGGAAGGGTGGACACGATCATTCAACGGGTGATTGAGATTGTCAGCGCTATGCCGACGATCCCCTTATGGATGGGCCTTGCCGCCGCCATACCACTGGGCTGGCCACCCACGCGGGTCTATTTCACGGTGATCGCCATTGTATCCCTGTTGGGCTGGACATCCTTGGCGCGAGAGGTGCGCGGCAGGTTTTTTTCCCTGCGCGGCGAAGATTTTGTCACAGCGGCCCGATTGGATGGGGCCAGCGAAATGCGCATCATCTTCCGCCATATGCTGCCATCCATCACCAGTCACATCCTTGCGATGGTGACGCTGGCAGTTCCTGCCATGATCATTGCAGAAACCTCGCTGAGCTTTCTTGGCATCGGCCTGAAGCCGCCGGTGGTGAGTTGGGGGGTTTTGTTGCAAGATGCGCAGAACCTGCGGGCGATTTCCAACGCGCCTTGGCTGCTGCTTTTTCCCTCGCTTGCGGTGATGCTGGCGGTGCTGGCGTTCAACTTCCTTGGCGACGGGCTTCGTGATGCGGCAGACCCCTATGACGCTTGATCCAACGCCAACCTTGTCCGTCCGCAATTTGACGGTGCAATTTGCGCTGCGCCACGGCACGTTGTCGGCCGTCAACGATGTCAGTTTCGATTTGTGGCCCGGCCGGACGCTGGGCCTTGTCGGCGAAAGCGGGTCCGGTAAATCCGTGACAGCGCGTGCCTTGATGCAACTGGTCGATCCGCCGGGCAGCATAACCGGTGGGCAGATCCTGTTCGGCGACGCCGACATTGCCAAGATGCCGCGACGGGGCACCGAGATTCGCCGAATCCGTGGCGCGCAGATCGGCATGATCTTTCAAGAACCGATGAGCTCTCTGTCGCCCGTCCACACGGTCGGGTCGCAGATCGTCGAGGTGCTGCGCCTGCATCTCAAGCTCAGCCGCGAGGGCGCACGGGCGCGTGCGATCGAACTGATGCGTTTGGTGGAAATCCCTGATCCCGAACACAATATTGATCGCTACACCTTCGAGTTTTCGGGTGGCATGCGCCAAAGGGTGATGATCGCGATAGCTCTTGCGGGCGACCCGGACGTCTTGATCGCAGATGAACCGACCACAGCACTAGACGTCACCACACAAGCCGAAGTTCTGTATCTGATCAAGCGCATCCAGCGGGAACGCGGCATGTCGATGTTGCTGATCACCCATGACATGGGCGTGGTGGCAGAGATCGCCGACGATGTCGCGGTGATGTATCGCGGCAAAATCGTTGAGGCAGGGCCAGTCGATCAGGTGTTTCACCAGACAACGCATCCCTATACGCAGAAACTCTTGGCCTCGGTTTTGAAACTGGAGCGGGCAGCCGATCAGAAAAAACAAGACCTAAAGCCCCCAACCGCGCGAGTGATCTTGAAGGTGCGTCAGTTGGGCAAGACCTTTGGCGCTGGCAGCAATGCTTATGGCGCGCGCACCACCCAAGGCGTGCGAGCGGTGCAAAATGTAAGCTTTGATCTACTTGAAGGCGAAAGCCTTGGCATCGTTGGCGAAAGCGGTTCAGGCAAGACCACATTGGGCCGCCTCATCCTGCGCGTCATCGAACCGACCGACGGCACCATCGAATATAGCCCAGATACGGGGCAATCGGTTGATATACGCGCTTTGAACAAGGCTGGTCTGCGGGGCATCTACCGACAAATCCGCTTTGTTTTTCAAGATCCCTTCTCGTCGCTGAACCCCCGCATGTCCGTGCGCCAGATCATCGGCGAACCTTTGCAGATCAACGGCATCGCCTCGGGTCAGGGGTTGGTCTCCAAGGTCAGTGACTTGCTGGAAATGGTCGGGCTTGAACCCGCCATGATGGAGCGTTATCCCCATGCCTTCTCTGGTGGCCAGCGTCAGCGCATCGGCATTGCGCGGGCCCTCGCACTCGATCCCAGAATTCTGATCGCCGATGAGGCGACCTCTGCGCTGGACGTCTCGGTGCGCAGCCAAATCCTCGACCTCTTGCTGGATCTGCAAAAGCGATTGACGCTGAGCGTCATTTTCATCAGCCATGACATCGGGGTGGTGCGGTATTTCTGCGACCGCGTGGCGGTGATGCGCCATGGCGAGATCGTCGAGATCGGCGATGCGCAAGCCATTTGCACGTCTCCAACACATCCCTATACCAAAGCACTGATTTCCGCCGTACCTTACCCGGACCCCAGAACGCCGCGTATGAACCAACGCATCCGGTTTATTGAACCCCAAACACAAAAGGCACCACAATGAGCAAAGTAGCATTCCTAGGGCTTGGCGTCATGGGCTATCCTATGGCGCGTCACTTGAAAGCCAAAGGCCATGACGTGACAGTCTACAACCGCACAACCGCAAAGGCCGAAAAATGGGTCAGCGAAAACGGCGGCTCTTTCAAATTGACGCCAAAAGAAGCAGCCATGGGTCAGGATTTTGTTTTCACCTGTGTCGGCAATGACGACGATCTGCGCCACGTCACGCTTGGCCCGGATGGCGCGTTCGAGGGCACTGGAAAAGGGGCGATGTTTGTCGACCACACCACGGCTTCAGCGGGCATCGCGCGCGAGTTGCACAGCGAGGCGATCCGTCGCGGTTTTGACTTTTTGGATGCGCCCGTGTCAGGTGGGCAGGCTGGTGCCGAAAACGGTCAACTGACGGTCATGGTCGGCGGCGATCAGGCCCCCTTCGATCGTGCCCAACCCGTCATCATGAGCTTTGCCAAAGCCTGCCGTCTGCTGGGCGATTCCGGATCCGGACAGGTTGCCAAGATGATGAACCAAATCTGCATCGCAGGTGTGGTGCAAGGTCTGGCGGAAGCCATCCATTTCGGCAAGAATGCCGGGATGGACATTGAAGCGGTGATCGAAGTGATTTCAAAAGGTGCAGCGCAAAGTTGGCAAATGGAAAATCGCTATAAAACCATGAATGTCGGCAAGTTTGACTTCGGCTTTGCGGTCGACTGGATGCGTAAGGATTTGTCAATCGTGCTGGATGAGGGGCGCAAGAATGGCTCCAAACTGCCTTTGACGGCACTGGTGGATCAATTCTATGCTGACGTTCAAGACATGGGCGGCAAACGTTGGGACACCTCCAGCCTGCTGGCCCGATTGGAACGCTAAGCGCCATTGACCCGCGCAACCGCAAGGAAACCATATGGCCAAGACGCAACCGCCTCCCGTCGCGCGCCAGCTTTCGGTTCGTGCCATTATGGAGACGATCCTGCAGCGCGGCCCTACCTCGCGCGCTGAACTGGCCAAACAAACCGGATTGTCGCGGCAAACGACGACGCAAGTTGTCCTGGAATTGGAACGTGACGGCTGGTTGCAAGTCAGCGGTCGCGTTCAAGGCCCCTTGGGTCGCAGCGCCCCAACCTACGAGATGAACCCCGCCTCTGCCCATGTGCTTGGCATACGGCTGGAAGGGGCTGTGTTGCAAATGGCCGTGGCCGATATTCGCGGAGACGTTGTGGTAGAAACGTCAGAAGCCACCGATCCGCGCGGCGGACGTGCGGTGGTGCATCAGGTTGGTCAGATGTTTCAGGCGCTGATAACTTCGGCCTCTATTCGGCGCGACAGTGTGAAATTCGCCGTGATGGGCACGCCCGGCGTCGTAGAACCTAAGTCTGGCAGCATCGAGATCGCCCCCTCGATCCCCCACCTTAGCGACATCAATGTGGTCGCCGAAATGCGCGTCGAATTGGGTTTGCCGCTGTCCATCGAAAATGGGGTGAAGCTGGCGGCCTTGGGGGAACTGTGGCAAGGAGCCGCGCGCGGATATCGCAATTTCGCTTACTTTGGAATCGGCAGTGGCGTCGGGATGGGGATCGTCGCCGATGGCAAGCTTTTGCGTGGAAGCCGTGGCGCGGCAGGGGAAATCGCCTATTTGCCGATTGGCGGCGACCCCTTCGACCCGGCAGGATTTGTGAACGGCACCTTCGAAATGGCCGTCAATAGCGCAGCCATGATCCGCCGATTTGAAGGCTATGGCGGGGCGGAGAACCAAAGCATCGATCAGATATTCCAAGCGATTCAGGCTGGCGATACCGCAGCTATCGCCGCCATTGATGAAACGGTAAGACTGGTGGTCCTCGCCATCCGCGCCGTGGGTTCTGTGATAGATGCCGAATTGTTCGTGCTGGGCGGAAGCCTTGGCCGACGCGTCGAATTGGCGGACCGCATACGCGTCCTGTTGCCGCGGACGGTTCCACACCCGGTTCAGATCACCACCTGCCACCTGGCGGACCGGGCAACATTGGTCGGTGCTTTGGGTCAGGCCCTTGATCAGTTGCATGCCGACATGTTCGGGGTGGATGCGATGAATAGCGCCGCCTCGCCACGACGAAACATGCCTACGCCGTAGCCGAGCGGTGGCCCGCGCCAAGCGCAAAGCACTGACAGTGTCAGATCTATCCTACAGCATTATAGAGAGTATTTGGCGAAGTTGGCCGGATTTTGCGGTTTCAAATTGAAGATGAGCCGCCTCAACTTACCACTCAAGCGACCCCGGTGAGCTGCAGTGTTTCCGAGAAGTGGCAGGCCGCCAAATGCGGATTTGACCTAGTGCCCACATTTCTCAGTTCCGGCGCAACGGATCGGCACACGTCAGTCGCGTAGGCACAGCGGGGATGAAATGCACAGCCGGTTGGCCGGTTGGCCGGGTCGGCAATTTCACCACGCACGATGGCGTGGGCAGTGACAGCATGTGGGTC
>CAMAQR010000096.1 GCA_945860375.1 Pseudorhodobacter antarcticus
TCCTCGGCGCACAACAAGCGTTCGCCGCTGACCTCGCTTCGCAGGAACTGCGCACCGTGGGTCTGTCGGTGACCGTGCAGGACCGCATTCTGGCGGAGTTCATGGCGGCTTCGGGCGTCAAGTCTGTCTCGGGCAAAGCGGACATCTTCCCGAACACCCAGACCGAACTGCTGTCGGGTTCAACGGCTTACGACTGCTGGGAAACCATCGGTGAGCGTCTGCCGTCGATCACTCAGACCGGTCTTGTTTCGCCAATCGCCACTTCGGCTCTGGCGAACTGGACCGGCGTTGGCGAAAGCTTCGTGAAAGCAGACCCAAAGTGGGATGCCAAGGCGCAGATCGTCGGCCAGATCTACACCGACGAGACGATGACCGCGCTGAACATGGTTCCGACCGTGTACAACTTCGACTCCATCGGCTATCGCCCCGACCTCGTGTCGGCGGAAGAAGCCTCGATGTGGTCCTCGCTGTTCGACCCCAAGTTCAAGGGCAAGACCGGCCTGAACGTCGACCCGCTGATCGCCTTCGGTCAGGCCGTTATGGCCATGAACGAACTGGGTCTGTCGGAAGTCAAGAACCCGGGCAACCCGGACGCGGCGGCGATTGAAGAAGCAGCCAAGTTCTTGATCGCGAAGAAAAAAGAGGGCCAATTCCGCGCTCTTTGGGGTGACTTCGGCGAACTCGTCAACCTGATGGCTTCGGGCGAAATGATCCTCGCTGACGCTTGGCAGCCGGCTGTTATGGCTGTGAAGGCACAGGGCGTCCAATGCTCTTACGCCACGATGAAGACGGGCTATCGCGGTTGGGCAATCGGCGTTTCGGCGCTGAAATCCTCGCCGAACCTCGACGCAGTGACGGCTTATGCCGATTACTGGCTGTCGGGCGGTCCGGCTGTGGCTGTGTCGGAACAGGGCTACTATTCGCCCAACGACAAGGTCAAAGCCATCATGGCCCCAGAAAAGTATGCCTTCTGGTACGAAGGTGCACCATGGGTTGGCGCGGAAGACCGCGGCATCAAGGAAGGCGATCTGCGCGACGGCGGTTCCTTGGCGACCCGTGCGGCGAACGTCGCTTACTGGCACCAATGGCCAGACGAGTACGACCTGCTGATGACCAAATGGGACGAATTCCTTTCGGCCTGATCTGAAAACCCGGACGGTCGGGGTGCAAGCCCCGACCGGACCAAAGATGCAAGGATACCTCTCTGTGGCCTACGACCTGCAACTTTCCCATATCGGCAAGGTCTATGACAACGGCACACCCGCCGTCATCGACTTCAACCTTGATGTGGACAAGGGCGAATTCATCGCCTTTCTTGGGCCGTCAGGCTGTGGCAAGACCACGACGTTGCGCATGATTGCCGGGTTTGAGACGATCACCTCGGGCGATCTGTTGATCCGGGGCAAACGGATCAACGACCTGTTGCCGGAAAAGCGCCCGACCTCGATGATCTTTCAGAATTACGCGTTGTTCCCGCATATGAACGTACGCCAGAACATCCGTTTCGGGCTTGATGTCAAAGGCATGGCTGCGGCTGAGGCTGACCGTAAGGTTGACCGCATCATAGAAAAGCTGGGCCTGACCGACGTGGCCAGCATGCGCCCAAACCGCCTGTCTGGCGGCCAGCGGCAGCGCATAGCACTCGCCCGGTCTTTGGTGGTGGAACCCGATATTCTGTTGCTGGATGAACCCCTCGGCGCCTTGGACGCCAACCTGCGCAAAAGCATCCAGAACGAATTGAAACTGCTGCAACGCGAACTTGGCATCACTTTTGTTTTCGTCACCCACGCCCAATCCGAGGCCTTGGCCCTCTCGGACCGCATCGTCGTGATGAACGCGGGCCGCATCGAACAGATCAGCCCACCGCGGGAATTATACACCCGCCCTCAAAGCATTTTCGTCGCCCGCTTCATCGGGGCGAACACCTTGATCCCCGGCACGGTCAAAGTGTTGGGGGGCGACGTGGTGACACTGGACACCGCGTTTGGGACGCTGAGCGGCGAACAGCACGCCGGTTTGACCTTGGGCGGTGCGGCCTCGTTGGTGCTGCCTGCGGAAGCGGTTGATGTTCTGCCCGGCACGATTTCGCCCGAAGAGGCGCGCCGGACCTATGGCACCAATCTGATCCCCTGCAAGATCACGCGGGCGCAGTTGATCGGCCATATCCTGCAAATGGCGGTAGAGCTTCCCAACGGCGATGTGATTGCGGTTGAGGGCCATTCTGACAAATATCGCGGTCAGTTTGCAGCCGGAGCTGCCGCCTTTGTGGCTTGGCAAGCTGGACGCTCGACCGTGATCAAGCAATGAGAGGCCCACGATGCGCGTGACCACAGCCAGCTCCCTTGCCCGCGACCTGCGTAACGGACGATGCGATCCGCTTGATCTGGTGGATCAGGTTTTCGCCCGCATCGACGCGGTGGGCGACAACGCCATCTTCACCGAAACCCTGCGCCCCCGGGCCGTGGCCGAGGCCCTTGCTGCCCGCTCCCGATTGCGGTCCGGCAACCCGGTGAGTTTGCTGGACGGCGTTCCAGTGGCGTGGAAGGATTTGTTTGACCTGAAAGGGCGCGTGACCACGGCTGGCTCTGTTGTGCTGGCCTCAAACCCGCCAGCGGCGCAGGACGCGGCATTGGTCGCGGCTGGGGCGCGGGCCGGGCTGGTGACGGTCGGCGCGCTGAACATGACCGAATTTGCCTTTTCCGGCATCGGGCTTAACCCGCATTTCGGCACCCCGCGCAACCCCAATGGCACCGGGCCTGCGCGGTCGCCGGGTGGGTCTTCGTCGGCAAGCGGGGTTGTCGTGGCCAATGACATAGTCCCAATCGCCTTTGGGACGGATACCGGCGGGTCGATCCGCATCCCCGCGGCTTTCAACGGGGTTGTGGGCTACAAGACCTCAACCGGGCATTACCCGATGACCGGAGTGTTCCCTTTGTCGCGTACCCTCGATACGCTTGGTCCCTTGGCCCATAGTGTCGAGGATTGCGTGTTGGCGGATGCTGTCTTGCGGGGTCTGCAAGCGCCTGATGTGCAGGCCGCTTCGGTGGACGCTTTGGATTTCGTCATTCCTGACGCCGTGATGCTGGATAGTCTGTCCCCCGCCGTCGCAGCAAACTTTGAGGCTGCTGTGGCCCGGCTGGAACTGGCCGGCGCCAGGGTGCGCCGTCTTGCTCTGCCGGAATTGGCTGAGACGCTGGACGTGATAACCCGCCGCGCCGCTCTGGCCGCAATCGAGGCGTTGGATTTGCATTGGGACCGCCTGCATGGCCCCGACGCCGCCCGGATCGATGCCCGCGTTGTTCGACGGATCATGGGCGCGGCCAGTGCCAGCGCAGTCGACCTGACGATCCTGCTGCGCGAACGCAAACGGCTGATCGCCGCCGTCGCCGCCCAAATCGGCGATGCGTTGCTGATTTGTCCGACCACCCCCACGGTTGCCATGCCGATTGCCCCGCTGGAGGATGATCAAGAGGTGTTCTTTCGCCACAACGGACTGACCCTGCGCAATACATCTTTGGGGAATTTCCTCGATTGGTGCGGGTTGTCGATCCCGAACGGGTTTGATGCCCACCAGATGCCCACAGGGTTCATGATTTCGGCCCCGCATGGTCGCGACCGGGCGGTTCTTGCCGCAGGTCTTGCCATTGAACAGATTGTCAGAGGATAATGGATGACTGAAGCCTTCTCGACCTTGTTTTCCGCGATCAAACTGGGTCCGCTAACCCTTCGCAACCGCATCGCCATGGCCCCGTTGACCCGCCAGATGGCCGATGCCGACGGCACCCCAAATGAAGAAATGGCCGCATACTACGCCCGCCGTGCGCGCGGTGGGCTGGGCCTGATCATCACGGAAGGCACCTATGAACAGGACGCCTTCCACTCCAAGGCCTATTTGTCGCAACCCGGCATCGCCAATGCCAGCCATCAGGCGGGCTGGGCCAAGGTTTTCGACGCGGTGCATCAGCACGATTGCAAGATCATCGTTCAACTGATGCATGGCGGCCGGGTGTCGGACCCTCGGGTTCTGAACGGCGAGCCCCCCGTCAGTGCCTCGGCCACGCAAAGCGGCGGCTGGTCGCTATATACTGACTCTGACTACGAAAAAGAAATCCGCGCCATTGATGGCCAATGGAACAAGGTCACTTTCGGCCCCGCCCGCGCCTTGACGATCGAGGAAATCCATCAAGTTGCTGATGGCTTTGCCGCAGGCGCCAAGCGCGCCGTGGATGCGGGGGCAGACGGGGTCGAGGTGCATGGTGCCAATGGCTATCTGCTGTGGCAGTTCATCAACCCCCAGACCAACCTGCGCACGGATGAGTTTGGCGGATCACCCGAAAACAACGTGCGTTTCGCCAAGCTGGTGGGCGAGAAGGTGCGCGCCGCCATCGGCCCCGACAAGCTGATCGTCCTGCGCCTGTCCCAGGATGGCGTGGATGATTTTGTAGGTGCCTGGCCCGGTACTGCCTATGCCGAGGCGATCGGGGTGGCCCTGAAGGGTTCCGCTTATGATGCGCTGCATTGGGCCAGCTTCAACTATCTGGACAACCGCCAGGCCGACGATGTAACTCCGATGCCCACTGTGCTGCGCAAAGCGTCTGGCCTGCCAATGATCACTAATGGCGGCATTGCCGACGGCCCGCAGGCCGAGGCAGCACTTTGCAGTGGCGCGGCCGACATGGTGGCGATCGGTCGCCCAATCTTTGCCCAGCCTGATTGGCCCTATATCGTCCGCTCTGGCGTGCCCTATGACTGGGCGACGTTTGACCGAAAATACGTCGTCCGTCCGCCGCTTGACTACGGTATCGCCTACCCTTTGGGTCTGACCGACCCGCAGTGGCCCATTATCTGAACACCTAAGGAGGAACCTTCATGGCTAAAAAGATCTACTGCGCCTTTGGCACTGATATCGACTCGGTTGCTGGTTGGATCGGCTCTTACGGCGGCGGAGACTCGCCGTCTGACATCCAGCGGGGCATCTTCGCCACGGAAGTTGGCGTGCCGCGCCTGCTGCGCCTGTTCAAGAAATACGACTTGAAAACCTCGTTCTTCATCCCCGGCCACAGTCTGGAGACTTTCCCGAAAGAGATGGAGATGATCGTCAAGGACGGTCACGAGGTTGGCGCGCACGGCTATCTGCACGAGAATCCCATTGCCATGACGCCGACACAGGAAGAAGACGTTCTGGTCAAGTCGATCGAACTGATCAAGGGCCTGACCGGCAAAGCCCCGCGCGGCTATGTGGCGCCGTGGTGGGAAATGTCGAACTCGACCGCAGCCCTGCTGCTGAAGCACGGCTTCACCTATGACCACAGCCAGGGTTACCGCGACTTCCAGCCCTTCTATGCCAAAGTGGGCGACAGCTGGAACGTGATCGACTATTCCAAGTCGGCCAAGGACTGGATGCACCCCCTGAAACACGGGCACGAGATCGACCTCGTCGATATCGCCGCCAACTGGTATGTCGACGACCTGCCGCCGATGATGTTCATGAAGAAGGCCCCGAACAGCCACGGATTCGTCAATCCGCGTGACATTGAGGAACTCTGGCGCGATCAGTTCGACTGGGTTTACCGTGAGATGGAATATGGTGTTTTCGCCTTTACCATTCACCCCGACGTGGCTGGCCGCCCGCAGGTTCTGCTGATGCTGGAACGCCTGATCGAGTATATCTCCAAGCATTCTGGCGTCGAATGGGCCCCGTTCGAGACGATTGCCGACGACTTCCGCAAGCGCTTCCCCTTCGCCGGTGCGGCGCGCCCAGAAGTGATCTGATAAACAACGGGTGTCGGGCAACCGGCACCCGCCTTCCGAAAGGGCCCAAGATGTGCAACGCGTGCGGCAACCCCGCTGCTCCCGGCCACTGGACCGAGGCTGGCGCCGACACGCCCGGCGACCGCCTGCGTGCGCGATTTCATCGGGCTGGCCTGCTGGACAAGGTGCTGCGACCTTACGGCCTGACCGCGCATGACGGCGGTATGGTGCCCGGCATTCAAATGGGCACCCTGTCGGGCAACCAGACTATCGTGCCTGACCTCGCATCGCTTTGGGCCGAGGCCGAACGCATGCTGGGCCACCCGATTGACCCTTTAGACCCCGCCTTCCTGAATGACGACTGACTTTGCAGATGGCCGGTTGCGGCTGACGGTGCTGGGCGGCTACCTGGGGTCCGGCAAGACCACCTGGCTGCGCCACCAGTTGCATGTTGGCACCTTTGGAGCCGTGCATGTCGTGATAAACGAAGCGGCTGAGACGGCGGTGGATGATGCGCTCCTGAGTGCGGCTTCTGGCCTGACCCTACTGGCCGGAGGATGCTGCTGCTGCACCGGCAAAGCTGACCTCATCCGCGCCTTGCGTGACCTCTGCGACCAACGCAGCCGGATTTCCGCTGACGCATCCCGCCTGCAAAGAATCGTGTTGGAAACCAGCGGTTTGGCTGACCCAGGCGCTATTGTCGCTGCGATCCAGGGGGATCCTGTTCTGGTCAACCACATCGTCATTGATGAAACCATCGTCGTCGTCGACGCGTTGCACGGACTGGCCCAGCTGCAGACTGAACCTTTGGGCCGCCGGCAGATCGGCGCCGCGGATCGGCTGATCCTGTCCAAAGGCGATGCGGTGGCCCCAGTCACGCTTACCCTGCTGCGCGCCACTCTGCGCAATCTGAACCCGGCAGCCCCGCAATCCGCCGCAAATCTGGGTGAAGCCGTCGGCCTGCCTGATTTGCCCGCAGGTGCCGAGGCACCCGCCTTGGCTGTCCTCACCGACGAGGATACCCGCGGCGCAATCTTCCCCACCCGCCTGATTGTCGACCCCGACATCGACTGGTCAGCCTTCGCCTTGTGGCTGTCGGCCCTGCTACATGCACGCGGCAATGATCTTGTCCGGGTGAAAGGCGTTCTCCGCACACCAGCCGGCCGCCTGTTGCTGCAAACCGTACGTAAAGTGGTGCAATCCCCCGAAATCCTTCCCGAACGCTCTGGCCCGGGCGAGGACAATACCATTGTCTTTCTAGGCCGTGGTTTTCGACCAGAGGATTTACAGAAGTCCCTGCGCCTATTTTCCGGCAAGGCAATCGTTATCGAAAGTCCGTAGCGACGTTTGATCAGAAGCAAAATTAGAAGGGCCAGTCAGAGCACCAGCGCGCCCCGTAGCCTGCGCTGCCTGCGTTTTCCAAACCTGCGCCGCGACAATGTTTGATGCCACGGTTTGATGGTGCCATCCTTTCTCAGGAATGGAAGGAAGCAACATGGGACAAATTCGTCACCGAAGCGCCACGATCGAGCCAGCGAGGCGCCACCGGTTCGAGCCCGCTGGCGAGGGCATGCCGTCAGAGCAGCAATACGGCGATCCATTGCCCGACAGGGCCTTGCAACGCAATGTCCCGAGAGGGGCAAGCTGTGCGTGATAATAGCACTTCCAGGAGGGTTGTATCCGGCATAACCACTTTGCCCGTCAATCGAAATAACTACAGTAATCGGCGCCCCGCCCGGGTCGCTAAAAGCGCCCACATCACAAAGAAATGTCTCACCCGCAATTCCACCAATGCGATCACCCACTTTCTTACCCCTTTACATAGCTATTTTCAGATAGTGTAGCAAGAAATATTACAATAGATATACCTAACAGAAATAATCGCCAAATTATAGTGACGACGATTAGAACTATACCGGCGTATCCATCGCGATCGCCAAATAAGCACATCGGCAAATTCCAAAAAAAATGGAAATATGTCTGGAACTTTCATAGACTACTCACTCCATATTTGGGCAATATATAAACCTGTATTCTGTATAACGCCAAATGACAATTCAGTTTAAGGATCCTGCATCCATAGTCGGTAGAAGTATTGGAATCCAGTAACAACCATACCGATAGCCATGCGTCTCGGCCATCAAAACCGCACTCGCCACCGTCCGCGTCACCCCGTTCATCACAAACGCCGACTGCCCGTTGATCATCGAGCCATCGGTCAGCGTGATCCGCGTCGCATCTTCGGTCAGCCGGATTTCCGTAATTCCCAATTGCGTCAGGCTTTGCGCGATTTGCGCGCCATCCGCCTGCAAGACCAAATCGGCCATCGCTGCTGCATCGGTGGCACCCGCGTTCATACAACCCTTTAACACCGCAGCCACCCCCGCCACTTACAACCCTGACGGCAGCCATAGACAGACCGCACAATTCGTCTAGTCTTTTTAGACAAATCCTGCACGACGCGATTTCAATCTGTGATCTAGGCTCAGGACTCATAGCCAGAACATGACGATTGCGGCGAGGGCGCAGGCCGACAGGAAGATGTCAGCGCGCCTGTCAAAGCGCATGGCCACCCTTCGCCAATCCTTCAGACGCCCGAACATGTTCTCGATCTTGTGACGCTTCT
>CAMAQR010000097.1 GCA_945860375.1 Pseudorhodobacter antarcticus
AAACATCTCACGGCTGCGCCGACCATGTTCACGGACATAGTTCTTGACTGTCGTATAGCCGCCCTTGAACCCGTGTTCATCCCGCAGCCGCTCAAAAATACGCTTGGCTGTATGCCGTTGCTTGCGGTTCCGGGTGAGGTCCTCCTGCAACCACTGGTCGATGAACCCGGTGAAGCCGTCCAGCTTGGGCCGCTTGATCTGAGCAGTTCGCTGGTAGCCCCCTCTCGCGCATGCAAGCATGCGCTGCCGGGCAACGGGGCGGGACCGAAATGCTCATCATCTTCTTTACGCGCGCGCGCGAAATCCCAAAATGGCCTGCTGCCGCCCGTTCGCTCATGCCACCTCGACGCGCAAGGCGGACCTTCAAATACAAATCCACGACTAAAATCTCCCACCCTCCCTGTCGCCAGAAAGGGCTTAAGTGGCAACATTTTACGTTGCCCGCAGCGAGATTATCACGCCACTTCCGTGGCTCACTTTTGCATTGCCGTTCTCATTTCATGGACAGGTTCTTTCCAGATACTGGCATGAGCAATCTGGCAATAGTTCTCCCTGGCCCAGGAGAGGATCGTCCATTTTCTGTTCTCATGGCGAATGCGCTACCAGACAGACACATCTTACATGGGGGTCAATGCTTCCCCCTCACGCTCTACGAACGCGCTGACACCAACGCCGAAGACGACCTGTTCTCGGTGGTCGAGGAGGACGCGCCCCGCTATCGCGCCAGCCACGGCATCACCGACGCTGGCCTCGCCCACTTCATCGCGGCCTATCCAGGCCAGACAATCACCAAGGACGACGTCTTCTACTACACCTACGGTCTGCTGCACTCTGAAGATTACCGCCGTCGTTTCGCCGACAACCTGACCAAGGAACTGCCCCGCATACCGTGCGTGAAGAAGGCCGCTGACTTCTGGGCGTTCGTCGATGCAGGTCGTCGTCTGGGTGATCTGCACGTCGGCTACGAGAGCGTCGAACCCTACCCAGTGACGATCAGGCAGGGCGACCTGGCGCTGGCGACGATCGAAGACCCGGTGAAGTTCTTCTGCGTCGAGAAGATGACGTTCGGCAAGGGCAACCACGTGTTTGTGGTGGGTCAGGTAAATCGATTGTCCGGTTTGACCGATCTGGCGCAGTAGGCCACAGGCCGCGGTTGTGCGGGATTCGTCGAAGGTCTCAAAGATATCGTCGCAGAAGAAAGGCAGAATCGTGCCGCCGGTTGCAACCTGTTCGTAGGCGGCTGCACGTAAAGCGAGATAAAGCTGGAACTTAGTGCCCTTCGACATCTCACGCGCCTTCTTTGAGCTTCCGCCCACCGACTGGATCGCCACAAGCGCTTCAGATTGGCCTTCCGCCTGGGTGGTGAGCGACGCATAGGCACCGTTGGTCAGGGTGCGGAAAGCGGTTTCGGTTGCGACCAACATGCCTCCACGATGGGTGTCGCGGTAGCGGCGGAGGGCGCGCTCTGCGAGCAAGTGTGCAAAGCGGTCCTCCAGATAGCGCAAACTGCCCTCCTGCATTTCGATTTCAATGGTGCGCTGCAGTGCGACCCGTTTTGCGACGTCGGCATCGCCTTGGACATGATCAAGCGCCGCCTGAGCTTTGGTGCGCGCCTCGATGGCGGTCTCGATGGCTCTGCTCAGGCGGTCTGTTTCACCATATAAAGATGCAAGTGCCGCCTCTGCGTCCTGAAGGGGCTGGGTTGCAAGCACGGCCTCAGCCGCTTCGCGCGTTGTGACGCCAAGGCGTGCGATCAGTGCGGCCGAATCTTTTGCGATGGTAGCGCGAAGATCGATGGCACTCTTGCCTTGCGCCACTGCTGAGCGCAGATCGTGCAACGTTTCAGTTGGAATGTTCGGCGCAAACGCCTCGGCAAGCTGGCGAATCTGTGCATCTTGTGTGGCAAGCTCCGAAACTGCGGTGGCATGAAGAGCTTGTGTCTCGGACAAGATAACAGTCAGCTCTGCCGACTTTCTCGCAGCCTCGTCAGCGTCGGTCAGGGATTGGCGGGCCTGTCGGCAGATGTCCAATGCCGCAGAATTGGCGGCAACGCCCAGCAGCACGCCCAGCGGCGTGGCGCGCGTGACGAAGTTGTCCCTGTCACGCGTCATACCACTGATCTGACGGCTGAGACCGCCGACGGCCTCGTTGATCTCGCGCAGACTGCGCAAGTTCGGCAGCGCATCGTGCAGGTTTTCGAGCGGCGTGCCGACTGGCAGAGCGGCGGCAGCCCCGGTCTGCCAAAGGTTTTGGGCAGCGTCGAAGGTGCCCTGCGCCGTGTCCATAGCGGACTGGCGAGAAAAAACCGTCGCGGAGTCTTTGGCACGGGCAGATTGATTGATATGCAGCGCCGCAAGCTGGCTCTTGCGCTTTTGGCTTTGTGCCGCGGCGAGGCGAAAGAGGGTGTCGACGTCACCGTCTACTGGCATGCCGGGCAAAGCGGATAGTGCTTGCTGAAGGGCTTCGGCATTGCCAATGACCTGCGCCGAAGCATCTTGCGCGGTCCGCAGTTCGTCCAAGGCGGCGCTTGCGTCAATGTGCTGTCTTACCCAATCGGCCAGATCACTGGCCGACAGATCCAGCGGCAAAGCGAGGGCCGAAAGACGGTCGTTGCAAGTCGTGACAAGTCCATTGTGGGCTTCGATAGCCAAATTCAAACGGTCCTTTGCTGCAAGCTGTTCAGCCTTGGCCTCGCCTGCCGCGATGCGCGCCTGGTCAAATTCCGCGATTTCTTGGGTTTGCGCCTGACGCAAAGCGGTGGCCACATCGTCGGTCTGCATGGCGGCAGCGAAGCTGTCGGCGGTGGTTTCATCCAGCGTTGCGCGGTGGTCGGTCCAACGTGCGTTGCGTTCAGCACGGCGGGTGGTTGCGATTTCATCCGTAACCAGATCGGCGGTTTCGGTCAGCACACCAACCCGAGCCTGCGTGGTTGCAACCTTTTCGGCAGCCAGAGACAAGGCGCTGCAGAGAGATTCAAGGGTCTGATCTGCCTTGAGGCTGGCCGCCGCCAGAACTTCGGCCTGTCGAATGGTCAGAGGTGAAGTGGGAAGAGTGCTGAAGATGACTGCGCCACGGCCAAGACCACGCAGTTGCTTTGCGGCGGATGTGCGGGCAAGAGCAACCCGTTGCAACGCCGCGCGATTGTCCTCAACACATCGGGTGGCGTCAAAGCGCATCAACACGTCGTCCACTTCGGGACCGATAGTGACGCCAGCCTCAGCCTCAGTCGTCAGACGCGCGGTTTCGCGCAGCAGATCCTGCGCGTTGCGAAATTCATTCTTCGCGGCAGTCAGCTTGTTCTCTGCATCGCGTAAGGTTTGCAGGCAGCGTTCCAGCCGAAGCAGTACGGGTTCAGGGAGCACAAAGGACGTGGGATCATCACCAGGATCAAGGCCGATGTCGACCAGTTTGGCACCCATGTCGGCTATGGCCGCCTCGCGTTCCGTGATTCGAATGGGCAAATCAGCTTGCGCACCCTCCATCCGCCCGCGCATATCGTCCAGCGCAAGGATATCGCCGCGCAGGGCGAGGATTGCTGGTTGCTGGATCAGAGCCTCGCGATCACTCTCGGCTTGCACGATCACCTCAGATTGCCGATCACGATTGGTTTGCAGCGCAATACGCGCGGTCATCAACTCAACCAAGGTCTCCGGGTCGATATCTAGGGACAAAGGAAAGTGGCTGATGGGAGCGTGGGCTTCTTCGGCAGTATGCAGAGCTGTGGCTATGGGGTGGGCCACAATTACTGCGGCGAGTTGCGCTTTGCGGCGCTCGTGATCGTCTTCTGCGGCGCGCGCGGCCACCTCGGCGGATTTCGCGGCCTCAACTGCGGTGCGCAGGTTGTGGTAAAGACTAGCCGACACATCGATCGTCTTTATCTCGGTCGTCAGCGCATCAAGGTCGCGCTTCAATCCAGCGAAAATGGTCTTGCTGGCGCTTTTCTTGTAGAAACCTTCGGCCCGTGTGGCGACCAGATCCAAAACCCCTGTCAAATCACCGATGCCGGCTGCCGCTGCGAACAGCAGCCGCCCGATATCACCCTTGCTATTGGTGATCTCATCACCACCAGCCTCGATGGTGGCATCGTCCAAACAAAACAGCTTGCGGTAATCGTCTTGCGCGATCCCGCCGAGGCATCCTTGCAGGATGGATTCCGGAATCGCATCGCCATGTTTGTCCTGAAGCGAGTTTGTGGTCTTCTTCAACCGCACCAACTCAGTGGACACACCCTTGATCTCGACCAAACCGCCCACCTGCAGGGTGTTCAGCGGGTGTTTGAAACCATAGCCATCGCGCATTGGAAAGCCGTAGATCAAACGCAAATAGCCTTCCATCAAGGTGGTCTTTCCCGCCTCGTTTGGCCCATAGATGATATGGAAATCCGATTTGCCGGGCTGCGCTGGCCCCAGATCGACGCTGCAATCAGTGAAATGACCAAACCGGGTCAGATCAAGGCGGCGCAGGCGCATCATGGTGCTGCATCCGCGTCAGCGCCACGCATCGCCGCAGTCATCGCAAGGATAGCATCCTGTGCCAACTGGTCAAGCAAGGCGGCTTGTGCCGCAGGATCAGGCGCAAGAGCCGCGCGGCGGGCTTGCGGAAGCAGCGACAGCATATGCTCCAGCTCTTGCCGTGCGGCGTTGCGAAAGCCGTCTTCGGTGGCGATCTCTGCCATAATGGCCTGCACCTCGCCCACGGCATCGTTCGGGCTGACGGCGGTTGTGGGCGATGTAACAGCAAAGGCCAGCTTCTCGATCCAGATACAACCAGTGTCCTCTGCCAGCTGCTTGAGAATTTCCGCCCACATATCCCTGTCGCGTCGTAACTGCCACGCGCGCGGCGTGGCTCCAGCCAATGTCAGCCGCAAGATTGCGCAATCGGCAACAGTTGCCGCCTCGGCCTGCAGATGCGCCCGCAGCCGGTCGCGTATGGCATCATCATCCGCAAGGCCCGCCAGCGTGACAGAGCTTTCGCGGAACTCGACCGACGCGGTGGGTACTTCCCCGATATCAATCCTGCCCGCATCGATGGTGAGCAATGTCGCCGACTTCGGCCCGGCTTCACCAATGTCGCGCCCCTGTGGGTTGCCAGGCATCACCACCCAAGGGGCAGTCGAGTGGACTTGGCGCTTGTGGATATGCCCTAAGGCCCAATAGTCAAATCCGGTTTGCGTCAGATCCGCTACCGAGCAGGGCGCATAGGGATCATGCCCCGCAGAACCGGTCAGCGACGTGTGCAGCATGGCGATGTTCACCGCGCCCGGCTCTGGTGCCCCGAATTTCGACACGAGACTTTCTGGCGCATGTTTGTCGCGAAAGCTGACACCGTGGACCCAGACATCGGGTGCGACTTGCACCCTGCCACCGCGGCCATCGAAGACATGTACGTTTGCAGGCAAGGCAATCTCGCCGGTAATCGGATTTTCGGCGTCATGGTTGCCCTTGATGTAGAACACCTGCACGCCTGCCGCGCGCAGCCGCTCCATCTGGATCGTCAGATAGGCAGCGGTCTTGGCACTGCGCTCGGCACGATCATAAAGATCGCCAGCGATCAGCAAAGCGGTCACGCCCTCAGCCACACAAAAGTCCACCATCTTTTCCAAGGACTTCCGCGACGCAGTGATGACGCGCGCCTGCAAATCTGCATCGCGCAAGGCCAGGCTGGAAAGTGGGGAGTCGAGATGCAAATCGGCGGTGTGAAGGATTTTGGTGGACACGTCGTCTCCTGCTTGGAAAGGCCATATCTGTAAGCACATGAAATGTTAAAGCTTGGCTCACAATGTTGCTCGAGTTGACAGTGTTTCATATGCAAAGTCGAGGCGCATCAGCATGACTACCTATGAAGTATTAGGCTTCGATATCACTCCGCTGCCTTCGGCCTCTCAGGCGCTTCGGTCGAACCCTACTACCTGTCGTTTCTGGCGCTGTTCTTCTATGTCGGCGTCGAAACTGGCGTGTCGAGCTGGGTGTTGCAGTATTTCGTCGCAGTCTTCGATTATCCAGCGACCGAAAGCGCGCTTTTGGTCTCGTTGTTCTGAGTGCGGCTGCTGGCGGGCCGCTTTGGCGTGCAGTTGCTCGATCACGGCTTGCGACAGGATCAGTTACTGATTGGCTTTTCGCTGCTCGCCACAATCACCATCGCGGTGCTCAGCCTGTTTGGCTTTGTGGCAAGCGGCCGGTTCATTCAATCCATCGCCATGGCGATGGTGCTGTTTTCGGGTCTTGGCTGCTCGATCTTCTATCCGGCGGTCATCACCTTGCTGGGCAAATGCTTTCCGCAGGCGCAAAGTCTGGCGATCGGTTTTGCAGCAACGGGCGGCGGGGTCGGTGCCTTCGTATTTCCTTTCCTGATGTCAGCCCTTGCGGACGGCTGGGATATTCGCATCGGCTTTGCGACCTATGCCGCTTCGGCGTCGCCATGACCCTTGCTGCCATTGGTCTGGCGCGTGCTGCAACCGTAAGCAATCGTTTAGCCTAGGCCCGGACAGCGAAGGAGCTTGGAATTGTGACTGATTTGGGCACCTTCCATACTATGGAGTTTGAAGCCGCTATCCATTTTCACGCATTGAAGTTCCAATTTTGATACATTTGCCATGCATACGATCAATCAAATAAATATGTTTCGATTTTGATACATTATGTTGCGTGAGGCATTTTTAATGGCTATATGTTCTAAAATCGTAACATGGCATCTCAAGATGAAGATCACACTCAACGCCGAAACCTTTGGGGCCCAGATCAAAGCACGCCGCCAGACGCTGAACATGACCCAGGACGACCTAGCGGCCGTTCTAGGGACGATCCGGCAGCGTGTGGCCGAGATGGAAAATGGCAAGGCCAGCGCCAAGCTTGCACTGGCTCTGCAAGCCTGCATGGAGCTTGGGTTGGTTGTCGAAGTTCGTGAGGCATGAGCCAAAGCCTTGATGTTTACCTTGAATCCGAGCCTAAGCCAGTCGGCACCCTCAGCGGTGACGACTTTGGCACGCTCCGTTTTCGCTATTCCGTCGATGCTGAAGTCCCGATCTCGATCAGCATGCCGCTGCAAGACGCGCCTTATGGCGATGTGGCGGCACGGGTCTTCTTCGACAATCTGTTGCAAGAGAATGATCAGCTTGACGGCGTGATGCAACGCCACGCCATTGCGAGAAGCGATGTCGCCGGGCTGTTGTATCATCTGGGCAGGGACTGTGCGGGTGCGATCTCCTGTGTGCCGAGGGGATCGGGGCCGGGCAAGATCCCCGGCGATTTGACCTGTGATTACGATGTGCTGAGCAACAACGATATGATCGCACTCATGCAAGCGCTGGCTGCGCGCAGGCCGCTGCCCATGGGCTTGCCAGACCCGTCACCAGTCGCCGGAGTGCAGAGCAAGATCGCGCTGACACGCCTGCCTGACGGCCGGTTCGGTCTGCCTAAGCAGGGGAGCCTGGCGCCCACCACTCATCTGCTCAAGGTGCCGCGTCCGAGCGAGGACGGGTTGGTTGATCACGAACATGCATTGATGGCGCTTGCAGGGCGGGTGTTGCGGTCGCCGGTCGCCCAGACGGAGATCTTCGAGTTGGGCGGCCAGCGCGGTCTACTGGTGACCCGCTTTGACCGAGTTGTGCAGGATACCGAAGTGCGTCGCTTGCACCAAGAAGACTTCTGCCAGGCACTCGGCCTGCCTGCGTCGCTCAAGTATGAGCGCAGTTCCAACAACCCCACACGCAGCTTCTCAGCCGGGCGGGTGGGCGCATTGATGCCGCTGCTGGGCGTGCCTGCACTGGACCGCAATGCTTTCCGGGCGATGACACTGCTGAACCTTGCCTTGGGTAACACTGACAACCATGCCAAAAACCATGCCCTACTCTACCGCGACGGCATCCCACGCCTTGCACCACTCTACGACGTGGTGCCAGTTCTGGTTGACCCGAGCGTCACCCACGACTTTGCCTTTTCTCTGGGTCAGGCCACCAACATGGATGCCTTGACTCTTGGCGACATGCACTTGTTCGACGAAGCCATCGGCATCCCCGGCCGCGGCAGCCGTGCTTTTGAGCGGCGGTCGCATGACTTCGCACAGGAGGTATTAAGCGCCATCGCCGCCGAGATCGAGAGCCTCCAAGGCCCATGTCTGAAGATCCTTGGTGATATGATTGCTCATCAACTGAACCTGCTGAATAATGTTTACGCGC
This sequence comes from Pseudorhodobacter antarcticus, assembly GCA_945860375.1. Next base: position 8,174 of record CAMAQR010000097.1, read on the forward strand.
TCGACCTGGCGATCCCGCAGCGGGATGCTTTCCTCATTATGCCGATGTCCGGATTATGCCGACGTAGGGCTATAAGTTGTTGTTTCTGGTGGGGCTCTCTGTGGTGGTGTCGGCATAATCAGAGGGCTTCGAGGAAGGCGAGGAGTTTGTCGGTTGGCCTGAATCGGCCGGGTTTTGTCG
>CAMAQR010000098.1 GCA_945860375.1 Pseudorhodobacter antarcticus
GACCTCCAGGAAAATGGCTGTTGGAAAATACGCTGACCGAGGTCGCCTGCGAAGAAAAGACCGTCGGCGCGATCGCCCGCAAGAGCACCAAGAAACCGGGCTTCTGCCACCCCCAGGTCCTGGGCTTCATCAACCACGGCATGATCGAATGGACGGCGACCGCCCGCTTCCAGCTGATCCGCAAGTCGCCCGAATACCTCCGCCCAGGTCACCACTTTTCGTTCACCAAGTCCGGCCCGGACGCGTTCGAAAATCGCCCAAAGCGTCTCTCTCTGCTTGCCGCCGATCCGTGTCTTTCGGCCCAGCCGGGTGACATCCCGATAGGACTCCCAAGTCTTCAGCTGCCAGGCATCGACGACCTCGGTCCATTCGCCAAAAAGGAAATGGGTAGAAAACCGATGTCCCTCAACTTCAGCTGACGCCTTTGCAATCAAGCTGTTGATCAGCGCGGGGGCAGCGATCTGGGGCTGGCCGAACCTTTCCGCAAAGAGGTCATAGCCAACCGCGCTGATTGCCTTGACCGTAATGCGCGACGAAATGATCGGCTCCGACCCTGCCAGACTGGCGAGCTTCATCCGAAGAGCGTTTGCCAGAGCCTTGGAAAAGGTCGTCAGCAGTATGCGGGAATTCGGTTCAGAACGTGCAAGGTGAACGGCCCTGTGCAGGGCAACGATCGTCTTGCCTGTACCGGCGGAACCCGAAACACGGGCGGGACCGGAGAACTTGCGTTCAACAAGTGCCTCCTGGGCGGGGTGCAGGAACACGGCCCACTTGTCCCAGGGATATTCGAGAGCGCGCTTGAGCTCCTCGACGTTGGTCAAGACCCGGAACCGGCGCTGCGCGTCAGGGTGCGCAAACGGATCAGCCTCGACGGGTGCCGGCGCAGGGGGTTCTGGCGTCTCACCAACAGCCAGCTTGAGCAGGGCTTCCTGCGCCTCCTGTGGCAAATGGATTATGAGGTCGAAGATCGTATCTTCGGTCGCCTTCCTCACATCATCGACCCACTCCTCGGGAATGCCGAAGGCCATCAGCTCCGGCTTACGAAGATTATCAAACAGCCTAGGTTTAGGCTTCGCCACGGGCGCCGGCTCAGCAGGAACATCAACAGCTGGCCGGAATATCTCGATCTCTTCGATCCGCTCGCGCACCTCGACCATCTGCATCGCGCCGGTTGTCGGATGCCGCTCGATCTTGCGCCGCTCGGCCCATTTGTAGGCGTCATCATGGTGGTCGACATAGGCCAGCAAGAGACTCGCCGAGGTCCGATGTACGATCAGCCGGATGTCAGCATTCACGCGCACCGACCAGAAGTTTGCGTCCTTCGCGCGATCGAGCTTGTGGAAAGACATGCCGGGCGCGGACGGGTCGATTTGGAGATCGAAGGCCGTGGTCTTCACCGCCTTCTGCTCCTGCGCCGTCAGCCGCCCAAGGCTGTCGGTGAACGTGTCCGCGATCCGAAACTCCATCATACCACCTCGAACACCTTCATCACTTCGTCGCCGAGGTGGTTGATGACCTTGACCGCGATGCGGCCCGAGGCCGGTTTGGCGAACGGGCGCGAGGTGTCGGAATAGAGGCTGTCCCAGGCTTCCTGATCAATTTCCGCCTTCAGCGTCGTCTTCAGCGCCTTGTAGGGATCGTTCGCGCCAAGGAAGTAGGCGTGGCGGACGAAGAAGCTTTCCTCGTTGTAGTCGGTGTCGAGCATCCACAGCGCGATACCGTCAGTGCCTTCGGAAATTACCTCGCCGGTCTGCGGCTTGAACACATCGACGCCGAACACCTTCACGCGGATCAGGCCACCACCGGCATCTTCGATCTTGATGTCGGGCTCGCCGAAGATCACGAACAGATTACCCGCGCCAGTCGCCTTGAGGTCCGCGGCCATATGCAGGTCGGGGTTCATGCGGGCCTTGAGCACCGGCACGCGACCGAGCTTGTCGAACTCGGCGGAATGGGCGTCGTAGTTGAAGGCGCAGGTGATCAGCACGTCGAAGCCTGCATCGCCCGCCTCGCGCGCTGCCGCGACGAGATCGGGGCGCGAGACCGTGCCGAATTCCGGGCCGATGAAGATGCCCGCGCGCTTCTGGTGCTCGCCCTCCATGAACATGCCCTCAGCGCAGATATAGCTCCCGGGCCAGCCTGTTAGAGCCGTGAAGGTGATCCGGTCTTCCCTATGCGCCTGCTGAACGCCGGCGGCTTTCAGGTTCTCAAGGATCATATGCGCGAAGTCGGTGACCGCATCGCCCTTCTCCGCCGCCTTGTGTTTACCCTCGGCGGCTTCGAGCAGATCGACAAGTTCGTCGTTCCAATCGACAGCTAGGGAGCGGTGGGGCGATAGGCTTTCGACAGTGAAGGGTCCGGCGACGCGCACGCGGCCTTTGTCTTCATAGGGCTTATCGTAGAGATACTCAAACTCAGCCTTTGCATCAATCGAGGCATCGATCTCCATCTGTCGTGTTATGCGCGCCTCCCAGAAACGGGCAAGCGCGGTCTTTGCGGTCTCAGGCCAGGATGAAGGCGCTTCGCGTGGAATTTCCCATTCCATGAAGCCATTGGCAGGAGCTGATTCGCCAGATGGCAGCTTCACTTCGCCTATTGCTGCGAAATCAATCTTTGATCCCGCGCGACCGCCGGTGTCCACCTTGAAGGGGTGTGCATGGCCATTCAGTAAAGTGTTGAGATCGGCACGCGCTGCCTCCACCGCCGGCTGCCGCCTCTCCCAGATTACGTCAATCTCAGTGTTATTGGCGATGGATTTGAGCGTGATATGCGGCACCCGCTCATAGACGAAGCCGTGCCGGATATCACCGCGCGTCGAAGGCGTCTTTGGCGCGGTACGCATTACTTCGCCTTCCTTGCGCTGCCCTTCTGGGCTGTCGGCGAGGAGGTAATAGGGATAGCGCGCTCCCATAAGTCGGGAGCGGGCAAGCGCTACTGCGACGCGCGATGTGTCGATAGTAATCCAGCGCCGCCCCCATTGTTCGGCAACATAGGCCGTGGTGCCAGAGCCACAGGTGGGATCGAGCACCAGATCGCCAGGGTCTGTGGTCATCAAGATGCAGCGTTGAATAATCTTTTGACCAGTTTGCACGACATAAACTTTGTCGGGCATGAAACTACTCGACGCATCACCCCAAAAATTGTTCATGGGTCGAGCGGGAAAGTCATCAAGGTAACGAACGTATGCAACGTTGCCTGCGGGTCGAATGAGGCGTCTTGATTTATTAAGGCGGATCATTCCTTCGCTGCTAGTCTTCCATACATTAGGATGGGGCCTATGTGTTTTTCCTTCAAATAATAGATCGTATCTAGTTTTGTCGACGCCACTCGAAGATTGCAAATTGTCGGAGCCGAAAACCTTTGCGCCGTCGACTAAGGTTCCATTCTTTTCTGATTTTCCCATCCGTCGTCGATCAAAGTAATCAGTCTCAATCCACTGATACTGAGATGCACCTTCCTCGCCGAGTTCCTTCGGCCAAAACAGCTGGCGGTATTTTATTTTCTCAGAAGATTTCGCAAACCATACAATATAGTCGATGATTTGTGGAACGACGTCGGTTTTTCCTGAAATACTGCCTGATCCGGAGGTCTTTTTGACTGCGATAAGAGCAACCGCATTTTCATCCCCAAACACCTCATCCATCAGCGCCCGGACCCGATGCACATTTTCATCGCCGATCTGGACGAAAATGCTTCCGCTTTCGTGAAGTAGATCGCGCGCAACTGTCAGCCGGTCTCGCAAATAGGTGAGGTAGGAGTGGATGCCGTCGCGCCACGTATCGCGGAAGGCGCGTACCTGTTCCGGCTCCCGCGTGATCTGATCCTTCGCGCCGTCCTTCACGTCACGCGAGGTCGTGCTCCACTGGAAATTCGAGTTAAACTTGATGCCGTACGGCGGATCGAAATAGATGCACTGCACCTGCCCGCGCAGACCCTCACGCTCGTCAAGGCTAGCCATCACCGAAAGGCTGTCGCCGGAAATCATCCGGTTGGACCAGTGCTGGTCGTGCTGGTAAAATTCGGTCGCGGCTTCCTTGTCCTTCAGCCCGTTGAAATCGGCGAAGAGATCGAGCGGCGGCGGCGCGGTCTCGTCGGCGCGCTTCTTCGCCTCGCGTTTCAGATCGTCGATGATAACCTTCGGATGGACCTTTTCCTGAATGTAGAGCGGCGGTGCCGAAACGATCAAATCGGACCAGTCCTGCTCATCCTTGCCGCGCCAGACGAGCTGCGGATCGAGATCACGGTTGCGACGCTCGTAAGCAAGCTGAACCGGAGACTTGTCCTCCTCGCGCATAACGCTTTCATATTCCGCAGTCGGGATATTGCGACGCGTGGCCGCGTCGTGCTTCAGCGTGGTAACCTCAATCGGTTTCTTCGCCATGGGTTCAGCCTCCTCTACGCCGCCACGTTCGTTGCGCCGGCAGCGCAGAGCGTTTCGATCAATTTGTTGAACTCCGCCTCGATCTCGTAGACGGTGGTGAATTCGGCGAAGGCCCAGCGGCCGAACTTGCCCAGGTTGTTCACACCTGGCACCCAATAGGCGCGCATGGTGTTGGCCTTTTCCTTTGCGTCCTCGCCGCGATAGCCTTTGATCTCGACGATCAGGTTTAGCGGGTCAGGTTCGCCATCATCCACCTGAACGATGAAGTCGGGGATGTATTTGCGCGGGACGGAACCCATCAGATAGGGCACTTCAAGGCCGAGGTTCTGGTTCTTGACGTAGGCGCGGACCTTCGGATGCGCCTCGGCGACCCGGCAGAACTCGGCTTCCCAGTCGCTGTCGCACACCACCCAATTGACCTGGGACTTCGGCGGCGGCCCGTTGGTGTCCCATCGAAGGGTCTTTGAGGTCGTGAAGTTCACATCAGCCGTGGAGCCCGTCGGGTTATAAGCGTCCAGGATTGCCTTGACCGGGTTTTCCCCGACAAGGCTCAAGGTGATGGCAGCTTTGATCCGTTCAGCCGCCATGTCGGCGATTTCTTTGTAGATCAGCTGCGCGGGATAAGTGCCGCCCGTGCAGTTAAGATATCCGCCCTCAAGCCACTGGCGCGTGATGCGCTTCAGCTGGCCAAACAGGTGAAGCTTCGGCTCTTCGCCGGGATCGCGATACTTGCTGTAGAGCAGATGCCGCGCGAGGTGGAAAAGGATCGTTGAGGATCGCATGTCTTCCAGATGAGCGATCGTCAGATCGACGCCCTCACCAATGATCCCCTGGTTGTTGGTGACAGACGGCCCGACCAACTCAGGCGTCAGGTTGAGGACATGATCGGGACCGAAGGCCGCCTCCAGCCGCTCATCCGGAAGCTCAACGCGATAGCCCTCAACGCGCGGGAAAACGATCTCGAGCGCATCTCTTTCAGGCTTAACGGCGTGGACACGAACTGTTTCGCGAGGCTTTGCGGGCGGCGCGATGACTGGCTTGGCTGCGAAATCAAAGGGGATGCCAAGGACGTCAGCATACTCGACGTTGAACAGCCCTTCATCGTTCAGCTCATAGGACTGTCGGCGAAGGGCGCGGCCGACAACCTGCTCGCAAAGAAGCTGGGTGCCAAAGGCGCGAACACCCAGCACGTGCGTGACCGTATTTGCGTCCCACCCTTCGGTCAGCATCGAGACCGAGACGACGCAGCGAACCTGCCCACCCAGCCGGCCCTTCTTGCCGACGGTGTTCATCACCTCGCGAAGTAGGGTCGCTTCATCGATTTTGTCGCCGGCATGGATGTCGCCAGTCCGTTCAACGATGTCTCGCCTGAACCGCTCGATCTCATCGGCTGCGATCTCACGGAAGTCCTTGTCCAGCGCTTCGCCGGATTCGAGCTGGGCGCTGTCGATAAGGATCGTGTTTGGCCGCGGGATTCGATTGCCGAAGTCGTCATAGTTCCGGAACAGGGCGAGCCGACCATTTTCGAGCGTTGTCGACCCGTCGTCATTTTCGCGATGGAAACCGGAAACGTACTTGTAGATCAGCTCAGACGTCGAAGTGTTGTTGCAGACGACGATGAATACCGGCGGGACACCGATTTGCGCCTCTTCCCAAAGTTCGAACGTCTTCGCGTAGTGGCCAAAGAGGGCTTCGAGCGCGGAGAGCAGAACCGGAGGGAGGGCTAGCGGGTCGTAGCCCTTTGCAGAGGCTGATCGGCCCTTCTTCGGCAGGCCATGAGGGCTTTTCTTGATTTCTTCCCAGAGGTTCCTGAATTTCGGCGTGTCGCCGCCGGGCACATTGTCGGCGACCGGCACCCGGGGGAGCTTAACGATCCCACACTCGATCGCGTCCATCAGCGAGAAGTCGCTCATGGTCCAGGGGAAAAGCGTGCCCTCAATGTAGCCCGACCCGCGCAAAAAGAACGGTGTCGCGGAAAGATCATAGACGAGGGAAATGCCGAGCTTGCGCTTCACGGCCTCTAGGCCGGAGATCCACATCCGAGCTGCCTCGTTGTTCTCCTTGGCCTCTTCCTTTTCTTCGCCCTTCAGATCGTCTGCCGTTTCCCCCGTGGCATCCTTTACCCGCTCGCGATAGCAATGGTGCGCTTCGTCGTTCAGGACGACGATGTTCTTCATGCCCATCAGTTCCGGCATGACGCGCTGGAGCATCTGCCCCTCGGTTTCCTGGGTCTGAAGCTTTTCTCCGCGCCAGCCTTCGAGGGCCGTTCTGGTGCCCTTCGAAACTTCCAGGCGCTCCCTAAGCTTGAAGGCGTGGTAGTTCGTGATGACGATCTTCGCGCGATCAATATCCGCCAGCATATCGGGCGGCACGATCTCCCGGTGCCGGTAGTAGCTTTCAGGGTCATTCGGGATTAGGACGCGCAACCGATCTCGGATGGTGATGCCGGGCGCGACGAGCAGGAAGCCCCGCGAAAACTGTTTGCTATTGGGATGACGGACAGCGTTGACCGTTTGCCAGGCGATCAGCATCGCCATGACCGTCGTCTTGCCGGCACCGGTGGCGAGCTTCAGCGCGAGCCGGAGCAGCTCAGGGTTGGACTGCTCGTTCGCGCCCTTGATGTGAGCCCAGAACTTGGCCACCCGCGGGCCCAGCTTCGGGGCCACTTCCGTTAGCCAGATGGCGGTTTCAACCGCCTCGATCTGGCAGAAGAATGGTATGATGCCCCCTTCAAACTTATGATGCCGCCAATGCTTGAGAAGCCGGGCCGTCTCAGGCGTGACCAGCCACTGGTCAGGGTTGGGCAGCTTGCGCCAGGTTTCGACGTAACCGCGGATTTCATTGATGATCGGGGTCGGATTGTATTCCTGATCTTCAGTGGAAAGATCGTCATCTCCACCCAGGATCAGGGATGCTTGGTTCTGATTTTGCTTACGCTTCTTGGGCTTCGGGACCGGCGTAATCAGGTCGGAACGCCTACGCGTCTCAAGTATGTTGCTGGTCGGCTGACCGTCAGCGTCAAGTTCCCAATGGCGCCCCGGATAGGCGTATGGGGAGTTGAGGATCGGGTGATGAAAGAACTGATCAGTCACTTGATCCCCCCTCGACAGCCTTGCCCCTGATGACAGCCTGCTGCTGGTCAATCCATTGATCGAGGTCCGACCCCCGGAACCGCCACTGCCCACGGACTTTGAACGCCGGCAGCTGGCCACGCTGAGCCATCGTATACACGGTCTTATCTGCGACCTTCAGCAATGCAGCGACCTCCGGCAATGTGAGAATTGAATCCGGCATGGACCCGTGACTCCTCGATTCGAGGGTCAACGGATACCAGACTTTACCAAACTCGAATATCCCGCAAAGCTTGTGGTCGTCGGGACCACACCTGCCTTCGTGCCAAGGTCAGATCGTCAGCCACCAAAAGGTCGAGTGGTGGCCTGGCGAGAGTTCGCCATCAGGCTCCCTTCCACCTCCATAGAATTTCATTAACTAACTGAAAATCATGAAAATTATCTGATCGACTTTGTCGCAGCCCCACATTTAGCCCCACATATGCTACTTGTTGCAGGAAGCCCTAAAAGGGATAGTGCGAATCAGGCCGCGAGGGCACGCACGGACTTGCGGTCCCCCGGGGGCACATGGATCGCAACAATGACCCCCCACCCCCTTTGAAGGCAGCCTTTCACACCAACGGGTGTTTGGACCAGCGTGTAAAGTATCGAAGTATAAACTTACGGGCCTGCAACTTCCTAAACGTCAGTAATGACGTATGCATAAATTGTATCCATCCGGCGAGGGCCGCGGCGGTGTCAGATGCCTTTCATGAACTCTGACCGGCGATCATCGAGCAGGTCCTCGAGGTAGTCGAGGCCTGGCATGGTAAATCCGGTGACGGATACCGCGTTCTCGTCGAGGCTGTCGCGGATGC
>CAMAQR010000099.1 GCA_945860375.1 Pseudorhodobacter antarcticus
GCATTGGGGTCGCGTTCCAAAGTGGTGCGTTCTTTGGTGAGGACAGACGCGGCTGTGGCGGCCTGAGCTTCGGCTTGGCGCGCTTCCAGGGCCTGCAAGGCTTCCAGCACCAGTTCGGGATTTTCCCGAAGTGTTTCGGCCACGAGCGCCTTGATCCGATCATCGGAGATCTCTTGCGACAGGGATTGTTCTGGCAACGCTAGTGCAAACGTGGCGGCAAGTATCATTTGGGTAACGCGCATAGGTGAGACCTTCTGGGAAATAGGGCTGATTTTGTCGTGTGTGAACCCTCTAGCCACTTGAGAGGCAAGCAGGTTTCTTCTTGGGGAGAGACTAAGGTGCTGGTTCATTCGCTCGCCGCCTCCATGCGGGTGCGGTCTTCCTGCGTCGCGCGGACCCGCTCTGACCAAGTCGATTTTATATAGGCGACGATGGCTTCGATCTCGGCATCCGAAAGTTGCTCACCGAACGCGGGCATGCCTGACATGAAATCGACACCCATCTCGTCCAGCACAACTTGCCCACCTTTGCGGATGTAGTTGAGCAACATTTCATCCCCGTGGTGCCACGTATGACCTGTCTCATCGTGGGGAGGTGCAGGATAAGTCCCGTTCGAGTTTGCTGATTGCCAGTTCGGCTGCCCTTCCAGATTTGCGCCGTGGCAGGATGCACAGGTTTCCTGATACGTCTTCCGGCCCAACTCGATATCCGGCTCACTGTGAAAGAAGGCGAAGGATGGAGTGGCCACGGTCGCCAAGAGGCCGCCGATGAGCAACGACCTTTGAAGGCGGAACGCCCATCTGTTCTTCTCCCAGAAGGTCATATCCGGCTCACAATCGACTTCGCACCATCGGGCGGAAGGATGCGATCGGACAAAAGTGCCAGCTGATCGCTGACACGGGTCCTTTGCGACGCGGGATAAGCGTCCGTCGGTGGCAATCCGCCGTGTTGCGCAAACAGCATGATATCGCGTGCTATCGGCGCGGCAGCCGTGGAACCTCCGCCACCATGCTCGACTACCACTGTGACTGCATAGCGGGGTGCGTCGAACGGGGCAAAGGCAACAAACAGCGCGTGGTCGCGACGGTTCCACGGCAGTTCATCCTGTGATCGGACACCCGCCGCTCGTTCCGCCGCCGAGATCGAGAATACCTGGCTTGAGCCGGTCTTGCCTGCCATCAGCTTTGTCGGGTCGGCAATTCTTGACGCGTAGGCAGTTCCACGTTCGTGGTTCGACACCTCGAACATACCCTGCCGAACGATGGACAGCGCCTCAGTTGAAAGTCCCAGAGACGCCGGAGCGGGTTTTTCCGTCGACGTCCCGCTGATCGGCCGCACCATCCGAGGCAGCACGGCCGTGCCGGAAGCAAGCCGCGCCACCATGGTTGCGAGCTGAATCGGCGAGGCCAGAGTAAAGCCCTGCCCGATTGAGGCATTGATCGTATCGCCAATCAGCCAGTCCTGCCCATACTTCTGCTGCTTCCATTCGCGGGACGGGTTGTTGCCGCGCGCCATGCCGGACAGTGGCAGATCATACTTCTGGCCCAGCCCGAGCCGATCGTTCATGGCAAAAATGCCGTCGATCCCGATACGTTGCGCAACCTCATAGAAGTAGACATCGCAGGACTGACGCAGCGCGCCCACCATGTCCACCCGCCCGTGCCCACCCTTTTTCCAACAATGGAACCTGCGGCCTGATATCTCGACATAACCATTGCAAGTGACGGTTTCTGCCGGGTCCATTACACCGCTTTCAAGCGCGGCCAACGCATTCGACATTTTGACCGTTGATCCCGGTGGATAGGCCCCCTGCACTGTCTTGTCGGACAGCGGGCGAAACTCGTTGTCGCGCAGCGCGCCATAGTCCCGGTTCGAGATGCCACGCACGAACAGGTTCGGATCAAACGACGGTGCCGATGTGCAACCAAGCACATCACCATTCGTCACATCCATGACGATGGCCGCAGCGCTTTGGCCTTCAAGACGCACGCGCATAAAATTCTGCAGATGATGGTCGAGCGTGATTTGCATGTCCGGCCCGGCTGTCGGCGGATCAAGCGCCAGTTCCCGCATGGTGCGGCCAGACACATTGACCTCGACACGTCGCGTCCCCGGCGAGCCGCGCAGCGCTCGTTCATGTCTTCGCTCAATCCCGATCTTGCCGACCTCAAAGTCTGGCAGACGGAGTAAGGGTTCAGCCGCGTCCTCTTCTTCCTTCAGATCGTTCTCACTCACTGGGCCGACATAGCCAACCTGGTGAGCAAAATCGGGACCAAACGGATAGACGCGCGATAGGACCATTTCCGGATGGATCCCCGGGAGTGCTGGCGCGTTCACAGCCACGATTGACAGTTCTTCCCACGTGACCCGGTCTTTCACGGTGATAGGCGCAAAGCCGCTTGTCCGCTCGATCTGGCTTTTGATCTTAACGATGGCTTCGTCATCAAGACCCAGAAGGCGTTGCAGTTTCGCAAGCACGTCTTCAAGATCTTCAACCTCCTCGCGCACCAGCGTGATACGAAAAGCCTGCTCGTTGTCGGCCACTATCTTTCCTGCGCGGTCATAGATGCGACCTCGGTTGGGCGGCACAAGCCGCAAGCTGATACGGTTTTCTTCAGCCAACAGATAATATTGATCTGCGTCACGTACACCCAGTTGCCACATCCGCAGGCCCAGCACGCCGACAAACGTTGTCATGACGCCCCCCATCAGAAGCGCCCTTCGTGTGGTCTTCTGGGATATCTGGGCAAGGTCACGTTGAGATCGTCGCACGGTCTCCTCCCATTTCTTCCGGCCGAGATTTCCCCTTCGCGCGAACGGTCAGCACATAAGCGGCCCCTCTCAGAGCAAAAACTGCGGCGACCAGCCCCAGGAACCAAGGCTGGAGCGTATTCGGCGGCGGGGTCGCGCGGTGAAAACTGAGGAAATGCATGAACAGAAAGTAGGCTACATGCGCGACGGTCAGCCACCAGAGCGGCAGGACGCCCATTTGAAGAAATTTCCAGCCCGAAACACCAAGGCGACGCATGGCGAAGTCGCTCGAAGTCGCACCCAACAGGATCGCAAGCAGAAGGGCGGCAACCGCAATGGCATTGGCAAGTCCGAAGCCATGCTGAAGCATCACATAGGTCAGAAGTTCAGGATGCCAATCGAAGCCAAAAAGCCGCATCAGGTCCCATTGGACCCAACCAATCAAGATCACAGCGGCATGAACGATGGCAAGAAGGCATGCGTAGATGCCAAGCTCACGCCGGAAAGGAAGAACACGCACGATACTCCGGAGGAACCGAGCCAATGGCCCTAACCCGACGGACAGAGCGACAAGTACCATAGAGGCATCCCCGAATGCTCGGTTCCAGCGGTGCATCGGGCTGAAATCGAAGTGTACGGCGGCAAAGCCAAGAACCAGTCCGGTGGCCAAAAATGCCACAGCCGCATGGCGAACCAGCGTCCGTTGTGCCAGACGACGCGGCCTTACAGCGTGGCCTGATATTTCGGCGACCCTCATTTGTTGCTCCCAAACGACGTTGAACTGGCGTTTACTGTTCCGCCCGCCGACATTCTGAAATCACGGTATGCCCGCAACGCCCGCATCGCGGCGAATGACATGATGATCACGCCTGCCACCGCCAGATAGGGCCGAACCGGGTCGAACCAGGCCAACAGGGCTGGGCCACCGAAGATCAGCATCAGTACTTTGTTGCAGGTCGGGCAAGCGATGCCGAGAAAGCTTGCAACGCCACCCGCCCCGGACGTTCGCAAACGGCACTGCGGAACCCAGAGGCCGATGATCACGCCAGCCAATATCGCAGTTAAGGTCGTCGCCCCAAGCTCCCAGGGTCCAACCGGGGTCATTCGCACAAAGAAGGGATTGATCCAGACAGCGGTGACTGTACCCAAGGTGGCGAACACGGCCAGCCCGGCAAGAGTTCCGCGAATAAGCCTTTGGAGGGCATCTGCGCGCAATTTCTCAGACGCGATATTTTCAGGGAGCATCGAACTGAATCTCCGCAAATTCCTCACCAAAACCGACGTTGACGATCCATAGGCCAGCCATTGGCAGCTTGAGGTTGACCCGCCAAACACCTGCCTCGACCAATTCAAGGGGCGGTGTGAGACCGTCCATGTGCATCTCGACCATGGCAAAGTTGACGTCCGGTCGCATGCCGACCATCTCTACAGCATCCGCGTCTGGCATGAACTGGATGTCCATACGGACATCTCGGTTCCCCGTGGCGTAGACTTGCACGTCGATTCGTCCGTCCGACAGCATTTCAGAAACCGATGCAGTCGGTGCGACGCCATCGGATGTTATCGGCACTGACGGCGGGGGCCGCATCGCTGCCCAGACAAAGGCGCCCACAAATGCGAGGATTCCAAGGGCAACGAGGATGGCCAGAACTCTAGTTTTCATTGCTCATGTCCATGTTTGAATGATCCATCCCCGCCATGGGTGTGTCTGTGGGCAGCGGTCCGGGCGCGGGCACTAATCCAGTGCCATCGGGATCAAGAAGGTAGGTTGCAATCGCTTCGCGGTCGGCGTCCGTGAAATAAGAAGTGCCCTGCGCTACGACCTCAGCCATGCTGCCGCCAAAGGCATCTCCGTTCGGAAGGAGCCCGGATTTGAGGGCATAGCTGAGGTTGCCCACCGTAAAGCCCCGCCCTACGAGGTCGGCCACGAGGATCGACGGCGCCTTGCTGCCGCCGGGCAGATCGTCGTTTCCCGCAAAACGCGCGCTTTCTTTCAGGCCACCGGCAAGGTTTCGTCCCGTGTGACAGGCCGCGCAATGCGCCGCCCCTTCAACCAGAACACGTCCGCGGTTCCACGGCGACGATGTGCCCATCAACGCATCCGTCACCGGCGCATCAAGATAGTTGGCCCGCCACAGCTTCAGCCCGGACCGAAAACTGAAGGGGAAGCCCACATCATGGACAGGAGCCACTTCGGCGACGGGTGGGACAGTCCGGAAAGCCTCCCACAAGTCGGCGATGTCCTGGTCTGTAAACCCGGCGTAGAAGGAATAAGTGAAGACCGGATAATACGGGTCCCCTTCCGGGGAAACGCCCTGACGCACGGCACGCGCGAAATCCTGAATGGTCCACCGCCCGATTCCCGCCACAGGATGAGGCGTGATGTTCGGCGGCACGAAAGTTCCGAACGGCGTATCGAGCGGTGCACCGCCAGCAAGTGCGGGGCCCTTCGCTGCCGCGTTGGTGTGGCACGACACGCAACCGCCTGAACGGGCCAGATACGCCCCACGTTCAGCGTCGCCGATCGGAAATGCGGCAGGCTCCGCATCTCCGATGGGCCAAAGCGCCAGCACCCCGGCGCCAAGGCTGCCTACCACAGTCGGAAAAATGGCAAGAAGCCGGATCAAGCCCCGCATGGTCAGTTCTTTCCCGCGCGAAACTGCGAATGACAAGAGGAGCAGGTTCCGCTGATCCGAGTGAACAAATCATCGGCTGCAAGGCTAGACAGGGTCAGCGCAAGGGAGGCCGGGTCTGCCAGTCCTGGCGAAACCGGGCTGTCTGCGGTCTTTTCGCCATAGCCCATCAACTCTGCCACCGAAAAACCGAGATTGGTCTCTTCGGCAGGAGGCATGGCCATTCCAGTATGATCCATCCCCGCCATGTCTGCCGGCAGTGCGGAAGCCGGTTCAAGCCCGTTCGGCGCAGCCTCGGACAGGGCATCTGCGTAAACCCTCATCTCTTCTGCCAGAGCTGCAAAATCCTGCCAGTTGGACCAGATCTCCGGCTTGGCATAGGTTACGCCTTCAAGGCTGCCTTCGGGGAAGAGCGACAGCATGGTTTCGCCGGCGTGGCCCGCGATCACGGCGGCGCCTTCCGAGACAATGAAGGCATCGTAGGGTACAGCGCCCTGCATCATTGGCGCCAGTTCCGCCACGGTATCCCGCATCGCCGTCATGCCGTTCATCCTCTCAAGGACGACGCCGGTCGCCCCGTTGTGTGCCATCGCCACTGCCGCGACTGCGGAAGCGGCAAGCGCCATAGCGCCTGTCCATTGTTTTGCCATCTGCCTGACTGCTCTCGGTTTGTTGTTTTTGATTGACCACCGCGCACCGCACTTCAGGCGGTTCGCGAACTGCGCACATGTTTTGGGTCAGGACTAAAACGACAGAGCACTCGACTGGGCCTGAAACGGCACCATCGAACCATGGCTCTCGCCCAGGCTGACCTTCAGATCAGCAGGCGTGGAGGGGGCAGACTGACAGAGGGGCCCCCGAAGCGAAGCTGGGTCTGGGCCAAACGCGGTCGCGACAACACTGCATGGCTAGGGATGAACGCAGTCACTGCGCCGATTGGCAACACGAATGCAGCACATGCCAGCGCCGGATGGCAAGACAGCGATATGTTTGTAGATCCGGCACTGCCGTCTGACATCTCTACCGAGGTCGGGGAGTGATGATCAACCGGGGCGAACGCCGATGCAGATTGGCCAACAGTCAAACCGCAGAGCAGCACGATCGTGAAAGACCATGCCCATAGAAGACGCACCATCCCGCCCGGAAGCAGGAAGTTCAAAGCGGTCCGTTTGGTGGGCGTCTTCAACATAAGGTTAGATCAACTTGACTTGCGTCCCGACCGACACTCGGTCGAACACTTCCTCAATATGCTCGTTATAGAGTCCGATGCAACCGTTCGAAGATCGGCGCCCGATTTTCCGCGTATCGTGGGTGCCGTGGATGCGGTAATATTGCCAGGACAAGTAGAGGGCCCGCGTTCCAAGCGGGTTGGTGGGGTCGCCACCTGGTACCAAAGCGGGCCACTCCGGATTGCGCTCCCGCATCGACGGCGTCGGTGCCCAACTTGGGTTGACGCGCTTTTCAACGACTTCGGTGTAGCCCCTCCGGGTTAGGTCATCGGAAAGAGGGACAGAACTCGGATACAGGTACATCTGACCGTCACTGGTCCAGTGCTGAAGAACCCTCGCGGTCGTGTCAGATATGATGATCCCAAGACCCAAGGCATCGAAATGGTCTTGCCACTCGTGGACCCGAAACGCGGAGATGTTATTGCGAACCGGGCCTTCGGTGTCTTCGGAGGCATAGGCGGCACGGCCCACCAAAAAGGGCGCTGCCAGTGCTCCAACAGCGAAGTAACGTCGACTGACTTGCATGGACTGCTCCTCGGTTTTTTATCGTGATGCAGCCTTCCAACGTGGGAAGGTCAAACCGGTTTGTCAGATCAAATGGTCACAAACTGGTGATAACGTGGCGATTTCGCCGCGCCGCGCGAAAATAGCAGAGGTCACTGGGATGCGAACATCACTTCAGGGCACTTGTGTCTCTATGTATGGGAATGCGAATGTTACTCGCCATTCTTTGCAGCGCTATTGTGCTCGTGTCCCTTTTTGGGGAGGCGCGTTCAGATCATTCGGTTCATGAAAGCCCCTTCCTCGAAACGTATGCCGTGCCAATGGCCCAGGAATCCCATTGCGGCGGCGGTTCCGGGCACGTGGCCTGCCAAGTCTTATTGGCCAGTCAGGTCGCGACTCCGATGTTGAAGATCGCTTTTGCCTCATTGCAGTTCGAAATCCTGCCTGTGCAGGCAAGCAGCCGCATCTCTTCGCCACAACCCCCTCCTCCGCGATACGTCTCCTGAACGAACCCAAGTCCAATCGTTTCATCTCAGGAGATATCATGATTTCTCGACGTTCCCTTTTAAGCGGTGCCGCGGCTGCTGCTTTTGCCAAACCTTCTATCCTCCTAGCCCACACTGAAGAACCTTTCGTTCTGGCCGAAGAATTTCAGCCGCGAGAGGTGCGCGTCCGCGAGCAGCACGCTCCGGGTCAGATCCTTGTATTCCCGCGTCTTTACTACCTCTACCACGTCTTCGACAGCGAACGCGCAATTCGCTACGGCGTCGGTGTTGGCAAGGCTGGTCTCGAATTCAAGGGAACGGCGATCATCGAGCGCAAGGCCGAGTGGCCCTCGTGGCGGCCGACGAATGACATGATACGGCGTGACCCCGACCGCTATGCGCAATTCGCGGACGGCGTGCC
>CAMAQR010000100.1 GCA_945860375.1 Pseudorhodobacter antarcticus
AGCGCCCCGCTCGCGATTTCGGAATGTTGGAAGCCCAGGTCTTGCGCGGCGGAGGCCAAGGCATCGATACAACTCTGATTGAAATGCTTTGGCGCGATTGAGATACGCTCTGATACGGAAATGCCACAGCCCGCCTCGGCTGCGATGGCACGGCAAATCGCTTCGCATTCGTCCGCAAGTTGCGACAAAACTTTGGCATTTGGGTGCCGCAAGTCGATGACCAACTGGGCTTCTCCCACTATTGTGCTGGGGCCATCGGTGGCGGTCGTAAGCCTGCCTACGCTAACGCGCGCGTCTTGGCCAAATGCCCTGCCCGTTTCGTTCAGCGCGACCAGCATGCGCGCGGCTGTCAGTAGTGCGTCGTGGCGATGATCCAGCGGTGTCGTACCAGCATGGCCGTCCATACCTGTCACCACGACATCCAGCCATTTCAACCCTTGAACCGAGGTGACAATGCCAACCTGATCACCCAAGGCCTCTAGCTGCGGCCCTTGTTCGATGTGTAACTCAAAAAAGGCCCCCATCGGGAAAGCGCCGGCGGCTTGCAACCCACACCACCCGCGCGTAGCAGCTTCTGCGATAAACGAGGTGCCTTCCGCATCCTGAATCGCGGCCAACCCCTCGTCCGTGATGGTGCCCACGAACCAGGATGAACCCATGAGCCCGGGGCCAAAGCGCACGCCCTCTTCGTTGGTCCAGTTGATGACAGCGATAGGGGCCTCAGTTTCGATTCCGGCGTCGTTCAGGGTCTCGACCACCTCAAGGGCTGCTAGAACACCCGAAATTCCATCAAAGCGGCCACCATGGGGCTGGGTGTCCAGATGACTGCCAGCGGCGATGGGGGGCAGGGTGGGGTTACTGCCCGGACGCAAGGCAAACATATTGCCCGCAGCGTCGACTTGCAGCGACATGCCAGCGGCGTGACACCATGAGGCAAAGAGGCTGCGCGCCTCGGCATCCTCGGCTGACATCGCAAGGCGGCAATTGCCGTCGCCTGGGATGGCGCCGATCTTTGCCATTTCCATATGGCGCGACCAGAGTCTGTCGGCGTTGATGCGCAGATTGCCGTGTTGTTTGAGGTTGCTCACAGATTGCGTTCCTTCCGTCCGCTGATCAATTGCGAGACCATGACGGCGACCACAAGGGCCCCGCCGTAAAACAGGTCTTGCACAAAGGTGCGGAACCCCAACACCGACAGGCCATTGATGCCCGTCACAAGAAAATAAACCGCTACCACAGAGCCCCAAGGGTTAAATCGCCCCGGATTGATGCAGGTGGCCCCCAGAAAAGCTGCGGCAAAGGCAGGCAGCAGTAGGGTCGTGCCGGAGCTCGGGTTGGCTGATCCGGTCGTGCCAGTGTAAATCAACCCTGCAATCGCCCCCATCACGCCAGACGCCACGAAAGACATCAGCCGCACCTTTCCGACCGGAATGCCTGTCAACCGCCCCACTTCTCGACCGCGCCCTGTGAACAGAAGTTGCTGGCCGAAGGCTGTGTAAGACAAGACGTACCACATCATCGCCGCCAATCCGATGGCGTAATAAAAGGCTATGGGGATGCCCAAGAACCTTACGATGATCGACCATTGCATCAATCCGGGCGCTAAGCCGCCGATGGTCTGGCTGTCGCTGATCCAAAGCGTAATGCCGTGCAAAAAGGTGCCCACGCCAAGCGTCACGATTAGCGAATGCACGCGGAAATACAGGGTCAGCGCGCCGTTGATTGCCCCCACAAGGGCCCCGGCGGCCAGAACAAGGGGGATGATGATCCACAAAGGCACGCCCATCTTGGCTGACAAGATCGCCGTCAGCATCGACACAAAGGTCAGAACCTGAGCGATGGACAGATCGAAATCTCCCGCTGTCAGTGGCACGACAAGGCCCAGCGTTACGATGACGAGAACTGCCTGTGATCCGAAGATGGTCGAGAAATTCGACCATGTTAGAAAGGTATCGGGCCTGAGCGCCCCAAAAAGCAAGATCACGACGACCCAGACGATCACCAAACCAAAACGTTCGACCTGAAAGGCAAGATTAGGCTGGCGCATGGGTACGGTTCTCCTGATAGCAGGCGTGGGCGATGGCGGATTTTGTCACTTGGTCGCCCGCAAGCTCGGCTTTGATCCGGCCTCGGTCAAAGACCAGAACGCGGTGGGCTATGGTTTCAAGCTGTTCGAATTCCGATGTGGCGCAGATCACTGAGGTGCCGCTTTGGCACAGCTCGACGAGGCGGTCGTAAATCTCGCGCCGCGCCCCAACGTCGATGCCCTGCGTGGGTTCATCCAGAAGCACGAGACGCGGACCCAGTTGCAGCCATTTGCCCAAGACCAGCTTTTGCTGGTTGCCCCCCGAAAGCTCCGAGGCGGGTTGGCGGGGGCGATCTGCCTTGACGGCAAAGCGAGCCATGATGGCGGCGGTGATCTCGGCCAGCTGGCCTTGGTTCAGCCAAAGGGCACTGAGGCTGCGCCCCAGTAATGGCAGCGTGGCGTTTTCAGTCAAGGACAGATCCAGCGCAAGACCCGCGCGCTGCCGGTCCGCGGGGATCATGGCGATCCCTGCCTGCAAAGCGCCAGAAGGGGTCATGCGGGTCAGGTCGTGCGCTGCGGGGGGCAAGTGCAAGCACCCTGTTCCCGCCTGCGTGGCCCCAGACACAAGATAGGGCACCTCGTCATAGCCAGAGCCGATCAGGCCGGTCAGGCCCAGAATCTCGCCGGGGCCAACGGTAAAGGAGATATCGCGGACGATCTGCCCAGACAGGTGTTCAACGCGAACGGCAGCGGTTGCAGAGGGGCTGTAGCCCCCGATCATGCGCTCGGTCGTCATAGCCCGACCGACGATGCTGGACACGATTTCGGCGCGCGGCGTTGTGGCGGTCTTGAAGCTGCCGATAACTGCGCCGTCGCGCAGCACGGTGGCGCGGTCGGTGATTTCCATCACCTCGTCAATGTCGTGGCTGACGAAGATGATGCTGACGCCGGTGGCAGTCAGGCGGCGCATCGTGGCAAAAAGCACGCGCACATCCTCGATTGGTAGGAAAGGGGTTGGTTCGTCCAGCACCAGAACGCCGCTCACGCCATGGGTGCTGCGACCTTGCACACGGTCGGCGGCTCGCACGATGGCAAGTTGGGCGCGCTGTACGGGGGATAGGGCGCTGACAGGGCCATAAGGATCAAGTGATAGATCGTTTTCGGTAAACAGGCGGCGGGCGCGGGCGGCCTCGGCCACCCAGTTGATCGCAAAAGGGTTTAAGCGGTCATAATCGCCGGCGATCAGGTTTTCCAACACCGACGCATCGGCTAAGAGGCCAAGGTTTTGGTGCACAAAGGCCAACCCATAGCTTTCGCTTTTCCCTAGGGGGATCGGCAGGGCTATGGGCTGGCCGTCGATTTCAAGGGTACCCTGATCGGGCGCGTGAAAGCCCGACAGGATTTTGATTAGCGTCGATTTGCCCGACCCGTTTTTACCCAGAAGCCCATGGATTTCCCCCGGCATCACGGTCAGGTCCGCGCGCGACAGCGCGCGGACCCCTCCGAAAGCCTTGGTCAGACCGTGGATCGCCAGGCGAGGGGCGGGCTGCGCTGTCACTCAGCCAGCATCCACAGGTCTTTGAAGCCAGCCTGATAGGCATCGCCATAACCCATCGCTGGATCAGCGGGCGTGCCCACATCGGCGATGTTCTCGGCGCTGAACACCCGCAGCGGCACTTTGCTGTCGCGGATGGCTTCTTGACCGCAAAGCAGCCGCATTTCGGCATCGAGCATGGCGTGGGCGATCCAGTCAAGGTTTTCGCCGATGTCCATTTCAATCGACCCGTCGCGGATCATATCGAGCGCAAAGGGCGTGCCGTTGAACGTGGCGACCTTAACGGCATCGCCCTTGCCCGCGATGGCGATGGCGGGGGTGACGAAGGTTGACATGCTGTCGTAGATCGGGATGACATAGTTCAACTCGGCATTGGATTGCAGCGCACCCGCAACCGTCGGCTGGATCTTCGTGGCCCAGTCGATGATCGGAATGTTCACAATCTCGAACTTGCAGTCGGGGCAGTTGGTCGCGAAGGCTTCGGTAAGGCCCGACACGATGGAATCGGTGGAAAGCGCCTCGTTCGAGACGAGAACCAGCGCGTTGACCTTGCCGCCCGTCTTGGAGATGGTCCAGTTCGCCATCAACTCGCCCGCTTTCTTATAGTCGATCGCGGTGGCAGCATCGACACCGGCAGGAGGGTCTTGCTCTAATCCGGTCAGGTGCGAGGTCACTACCTTGAGCCCTGCGGCTTGAGCAGCAGCCACTTGTGGTTCAAAGAAGCGGGGATCGGCGCCGGCCAGCAGGCTGACTAGGTTGAAGCCGTTGTTCGAAGCATGTTCAATCCCTTGGATCCACTGCGTCGGATCGCCCTGATTTTCCCAAACCATGTGCTCAAAACCGATCTTGGCGGCAATCTCGTTTTTGTGGTCCGCGATGATTTTGATGAAGGGAATAGAGCTGGAGGCGGGGATCGTGAAGATCTTTTTGTCAGCCATACAGGCCTTGGCGTCAAAGGCTGGGCCGGGGGCGGTGAAGGTTGGCAAACCGCTGTAGCTGGCGATGGCGGCGGTTGCCGCGGCCACGCCGTCCTCGGCCCACGCGGCCGAGAATGATGCAAGTCCGAGCGCCGCTGCAAGCGACGTTGTACGAAGAAGCGATGTCATGTCGTTCAATCCCTATTGAATGCGGCCATGTTAAAGATGACCCGGTGGAAGGTGGACTTTCAGTCTTCGGTCTTCATGCCTTTTGCCCGCGCAGAGCCTGCGTTGCCGCAAGATCCAGTCGGGTGTCGTTCACAATGACGCCATAGGCCGCCCGCGCCATATCAGCGTCAAGCAGTCCGTCCAGCACATCATCCAGAACATCTTCTGGCGCCCGCAACATCGGGTCGCCGTAACCGCCCCCACAGGGCCCGTAAGCTGTGATCCGGTCGCCCTTTGCGAGATGGCGGTACGGGATTTTGGAGGGCAGGTTTTCCATGCTGCCGTCAAGATGACTGAGTTCCACCTTGGCAGGCGATCCGTCGGAACCGCCGATGAAGCCCCAAGGATTAAAGCGTTGGCCATCCCCCTCAACCGAAACTGCGCCATCTTGCAACAGTTCGAAAGCCCGGATTGAACCTATGCCACCCCGCCATTGGCCAGGGCCCGCAACATTCTCGCGCAGTTCATAATTCAGAACCCTCAGGGGCAGGTGGCTTTCGATATCCTCGACCGGATTGTTGCGAGTGTTGGCGTAAAGCGTGTCCACCGCATCCATCCCGTCTTTGCCGTAACGGCCGCCGTAAGCGCCCTCCATGATCTCCATATGGACCCAAGGATTGCCGTTCGAGACTCCGGAAAAGGCCATAACCCGCAAGTTGCCAATGCCCGCGCTGACCTGACGGGGAACGGCGGGAGCTATGGCTTTCATTACGGTATCGGCCAGCGCATTCCCGGGGCAGAAGCGGGCGATGACAGGGGCTGGGAAGATCGGGTTGGCCAGACAGCCTTTGGGCGCAAAGATCGTAATCGGGCGGGTCAGGCCGCTGTTTTGCGGAATATTGCCGTAAACCTCGCTGTCCAACAGGATCGAGCGCAGCGTAAGCCATACCGCGCAATCCACTGTGCCCACGAAGGGCATGTTGATCGGCTTGTTGGGGGTTTGCGGTGCCGTGCCCGTCAGATCGACGTGGATGTTAGAGCCTTTGATCGTCAGCGTCGCCTCGATCGGCAGTTCCTTCAGCGCGGGGTCAGCACTGTCAAGATAGCCGTCGATATAGGTGCGCGCGTTATAAACGCCGTCCGGAATGGCCGAGATAGCATCGCGCATCAGCTTTTCAGAGTAATCGAGCAGGTCCTCGTAAGCGCCCGTCACGGTGTCCAGCCCGTATTGGTCCAAAAGCTGGGCATAACGGTCAGCCCCGATGCGGGCAGCGGCGACCTGCGCTTCCATATCGCCCACCACAAGATCGGCGATACGGATGTTGGAGCGCAGGATCTGCCAAACGGGCTCCACCTTGCGGCCCGCCTCATAGACGCGGATCGCTTTGAATTGCAGGCCTTCTGCGTAGGCGTCGACCGCGTCGACAATGCCGCAACTGCCTGGCGTCAGCGCGCCAATGTCCAGGTGGTGGGCCGTTGTCACCGAAAAGCCCGCCAGCGCGCCCTTATGAAAGATCGGCACAGCAAAGCCCACGTCAGGCCCATGCGAGGCCCCGCCGTAAGCGTCGTTGTGCATAAAGACATCGCCGGGGTTCACGGTATCGCCACGCTTTGAAAGCTCGCGCATTATGCCTTCGATATAGCCTGGTATAGGCCCGGATTGCAGCGGGGTCGACATGGTGCATTCGCACAATTGTCGCCCGGTGGCATCGGTCAGGGCAGCGCCAAAATCCTCGCTTTCGCGGATGATGCTAGAATAGCTCATCCGCATCAGCTTGTGGCCCATCTCGATTGCAATGTTTTCCAAGGCACCGTGGATAACGGCGGCCAGAAAAGGATCTACGCGGGTTTTCATTTTGCCAGCCCCCGATCAAACATCATCGTGCGTCATGCGCACATTGCCGAACCTGTCAGCGTGATAGCGCCAACCTGGTGGAATCACGGTGGTGGTATCGGTCTGCAACAAAATGGCCGGACCGTGAAATTCCACGCCGACAGGCAACGTGGAGCGATCCAGATAGGGCGTGTCGCAGCTTTGCAGCACGTCGTTGACGCGGAACACACAAGTGCCGCGCCCCATCTCGACGGCTTTGGCGGCTCCGGTATAGGCTGCGGGTTCGCCCAGCTTTTCCACCTCTCCAATACCGCGTACTTTTACGGTTACGATTTCGATCGGGCTGGCCTCAAAGGCATGGCCATATTCAGCGCGGTGACGTTCGTGGAAAGCGGACCAGACCTGTTCAAGGGCCGCATCGCTGATATCGCCAGCAGGAAAGTCGATCTTCAATTCATAGCCTTGCCCGACATAGCGCAAATCGCCCTGCCGCAGCATTTTGGTGCGCGCGACTGGGACACCGTCTTTGGCGAAGATGCCCGAGAGTTCGGCCTCCATATCCGTGAAAAGCCCCTGCAAGCGTACCGTATTCAACGTGCCTTTCACGGCAAAGGCGGTGCGCAGGGCGTGATACTCTAAATCCGCCGTCAAAAGCCCCATGGCCGAGGTGATGCCCGGATGCGGCGGGATCAGCACCTGCCGCACGCCAAGCATCTTTGCGACCTCCGCCGCGTGGAGCGGACCGGCACCGCCAAAACCGCAAAGCGTGAAATCGCGCGGATCAATGCCCTTTTGCACGGTGCGCGAGCGTATCGCGTTTGCCATGTTACTGTTCAGAACGGTCAAGGCACCCTCAGCGGTTTCAGCAGGCGTGCGGCCCAGTTCTTGCGCCAATTGGGCGATGACCCTTGTTGCGGCCTGTGCATCAAGCGTCATCTGACCGCCCAAGAAGTTGTGTGCCGCAAGGCGGCCAAGGACAAGATTGGCGTCCGTCACTGTGGGCAAGGTGCCGCCCTTGCCATAAGCGGCAGGCCCCGGGTCCGCTCCGGCACTTTGTGGGCCGACACGGAAGGCATGTCCGCGGTCAAGATAGGCAATAGATCCCCCGCCCGCCCCGATGGTGTGAATGTCGATCATCGGCAGCATCACCGGAAACCCAGCAATCGAGGCGCTTCTGGCGTCTGCTTCCGACAAGCGGCCATCACGGATGATGCCGATGTCGGCACTGGTGCCGCCTATGTCGAGCGTGATCAAGCGATTGGTGCCCGCGTGTTCTCCGACCCAAGCTCCGCCGCGTACACCGGCCACCAAACCCGACAAAAGCGTGGTCGCCGGTCGTTCTGCAATCATCTCGGGCGTGGCAAGTCCGCCGCTGGAGGTCATCACCCGAAAGGCGCCGCGAATACCCAATCCGTGCAATTCATCTTGTAAATCGCGGATATAGCGCCGCACCTTGGGGCCGATGAAGGCCGACATGGCCCCTGTCGTGAAGCGTTCGAATTCGCGAAACTGCGGTGATAC
>CAMAQR010000101.1 GCA_945860375.1 Pseudorhodobacter antarcticus
CCCCCCGGACCCCCGTGGGATATTTCTACCAATGTGAAAGGGCAAGCGGGCTTAAACTTCGAATTGCAGGGCCTTGACCTGTTGGAAAAGCCCGGTGCTTTCGAGAGTGTCCACAACCTTTGGGTCAATCGCTTGATCCAGATAGAGAATTGCGATGGCATCCTGCCCCACGCCCGAGCGGCCAAGGGTGAAGTTGGCGATGTTGACGCCGTTCTTGCCCATGGTCATGCCGAGAAGGCCGATGATGCCCGGCACATCTTCGTTGGTGGTGTAGAGCATATGCGCGCCGATTTCGGCGTCGATGTTGATGCCCTTGATCTGGATAAACCGCGGCTTGCCATCGCTGAAACAGGTGCCCGCCACCGAGCGTTCACGCTTGTCGGTGACCATCGTCACCTTGATATAGGCGTCAAAAGTGCCGGTTTTTTCCTGCCGGGTGGTCGAGATCTGGATGCCACGTTCCTTGGCCACCACGGGAGCGGAAACGAGGTTCACATCGGGGTTTGACGCTTTCATCACGCCCGCGATCACCGCCGAATTCAAAGCGGCAAGGTTCATGCCCGACACGGTGCCGTCGTACAGAATGTTGATGGCCTTGATCGGCTCATCGGTCATCTGGCCGATGAAGGCGCCCAGATGGCTGGCGAGTTTGATCCATGGCCCCATGACGGCGGCTTCTTCAGCAGTCACGGAAGGCATGTTCAGCGCGTTCTGCACTGCACCGGTCAGCAAATAGTCAGACATCTGCTCGGCCACTTGCAATGCGACATTTTCCTGTGCTTCGGTGGTGGCGGCGCCCAAATGCGGGGTGCAGACGACGTTGGGCAGGTTGAACAGCGGGTTCTCGGTAGCGGGTTCACTCTCGAACACGTCCAAGGCTGCAGCGGCGACATGGCCGGATTTCAGCGCATCGGCGAGGGCAGATTCATCAATCAGACCGCCACGCGCGCAGTTGATGATGCGCACGCCTTTCTTGGTTTTTGCAAGGTTCTCGCGCGACAGGATGTTGCGGGTCTTGTCAGTCAAGGGCACATGCAGGGTGATGAAATCGGCGCGAGCAAGCAGGTCTTCAAGTTCCACCTTGGTGACGCCAAGGGTCTTGGCGCGCTCTTCCGACAGGAAGGGGTCATAGGCGACGACCTTCATGTGCAAGCCGATGGCGCGGTTGCAGACAATGCCGCCGATGTTGCCAGCCCCGATGACGCCCAAGGTTTTATTGAACAGTTCTACCCCCATAAAGCGCGACTTCTCCCATTTGCCGGCATGGGTGCTGGCGTTTGCCTCGGGCAGTTGCCGCGCGCAGGCGAACATCATCGCGATGGCATGTTCGGCGGTGGTGATCGAGTTGCCGAAGGGCGTGTTCATCACGATCACGCCCTTTTTGGATGCAGCCGGAATGTCGACATTGTCGACGCCGATGCCCGCACGGCCGATCACCTTCAGGCGGGTGGCCTTTTCCAGCAGCTTTTCGGTGGCCTTGGTGGCCGAGCGGATGGCAAGGCCATCGTATTGGTCGATGATGGCGGCAAGCGCCTCTTTGTCTTTGCCGAGTTTCGGCATGTAATCCACCTCGACCCCACGGTCGCGGAAGATTTGAACAGCGGTTTCAGACAGTTCGTCAGAGACGAGAACGCGGGGGGCCATGGGTTGTTCCTTTGGCTAGGGTGCGTGCAAGCACACACCTTATGGAATGGGGGGTAGGGTGCGTGATTTCACGCAACGCCGGGATTTATTGTGCAGCGATTTCTGCATGGAACGCATGCGCGACCCACGGCATCAGCGCCGCCACATCGGCGGTTTCCACCGTTGACCCGCACCAGATCCGCAGACCTGCAGGCGCATCACGGTAGGCGCCGATGTCATAGGCCACGCCGGCCTTTTCCAGCCGCTTGGCGACAGCTTTGGCAAAGGCCTCACTGTCCTTGATGCGGGCATCATCGAACTTCAGGCAAACAGAGGTCGTCGAGGCAATCGCAGGCGTTTCCGCCAGATTTTGCAGCCACGGATTGGCGGCGCAGAAATCCCAGACCACTTGGGCGTTGGCAGTCGCACGGGCGACAAGACCCGCCTGCCCGCCCACAGACTGCGCCCATTTCAGCGACACGAGGTAATCTTCCACCGCCAGCATCGACGGGGTGTTGATCGTTTCCCCCGCAAAGATTCCTTCGATGACTTTGCCCTTGCTGGTCATGCGGAAAATCTTCGGCAGCGGCCATGCGGGGGTGTGGTTTTCCAACCGTTCGACCGCGCGGGGCGACAGGATGATCATGCCATGCGCGCCCTCGCCGCCCAGCACTTTTTGCCAAGAGAACGTGGTCACATCCAGCTTGACCCAGTCCATATCCATCGCAAAGGCGGCGGAGGTCGCGTCGCAGATGGTCAGACCCTCGCGGTCCGCTGGAATGGCGTCGGCATTGGGCAAACGGCAACCGCTTGTGGTGCCGTTCCACGTGAACACAACGTCGGAATTGAAATCCACGGTGGCGAAATCGACGATCTGGCCATAGGGTGCGATCTTGACTTTCGCGTTCAGCTTCAACTGCTTGACCACATCCGTGACCCAGCCTTCACCAAAGCTTTCCCATGCCACCATCTCAACCGGGCGGGCCCCCAACAGCGACCACATCGCCATCTCAACCGCGCCGGTGTCGGAACCGGGAACGATGCCGATGCGGTAATCCGCAGGCACGTTCAGAATCTCACGGGTCAGGTCAATCGCCTGTTTCAGCTTGGCTTTGCCAACGGCGGCCCGGTGCGAGCGGCCAAGGGGCGCATCGGCCAACATGTCAAGGGAGAAGCCGGGAACCTTGGCGCAGGGGCCAGAGGAAAAGCGCGGATTTGCCGGGCGCAATGCCGGTGCGGGCAGATCAAACATGGTATCCTTCCAGATATAAGCCCCCCGTTGGGGAGGGGTGTCCCACTGCCGGGGATATGGGCGCTTGCGGGCTGGCACAAGCGGTAAAATCGCGTTAAAGCGCCGCATCATTGCGCAAATGCGACGCGCCCGTTCACTATCGGAAACTTGCCCCATGTTCACGGCCACCCTGTTGACCAACCCCGATCGCCCCGTGCTGGAGCGTGTGACGGTGGAATCGCTGCGCAACGCCTGGGGCGGGGGTGGTGCGGTCTGGCTGGACCCGGGGGTTGCGGCAGAGATTGCTTTGCCCGAGGTGCCCGCGAACCGGTGGGAAGTTTGGCAAGGGTTGCAAGGCATTGGCGTCGATCTGGTGATCCAGCCCTCCGTTGGCAGACGCAAGCGTTTGCTGATCGCCGATATGGACAGCACCATGATCCAACAGGAATGCATTGACGAACTGGCAGATGAGGCCGGCGTTGGTGCGCATGTCGCAGGCATCACGGCGCGGGCGATGAATGGAGAGTTGGACTTTGAGGATGCGCTGCGGGAACGGGTGGGCTTGCTTGCCGGCCTGCCAGAAAATGTGATTGCGGGCGTGATCCGCGACCGCATCACCCTGATGCCGGGGGGGCCGGTCTTGCTGGCGACGATGAAGGCTCAGGGGGCCTACACGGCACTGGTGTCGGGAGGGTTCACGGCCTTTACCGGGGCGATTGCCAGGGTTTTGGGCTTTGATGAAAACCGCGCCAACACGCTGCTGGTCGAGGGCGGCGTGCTGACGGGAAAGGTGGCCGATCCGATTTTGGGCCGCGCGGCCAAGGTAACGGCACTGGAAGAGATTTCAACACGGCTGGGGATCACACCCGCCGAGGCGATGGCGGTCGGTGACGGCGCCAATGATCTGGGCATGTTGGGGCTCGCCGGGGCAGGCGTGGCGCTGCATGCCAAGCCGTCTGTGCAGGCCGAGTGTGACATCAGGGTGAACCACGGCGATCTGACGGCGCTTTTGTATCTGCAGGGGTATGCCCGTGAGGAATTCGCAGCATGATCGTGCGAAGGGCGGTTCCGGCGGATGCGGCGGCGATGGTGGCAGTGCAGAACGACATCATCCGCATCGGTGGTACGACCGCCCATGAAACCCCCAGAACCGTCGCGCAGGTTCAGGAAGATTACATCACCGGGGACAGCGTGATCTCATGTCAGGTGGCCGAAGAGGCGGGAGAGTTGCTTGGCTTTCAGTCGGTCAGCCTGCACCCTGCCCTGCCGACAGGCTGGGGCGACATCGGCAGCTATGTGAAATCGGGCCTGCAACGTGGCGGTATCGGGCTGGCATTGTTCAAAGCGACGCTGGCGGCGGTGCAGGCGGCGGGGATCACCACCATCAACGCGGCGATCCGCGCCGACAATGCGCCGGGTCTGGGCTATTACTCCCGGCGCGGCTTTGTTGATTACGGGCAAGACCCCGGCTTTGCCCTGCAGGGTGGCCGCGTGGTAGGGCGCGCCCTCAAACGCTTCGATCTGACACCCCATCAATTCGACTAAAATTTTCCGCCTCCCTCAGCGCGCCCCGGCCTACGGCACCGGTCCAGTGCGCAGGGCGGAAAACCCACGCTGCCGGGGCGACTTGCTGTTTGCGGCCATCGGGACTCCTCCCTGTACCGCTTCGGCAGGCTCACCGCTTGCAGTTGAGATTTCCCTAAGCCCATTGCAGTTTTCCAAATACTCCCGCCGGAGGCAGCCGACGCCTCCGCAAAGCCTGATGCAAATCGCTTTACATCGTCGCTGATGCGCCCGACAACGCCCGCACCACCGGAGATGACGATGTTCGAAGTGGCGACCCATCTTGCCCTTTTGCTGATCTGCGCGGCTTTTGTCGCGGGGTTTGTCGATGCCATCGCGGGTGGCGGCGGGTTGATCACGGTGCCGGTGCTGGTCTTGGCCGGGGCGTCGCCGTTGGAGGCACTGGCGACCAACAAATTGCAGGGCACCTCCGGGGCGGCGACGGCGGCGGTGACTTATGCACGGGCCGGGCATGTGCGGCCCACCGAGCAGTTGGGCATGGCGGCGGTGGCGGCGGTTGCGGGAATGGCAGGGGCGCTGACGGCGCAGGCGGTGCCGGCGGAGGTGCTGCGGGTCATCATGCCGGTGGTTCTGGTCGCGGTGGCGTTATTCTTCGCCTTCAAGCCCGGACTGACGGACGCGGCGCGGGCCGAACGGATGCGGCCTGCTGTTTTCACCTTTACCGCAGTGCCGCTGATCGCCGCTTATGACGGGTTCTTTGGGCCAGGGACCGGCAGTTTCTTGATGCTGGCCTTTGTGATGCTGGCGGGATTCGGGGTTTTGAAGGCGACGGCGCACACAAAGATGCTGAACTTTGCTTCCAACCTTGGGTCGCTGGCGGTTTTTGGCTTCAGTGGCGCGACGTGGTGGGCGATGGGGTTGGCGATGGCTGTGGCCCAGATCGCGGGGGCGGCTTTGGGGGCGCGGCTGGCGATGCGGATCGGGGCGCGGCTGATCAAGCCTTTGCTGGTTGTCACCTCAACCGGGCTTGCCTTGCGCATGCTTTGGCAGGTTTGGGGGTAGGTCCCACGTTGGGACCGTCGCTATTATTTAACTTTATCAGTTGGTTGAGTATTCCTGTTTACCGAAAATTAGCAGGTGCGGCGCTTTCGGCAGGCCGTTTGGGGGGCACGCCCCCCAAGCCCCTGTGGATATTTAAGGACAGATGAACGCAAATTTTAGTCAAATTTTAGGCGTCCGGGACCGGGGATGGCTGGCGGTTGAGGGCTGACTGGGAGCCCCAATCCGCAGCCTGCATTTCGCGCAGGCGGCTGGCGGTGCGTTCAAATTCAAAACTGCCGGTGCCTTCGATGTAGAGGCGTTCGGGTTCATCCGCGGCAGAGCAGACCAGTTTGGTTTTCGCCTCATAAAGAGCGTCGATCAGGGTGACGAAGCGTTTGGCCTCGTTGTAGTTGCTGGCCGACAGTTGCGGGATGTCTTCGAGGATCAGCACCCGCACGGCGCTTGCGATGGCGAGGTAGTCGGCAGGGCCAAGCGGTTTGGCGCACAGGTCCCAGAATGTGGCGCGGCCGATGCCGTTGGCAAAGCGCGGCAGTTCGGCGGTGCGGCCATTGACTGGCAGACGCAGGGTTTCGCCCACAGCCCCGCCGGTCAGGTCTTTCCAAATGGCAGAGATGTCATCTTGCGCCTTGCCTGCCGGGTGAAAATAGACCTGCGCCCCGGTCAGCCGGTGTTGGCGGTAGTCGTGGGGGGATTCCAGTTCCACCACCTGCAGACGCTGGCGCAGCATATCGATAAAGGGCAGGAACAGCGCGCGGTTCAGGCCGGTTTTGTACAGGTCTTCGGGCGGGCGGTTCGAGGTGGTGACAATCAGCACCCCCGCCGCCAGCAGTTTTTCAAACAGCCGCCCGACGATCATCGCATCGGTGATGTCGTTGATCTGCATCTCGTCAAAGGCCAGCAGACGGGTGCTTTGAGTGATGGCCTCGGCCACCGGTTCCAGCGCGTCTTCGACATGGCGCTTGCGCGCTTCGTGCAGGCCGTGGTGGATGTCTTGCATGAAGGCGTGAAAGTGGACGCGGCGCTTTTGGACGATGTCGGTGTGATCGCAGAACAGGTCCATCAGCATCGATTTGCCACGTCCCACGCCGCCCCAAAGGTACATGCCCGGCGGCGGCGACATGGGTTTGGCGAACAACCCGGCAAAGAGGCCGATCTTGCGGGTGGCGTTCGCCTCTGCCCAGACACGCAACGATTCCAGCTGCGGCAGGACCGCGTGCTGCGCAGGGTCAGGGCGCAGGCTGCCAGCGGCCACTTTGGCGTCGTAGATCTCGGTCAGGGTCTTGTGCATGCCGCTGTATACCGCCCCTTGATCGCGCTGCAAAGCCTTTGGCGGCAATGCTCCGCAAGTTGCGTCAAGCTTAACAGAGTTAACGCGGCCCGCCCACAGACCGCAACAGGCTGCCTGCATCGCCCTGACGTCGCGGCGGCTTTGAACATTCCAAAGGCCACCACAGTCGTGACCGAAAGGGAACACAACGGGGGCCCATTAATCAAAAGGGTTGAAATTCGCCCGAAAGACATTGCCGGACGCCATGCGCCTTGCCATAGTTTGGGAAATTTTTGGTTATCGGGCCTTTTTGCCCAGGCCCAGCCATTTGCAGGAGGTATTATCTTGACCCACCTTGACGCACGCCCGACCGTCCTTCAAATCGGCATCCGCCAGCGCAGTCTGCGCCGCACTTGCCGACTTGGACGCGCCACAGAATTGGTGTTCATTCTGGCCACGGGCGTCACGCTGGCGCTGTCAGATCAGGTGCAAGCGCAGACATGGGATGGTGACACGAGTACCAATTTCCAGACCGGCACCAACTGGGTTGGGGATGTGGCCCCTGCGGCGGTCGGAGCGGCGGTTCTGAACACGGGCGCGGGCAACCAGCCGCTGCTGGGGTCGGGCAATGTCTCGACGGTGGGCACTGTTGCGGTCAGCGCGGGCACCTTGACAGTCGAAGGCATTCTGACTGTCACGAATGGGGTGACGATCACGGGCGGCGCGGTGCTGATCGGCGGAGTTGGCGGCGCGATCATCGGCAATGCGGCAACATCGGGGCCGGGCAAACTTACGGTTGACGCCACCCTGAGCGGGGCGATGACCAATGATGGCGTTCTGGAAGTTGGCGTGGGCGGCAACATTTCCGGCGCGGTCAGTTCATCGGGGACTGGCAGCAACGCGGGCATGCTGGACAGCACTCTGGAGGTGACGGGTGGCACGTTCGAGAACACGGGGCTGGTTGCTTCTGACACGACGGTCAGCGGTGGCACGCTGGACCTCGATCTGGGAAGTGATCTGGGAAATGCCGCCGCGTTGATCGTTTCGGGCGGCACTGTGAACGTTGACACTGCCGAGACGGTTGGGTCGGTGGTGTGTCAACGGCAGAGTAAAAATGAGCCAAAGGGCATCGCAAAATGTTGCCACTTTGGGGTTAGCGAGATTGCCGCGTAAGCGAGCGCCAGCATCCGGGCGACCGCGCTTGTCGCAGAGCTGGCGGTTGCCCGGATGCTTTGGCCCTTGA
>CAMAQR010000102.1 GCA_945860375.1 Pseudorhodobacter antarcticus
CCTAGCCACTGCCTTAAGGCTCTCAACAACTTGGCCCTCAGCGTTTTCGCAGGCGCACAGGAAATCTTGGAGAACCTGTCGGTTATGGTCCAACAGCCCATCAAAGAGTTGGCCTGCACGGCTGATGGCCAATCCTTGCGCTGATAGCAGGTCAATGAAGACCTGCCTTGGCAAGGTTGGCGCATCTAGATTGATCAGTTCTACAAACGAGAGGTGGATCTCGTCTTTGTTGCTGCTAACCCGCGGCCAGCGTGCGCCGTTTTTAACGTCAAACAACCCGTCAAGTCGGGTAATTCGCAACGGTTTGAATTGGGGAATATCGACAGTGACTTCGCAAGACAAAGTGGATCGCCCAGATGCGGCAAAGCGGTAGTTAAAAAAGAAGTGGAACGCATCCATGCTCTGGCGGTACCGCGCCAGCACTTCATTTTCGAAGGTTCCCGACAAACTCACTCCCTCCGGCATCACCACATATGGCGCACCGTCGCTGGCATAGTTGATCAGCTCTATCACAGGCATCAGTTTCGAAGTGCCAGAGACGGCGATCTGTCGGCTGATGCAATGTTCCTTGAACGCTTGGACAGGTGTCGGCATCTGGCTCAGCAGGTCGTTCGAACAGCCCAGAATAAGCAAAAAATTCTTCAAGGCGCTGGGTAAGTCGCACATTTGCTGGTGGTAGTGTTTGACGCGTTCAAAACCACCGGCACCCCACCCGAAACTGCGTTGATATTGCGCATGAAACGCTGCGAGGCCTGCGCTTAGGCCGCTTTCATTCTTTACTGCAAGATTGCCCTCAGACGTGAATGCCAACGTCTCGGGCGAAATCAAAAGCTTCGACGGCACCATCAGTCGAACTGGCCTTTTCGGGATGACGGCAAACACGCCATACCCATGGGGGCCTTGGCGGATGCAGACGTTCTCGGCCACCCCTCCCAGTATCCGAAATTGCCTTAAAAGCTCAGTGGCGTTCACAGTCATTTCGTCAAAAAGCCATGGTCACACCCAGCCGCAGTGTGCTTGATCGGTACTGCTGCGAGCCGTTGGTGAATGAGTAATAAAGATGACCTATCGTGCCTTGTTGGCCCTGATAATCCAAGCCGATCCCCAACGAAACCTGTTCCCTGGGGACGCCTTGAATGACAAGGGTGGTGTCGCTTTCACCAGAAGTCGCATCAACGTAGCGCATCGTTTGCTGCAGGTCACCCTCACTGCGGTGGGTGTACTTCCATGTCAGCGATGGCCTGAGGGCGCCCGTCGCAACGGGAATATCCGTGAACACCTCTATGCCGACCGATGCCGCCGTCGATTGGTTGCTGGCGCTGTCGTATTGCACTGCCAGCGCAGGGCCAGATTCGGTGAATGCCTCCAGTGTAGTCTGGCTCAAATTAAGGGTCAGGTTGGGCACAAAGCTTACTCTAGCAGTCTGAAATGCCTTACTGACCTGGATGCCCGCGAAGGCGATATGGCCTCTTCGATTGGCCTCAAACAAGAGATCTGAATACCGAGAGTTACGAAAGTCGATGTCGCCATAGCCGATTGCGCCATCAATCAGCAGCTGGTCTTCCGAGGCGTGATGCAGATAAAGCACGGTTGTTTTTTGGGTTGAGGTCACCCCAGAGCCCTGCGCATCTGTGTCGGTGTGATCGCTTCCGTAACCTATGGCTGCCCCTAACAGCCAGTATGCGCTGAACTGCTTCTCAACGCCAATGGTAAGGCCCCGCGCCTGAAAGCTGCTGTCATGGCCATCGGCATTGTTAGTGCCGTTGGCGATGACCCCGGTGACCCAGAGCTCTACCTGTTGACCGTTGCTGGCGGCAGCGCCGTCTTTGGAGAGCGTATTGAGCCGGCCCCAAACATGATCAAGCTGCGCCTCAGTCAAACGATATGCAGCAGACATCTGCGCCACGAGTTGGCTCCTAATAGAGGGATCGTCTGCGATGCCTCCGACCAAGCGAACAAAC
The DNA here is from genome assembly GCA_945860375.1 of Pseudorhodobacter antarcticus. The sequence continues at coordinate 1,962 of CAMAQR010000102.1, forward strand.
AGGCGCAGCGTCGACTCTCTTTCGATGCTGTAATCGCTCAGCGTGTGGCCATCTTCTAACTGCGTGCCCGCAAAAATAAGCCGCTGCCGATCCGGCGGGATGCCCTCTTTATCTTGAATTTTTTGCTTAACGTTATCGATTGTGTCAGAGGGTTCAACTTCCAGCGTGATGGTTTTGCCGGTCAGGGTCTTGACGAATATCTGCATGGCTTGGGTCGCCGTGGACATCATGGTGAGGCTCAAGAGAAGAATGAGTTGACCTAATTTCTTTGCCCAAGAGCCCCGTGTCAATGCATGGGACGGTTCCGCAAGGTGATTGGCGGTGGATCGAAAGGTCACCCCCCCAACTGAGGAGCTGATTTCCAGAGCGGGATTTGCATCTTCGTTGGGGCGAGATGTTTTCATGCTTGAAACCCCCAGAAAATTAGCATTTTGCACGACTTTTAACTGAGGCAAAGGTATTCAGGGTCAAGTAGCGGGCGAGTTGGGCAGTGGCAAGCTTTGCATGGTGTATACGTGCGGGTTTTTGGGCCAATTGCAATGAACAGCCGTAACCTATGCCCATAGATACTCGTTTAAACTAAAGTTACCCTGATTTTCAAAGGCTGGCGGTTGAACCCCTAAGAAATCAAGTTACCCTAAACGTATCGACGCGGTCCTTAAGCTTCGCCGTTAAAACTCTTTTGGAGAAATGGTGGTTTATCTCTTCAAGCTTTTGCAAGGCCAGTTGCGCGGCATCCGGCCTTCGAGGTGGCTGCACCGCTCGGGGTGGCAAGACGCTGTGGCCTGCTTGCAAAGGTCATCTCGTCTCAACACAGCAGCGAACTCCGTTCTAGACATTAGCTCTTCGGCTGGGGGGCTTACTTTTCGATCCACGGCCGAATGCCGTGTGGCACAACCCCCTAGGTTTACGCAGCGCGCATGGTCAAAGAAATTAGGCCAGATTATTCTTGTTTTAAGCCTCACCATGATGTCGACGGCGAGCCATGCCATGCAGATATTCATCAAAACCCTGACCGGAAAAACCATCACGCTGGACGTTGAACCCTCTGACACAATCGAAAACGTCAAACAAAAAGTGCAAGACAAAGAGGGCATTCCCCCAGATCAGCAGCGGCTTATTTTTGCGGGGAAGCAACTGGAAGATGGTCGCACGCTGAGTGATTATAACATTCAAAAAGAGTCGACGCTGCACCTGGTGCTTCGCTTGAGGGACACAACCGCGCCCACCGTAACCAGTGTCTCCGCTTCAACTGCAAACGGCACTTACAAGGCTGGCGAACTGATCAGCGTCCAAGTGACCTTTAGCGAGGCGGTCACAGCAGTCACAACCGACGGCACACCTTCATTGACCTTAGAAACAGGGACGACCGATCGGGCGATCAGCTATGTTTCCGGAAGCGAAACCACAGTCCTTACATTTCTTTACACCGTTCAGTCTGGCGACAACTCCGCCGACCTTGACTATCTCAGCACCGCCGCGCTTGCGCTTAACTTGGGCACGATCAAGGACGCTGCAGGCAATGACGCTACTTTAACGTTGCCCACACCCGGTGGTTCGGGGTCACTGGGCGCCAACAAAGCCTTGGTCATCGATACGGGAAACTCAACCACAGAGTTTAATGCCAAGACGGGATCGATACATCATGTGCTAACCGACGACGCCTCCCGTGGCCTAACCAGCGCCCTATCGGCCAACCAAGCCGTGGTGCAAAACGCCAAGGAACGGTTCGTTGCAAGCCCGGGTCAGAATGTGGCGCTGGATATGGCGGGCAGTCTTGATGCCAATCCGGTCACTGTCAGCTCTATGGGCACGTTCGTTGGTCAATCGATCCAAAGCAATGGCCAAAGGCAATGGTTGTTCGGCAGCTTTGATCTGCAGCGCGGTGATACCAGTGGCGCGTCATCCACCACGTTCAGCGGTAAGATCGGGTGGGAGCGGATGGTTTCTGACACCACGATGTTGGGCTATTTCATTGGCAGCGATCTGGCGCGGTCTGACATCGCGGGCAGTTTTTCCGGTGATCAGGTTCATCTAGGCGTCACGGCGGGCGGCTATGCGGTGCATGAGATGGCAAAGCAGGTTTATTTGGAAAGTTTTGTGTCTGTTGGCGCAGGGCGTAACACCCTGTCCATGGCAGACAGCGTTCTGGTGCTGGAAAGTGATTACACCACCCGCTCGGCCACATTCGGCGCTTCGGTCAGTGGTGTGATTGCGCAAAAGGGCTATGAAATCTGGCCAGAGTTGGCCCTAACCTTGGGCCGCACGTGGATTGATACCGTTGGTTTCGCTGGCACGGCCTACGGTGCGACCGACAACGGCCTTAGCCTTGACGCGGGCATGGTGACACTGGCGAACCTCACCTTCCGCCCCGAATTCCGTGTGCCTTTGGATGGGATGGATCTGGCGCAAAGCCAGCGCCTGATCACCCTTTCCCCACGTCTGATCTGCCAGCAGTCGAGAGCCACCACCACAGCCCAAACCTGTGGTGGCGGGGCTGAGATTGGCCTGCAAACCCACGCTGAGGATGGGATGACCACCACCTCAGGTCAAATCCAGACAGACTGGATTGACGGGCATACCCGCACCAGCGGCCAGCTGGGGATAGAGATGCGGTTTTAAGGGCTTAGACCGAAAGGACTTCCCATCACGTCCTGCTATGCATTTTTGACCAGAGTGGATAAAATCGAAGCGTTTTGCAGTTGGTGCCATCCGATAGGCAATGTGAGGGCATTTTTGCATAAGTCACCCTTGAGGAAAGATAGCCCCTTTCCCCTTCATTATCAGCCCACGCGAACGATCTCGGCGGTGCCGAGGGCTGAGAAGCGGTTCATCAGTGCGACGCGGATCTGGATTTCGGCCGTCTGGCTGTCGGGGTGCCTTGCGGCGATGCGCTCGCCGAAGGCTTTCAGGCACCGCATCTTTGCCTCAATCCGGCTCCGGACGTGCTATCCGGTCCAGTGCTTTAATAGCCCCTAGTTTTCTAGACGCCTTGCAGCTTCAGCTTCTGCTGCTGTTTGAGGTGCTGCGGTTCGAGAGCTCTGCACCCAGCAGATTCTCTGACCATTGCGCAGATATTTGCGGATGCTCAATGCGGCCAGTTCGTCCTTGGATGAGAGACAAAACGTGAGGTGGCGTGAGGGGCAGTTCGCTGACATCGCGGCCAATCGCCCGCGCAACCGCGCAAGCGACGGTTGCGCCGACGTTCAGGATGGGCACTTCGCCCGCGCCTTTGGTGCCTAGGGGCCCGATGGAGGGGGCACCTTCGTAGAGATCAATCTCCACCGGCACGACATCCCCCGCCAAAGGCACGAGGTATTGTTCGAAGCCCGGCTGTTCCAATGCGCCATCCGGGCCGACGGTAATCTTTTCGTGAAGCGCGTAGCCTAGACCTTGAACGACGCCGCCCTGTATCTGGCTGTGGATTGCGCGCGGGTTCAATGCAAGGCCGACATCCTGCACCACCTTGTAGCTCAGCACCTCGACATGGCCGGTATCGGGGTCGACGGCTACCTCGCAGTCGTGGACGGCAAACACCGGGATATCGATGGCTTCGATGAAATGGCCCGCCGCGCAGCCCGGCATGGCGGGAACGCCCGGCGCAGTGAAGTTGCCATTGCCAGAAACAGGGCCCAAAAGCGCCTCAGCCCGCGCGATGACGGTGGTGATCGCCATACCGGTTCCGGGGTGGCCCGCGATTTCAACGCGGCCCTTGGTCAGGATCAGGTCTTCGGACTGCGCTTGCAACATCTCCGCCGCGACATCCAGGATCTGGTCCCGCACCCGTTCCGCCGCCATCTTACTCGCCGCGCCAATGGATACTGTGGCCCGCCCGCCGCCGACGCCCAGATCACGGCCAGCAGCATCGGTATCAGCGGCTTTCACGATCACCTCATCGGGTGACAGGCCAAGGGTCGCGGCAACAATCTGCGGCAGAGATTGCACCATCGTGCCCGACCCGATCTCGACCCCCGATGTCACGAGCGTGGCACTGCCGTCGGCGTTCAGGTTGACCGTCGCGGAAGACGGCCCAACGAAAACAAACCATGTTCCCACCGTTGTCGCGCGCCCGTAAAGACGGCCATCGGCTCTGTCACGACGGTCTGGTGTCCGGGCGACGAACGCGGCCATCCGGTCCAGCATCGGGCGCAGCACATCGCCCTGAAACACCTGTCCCGTTGCGCCGATGTCGCCATCTCCCAGCACCGCCCGGCAGCGCAAGTCCAGCGGGTCCATCCCGATCGCCTTAGCAATGTTGTCGGTATGCCGTTCAAGGAAGAACGTGTTGTAAACGCCGTTGCAAGCCCGGAAGGCCCCATTGGGCGGCGTGTTGGTATAGACTGCACGGCTGTTCAACCTCACCGACCCCAGCTTGTAATTCCCGCCCAGCGTATGGGCGGTCATGGTGGTCAGAAACACCTGCTCCCCACCATAGGCTCCGCAATCCATCAGCACCGTCGCCTCGCGTCCGACGATCTCGCCTGCTGCCGTTACGGCAGAGCGAATGCGCACTTCGGCATTTTCGCGACAAAGGCAGGTCAGGTTTTCCTCCTCGCGCGAATGCACGAGCGAGACGGTCCGCCCGGTCTTTTGCGCTAGAACGGCGGCGATGGGTTCGATGGTGCAATCAAATTTCAGACCAAACCCGCCCCCTACGGCTGGCACCGTCACCCGCACGCGCGAAGGCGGCACGCCAAGCGCCTTGGCAGTCACGGCCCGTACCGTCCAAGGCACTTGGGTTGAAGTGTGAATGTGGTAGCGGCCATCCTCATAGCTTGCCACTGCACAGCGGGGTTCGAACGGCAGTTGGTTTTGGCGTCCGACCTGAAAGCAATCTTCTACAATGGTGACATCTGGCCGAGCAAAGGCCGCGTCAGTATCGCCACGTATCACCCGCGCCTCCCACGCGACATTGCCACCCCGGATGCCGCCTTCGCGCAGCAGTTCGTAGGCTTTCCAATCAGGGTGAATGATGGGGGCGTCAGGGGAAAGAGCTTCTGCCATCGTCATCACGGCGTGCAGGGGTTCGGTTTCCACGATCACCGCCGCTGCTGCCGCACGGGCAATGTCCAGCGTATCCGCCGCAATCGCGGCCAAGGGTTCGCCCTTGAATCGGATGCGGCTGCCGTTCAGCAGCGGGTGGTCCGCGATCCCGATGCCGAAGAGACCCGGCGCATCACCGGCCTGCGCTATGGCCCGCACGCCTTTCATCGCCAGTGCAGGGGAAAAATCCATCCGCAGAATTCGGGCCGAGGCAACGGTGGAGCGCACGATGGCCGCATGCAGCACCTCTGCGCCAAGGTCCGAGGTATAACGTGTCCGCCCCGTCAGCTTGTCCAGCGCATCGCGGCGCGGTAAATTCATCACGACAGAGCGGGGATCAGTCGGCCGGTTCATGCCACGCCCTCCGCATTAATCGACAGGACAGCGTCGATGATCCGCTCATATCCTGTGCAGCGGCAGATATTGCCCACGAGCGAAGCCTTGATCTGATCACGGTCGGGGTTGGGTTCGCGGTCAAGAAAGTCGGTCAAGGTCATCACCATCCCCGGAAAGCACATCCCACATTGCACAACGTCATGGTCGATGAAGGCTTGTTGCACGCGGTTCAACGTGCCGGGCGAGGCCAAGCCTTCGATCGTGACGATGCTGCATCCGTGCAGCAGCCCGATGGGTCGCAGGCAAGACGGTACGGCCTCGCCATCGATGTGGACGGTGCAGGCCCCGCAAAACCCTTCGCGGCAGACGGCCTTTGCGCCGGTAAGGCGCTGCCTGTCGCGCAGAACATCCAGCAGCGGGGTGCGTGGGTCGATCTCCAGCGCGATGGTCTCGCCGTTCAGGGTCAGTTCGATAGGCATGTCATACCTC
>CAMAQR010000103.1 GCA_945860375.1 Pseudorhodobacter antarcticus
AGTTGGAGCCGCTGCCGCAGTCCACCGCCACTGTGATGCTGGGCCTGCCATCGGTGGCTGCGGCGTTGGAGGCGATCAGCTTCGCGCTGCGATCTGATGCCGGGCATTTGCGGGCGGCTGAAGGGCTGTGGCAGTCCTATATTCAACTGACCGCCCAGGCGCAGGGCTGGTCGGAACCGAGCTTTCCACTGGATCAGCCGGTCTGTCTCTTGTTGATGCTGGGCGGTGCCAATCAGGCCGATCTGAACGAGGGTATCGAGAAGATCTTCGGCGAAATCCTCGACCGCCACCCAACAGCCACCGGCATCATCGCCGCGTCCAAACGGCAAGAGGCCGATTTGTGGCGACTGCGCGAGGACACCGATCAGTTGTACCGCGCCCATGCGGCGGCGGCATCCTATGATGTCTCGGTGCCGCTGTCCGAAATCGGGGCCTATGTTGACCACGTGAAAAGCGGTCTGGCCCGGATCGACGCACATCTGGTGCCCTATGTCTTTGGGCATCTGGCCGACGGCAATCTGCATATCGTGCTGAACCGCGCCGGTCCGCTGGATGACGCCATATCCGGCGCAGTGGAGCACGTGCTTTACGCAGTCCTGCGTGCCCTTGGCGGATCATTTTCCGCCGAACACGGGGTGGGGGCCAAACGCATATCCGCCTTGGTCGCCACATCTGATCCCGTAAAGCTGGCCACGATGATGCGCATCAAGCAGGCGCTGGACCCCGACCTGACCCTGAATCCCGGCAAAGTTCTGCCGTTACAGCCCTTAGCCCGCGAGAAATCCCAATGATGCAGCCGCGCGACCTGACGCAATCCGCCGAAACCAACCTGCCGTTCGCGTTGGACTACGCAACAATGCGTCAGCGCTTCTTGACAGCTGCACGCGCTGCAGGTGCGGCTCTTTCAGAGCACATCCATCCGCTGCATGGCCCGGATGGCAAGACGATCGCCACTGATGTGGCGCTGATCGGGCATGCTGATGCACCGAAACTGATGGTGATGATTTCTGGAACGCACGGGGTGGAAGGGGCTTATGGCTCTGCTTGCCAAACTGCGTGGCTGGGGCAAAAGGCCAATTGGGCGCTGCCGGAAGACACCGCCGTTCTGATGATCCATCTGATCAACCCCTGGGGCACGGCCTGGTCGCGCCGGGTGAACGAAGACAATGTCGATCTGAACCGCAACTTCATTGATTGGGCCGCAAAGCCGCCCGAAAATCCCGCCTATGCCGATCTGCATGCCGCCCTTGTTGGCGCGGCCTGGGACGGACCAGAGCGGATCAAGGCCGATGATGCCTTAGCCGAATTGACCAAAACCAAAGGCCAGACCGCCGTTTCACTGATCATCGAAGCCGGGCAATACGCCTTCGCAGACGGTCTTTTCTATGGCGGTGATGGCCCCGTCTGGTCGAACCGCGTGCTGAGCGCGGTTCTTGCCGAGTTTGGCCAAATGGCGGCGCGAGTCATCGTGTTTGATCTGCACACCGGTGCCGGGCCTTATGGCTATCCGGCACTTCTTTCGGTCAGCCCGGTTGATCATCCGGGTCTGGCGTGGGGGACGGAGATTTTCGGGCCAGCGATGGTGAAGGTGATAACGGGTGCGAGCGCTACGACCAATACAGGTATCGCGGCCACCGCCACTGGCTATGTCTCGGCCTTTGCTCGGGCGGCAATGGCGCAAGCGCGGGTTCTGCCCTTGGTGATGGAATGCGGCACGCTCAGCAGTGCCGAAATGCAGCGCCGGGTCGTGGACGACAACTGGCTGCATCTTTACGGCAAGCTCGAGTCCGAGCGCGGCCAGCTCATCAAGACAGACTTGGTGCATGGCTTCATTCCACAAGATGATAGCTGGCAACAGATCTGCCTTGCCACCAGCCTTCGTCACTTTAACAGTGCCTTGGCTGTGCTGAAAAAGGTCGAAGCAAAGCCCGGTTCTGCCCTAGCACGTGCGGCCACGGTGGAAGTTGCCCCCAAGGGCACCCCCGCGGTCGAAGTGATTGATCTGCATAAATCCTTTGGTGCACTGGAAGTTCTGAAAGGCGTGAACCTGACGGCCTATCCTGGGCAAGTGGTGTCGATGATCGGATCCTCGGGGTCGGGTAAAAGCACCATGCTGCGCTGCATCAACCTTCTGGAGCAACCAAACTCTGGCCGTGTCGTTATCGACGGCGAATTGGTGCGTATGAAGCCCCATGCCAAGGGCGGCACGACAGCCGCTGATCCGCGCCAGATCGAACACATCCGCGCAAGGGTCGGGATGGTATTCCAGAATTTCAACCTTTGGCCCCATCTGACGGTGTTGGAAAACATCGTCGAAGCGCCGATCCACGTGCTGAAAGAGGCGCGCGCCGAGGCGGTAGAGCATGCGCATGCCCTGCTGAAAAAGGTCGGCCTGTCCGAAAAGCACGCGCATTATCCCGGCCAGCTTTCGGGCGGCCAGCAACAACGCGCCGCCATCGCGCGCACGCTGGCGATGCGCCCGAAAGTGATGCTGTTCGACGAGCCAACCTCAGCGCTGGACCCTGAATTGGTGGGCGAAGTGCTGCGCGTGATCCGTCAACTCGCTGAAGAGGGCAACACCATGATCCTGGTGACGCATGAGATGCAATTCGCCCGCGAGGTCAGCCACAAGGTTTTGTTCCTGCATCAGGGCCGCGTCGAAGAGGAAGGAGCCCCGGCCGATCTGTTCGGCCAACCGAAATCCGAGCGTTTGCGCCAGTTCCTGGCCCGGACGTTCTGAGACTGACATCGCTACCCGGCCAGCCAGAACAGGGCGAAATCGGTGCGGTGAAGACCAAAATGAAACGAAGTTCAACAAGGAGACGGACATGAAACTGAAGGTTCTTTCGCTCATCGCGCTGCTCGCTGGGGTGGCCTCTGGGGCACAGGCCGAAGGCCAGTTGAAGATCGGCACCGAAGGCGCATACCCGCCGTGGAGCATGGCCGACGCAAACGGTGCGGTCACCGGTTTTGACGCCGACGTAGGCAACATGCTGTGCACCAAGCTGGCGATGGAATGTGTGTTTGTGGTTCAGGCATTTGACGGCCTGATCCCGGCACTGCAAGCCAAACAGTTCGACATCATCATCTCGGGTATGTCGATCACCGCCGACCGCAAGAAGGAAATCAACTTCTCGACCGGTTACGCCGAACTGGCCAACAAGGTTGTCGTTGCCAAGGGTTCCGACCTTGCAGGTATCACCGAGATTCCGGCGCTGTTGGCCGCTCTGGATGGCCATTCGGTTGGCGTTCAGGCTGGCACCACCCATGCCCATTTCATGGAAAAGCTGGCCCCGACCGCGACGCTGAAATCCTACGGGACTTTGGATGAAATGCAGATCGACCTTGCCAACGGCCGCGTGGATGCGGGCTTTGCCGATGTGTCAGCCTTGCAGTCATTCCTGGACAAGCCCGAAGGCGCAGGCTTTCAATTTGTTGATGTCAACATCATCTCCACCTTTGACCCGACCTTGGGCGAAGGCGTGGGCGTCGGCATTCGTCAGGACGACACAGACCTGAAAGCGAAAATCGACACCGCCCTTTGCGAGTTGATCGCGGATGGTTCGATCAAGGCTTCCAGCGAGAAATGGTTCAACATGGATATCTCGCGCCCCTGCCAATAACGCCGGGCCGGAACTTCAAGAACAGGCCGCGCCCGGCTTCGGCTGGGCGCGTGTTTCAGAAAACAGGATGAAGCGATGGAATTCGGTTTGGTACAGGTCTGGGAGGGTGGCTGGGTCGGTGCAATCCTGCGTGGTGCAGCCGTCACCATCGCCGTCGGTGTGGCCAGTATGATCTTCGGGCTGATCATCGGCACGATCTGCGGCCTGATCAAATGGCGCGCGGTGTTCGGGCTGTCGCACCTGGTCGATCTTTACACATCGGTCATCCGCGGCGTGCCGGAACTGTTGATCATCTATCTGTTGTTTTTCGGGTCCGTGGAATTTGTCGCCAAGATCGCGACCGTCTTTGGGTTCGCCGAACTTGCCGATGCGGGCTATGCGTTTTTCATCACCGTGGCCGCGATCAGCGCCATTTCGGGCGCCTATTCCACCGAAGTCATCCGTGGCGCGCTGGCCGCGATCCCGAAAGGCCATATCGAGGCGGCCGTCGCACTGGGCCTGCCAAACCGCCGGATATTCATGCGCATTATCGCGCCACAAATGTTGCGCATTGCCTTTCCCGGCATCAACAACGTCTGGCAAACCACGATCAAGGACACGGCGCTGGTTTCGGTGGTGGGCTTGCAAGAGCTGATGCGCACCGCCTTCATTGGTGCGGGGTCAACACATAATCCCCTGATCTTCTATACAATTGCAGCCTTGGTCTACCTGATGATCACGCTGATCAGCCAAGTCGGCTTTAATAGGGTCGAAGCCGTTTTGTCACCACGGGAAAGGGGCTAAGCTATGGAACTTATTCAACTTGCCGTGCCGGTGCTGCTCAAAGGCCTTTGGATGACGCTGGCCCTAACCGCCATTTCCGTTGCCATCGGCTTCAATCTTGGCCTTGGCCTTGCGATCATGCGCGGGTCAGACAAGGCTTGGGTGTCCGGATTCGCGCGCCACTACAGTACAGCGTTTCGCGGCACGCCACTTTTGGTGCAGATCTTCCTGATCTACTACGGGCTTGGGCAGATCAAATTCATTCACGACGTACCGGCGCTTTGGTGGGTGGTCAGCGAAGGTTCGCGTTGTGCGGTGCTGGCGCTGGCGCTGAACACCGCAGCCTATACATCCGAGATCTTGCGCGGCGGACTTGTTGCCGTGCCCGCCGGTCTGGTCGAAGCGGCCAAAGCCTGCGGCATGTCGCGCGCCATGCGTTTTCGCCGCATCGAGTTTCCGCTGGCGATCCGGCAGGCGCTGCCCGCTTACGGAAACGAACTGGTGTTGATGGTCAAAGGCACCAGCTTGGCGTCAACCATCACCGTTCTGGAAATCACCGGCTACGCCAAACGCCTGATGAGCCAGACATTTGCGATTTTCGAAGTTTTCGCCATCGCAGGGGTGCTCTATTTGGTGCTGAATCTGGTCTTGATCGGGGTGGTCCGGCTGATCGAACGCCGATTGATGCGCCACACCGGGCCAGCACCGCAGAGCCGATCAGCCTCCGTGCAGCAAGCGATCTGATCTGTGCTTGGCATGAGCATCCTCTCGACACTGTGTTCGCAGAACGAAAGCCACGGGCTTGCCGAGTTGGGCGGGATGGGTTTTCATGGAACCAAAGGCCATCGAAAAACGCGTTTGGGCGCATGTGAGAGGTTGCGATTTCCGTTTACACATAAACCCATTGCGCATCTGTCGTTCGAAGCGGTGCAAACCTGATTTTCCGGGAGCGGTCGTTGCCTCTAGACGCAGCCCGGCAGCGAGCGCGAATGCTGAATGTTCGGACATGCAGACGACGGGGCTCGTATGGTTATTGGTGGCGCCGGTGCTATCGTTTCGGCGATGTACAACTGGAATTTCGATCCGCCCCTTCTGGAACTGTTAGAGCAGTTGGGCCGCAACTTGCCTTGCTCGGACCTGAACAAATTATCGGCCAACCGTAGATTTCAGGTCAGCGCCGTTCCCAAAAGCGCCTTTATCCAAGCGAAACCCGGAGGTCGGCAAGGGCTTCAAGCTGCGCCCGGACATGGGCATCCAGCACCCGCTGCATTGTCGCGGCCTCGATCACCACCGGTTTGCAAGATGCCTTTTCCACCTCCGCCGCCACTTGCGCAGCCATCAACGCCGCCACACGGGCGGGCCAAGTCACCCAGACATCGCGTTCCTGCCGGGCCAGACGGAACACCAGCGCCTCCGCCCGGGCCCGGTCGACCAGCGCGCCCTTTTTCTTCTGGATCGCCAGCTGGCGTTCCTGCGCCTGATAGACCGTCAGTGCGGTCCGGGCTTTGAGATAGCTGTCTGTCCCGCCGCCGCCGTTGGTTGGCATGGCTGCATCACCGCCAAGCGAGCGGCGCTGTTGATCGGGGTCGGTCATGTCTGCACGGCGCACGTCTGATGCGGCGGCGTTGATCGATCCGTCGGCGTAAAACACCAGCCTTCCGCCGCGTTTGGCATTCTGGACAGCGCCCCGTGACAGGCCAGAATGGGTGGAATATTCGCGCTCGCTCATGCCGTTCATTGCAGACCCCGCTTTCTAATCAAAGCAATGATATTGCTTGTTATTTTGTTGATCAAGGTCGGCGTAAGAGCGAACCTGATTGCAGGCGCTAAACAGCCCAAGCCCCGGAGACCAAACCATGACCGGCAAGACCGCAGCCCCTGCCAAAGCCCCCTGCGAGGCCCTGCTGTTGGAGATCGCCGCCAAGCATTTCCACATCGAGACGCTGGAAACCCGCAACAGCGACCGCCTCGACTTCCACGATGTGGCGGTCTGGTCGATCCGCGCCGCACTGGAAACGGCCTTCGCCGCTGGCCAAGCCGCAACCCGCTGAACAGGAGCACACGCCATGTCCACCCGCAGTACCTCCGCCACCAACGACAAAGCCCTCGCCGCCTTCGTGGCCGCCAAAGCCGAAATCGACGCCCGACTCGAGCGCCTGAAAGGCCTGAGTGACGACCACTTCCATGCCAACCCCGACGAGATCCACTGGGGCCATGTCGGCGATCTGCAGCGGTACGCAAGTCTGCTGCGCGAGATGACAGACATCGCCTTTAGCGAGGGCGAATGCGCCGACTGATCCGAAGCGCCCCGACCAAGCCCCGCGATGGCGGGGCTTGCTTGCGTAGGAGGGGACGCAACCCGTGCGCCCAACCATGGAGATAATGATGTCCTACCAAACACTGCTGCACGAACTGGCGCCCGACTTGAACCCTGCCGGGATCGAGGCGTCGATGCGCCTGCACCACGGCACTTTGAACCACCTGCCGCGCGAAACCTTCGCGGCCGAGGCGAAACTCGCCGCCGATCTGGAGGGCCCGTCGCCCGGCATTCTGCGCAAGATTGCCGAGAGCATGGGGATGGAGGACGACTTCGCCAAATGGGAGGCCCGCCATGCCGCATGATCCGGCCCAGCGCCATCAGATCGAACAGGACGCGATCACCGCCGCGTGGGAGGCCGAACGCCTCGAAGCAAGCGACGACGCCATCGTCCTACTGCGCGAAATCGCGGATCTGCAAACCGACGACGATGGCGACGTGATCATCGGCACGGATGCCAATGGCGACAACGATCTGCTGTCGCGCATCGCCAGCTTCCTTGCCACACACGACCAATAGGGAAACGCCATGACCAAATTGACAGAAACCCAGGCCACCATCCTGACCGCCGGTGCCCAGCGCCCCGACAACATTGCCCTGCCACTGCCGAAGGGTCTGGCGGGTGCGGCGGCCAAAATGGCCGTGACCAAGATGATTGAACGCGGCTGGCTGCAGGAGGTCGACGCCAACCTGCGACGGGGCGAGCCGCTCTGGCGTGAAACCGGCGATGGACACGGCACAACGATGGTGGTCACCGACGCGGGCATGCTGGCCATAGGGATCGTGCCGATGGCGGTGCATCGCATCGCTGCCGATCACAAACGCGCGGGCGACACGACGCCGACCAAACAACCCATCCAGCGCGCTGGCACCAAGCAGGCGATGCTGGTCGCGCTGTTGCAAGCGCCAGACGGGGCCACCATGGACACGATCATGACCGCGACCGGTTGGCAGGCGCATTATGCCGATGTCCGGATTATGCCGATGTAGGTCTGCAAGTTGTTGTTTCTGTTTGGGATCGGTGTAAAGGGGTCGGCATAATCCTCGAAGCTGATGGCTGGTAAGGTCTTCTCGTTCACATCGAAACGAGGAGATATCATG
>CAMAQR010000104.1 GCA_945860375.1 Pseudorhodobacter antarcticus
CCGCGCCGAGGTTCAACTACCTCGCACCAACCCACAAACCCGTCCCCACCATCCGCCATGCCGACCTCCCAATGCGTTGAGAGACCTTCTGACAGCACGCACCGCGTTCAGAAATACGCTAATTCAATGGGACAGAGACGGCGCTTACCCTATAACGGCTAAATGCCCAATTTGAAATGGAGGATGGCAAGCCACGCACCCCGGGGCTTATCCTGACCGTGCAGACTTTGGCCGTGGCGATGACCAACGCAGAGCAGGATGCGCCTGAGTTTTGGGATCGTCTCTCACGGCACATCTATCGCTCAACCGGATCTACTAGACTCCGATGGGCATCAGACTTTCGTCACGCACGACGGCACGTGGGGCGATAAGATTGCGCCATTGCGAGTAGGCTCGCGAAACTGGCGGGTTGGAGGTGCGCTTCAAATGCCGCCCATGGCCAGGCTGCGGCTGGCCACCGTTCGGTCCCCAAAGTACCGTGCCGCGCGATAGCGTGTAGCGAGGTAGGCCAGTGACAGCAAAGCCTTCGAACACGTTGTAATCAATCACAGATTTTTGGGTGGCTGCAGAGATGGTCTTGCTGGCCGCTGGGTCGAATACGACGATATCGGCATCCGCGCCAACAGCAATCGCACCCTTTTGGGGGTAAATGTTAAGGATCTGCGCGATGTTCGTCGAGGTGACTGCCACAAATTCGTTCATCGTGATGCGCCCCGTCGCTACACCATGTGTCCACAATAACGAAAGCCTGTCTTCCAGACCCCCTGTGCCATTCGGGATCTTTGTAAAATCGCCGCGCCCCATTTGCTTTTGCTGGGTGGTAAAGGCGCAATGGTCGGTCGCCACCACCGATAGCGTGCCTGCTGCAAGTCCCGCCCAAAGGCTGTCTTGATGCCGTTTGTTGCGAAACGGCGGGCTCATCACCCGCTGGGCAGCATAGTTCCAGTCTTGATTGGCATATTCACCCTCGTCCAACAGCAGATGCTGTACCAACGGCTCGCCCCAGACCCGCGTGCCTGCCTGTTTCCAACGACGAATCGCCTCATGTGCCTCTTCTGAGGAGGTGTGCACGATGTAGACCGGCACTCCCACCGCATCTGCAATCATGATCGCACGGTTTGTGGCCTCCCCTTCGACCGTTGCGGGTCGGGAGTAGGCGTGAGCTTCGGGACCACAGTTGCCTTCGGCCAGCAGTTTTTGTTGCAGACCGGCGATAAGATCACCGTTTTCTGCATGGACAAACGGGATAGCACCTAACTCACGACAGCGCGTAAAGCTTGCGTACATCTCGTCATCATTCACCATCAATGCGCCCTTATAGGCCATGAAATGTTTGAATGTGTTTACCCCACGGTCAACGCAAACTTCCATCTGTGCCCAGATTTCCTGCGACCAGCCCGTTATTGACATGTGAAAGCCGTAGTCGATGCTGGCCTGACGTGCGGCTCTTTCTTCCCACAACCCCAGCGGACCGAGTAAGTCAGTCGGGTTGGAAATAATGTGATCGACGATCATCGTTGTGCCACCGCTTGCTGCTGCAAAGGTGCCACTCTCCTACGTCTCGGCGGTGGAGGTGCCCATAAACGGCATCTCCAGATGCGTATGCGGATCGATTCCGCCGGGCATCACATAAGCACCTTCAGCATCAATCAGGGTATCGCCAACAAGGTTCTGCCCGATGGCGTGTAATCACGCCACCCTCAACCAGCACGTCGGCCTTGTAGGTCCGGTCATGGGTGACGATCGTGCCGCCTTTGATAACTGTAGTCATGGTCTACTCCGGCAGGATGGCCCCCGCACGTTCGGTGATGAGGGTGTAAGCCTCGGGCCGGCGGTGCTGGGCAAAGTTGAAAACGGTGTCTTTGTATATGCGCCCCATATCGAGGTCGCATTTCGCGGTGATCACTTCATCTTCGACGGTAACGGCTTGCGCTACAATCTCTCCGCTTGGGGCAACGATCACCGACTGGCCGCCCATCTTTGACCCCTCTTCGTTGCCACATTTCGCTGTGCCAACGACCCAGGTTGCGTTCTGATAGGCCCCTGCTTGCATCGACAGATGGTTGTGGAAAAGGGTTAGGCTGTCCATCGGCTCGTTGTTCAGATGGCCGAAGGGCGTGTTGTAACCCAGCATGACCATCTCTACCCCTTGCAGACCCATCACGCGGTAGGTTTCTGGCCAGCGACGGTCATTGCAGATGCACATGCCCATGATGCCACCCATTGTGCGCCAGACAGGAAACCCAAGATCTCCAGGTTCAAAGTAGCGCTTTTCCAGATGTTGAAAGGGCCGGTTTGGAAGGGGTTCTGCCCACCCTGGGAGGTGCACCTTGCGGTATTTTCCAACAATCCTGCCGGTCTGATCCACCAGAATTGACGTGTTAAAGCGGTGTTTTTTCCCGCCTTCGACTACAAGTTCGGCGTAGCCGAGATAGAAACCGATCCCCAGCTTTGCCGACTCGTCAAACAAAGGTTGAGTGGCAAGCGAGGGCATTGCGGTTTCATAGTAGCTGTCCAGTTCAGCCTCGTCTTCGATCATCCAGCGTGGAAAAAAAGTGGTCAACGCCATTTCAGTAAAGACCACCAACTTAGCCCCGCGACCATGTGCTTCGCGCATCAAAGCCAGTAGGCGGGCAACGGTGTCTTTGCGCGTTTCGGATTTGGAAATCGGTCCCATTTGCGCCGAAGCCGTGATCAGGTGTCGCGCCATTGTGCCCTCGTCCGGTTAACTCGAATTTTAGAAAACCTACCCGCAGCCCCAGCGCTGTCAATGACAATCGGCCCATGGTCACGCCACCATCGGTGCGGTCAGGTCGGCTAGTCCCGATGCGTCCCGTTGTCACGGCAAATGACCGCTTATGCAGGAGACCATCGCCTTGTTGGTCGAAACCTGCAAACTCAACACCACCGAGCCCCATGCCTACCTGACCGCAACCCTCCGGGCCATCGTCAACGGCCACAAACAAAGCCAGATCAACGACCTGCTGCGGTGGAACTACGCCTGAAGGTGTGATCGGAACAACGCTTACCTTTGACCAGCCTCGACGAAAAGCGCAGGCGTTTCTTTGCTGAACAGCGCGATCTTTCCAGTAAGGCAGGCATTTTCAATTGCGATCGCCGTTCGGATGTTGCGCCGTGTTGTTGTCGAAAGCTCGTCGCCAGTAAGTGCCGCCAAGAGGAAATCGCGCCATGCGGTCCGAGGTGGCGAGCCGAGCTTCTTGTCGCTTCTATTGTCAGCAGATTTGTCCCACACTGCACCGATGCGCGGCGACCACACGACTTCGCCCAGAAGTGCAAGGCGGCCCCAGCCGATTTTGTCTTCCCCGAATTGCACTCCTTCGGGAAATCCTTGGCTCTGCTCCAAACATCTTTTCCAAGTTCCCGCCGTACTGGATGAGACGATCATGGGTCCAGAACTCATCGTCTCGAAGAAACACGGCAAGGGTCCGCGGCGATCTGATCCGATCCCGAAATCGTGCTGTCCTGCGGTGTGATTGACTGAAATCTCTTGCCAAGCATCTGCAAAGAGCACCGCTTTGGGGAATTCCGCCATCAGAACCAATATCTCTGAAACATGATGGTCCGCCCAAGTGTCATCGGCGTCCAAAAACAGGATGGCCTCACCACGAGCGGCTGTCCAGCCTGTGTTACGAGCCGCGGCCGCTCCTCGATTCTCTTGTCGTATGAAGCGAAGGGCGCATGCGTGCGCTGGATCACGTGCGGCCCAGTCTTGCACTGCATCGCCCGATCCATCTGTTGAGCCATCATCCACCACGACCAACTCAAAAGCGGCGTTTGCCTGACGACATGACCTGTAAGCGCCCGAAAGAGCGTCCGCGACATGACGTGCTTTTTGGTACAGGGGGATGACGACAGACACCATCGGCATTGCACTGGTCGTCGTAGGATTCGACATCTAGGGGCTTTCAACTTTTAAGGCCGTTTACGTCATCTTTCGGGTGCGCACAAATGCGCATCCAGCATCAGCCGCACTTGAAATGGCTGACAGCCAAGATAGCTCATTCAGATGACAAAGCTTGTTCTAGACCCCGCTGCGCTGAGCGAAATCATCGAGATGGCACTGAGCGACCATGTCGGCTTTGAGCACATCAAAGCTCTGCATGGATTAGATCAGGACGCAGTAAAGGCGTTGATGCGGCAAAGTCTGCAACCCGGCAGCTACAGAGTCTGGCGCAGGCGTGTCCGGCACTTCAGTGACCGACGGGAGTTTTACAAATAGCGCCTTTGCCCGCCAATCGGCACTTGGCATGGTAATCCCCCCAGTTTTAATCGGATATCATTTTGTCCTTGCCAGTTACTCTGCGACAGCCACATCGGCCTCCATCAACTTTTCCAACAAGAAATTTTAAAAGAGTGCGGTCGATCTCGGCCCTGACGAGATACCGCACCAGCATTGCTGCGCGAAGAGCGAATGGCTGCTTCGAAGGCCGCATTGAAGCATCTATTTTTCCGGCCAATGGCCGCTCAGCCCAGACGCGTGAGAAGAGAGATTTGCCCTTCGGTCCTATCCCGCCCCGGTTGTTCGGGCCGGCAAGACAGCTCGCCTTTTGATATATGCCAGTGTCACACGGTGCGAGGCTTCAACCGCTCCGGCGAGATAGCCGGGTTCGGTGGTGCTGGTTTCGCTGCCAGCCAGTGTCAGCCGATCCATCCACGCGCTGGTGACCATGGGCGCGCAGGCAGCAGTCGGGTGCCCGGATGCCGCGCTGTCGGCCTCGGTCGCAGTGAACGGTTCCAGCGCCCAGTCTTGCAGCAGCGTTGCGCGGGGGGTTGCGGCCTGATGGCCGAAAAGGCGCGCCAATTGGCCCGTCGCGGCGCGGATCACGCCGTCCCGCGATAGCTCCGCACGGGTCTTGGCAGGCAGGCCGACAAAGCCGAACAGCGCGGCATCGCCAGAGGCCGTGGTGGCATCATGCACTTCGCCCAGCGGGCCAGCGAGGCTTTGTGCCATGCCGGACAGACCATCCTCCCGCCAGAAGGGGCGGTCGTAGATGGCGAAGAACTTTGCATGCGGGGCCATCCATGTCGGCGTTTTCCGCCAGTGGCTGACCGTTGCCGAGTCCATCACCGGGTCAAGGCGAATAGCCTCGGCCATCAACCGCGGCGGCAGGGTCGAGATCACATGGCGCGCCACCAGAGTTTCGACAGGCTGGCCGTCGCCCGCGATGGTGAGCCATATCCCATCCGCGACCAGCCGCAGATCGGTGACCGCCGCCTTCAGACGTAAGCACGCCGCGGGCAGATCCTTCGCCAGCGCCCGCACCAGCGCGCCCATTCCACCAACCAGACGCATCGAGCCCTGATCCTGTCCAGCGCCTTCCACCCGCTGCGGCGGCTCGCGCAGACTGCGTTCGAACAGCATATCCCCGGCCGTGTGCTGTGCGAAAATCGGCACGCCCAGTTCGGAAACCAGGGCCGCCAGTTGCGGCTGCATGCCGGGCCAGAACCACGACGGGCCAAGGTCAAAGCCGTCACTGTCAGGCTCTCCGGTTTCGTTCACGGTCAGGATGCGTCCACCAAGACGATCCCGCGCCTCGAACAGGTGGAACTGGATCCCCGCACGATGCAGCAGGCGCGCCGCGTTCAACCCCGCAAGTCCACCGCCCAGAATGGCAACATCGCATGTCTTCATGGCTTTTCTCTGCTTCCCTCTGGTCAGTCCGACAGGAGCGCAAAGCCGGTCTCGGCGCGGTCATTCTGAAACGATGACAGTCAGACCGAGAAGACGCCAGACCTGCACACTCTCATGCGGATAGAAAATCCGGTTTGCGAGGTATCCGGCGCTGATCATGTTGCGGATCGCAATCGGAGGTTGGCCGCAGCAGATGCCATTGCAGAACAAGGCTACTGGCTTTGCCGCTTTGCAGTCCCAGCCGTCGAAATCCGGCCCACACCCCGGTTGGGACAATGCGTCCACGACGCAGGTATGGGGGATGCGGATCGCGCCGGTGATCGTTCCGCCCTTGAACCAGTCGCGCGTGTCCACCCACTTCTGCGCGCTGAAGCAAGCTTTGGCACTTCATGGGCTGACATGCCGTATCTTAGATGCGGCAGATCGTCAGATCCCCTTGCCGACCATGGCTAAACGCCAATGGCCTGCGCCAGCACCCGCAGGCCGGCGACCAGATCTGCCTCAGCCGTGTCCTCCTCGAACGCATGGCTGATTCCGCCAATCGAGGGCACGAAGAGCATCGCCACCGGCATCAGGCGCGCCACGTTCGTCGCGTCATGCAGCGCGCCAGACGGCATCCGCCGCCAGCGCCCCGGCGCCACCACCTCGGCCGCAGACTCCAGTCGGGCGCGCAAGATCGGGTCCATCGCCACCGGTTCCAGACCCAGCAGCGGCCCGATGTCGAGGCCAAGACCCATCTCGGCGGCCACCTCGGCCAGCGTCGTCTCGATCACCGCCTGCATCCGCGCCAGCCGGTCCGTGTCGCCATCGCGCCATTGCATCGAAAATCGCACCTGCCCCGGCACGATGGAAGACGCGTTGGGGGCCACCGCCACATGACCGATCGTCCACACCGATTGCGGTATGACCACGTTGCATAAGCGGTCGTTCAGGCGGGCATTGAAAGCAGAAAGCCCCTGAAACGCATCCCGCCGCAGCGCCATCGGCGTGGTGCCTGCGTGGTTTTGCTGCCCGGTCAATGTCACCATCAACTCACGATAGCCAACAATTCCAGTGACCACCCCGATTTGTTCGCCCGCCGTGTCCAGCGTCGGCCCCTGTTCTATGTGCAGCTCGATGAACCCGGTGAACTGCGCGGGGTCCACATCGCCGCCCACCCGGTTCCCCAACGCCCGCCGCGCCTCGGCCAGCGTCACGCCGTCGGTATCCTCGGCGGTGTCCGCTTCGGCCAACGGCAGCAGACCCGACCACACCGCCGACCCGGTGGTCCCGCCAAACCGGCCCTCTTCGTCCTGAAACGACACCACTGAAATCGCGGGCCCGCCCGCCTCTCGCGATGCCCGCGCCAATTCCAGCGCCGCAATCACCCCCAGCGCCCCATCGAGCCAGCCGCCCGTCGGCTGCGTGTCGGAATGCGACCCCAGCAGCAGCGAGGGCGCGTCGGCCATACCAAACAGGTTGCCCATCGCATCAAATCGCACGGCCAATCCGGCCTCGGCCATACGCACCGCCAGCCAGTCCCGCGCGGCTATGTCCGGTGCGGAATAGGCCGGGCGGATCACGCCGATGCCTTGCGCGCCGAAACTGCGCAAGTGGTGAAGGTCGGACAGGAAGCGGGATGTGTCGATCATGGCGGCCTACAATTGCTTACAGCTCAAACTACGTATCAATCCGAAAATTGGAAAGGCCCTGCTCACCGTATAGTTGTGTCATCATGGATTGCGTGGCCAGCATGACTTGAACGCGCCTTTCGCACCTCCTGCCTGACGCGAAGTGGATCATTGACCGGTTCAATGAAGCGATCAGCCCGCGCAGACCAATGGTGAACGGCAGTTTTGGGCCGGGTGCTGATGTAAAGATGTAACGCTGCACAAAGGCTGCGGAGTGACGCTATCATCGCAAGCTTGCTGCAGTCTCCCTGCAAAGTCGGGGTGGTTACGAATTTTCAAACTGACCTCACGGACTACTAGGCTCAGAACTCATTAATCCACTTGTTTCCGGCCCGTTTCACTGATTCATTTGCGGCATCGGGGAGGTGTCGCATGGGTGATCTATTCTGGCTGACGGACGCGCAGATGGAGCGGTTGAAGCCGTTCTTTCCTTTGTCGCATGGG
>CAMAQR010000105.1 GCA_945860375.1 Pseudorhodobacter antarcticus
GTCGGATAGCGGACAGCGCAAAGTTGGCGCACAACGGTGCCGCAGCTACAGCGCAGCGGTGCGAGCAAATTTGATCATAGCCGCGTGGGATGGCCAATGTGCTCGCAGAGCATGGCTGCTGAAGTATTTGCCACAAAATCACCCTAAAATCTGCTGAAAGCGATCCAAGCTGCGCGAGCCAGGTTGCGCTCAGCTAGCACATTGAATTCAATGCCGTATTTTCGTGATTTCTGCAGGATTTTTCAGTATCAGCCCCCTGCCCTGTGGCTGCAGTGCATCGAGGTCTCCCAAACATCTTCAGATTCTGAAGATGTTTCGCTCCAAAAACGTCATTCGCTGACAGTTCGAACTGATCACGCTGTGTCGTGTCAGCACGACAAAACGGCACCAAGCTGAAAAATCGCGGCGCAGTCGCGGCAGAAATATCGCGCACGTTTGGGGTCGCACTGGAAACAGGGAGGCATAACCACGCCAGGACGCCAAAACACTCAGCGTAATCCGTCCATCTGGCTGATCTGGCCTGCCTCCAGCCCGCCCATGCGGCTATGAATTCGTGGTCCACAGGTCATGGCCAGTATAAAAACCAACTCATCAGGGCGCGGGCCGTCGGACACACCCAGTTCCATTCCGTCGAAATGGCTGCGCACATAGGCCGCGTTGATATGTCCAATGGGCACGTCGATCCGTGCGCCAAATCCACCCACCTTCTTGGCCGATGGAACGATTGCCAGCGCCTTGCCCAGCCTGTCGCGCATCGCATAGCCTCCCGGCACATGCCACAGAGCGCCATGTTCCAATTCACCCGCAGTTCCGACAATAGACCCTTTGCCATATCCGTCTATCAGTGTCACGTTCCCGCCAAGTGCACGAACCAGCCTGTCGGTCAACTCAAGGCCCAAAGGCTTCAAATCTTCCATCGCTGTTGTCAGGTCTGCCACATAACGCCCGGCAAAAGGATTCCTGACCACGGCCATCGCCGCGGCCCGCAGGCGAGGCCGGTCCACGGGCGGTCCACCGTCGTGGAAAATTTCCTCGAGGGTCACGACGATCTTGCGCAAGGGGAAATCCATCTGGTGGTCCTTTGTGTCAGGGGGCAGTCTTTTGCAGCAGGGATCAGGCCAATAGCCGCAGCGCTGCAATAAAGCGTTCGCGGTCCTTGGGTTTCAGGGGGGCAAGGAGTTGTTCGCGGACGGCAAGTGACAGAGGCAGCATCCGCAATGTATTATCTTCGCCCATGGGCGACAGGTGCACGAGGTTGACGCGTTGGTCGACTTCGGACGCCGTTCGTTCGACAAGTCCCATGTCCTGCAACCGCCGCAGCATTGTGGAGAGGGTTGCGGTATCGATCGCCGTGATGCGACCTAGAGCGATCTGGGAAAGAGGCCCGTACCGCAAAAGGGTCGCCATGATC
This sequence comes from Pseudorhodobacter antarcticus, assembly GCA_945860375.1. Next base: position 1,412 of record CAMAQR010000105.1, read on the forward strand.
GCAAGTTGAGTGGGCGTGATGTTTTGCCCCTCAAATGCCTGCTGAAACAGCGCTGTCGCCCGCTGATGCACAAGACGGACAAGGTGGGCGTAATGGTCCTCAAGTTTGTATCCGATCACTTCCAGACTGGCGTCAATCTCGGCCTGTGACCGCCGCTTTGCGGGGGGGGGAGCGTCTTTCATCCGGTACTCTTTCCTGCTTTACGGGCCAATTCAGGCGGGAGGAACTTCGTTTTCAACGACCTCACTGCCATCCATGGCCGCGATCACGGCCCCACTGCGCGACACAGCACCGAAATGGGTGGCGATGTCGTAAAGGCTCGATTCTTGTTCCCTTGGACCCGTCGCCGCACAGGCGTCGGCGGGAACGACCACGTCATATCCAAGAAAGAAGGCGTCGTGAACGGTAGAGCGGACACAAATATTCGTTACCACACCGAAAACCACCAACTGATCGATCCGCATGTCTTTCATCACCAGATCGAGATCGGTCTGAAAGAAAGCCGAATAGCGGTGCTTGATCACGCGGATATCGTCGGGGTGCGGCGCCAGATCGTCGATCACCTGCGTGGCCCAAGTGTTTTCGATTCCGTGCGGCGTGCGCTTGACCCACTCGCGGTCGCAGCGCATATTTTTTCTGTGGCTGTCGATGACAAAGACGACTGGTACATCGAGCCTCCGTGCTCGCGCAATCAGCGCGGTCTGCGCAGGAATAAGGTTTTCGTAACCCGGCAGAACCATTTTGCCGCCTGGTTTGCAGAATTCGTTGATCATATCGATCACCACCACGGCCGTGCGTGCGGGGTTCAGGGTCAGTGCCCCGTCCTGCCGTTTGGCGGAAAATACATCGATCATCATCCGATCCCCCTGTCAGTCGCGCAGCAGTGCATAAAGCATGTCAAAGAAACGCTCGGAATCCACGGACGAAGCGACATGCACGTTGGTCCCCAACTGGCGCTCGTTCCAGAAATCTGCCACCGTCGCCCCAAAGGTGAAGGTCCCTGTAAGGTCCACCGCAACATGTGCGTCGCGCGTGGTGATCAGAGTGGGGTCGATCACGGCGGCCAAGGCCAGAGGATCATGCAGCGCCCCGCCTACCCCCATCTGCCCGCGGTGCAGCTTTTCATAAAACTTCAGCCAATCCAGCACGACCCGGCCAAGGGGGGTGTCGATCTTGCGCAATTGGGCGAATTGCGGTTCCTCGACAATGACATGCATGGTCACATCTAGGCCGACCATCGTGACATCCAGCCCGCTGTTGATCACAATCCGGGCGGCCTCAGGGTCGCAGAATATATTGAACTCGGTCGGCGTGATGTATTCCGTGCGCCGATACATAGCGCCCCCCATCAGGACGATGCGGGCGATTTTCGATTTCAGGCTCGGGTATTTCAGCAAAAGAAAGCCAATATTGGTCAATGGCCCGGTTGCAACGAGAGTTACAGGCTCTGCTGCAGCGCGCAGGTGATGGGCCAGAAATTCGACTGCGTGGAGTGGATCAAGCCGTGTTTTCGGCTTTGGCAGATACGGAGAACCCTCCAATCCCGATGGTCCGTCCGCCGTCCCTAGGACGAGTTCACGCGCCAAGGGCGACAGACATCCCGCCGCCACGCGCACATCCTTAGCGCCAATGAATTCAAGAATCCGGAGCGCATTGTCTGTCGTGCGGTCCAGTGTCGCGTTGCCGCAGACGATAGACACCCCCAACAAATCGATGGCGGGCGACCGATGCGCCATGACCAGCGCAATCGCGTCGTCATGACCCGGATCACAATCCAGCAGAACGGGAACGGGTTTCATTGCGGCCTTCCTTTGTCGACGGCCCGCAAGGCCGCCTTGAACAGCGCCATAAACCCGCGCCCGTCCAGGTCTTCACATACCCGGGTTGTCACTGGCCCCTTGAAATCAAGAATTTGCCGCCCCCGGTGCACCACTGTTTGTCCACGAACCAGCCGTTCTGACAGGGCCACGTCGACGAAATGCGGTTTGGTCATGGTGAACAGGTCTGGCCGGATCACCGTCGTCAGTGCGATAGCGTCATCCAGTGGAAAGCCCACCAGTTCAAAGAATTCGCGCCAGATGTCTATATAGATCGGGAAGGTGTCGATGACGTGGTCCACCACCGGACCACGCGGACCCGCCGCAAAATCTGCAAGGTCGTCGCGGGTCAGCATGGACGGGGCGACGCGGTTGTCCTCGCAGATATCCAACGGCACAAGGATCACTGGGGCACCTGACCGCAGGACGACGCGGGCCGCCTCGGGATCGGCCCAGATATTATATTCTGACACAGGTGTGATGTTGCCGGGGGTGTGGAAACAACCGCCCAGCACGACGAACTGCTTCACCAGCATTGCTATATCGGGGGCCTGTCTTAAAGCCAACGCGACGTTTGTTTGCGGCCCGGTCGCCACAACCGAGATTTCGCCCGGTGAAGTGCGAATGGTGTCGATGATGAAATCGACGGCATGCCGGTCCATTGCTTGGCGAATGGGTTCCGGTGCAGGGGGGTTGAACCCGGTCAACCGGTCACCGAACCGGGCGCGCAGGCGTTTTTCAAAATGGACCGGAGCCTCCATGTCCCTGGGGTCATTGCCGACGATGGGTCTCCAAGCTCCGGCGGCGACGGGCACGTCATCGCGCCCCGCCAGCGTCAAAGTGTTCAGCACGACGCGCGTGACCTGTTCGACGCTGCCAGCGGCCCCGGTAACCGCTGTCACACCCTCCAGTTTTACGCCCGGCGCACCCAATGCGAACAAGATCGCCAGAATGTCATCGCCTGCACCATCTACATCCAGAATGATCCGTTCCATCAACTTCCCTGTCCTTTTGCGACGACCGGGGCCGTCAGGTGTTGCAGTGTCTCACGGATGATCTTTGGCCTTTGCCGCCACGACAGCAAGAACAGCGCCGATACCGACACGACAAAGGGCACCATCAGCACAAGGTAGGACGATACCCCCATTGTCTGCAAACGCAGCGACGCCGCATCGGCAAAGCCGAACAGCAGGCAGCCCAGCAGTACCTTGACCGGATCGCCACCCGAAAAAATCAGGACAGCCACCGCCATGAACCCACGTCCTGACGACATGTTTTCCGCAAACATGACGATGTACCCCAGCGATAGATGCACTCCCGCGGCTCCGGCAAGTACGCCGCAGATCAAGGACGCGATGTGCTGCATCCGCGCCGTGCGGATACCAAGCGATTGCGCTGCCTCAGGCTTTTCCCCTGTGACCCGGATGTAAAGACCAAGGCGGGTGCGAAACAGGATGACCCAGACCAAAAACACCAGTGCAAAGGCGGTGTAGACCAACGGCGTATAGCCCGACAGTATCTGACCCAGTGGGCGGATGTCGTGGATCAAGGGCACGTGAATTCGGGGCATCCCCACAATGGCAGGGTTCACGATAGAACCGCGCACCCCGAAAATCGCCTTGGTCAGCGAAATCGTCAGCCCACCCGCCATGATGTTCAGGGCAAGCCCCACAACAACCTCGTTCGCCCGCAACGTCACCACAAAGACCGAGAATATCACAGCCATCAACACCGACGCTGTCACGCCAAAGACCAGACCGCCCAGCGCTGACCCCGTCCACATTGATCCCAGCACGCCAAAAAACGCACCCATCAACATCTGGCCCTCTAGTCCGATGTTGAAAATGCCTGCCTTGGTGGTGAAAGCGCCACCAAGGGCTACAAGCAGGATCGGCGCTGTCGTCCGCAAGATCGCAGCGATCAGCGAGATGGTGAAAACCTGTGTCAGAATTTCCAACGTTTCTCTCCGCTGATACCGCCCCGGCGGCGGATAAGGATCTGGGCCGATACACACAGGATGATCAGCGCTTGAATGACCGTGATGATTTCGCGGGAGGCACCGGTTTCCACTTCCATCAGCAGCGACCCTTTACGCAACGCGCCAAAGAACAGGGCCGCCACAACAACACCCAAGGGATTGCCGTTCGCCAAGAGAGCGGCAATCACCCCATCAAATCCGAAACCCGGCGCGAACCCTTCCATGAACCGGCGGTGTACACCCAGCGTCTCGATCCCGCCGGCTAGGCCGCCGATGGCACCCGAAGTCAACAGGACGGCTACGATGTTGCGCTTGACCCGAACGCCGCCGTAGGCTGCGAATTTCGGGTTCGACCCCATCGCAGATACGGCATAACCCGCACCGGTATACCGCAGAAAGAGATACAGCCCTAGGGCAAGCGCCAGCCCGATGATCAACCCTGCATTAACACGTGACCCGTCCATCAACTGTGGCAGATAGGCCGTTTGTGCGATTGGCGCCGTCTCGGACCAGCCACCGGGGCGTTTGAACACAGCGATGGTCAGGTACGACGTCAAAAGGACCGCGACATAGTTCATCAGGATCGTGGAGACGACCTCGTTCGCATTGAAACGGGCGCGCATGATTGCCGGCAGAATGATCCACAACGCCCCGGCCAGCATCCCGGCGGTAAGCCCGACGACGACATGCAGCCCCGCCGGCAGGTTCAGCGTGAAACCGACCCAAGCAGCGGCGAAACCGCCAACATAAAGCTGGCCCTCGACCCCGATGTTGAACAAACCGCCCCGCAGCGCCACGCAGGCAGCGACACCGCAGACGATGATCGGCGTCGCCTGCAACAGGGATCCGGCGACATTCTCGGCGCTGCCCAAGGCTCCTCGCAACAGCACTTCGTAGACATGCAGCGGGCTTTCTCCGACCAGCCAGATGATAACAGCACCCCCGGCCAAAGCGATCAAAAGCGCCAGCATCTGCCCGATCAATCCTTGCGCCCAGACGGGCACTTGCCGCTCCGGGCGTGCGAGAGGGATGTCGGTCATGCGCTGGCCTTTCTGTTGTGTGACGCGCCCATCATGTGCAGGCCTATTTCGTTCACCGTAACGGTCTTCGGATCGAGTTCTGCCACAAGGCACCCCTGAAACATAACCAGCAACCTGTCCGCTAGCTTCATGCATTCATCGAGCTGGACGGAAATCAACAAGATTGCGACACCCTCGGCACGGCGGCGCATGATCTCGTCATGAATGCCTTCAGTGGCCCCGATATCAACGCCGCGCGTCGGCTGGTCGATCAGAAGGAATTGCTTGCCTTGGGAAAATTCGCGGGCCAGCACGACCTTTTGCATATTGCCGCCTGACAGGGATTTCACCGGTGCATCCGGTCCCTGGGTGCGAATATCGAACCGCTTGATCAATGCTGCGGCCTCAGCCCGGACCCGACCCCAACGGATCATGCCACCCTTGGAAAAGGCGGGTGAATCCTGCCGTCCCATCAGGATGTTGGACATGATGGACGCCTGCACATCCACTCCGCGCACCAGACGGTCGGCAGGTACATGAGCAAGGCCCGCCCCCCGGACGATATCTGCGGGAGCACCAGCAATATCTCGCCCATTCAGGTTCATACTACCATAACTGGGGGCACGCAAACCAGCCACAACCTCGGCCAGTTCAGTCTGGCCGTTCCCGTCGACACCGGCAATGGCCACAATCTCACCGGCGTGGACGGTCAGAGAGACATCCATCAGCGCGGGCAACCCTCGGTCGTCACGAGCATGAACGCGGGTCAGGGTCAAAACGGGCGCACCGGCGGTTCCGTCGCGACGCTTGCGCCCAAAATCGACAGGACGGCCGACCATCATCTGCGCCAGTCGCGCCTCTGTCAGCCCTTTGGCAGGCTCGGTGCCGATCACAGCGCCATCGCGCAAAACCGTCACCGTGTCCGACACCTCTAGCACCTCGTCCAGATGGTGCGAAATCAGGATCACAGTCATGCCCTGATCGGTGAACCCACGCAGCGTGCGAAACAGATCGCGACCTTCCTGAGGGGTCAGCACGGCGGTGGGTTCGTCCAAAATGACGATCCGTGCGCCTCGGGCGAGCACTTTTAGGATCTCGACGCGCTGTTCGCTTCCGACAGACAGATCGCGCACGACACGGGTAGGGTCAACTGCCAGACCCGAGGAGGCGGAAAGCGCGCGCACAGCAGCCACCTGCGACGCGCTGTCGATTAAGCCGCCGCGCACAATTTCCATGCCCAAGAATATGTTCTCGGCTACGGTCAGCGAGGGAACCAGTTTGAAATGCTGATGCACCATGCCAAGACCAAGGCCGATAGCCACCTGTGGCGAGGT
>CAMAQR010000106.1 GCA_945860375.1 Pseudorhodobacter antarcticus
GGCAGGATTTTGGCTTTCAGACCGGGCTTGGGCAGCGATCGAGCCGCTTTTGCCGACGAACCAGCCCGGGGCGCGGCGGGTGGATGATCGCCGGGTGATCAGCGGCATCATCCATGTGCTGCGGATCGGATGCCGCTGGGAGGATTGCCCGCCCGGCTATGGTCCTTCGACGACAATCTACAACCGGTTTAACCGATGGAGCCATCGCGGCCTCTGGGGGCGCATCTTCGCTACCCTTGCGGCGCAGGCGGAACTCCCCGACGACCTGAGCATCGACAGCACCGCCGTGCGTGCCCACCGCTCTGCACAGGGCGGAAAAGGGGGGCGAAAATTCAGGCCATCGGGCGCTCGCGTGGCGGTCCAACCACAAAAATCCATGCCCTGACAGATGGTTGCGGGCGAGCGGTGGCCTTCACCCTCAGCCCCGGAAACCATGCCGACATCTCCGAAGCACCGGCACTTCTGGACAAATGCCCTGCGCCCTCCCGGCTTCTGGCCGACAAGGGCTATGACGCGAACAGCCTGCGCGACCGCCTTGCAGAAACAAAGACAGAGGCCGTCATCCCCTCGACCAGATCTCGCAAAGCGCCCATCCCCTACGATGCCGAAGCCTATCGCGACAGAAATCGCATCGAACGCGCGTTTGGAAGGCTCAAAGACTGGCGGCGCATCGCAACACGATACGACAAGCTTGCCAGGAACTTCGCTTCAGCCGTCGCACTCGCTGCAGTCATCATCTGGTGGACTTGATTGAGTCTGGACCCTAACGCTGGTCGTCCACAGCCCTGCCGTGCCACAGTCTGACCTGGACCTGGACGCCGCGCGACGGTTGGGCATTCAGGTGTGCAACCGCACGCGGGCACTGACCGACCTGATTGCAGGTCGCGAAGTCATCAGCGTGGCCGGAAGTCACGGAAAATCCACCACCACGACCATGCTTGCAGTCATTCTTGATGCCGCCGGACTGGCGGCTGGCCACATGGTCGGGGGCGTATCCGAAGCCCTAAACAGTGCCAACGCACGGTGGGGAGATGGCCCCCTGCTGGTCGCGGAAACCTGCGAAGCGTTTCGCGGGCTGGATTATTGGGCCCCTGCGCATTGTCTCGTGACCAATGTGGATGACGAGCATTCGGAACATTACGCCGATCTGGGCGCTTTGCGGGCCGGATTTGGCGACCTCGTCTCGCGCGTGCCCGAGGACGGCTGCATCGTCCTGTGCGGCGACGATCCCTTTCTGGCCGGACTGGCGGCGCGCTTGGGCGACCGTGTGCTGACCTATGGGCTGAGAGCAGAAAACCGCGTTCATCCGGCGATGGTGCGGATGACGGCAGAGCAATGCGCCTTTGATCTGATGTCAGACGGGGTCAGCCTTGGCCGCGTGACATTGCCGGTGCCAGGCCTGCACAATCTGTGCAATGCGCTTGGGGCGCTTGCCATGGCTGTCTCATTGGGCGTCGAGCCGCATTTGGCCTGCATGGCGCTTGCACGGTTCCAATCGGTGAAGCGCAGGTGGCAAAACGTTGCTGCATCGCATGGTGTGCGCGTCTTCGACGACTTTGCACATCACCCGACCGAGATCGAAGCAACGCTTGCGTTGGCACGGACGACGGCCGGCGCTGGACGTGTTCATGCTGTGATCGAACCGCAAATGATCAGTCGGGTGTCGCGTCTGGCAGGGGACTACGCCGCAGCTTTGGCGATTGCCGACCGGATCTGGGTGCTACCGCTTGCTCCTGCGGGTGAGATCGGTGACATCGCCGCTGCCGAGACGCAACTGCAGCGCGCTTTGGGGCGCAATCACGCGTCGTTTGCTCTTGTTACGAGCCCGCAGGACGCCGCTGACGCCGTCTGTTCCGACGTGCAGCACGGTGATGTGGTCGTGTGCATGGGGCCAGACCTTGCTCTTCAAACGGCGCAGAAAATCGCGCACCGGCTTTGCACGATGCCCGCGGTGGCTGACCCTGCGCTTGAAGAACAGCCGGACACACTGCCAGAAAAGCCGGGCAGTGTGCTGCGCGACAGGTTCGACGCTCAGGTCGTTGCGCAGCCGGACGCAGTTTGCGCGATCACGGAAACCGAGGCATGGACCTATGCTCGGATGGCCGAGGAAGCGGCGCGGATCGCCGCCGCCTTGACCGCGCGGGGCATCGGGCGCGGTGCCATCGTTGCCGTCACGATGAGGAAAACGCTGGACTTCGTCGCGGTGCTTTTGGGCATCTCGATGGCGGGCGCCGCCTTTGCGACCATCGACCCGCGCATGACAAGGCCGGGCATGGGGCGCGTTCTTCGCGAAGCAGGGACGAAACTGACACTGACGGATGATCCGTGGCGATCGCTGCTGAATGGCTTTGATGCCCCCCTTTCGGTAGCAGAGCTTTTGGAAACGCCGACAGCGCCGCGCACGTCGGTACCGCGTCGCGCCGCGCCCGAAGATTTGGCTTGCGCCATCTTTACCTCGGGTTCGACCGGGGTTCCGCGTCTTGTCGGGATGGAGCATCGCAATGTGGTGTCGTATTTCGACCAATGCCTGAATTCTGTCTTCGTACGGGAAGATTACCGCCTTATGCCGGCAACGGCATCGATCAGTTTCGACGCCATCTTGCACCAGATCTTTTGCACGCTGTCGCTGGGCGGTACCCTGCTTTTGGTAGAAGATCTGGCCGCATTGTCGCGCTCGACCCATCTTGACCGGATCACGTTGTTGGGCGGAACGCCCTCGACCCTGCGGGGTTTTCTCGCGGCGAACCCGTTGCCAGCTTCGGTGCGGACCGTCAATCTGGGCGGGGAACCGACGCCGCCCGAATTGCTGGCGCGATTGCGTCAGAACCCGTGCCTGCGCAAGGTCTGGAATCTCTACGGGCCCGCCGAGACGACGATCGCAACGTTCGCCGCGCTTTTGTTCGAAGCCGGCAGCGCAGTCGTCAACGACGATATGGTGGGACAGATCATTGGCAGACCCTTTGCGCAGGTGTCGATCCGGGTCGTGGCGGCCGATGGGACAGACGTTGCGCCCGGCCTTGCAGGGGAACTGCTGATCGGCGGCCCAACTGTGGGGCGCGGATATCTGGGCGCACCCGAACAGACTGCAGAGCGTTTTTTTTCAGACGCCGACAAGCCGACAGAACGTTGGTATCGCAGCGGCGACACCGTGCGGCAACGCCCGGATGGAAGCTTTGCCTTCCTTGGGCGCGAGGACCAACAGGTCAAGATAAACGGTGCCCGCATCGAATTGGGCGAAGTTCGCGCCGCGCTGATGGGGTGCCCGGGTGTCGATGATGCCTGCGTTCTTGTGGTTTTGGACGGCGAGAACCGCAAGCGGCTGGTCGGATTTGCGGTGTTCGACGCGCTGACGGATGTGGCCTTTTTGCGGGAATGGCTCGGCACGCGCCATGCGTCCATGCTGATGCCGCACCGGATCATCGACCTGCCGCGACTTCCCCTGCAAATCAACGGCAAGATTGACTGGCAGGCGCTGCTTGCCATGGTCCCGCAAAAGAACAAGGTGCCGCGTGACCAGCAAGACCGCAGTGGCACACCCGAAACGGTGTTGGCGATCTGGAAGCGTATTCTTCAAGTCGACGGTCTGAAGGCCACCGATGATTTCCGCACGGCAGGCGGCGACTCGCTTGCCGCGATGGAGATCATCATGGCTGTCGAGGAACATTTCACGGCGCGCTTTCCTGCGGCGATGATCGATGTGCTGACCACCCCTTTGGCCATGGCTGAAAACCTGGCCAAGGTGACGCTGCATCCCGCTCATCAAGCTGATGATCTTTTGCATCGACAAAGGATGTATGTTTCGGCTTGGTCCGGCGACAGCCTGCGGCCCGACGCCCTGTTGCGGACGTTGAACCCCGGATCGGGTGCTGTGCTGTTCTGGGTGTTTCAGGGGAATGCGGAATTCACCGCCCTGTCTGCGGCGCTTGGCCCCGCGGTGACCGTGCATGGAATGCGGTCGGGGCATCTGGTGATGGACTACACCGCCGAAACCATCGAACGCCTTGCGGACGCCTATGTCGCCGATATCGTCGAGTTGCAGCCGCAAGGCGAGATAATCATCGGCGGCAATTGCCAAGGGGCAGTCATCGCGCGCGCCATCGCCTTTGCCCTGCGCCGAAGGGAACGGGTGGTTTCGCGTCTGGTCCTGATGGAATTGGCGCGGCTGTGGAAATACGACGCACCGGTTGACCTGATCTACGGTCTGGACAGTGTTCTCAACCCCTATCGCAATGGTGCCGATCCAACCGCCGAGATTGCAGCGGCCTATCCGGCAGGGTTTCAACAGCATTTCATCCGGGGGGCACACGGCGCTTTCTTTCAGCCAGAGAACGTGCCCTCGCTTGCCGCAGTGATGCGCAGCATTTTTTTGACAATCGGAGCAGCGACATGACGGCCCAAGACCTTTCGGAACCGCCCAAAAATTGGATCAGGCTGTCCGAGCAATACAGCCGGTTTTCGCCGCCGTTGCGACCCTGCGATGCGGATGTCGCAATGTTCCGGCAGGCCATAAGCGGGCATGATGCGCGGGTGCTCTTGCTTGGTGTGACACCTGCGCTTGCATCATTGGGAACATCGCTTCTGGCGGTCGAGGCGATACCATCCGTCATCTCGGCGCTTTGGATCGGCGACGGGCCTGACCGCAGCGCCCAAGTCGGAGATTGGCGCAACCTGCCTTGTGCGGACAAAAGCCGCACGGCTGTTATCGGCGACGGCGTGTTTTCCGCAGCCGATGCGGACCCCGCGATTTTGATGGCCGAGTTCATAAGGGTTCTTGATCCTGCCGGGATTATTGCGATCCGCTGCTTTTGCGCACCGGCGCGGCCAGAACCGTTTGATGCCATCGTTTCTGACACCTTGGCCGGCAAGATTGCGGATTTGAACGTGCTCAAATGGCGGATCGCCATGCGTCTGTCTGCAAACAACATCGATCACCGTGTGCCGGTCTCATGCGTGCTCGAAAAGTTCGACATTCTGTTTCCCGACCGTCGCCTGCTGATGGACCGGACAGGCTGGCTCAAAGACCAATTCGATTTCATCGACCTTTACAAAGGTGCAAGTTCGGCGCTTCGCTTTCTGCCCGAGGACCGCCTTATCGCCAGTTTCAGCACGCTTGCCGATGACATCAGCTTTCTGCGCCCGCAGGGCTACCCCATGGCAGCGCAGTCTCCGATCCTGCTGCTGCGCGGCCCGCGCCAATGCTGAAGGCAGGGCCGCAGGCCAACACCGCCCCCGCCTTTGACAACGGGGAGTCACTGGATACGGTCATCATTGGTGGCGGCCCCGGCGGAATTGTCGCGCTGAAAGAGGTGGTCGCGGCCGGTGTCACCCGTGTCGCCCTGCTGGAAAGGTCCGCCAGGATCGGTGGGCTTTTTGCCGCCGGATTTGATGGCTTGCGACTGACGTCGTCGGCACCTTTCAGTATGTTTTCGGATTTTCCCATCCCAGTCGGCCATGACAACCATTATTGGACCAAGGACGAGGCTGTCGGCTATTGGAGCGACTATATTGCCCATTTTGGCATCGGAGATCTTATCCGCTTCGGACATGAGGTGGGTGCGATCTGTCGGTTGCCTGATGGGGGATGGCAGATTTCTCTTGCGGGGGGTCCGGCCCTGCGGGCGCGGACCGTCATCGTCGCGACTGGAAATAACGTCACCCCCAATCTGCCCGATTGGAACAAGGACATCGTGGACGTCCCGGTGATCCATTCCTCGGGCTATCGCAATGCAGAGCCTTTTGCCGGAAAGACGGTCGTCATTGTCGGTGGCGGAGAGTCGGCGGCGGACATCACGCTGGAAATCGCGGGTGTTGCGCGCAAGTGCACAATCAGCCTCAGGGGCGGGCCGGGCTGGGTGGTGCCACGCTACAGGGGCAAGGTCGCCGCCGATCTGTCGACGCATCGCGCGTTCTGGAAACTGCCCGCATCGACCGGAGCCGTCACAAGTGCCATGCTGCTGCGGGCGGAACGCAGAAGGGCAAAAAGCGATTCTGTTATGGCACAAGTGGTCCGGCTTAACGAAGCCGTCATTTCCCGCCTTGGTGTGCGCGGCACATTTGGGACCAAAAGCCTTGGTCTGGCGCAAGCGATCGCGTGGCATGGCGCCTGCGTCACGGGCGGGATCGAAAGGGTTGAACAGGGCGGGCGTGTGCTTGTCACGTCAACCGGCGAACGTATCACAGATGTGGACATGGTGCTGCTTGCAACGGGATACCGCGCCGGGGTGCCGGTCTTGCCGGATGCCCTGCGGAGCACCGATCTGCGGAAACTTTACAAGCACATGATCGACCCGGAAACCGGTGGCACGCTGATCCGCATCGGTTTTGCCCACCCGCCCTTTGGCAGTCAGTTTCCCATCATGGAAATGCAGGCCCGACTGGCCGCACGCATCATCACCGGACAGCATAGACTGCCCGCGCCGCAGGCAATGCGGGAGGCGGCTTTGCGCGACGAAGCAAGACTGCTTGCCCAGTTTGGCAAAAGCGGCCACCGGGTGCGCGGCCTTGTGGATTACGGAAATTACCTTGACGATCTGGCTGCGCTGATCGGATGCAAGCCACGGTTTTGGCGGCTGCTCCTGACCCGGCCACGCCTCTGGCTTCGGGTGCAGTATGGCGCGATGCAGTCGAGCCAATTCCGGCTCCATGGTCCCGGTGCACAACCCGCTCTTGCGCGCGATATCCTGAAAAGCCTGCCTCTTTGCCCGTCGGGGCATGTTCTGCGAGCAGGACTGGTGGGGTTGGCTTATGACCTTTTGACGGCAGGACCGTTTCGGCGCCGCTTGGGGCGCCCAGCCAGAACGTCCTAAAGCGGATCTCCTTCAATCTGATTCAGATCGGAGGAAATCCAAGACAGGCACTGCCGGTGTCTGTTGCGGTTGCGCCTGCGTTCCATCGGCCAAACCCGATCGAACGCAACACGCTCTGGACCGAGTTGGAAACCCACGCCTTGCCGTGGTTCGGTGCCGGATATCATGCGCAGATCGCGGCAAACCGACATGCAGGGCTGAACACGCACTCGTTCTAGACACTTGCGGATGCCGCCGAAAGGTTGGAGGCTTGGCGTCGATACTAAACTGAGGAACGGCCACACAGCGCAATTGGGAACAAGGTTCCGATCATGCTGACGAAATCGGGGGACATCACCAGCCTGTCCCCCTGAGCGAAGCCGGAAAACCCCAAGCCTTGGCGGTCCAAGATTGGCGCGCGGATCACAACAAGCCAGACTGTCGTTATGAACGAGGGACGACCGGGGGGCAGGTCACCTGCAGTCCGCGTTCCGGTGCATCCGGCTAGTGCTTGCGGCCATCGTCGCGTGCAGCGGCCAAGAAACGTGCAGAATAGCTGGCCCAATCAAAGCGCAGGATGTGGGCGCGCGCGGTCCGGGCCCGGCACAACGCCGCCTCTGGGTCGGCCTGAACGGACAGTATCCCTGCCGCAATCCCCGCCGGGTCGGCCGGATCGACGATCACGGCGGTCTCTCCGCCACATGTCAGGGCCGCTGTACCCGCCGGGGAGCAGACGACAGGCACACCGCAGGCCATCG
>CAMAQR010000107.1 GCA_945860375.1 Pseudorhodobacter antarcticus
TGGTTCGTCGGCAAAAGCGGCTCGATCGCTGCCCAAGCCCGGTCTGAAAGCCAAAATCCTGCCGACACTGCACACCTCTCCCGCATCACAAGGAAGAGTGAATCAGACAAGGCAAAATTGATCAATAGGTTGATTGGGTTTTGACCCTAGGCGTTGCGCATGGTGTTGGCCAAGGCGCTTGCGGCCTTCATCAGCAACGCAACATCGCCGCCAACGCCGATAAAGGTCACGCCCATCGCCTTGTAACGCGCGGCTGCAGCGGTATCAAACGTCAGAATGCCCGCCGATTTACCCGAGGCGACAATCGCCAGAAGCGCCGCATCGATCGCGGCCTGTACTTCGGGGGCCGCCGTGTTGCCGGGATAGCCCATATCGGCGGCAAGATCAGAGGGGCCGATGAACACGCCATCAACGCCGTCGAGGTCCAGAATGCCCGGCAACGCCGCCAGACCGGCTCGGCTTTCCACTTGCAGCAGCAAACAGGTTTCACGGTTGGCAGAGTCCAGATAGTCTACAATCCGACCAAAATCAGCCGCCCGCGCTACAGAGGCCCCCAGCCCACGCACGCCCTCGGGCGGATAACGCATGGCGCGGACCATTTGGACGGCGTGTTCGACACTTTCGATCATCGGCACCAGAACGGTCTGCACGCCCAGATCGAGGATCTGCTTGATCATCCAGGTCTCGCCAGTCGGCGGGCGCACCACGACATTGCAGCGGCCGCCAATCGTTTGCGCCTGCACCAATATGGTTGGGATGGAGTTCGGGCCATGTTCACCGTCGATCAACAGCCAGTCAAAGCCTGCGCCCGACAAGAGTTCTGCCGAATAGGGGCTGGCAAGGTTCAGCCAGATCCCAAACTGCGGCTGCTTGGCGGCCAGCGCAGCCTTGAGGTGATTTTTGGGCGCGGGCATGGCGGATCCTTATTTCTGGCGAAGGCGGGGGTGGATGGCGTTGGTTTTCCAACTGAGGGTAGCGGAAATTTCCTGCACCTCCAGTGTCAGGGCGAAGTGCGGGCGGGCCAGTTGCGCGGCAAAATGCGCCTGCGCCACTTGCATCAGCGCCACCCCGATGGATGTACGGTCTGACTCGCTTCGGCCCTGACCGATGCGCAAGATCATATCGGCGAAGGTATTTTCCGGTAACTGGTCGGCAATGGCATAGTGAGGGCAGGGCCGCGCGCGCACGCGGATCGCTCCCAGTTCGAACAGACCCGACAGCATCATCGCCGCGTGCAAAGCATTGCACAGCGCGGTCATGTCACTGTTCAGGTTCGCGGAATATTCGACTGTCAGGTGTGGCACGGCGCCTCCTGCTTAACAGGTTAACCAATTCGGTCGTGCGGTCAAGCCGATTGGCATCCGCCCCGCACGTTTGTACTTTTCGAAGAGGATAAGTGGTGCCGCTGAAGAGACTCGAACTCCCGACCCCATCATTACGAATGACGTGCTCTACCAGCTGAGCTACAGCGGCCCGCGATCCTATTATGACCCCGCAAGCGGTTCGTCAACCAAGAACCGCAACATGCAACACACCCAATCCGCAGTTGTCTTGGATTTCTTGCAATCTGAATCAGATCAAAAGAAACCCATTTTAGTTGGCGCTGCGGGCCACTGCGGCCAGATCAATGATTTCCGACTCCGGTTCCTCGACTTTCACCGGGGCGGCGTGAATCGGCGCGCTGACCATCAGGGGCAGCAATTCCGCAGCGGTGGCGCTGGGGCCGATGGATTCGACAGGCTCGCGCCAGCTGAGTGTATCAAACCCGCCGCAATTTTCGCAGATTGGGCCCCATGTGGCGTGGATTGCCTGACATTTGTCACAGCACCATTGCGGCCCGCGCGGGGCGGTCAAAGCGCGCGACATCCAGCCGCGCACCACGGCGTCATCGCCGCCTTCACCGCGTTCAATCGCGGCCATGATGGCAAGGGCACGCTGGGTTGGGTGACGGTCGATGATGTCGACCAGCGCACGCCGCGCCTCGGGAAAATCCTCGCCGGCGATGTGCAGTTCGGCCAGCAGCAGCCGGGTTTCGTCATGGTCGGGGTGCAATGATGTCAGCAAGCGAAAGCGTTTCAGGCGGGCTTGCGGGGTTTCGTCCGGCTCAATCTCGGCAAAGGCGGCGGCGAGTTCGGGATGGGCGCGGGCCTCCCATGCCTTTTTCAACACGCGGGTGGCCGCCTTCTTGTCGCCCCTGTCGATCAGCCCCCGCGCCGCCATCACGGCGGCAGGGATCAGATCGGGCGACATTCTGTTCGCCTCAATTGCCGCCTCGCGTTGTTCGATCGTCGATGCCTCATCCATCACGCCGCGCGCCTCTTGCAGGGCCAGCACGGCATCGCGACGACGGTAGACATCCTTTGGCAGGGTGCCGCCCTTAAGTTTCGCGCCCAAAGTCGTGCGCGCGCCCGCCCAATCTGATTTCTCGGATTGCAGTTTCAGCAAGATATCCTGCGTTTCGGCGTGTTTGGGTTTCAGCTCGAACGCCTTTTCGGCCAGCTTCAGCGCGGTATCCGTATCGCCTTCGGCCAGCTTTTGCTTGAGCAGACCGCGCACACCGATAAAGCGGGTGGTGTCGTTGGCCAGCAACGCCTTGTAAGCCTCTGTCGCGCGTTTGCCGTCTCCTGCGGCTTCAGCGGCCTGGGCCATCAGCAAAGTGGTCAGTTCTGGTTTCGCCAGAAACCGCTCGGCCCGCTTGACGCGCGTCAAGGCCAAACGGCCCTCACCAGCCGCCAAGGCCAACAAGCCGTCGTTCAGCGCCTGATAGCCCTTTCGTTCGCGGTTGCGATCAAAATAGCGGGAGATTGCAGTTTCGTCGCCGTTGAAGAAGCGCAAGACCGCGACAATCAGCCCGACAATGCGCGTCAGCAGCCAGATCAAGACGATCATCGTCAAAAGCAGGATCACGGTTTGCAACGGGCCAAGTGTAAACTCCCAGCCGCCAGCAGCGATGCGAACGCCATCTTGGGTGTTCAGCAGTCGATCAGCTCCAAAGGTCAGGCCAGCGATAGCGGCGATGAACAAGACGACTTTGACCAAGGACCAGATCATCTGTGCTATTCCCCAATTGTGGCGGCAAGATCGGCCACAGCCTGTGTAGCAGCCATTCGTTGTTCTGCGGCCGCACGCCAATCGGTCAACGCTGTTTGCGCCTCGGGTGGCAGGGCGGCGAGTTCGGTCAGAGTGGTGGGCAAATCGCCGGTGGCAAGGGCGGCTTCGGCGCGCGACAGGATGGCGTCGGGATCGGTGCCCTCTCGCGGTTCCAGCGACCGCGCGCCTGTTTGGGTGCGCAGAAAACTGGTGACACGTTCGGACCAGCTTTCGCCCATATTGGCGCGCAGAGCGGCCTCAAGAGCCGCCCGCGCGGCGGTTGGAAAACTGTCTTGCAGCGCGGCAAGGGTCGGCAGTCCGGTTTCGGCTGCGTCGGTCAGAACCGTAGGCAGGGTGGGCAGGGTGGGCAGAACAGCGGCATAGGGCGCGCCACTGTCCAACGCGGCCTGCAAGCGGCCCAAGGCAGCGCGGGTTTCAGCGGTTTTCGCCAGTGCTTCCGCATCGGCCATGATTTTGGTGGCAGTGGCTTCGGCCTGCTGCAATTGCTCTTCAGCCTTGGCGGTGATGGCCTGCACCGCGACAGGGGTGGCTGCAGCTTTCAGCGCCCGCACCTCGGCCTGCAACGCACGAAGCGCCGCGTCCTGAGCGGCGGTTAATGCGGAGGAGGTGCCTTCTGTCACCGGCATCTGCTCAATCGCGGTAAGCCGGGAGTCGAGCGTCGCGAGGCGCACGTCGAAGGCGGTCAGGTCGGGCGCGGACGCCGTCTCCAGTGCGGCGATGCGGTCTTGCAAAGCAGTGTCAGGGGCGCGGACCTGCGTTTGTAGCGCCTCGATCTGCGCAGCCTGTTCAGAAAGTTGCGCTGTCAGAGCAGAGGTGTCCATCAAGGGCCAGCCGTCCGGCACATATTGTGCCAACCCAAAACCCGCACCCGCCGCGATCAGACCGCCCAGCACACCACCGGCAAACCCGCTGCGCCGAGGGGCGGCGACAGGTTGGGGGACAATTGGTTCAACCAGGGGGATCGGCTCGGGCGCAGGTTCGGGTTGCGATATCGGTTCGAGGCTGGCCCCATCGGCTGTGTCTTTTTCTGCCATGACCGACCTCATTTGTTTGCGCCCGGAAATGTCCCGACAGATGCAACGTAATGCTTTGCCCCCATCGGGTTCAAGAACCCATCCCATCCGCAATCAGTGCAGCAATCGCATCCAGCATCGCGGCGGCGTCGGGCCGCTTTGCCGTGCACATCAAAGCCGGAACCAGATCAATAGCCACCGCTGCCACCACAGGGCTAAGCGCAGCCACCCAAAGCGGTGCAACTGTGCGCCCTTGAGAACGTTCAGTGCTGAAGATCCGGGCAGACCGAGGCGAGAACAGGGGCACAATCACAGGTTCGGTTTCGCGCAAAAGTTGCTTGGCTTCTTCGGACAGCGGTCGTCCTGATTGAGTATAAACGACTGCCGAAACAGTCTCTATATTGGCGGCGTTGAGACGATCTGCAATGTTTCCCGTGGTATCAGTGCCACGCAAAAACAGCACGGGGCCCAGCGGGGGATTGGACAGAATGCGGGCAACCAAAGTATCGGCATCGCCTTGGGCCGATTGCGCCTGAAATCCAGCCGTCTTGGCCGCCAATGCGGTGCGGTCACCGACACAGTAAGCAAGCTTCGGCAGCCCGACCCCTGCGGCGGAAATCCGCCGTGCCGCCTCTGCCCCCGTCTCGGACGTAAGGACAATGGCGGCAAAGTTGCGGTTTGGCAGATCGGGTTGCAGATATTCGGTGGCCATCAGGGGGGATATGACGACCGCAACGTCCGGCCAACGCGCGCGCAATAGCCCGGCAAAGCGTTGGCTTTGCGGCAGGGGGCGGGTCAGAAGGATGGTAGGGGGGCGGGATTGTCTGGCCATGCCCTAGGTGTTACCTGCGAAGGGGCATTCAGGCAACGGCGGACCATGACAGAACAGCTTACCTTTCTTGGCATCGAATCGAGTTGTGATGACACAGCAGCGGCTGTGGTGCGACACCGGATGGGGTCTGCGCCGGAAATTCTGTCATCGGTGATCGAAGGGCAGGTGGCGCTTCATGCCGATTTCGGCGGTGTGGTGCCAGAAATTGCGGCGCGGGCGCATGCGGAACGGCTGGATCATTGCGTAGAGCAGGCGTTGGCGCAGGCCAGGGTTGGTTTGGGGGCGCTGGACGGCATCGCGGTGACGGCGGGCCCCGGGCTGATTGGCGGGGTGCTGTCGGGCGTGATGCTGGCCAAAGGCTTGGCGACGGCAACCGGGTTGCCCTTGGTGGGGGTGAACCATCTGGCGGGGCATGCTTTGACGCCGCGTTTGACGGGTCAACTGGCGTTTCCCTATCTGGTGCTGCTGGTATCGGGCGGGCATTGTCAGTTTCTGATTGCGCATGGACCAGAGGAATTTCAACGGCTGGGTGGCACCATTGACGATGCGCCCGGTGAGGCGTTTGACAAGACGGCCAAGCTGTTGGGGCTGCCGCAACCCGGCGGTCCGGCGGTGCAGGCAGAGGCGGCTTTGGGCGATGCGAAACGGTTTCAGTTTCCACGACCACTGTTGGACAGACCCGGCTGCGACATGTCTTTTTCGGGTCTGAAAACCGCGCTTCTGCGGGCGCGCGATGCGCTGATTGCCACCCATGGCGGACTTTATGTGCAGGATCGGCGCGATCTGTGTGCGGGTTTTCAACGCGCGGTGGCCGAGGTTTTGGCCGAGAAAACCCGGCGGGCATTGGCGCTGTATCTGGAGGCTTCCCCGGCAATTCCGGCGTTGGCCGTGGCGGGTGGCGTTGCGGCGAATACCGCCATTCGCGCCGCGTTAGAGACGGTTTGTGACAAGATGGGGGTGCGGTTTCTGGCCCCACCGCTGCGGCTTTGCACCGACAATGCGGCGATGATCGCTTGGGCAGGGATAGAGCGGTTTCGCAATGGTGGGGTCGATGACATGGGACTGGTAGCAAGGCCGCGCTGGCCTTTGGATGCGACGGCGGCCCCGATGATCGGATCGGGCAAAAAGGGGGCCAAGGCGTGATCGGCATTGTGGGCGCGGGGGCGTTTGGCACAGCTTTGGCGGTGGCGTTGGGTCGCGAGGGTCGCCGCGTTCGGCTTTGGGCGCGGGACGGGGCGCTTGTGGCCGAGATGGCGCGGACAAGGGCCAATGCGGCGCGGTTGCCGGGAGTGGATCTGCCGGAAAGCGTCTCTGTTACGGCGGAAATCGGCGACCTGGCAGAAGCTGATGCGGTGTTGTTGACGCTGCCGATGCAGGCGTTGCGAGGGTTTCTGGAGTCTCATGCGGCGGCGCTGAATGGCCTGTCCTTGATCGCCTGCTGCAAGGGTGTGGATCTTATCACGTTGAAGGGGCCGACGGCGCTGATCGCAGCGGCCTGCCCGGCTTCGGCGTTTGCAATTCTGACCGGACCCAGCTTTGCCGCAGATGTTGCGCGCGGGATGCCCACGGCGTTGACATTGGCGGGAGCGGAGGCCGAGGCGCTGCAGCATCTGCTGTCCACGCCCGTGTTGCGGCTGTACCGGACCGATGATGTGACCGGGGCCGAATTGGGCGGGGCTTTGAAAAATGTGATCGCGATTGCCGCCGGGATTGTGATCGGCGCCGGTCTTGGCGACTCGACCAGGGCGGCGTTGATGACGCGTGGCTATGCGGAAATGACGCGGCTCGCCCTGGCTTTGGGGGCGCGAGCAGAGACTTTGGCGGGGCTGTCGGGATTTGGCGATCTGGTGCTGACCTGCACCTCGGCGCAGTCACGCAATTTCCGCTACGGGCAAGCTTTGGCAGCAGGGCAAGCTTTGGCAGCAGGGCAGGCTTTTGATGCCGGTGTCACGATCGAAGGTGCGGCGACGGCGAAAGCCGTGTCTGACATGGCCAAATCCCTTGATATTGACATGCCGATCACCCGAATGATCGCCGCACTGATCGACCAACAGATCACCTTGCCACAGGCGATTGCCGCCCTGCTGGCGCGACCTTTGAAACAGGAGTAACCCATGCGTGTCGCCCTTATCTGCACCGACAAACCCGATCACCTGCAAGTACGGCTGGACAACCGCGCCGCCCATCTGGCGCATATTGAGGCCTCGGGCGTGGTCGAAATGGCGGGGCCGTTTCTGAACGGCGGCGCGATGACCGGCAGTCTGGTGGTGCTGAATGTCGAGACTTTGGCCGAGGCGCAGGCTTGGGCGGCTGCCGATCCCTATGCGGTGGCCGGGCTGTTTTCGTCGGTGATGATCAGCGAGTGGAAAAAGGTGATCGGATGAATTTCTGGCTGTTCAAGTCTGAACCCCCCAAGTTCGACAGCAAATCATCGAAGTAATTGAATTTGTTTGTAGCAATTTCCGGAATTGCCACAACGTCAGGCGGTTCAGGCAGGCTTTGAAACGTCCAGAGCTTCGAAGAGGGACAGTTGCTCCGGCTTGGTTCGAGTTGTTCC
>CAMAQR010000108.1 GCA_945860375.1 Pseudorhodobacter antarcticus
ACATCTTCAGATACTGAAGTTGTTGGAAATCTGTTGGTCTGCGCATTCGCCAAGGAACATCGCGATAGGATAAGATCATCCGGTAGCCGAGGCGGCTCTGTTGCAACGGAGCCGTTCGCGGCCCTAAAGTTCGCGACCGGGTTGCGACGCCAGAGAACATAAACCAATGGTGGGTCAGTTCTCAATGGCAGACACCGCACAGATTTGCGCATGTGAACATCGGCGCTGCAAGGCGACAAAAAGAGATGGCCAATTGACTCTCTCGTTGCATTGAATGAACGTTCGTATACAAACTAAATTTGGCAATGTATTTCTTGCAAACACACAAGGAGACCGCACTGGAACCGGTTGATCGACATAAGGACATCTCGGCTCTTGGCGCAATCGTAGCCGGTGTGGATGTGGGCGGGACTTTTACGGACCTTATCGTGTTTGACGCAAGGTCCGGAGGCGTTCTTGTTGCCAAGACCCCGACCACCACAGGTGATCCGTCGCAGGGCGTTCTTGGTGTCATCGACGGGGCGAACCTGGATGCGGGACTGTTGGACCTGATCGTGCATGGGACGACCGTGACAACAAATGCCCTGTTGCAGCGCAGGATATCGCGTGCCGGAATGATCACAACGGCAGGGTTTCGCGATGTAATCGAATTGGGGCGACGGACCCGGCCGCATGCCTATGGGCTGATCGGCGGCTTTACGCCCCTGATCCCGCGCAACTTGCGGATAGAGGTGGCTGAGAGGACTGATGCACAGGGCAATATCCGCACCCCGCTGGACGAGGCCGGGTTGCGGCTTGCAATTGCGCAACTGCTGGATGCTGGCTGTGAATCGCTGGTGATCCATTTTCTGCATTCCTATCGCAACCCAGCAAACGAACTCCGCGCGGTTGAGATTGCTACCAGTCTATGGCCCAATCCCTATGTCACGGCGGGCCATGCCCTCTTGTCAGAGGCCCGCGAATACGAACGCGGGGTCACGGCTGCCGTCAGCGCATCAGTGCAGCCCGTTCTTGACCGGTATCTGACCGGACTGCGCGACGGGCTCTCTGCCCGCGGATACCGGCGCGACTTTCTTGTGATGAACGGCAATGGTGGCACAGTGTCATCGCGGTTGGTCACCCGCGAGGCGGCGCGGACCGTGATGTCGGGTCCGGCGTCCGGCGTGATTGCCGCGGCTCGAATCGGGGCGCTGGCGGGGGTGAAAAACCTGATTACCTATGACATGGGTGGCACGTCTACCGATGTTGCGCTGGTGCGCGGCACGATCCCCGAAACATCGCACGAGATTTCTCTGGAATACGGGATGCCCATCCACCTGCCGATGCTAGATATCCATGCCGTGGGTGCGGGCGGCGGGTCGATTGCCTGGATTGACTCTGGTGGGTTGCTGCGGATTGGGCCGGAAAGCGCTGGGTCCGAACCGGGGCCAATTTGCTATGGCCGGGGCGGGACAAGGCCGACGATTTCGGATGCCAACGCGCTTTTGGGCAGGCTGGATGCCTCGGCGCTGATCGGGGTCAGAGATCCGGTCGACATGGCTGCGCTGGCACAGGTATTTGAAACCGACCTCGGCGCACCTTTGGGCCGCGATGCCATGGCAGCGGCCGAAGCGGTGTTGCAGGTTGCCAACCTCAAGATGGCGGACGCTATTCGCATGGTGACGGTTGGGCGTGGGTTCGATCTGCGAGACTATGTGTTGTTCGCCTTTGGGGGTGCGGGACCGATGCATGCCTGTGACATCGCGCGGGAGCTGGGCCTGTCGCGCGTGCTGATTCCTGCTCGGCCAGGTTTGACCAATGCGATCGGCTGCGCCGTGGCGGATTTGCGCCACGACTATGTCACGACAGTCAATGTGCCGTTGGATGATGCCGACCCCGCGGCGCTGGCCGCCGTCCTTGCCGATCATGTCGCAGCGGGCCAGGCGGCTCTGGCAGCCGAGGCAGTGCGTACAGTACAGATCCAGATTACCCACGCCGCTGACATGCAATTTGTGGGTCAGACGCATCTCATCCGTGTCGAGATACAAAATGGCCAGCCGATGATCGCTGACCTTCAGGCGCGCTTTGAAACAGTCTATTTCGACCGATTTCGGGTGCAGTTACCCGAGGTTCGGGCAAAGGTGGTGGCGTTGTGCACCACGGTTGTGGGCATACGGCCGCAGATTGATCTG
This sequence comes from Pseudorhodobacter antarcticus, assembly GCA_945860375.1. The sequence goes on from CAMAQR010000108.1 coordinate 2,172, forward strand.
TCCCGCCTGATCGATCCTGACGGGCGCAGGGCGACACTGGCGGCAGCTATGGTCGGGCGGCGTCCTGTGCGTTTTGCCGGTCAATGGCACGATACGCCGGTTTATCGGCGTGAACTGTTGCCTCTTGACCTAGCGCTGAGTGGGCCCGCTGTCATCGGGCAGATGGATGCGACCACGGTCTTGCACCCCGGAGACCATGCCGTGGGTGATCCCTATGGCAACCTGATCGCGACAATCGGGGGGACGACATGACAGGCTTTTCCGGCGGACTTGATCCCATCGCGCTGACGATGATTCAGGCTGGGTTGCAGCAGGTCTGCGATGAAATGGACCTCACCTTTTCCCGCGCGGCCTTTTCCCCGATCATCGCAGAGGCGGATGATCGGTCGGACGGGATTTATGACGCTGTTGACGGCTCACTGATCGCACAGGGGAATGCGGGCTTGCCCTTGTTCGTTGGCACGATGCAGGCCTCGACCCGGCATATCATCGAGAGGATCGCGCAGGGGACATGCCTGCCCCCCGAACCGGGTGATATTTATGCTGTGAACGATCCCTATCTGGGGGGCACACATCTGATGGATGTGCGTTTTGCCCAACCCGTCTATCGCGACGGGCGGTTGTTTTGCTGGCTGTCCAATATTGGACACTGGCCCGATATTGGCGGCACCGTTCCCGGTGGCTTTTCCGCCTCTGCAACCTGCGTGGAACAAGAGGGGTTGCGTTTTCCCCCGGTCAAGCTGTTCAAAAAAGGCGTTTTGGACACTGAAATCTATGCCATCATCATGTCCAATATCCGTGTGGCCGAACAGCGTATCGGGGATATCAGGGCGCAGGCCGCCGCGTTGCGGGTTGGGCAGGAACGGTTGGCACGCCTTCTCGACCGATACGGCGATGCGACTGTGACGCAGGCGATTGCCGAGTTGCGCACAAGATCTGCGGCACAGATGCGCGCGGCAATTGCGACCATCCCCGAAGGCATCTGGATCGGCCGGGCCTTTGTCGATTCCGATGGGATCGTGAACGAACCGCTGACGATTGCGCTGACAGTAACCCGGACCGCGGACGCACGGCTGATATTTGACTTTGCAGGGTCAAGTCCACCCTGCGCAGGCCCGATGAATTCGGTACTGGCGACGACGGAATCCTCCATCTATCTTGCACTCCGCCACATCTTTCCCGAAGTTCCGCTCAGTGCTGGCGCTTTTGAACCCGTGACCATCCTGTCGCCTCAAGGCACTTTTTTGGACGCCCACTATCCACGGCCGGTCTCGGGGTGCGCGGCAGAGGTGTCACAACGCATTGCCGAGGCCGTGTTCGCCGCCCTTGTCCCGGCCCTGCCGAACCGCGTGACGGCTTCCCCAGCGGGAACCAGCGGGAATTTTGCATTGGGCGGAGACGATCCCCTGACAGGGCGGGATTATGTCATGTATCACATTTCAGGCGGGGGCTATGGCGGGTCCGCCTTTGGTGATGGGATCAGCAATGGCTGTTCCACCATCGGCATTTCCAAGGCCCCCCCGGTCGAGATCACCGAGCAAGTCTTTCCAGTGTTTTTCCGCGAGTTTTCTTTGCGTGAGGGATCGGGCGGGGCCGGTCAGACACGGGGCGGGTTTGGACTAACCTACGAGGTGGAATTGCTCCGTGGAAATGCGCGGGCCTCTTTCGTGATGGATCACGGGAGGTTTGGCCCACAGGGCGCACTGGGCGGGCAAGACGGCACACCGGGAACAGTCACCTTGATCCGCGGTGGGACGCGCCACACTCTGCCCCATTTGACCAAGGAACAGGATGTACCGATGGTTGTGGGCGACCGCGTGCGTGTTGAAACTCCGGGCGGAGGTGGCTACGGCGATCCGCTGGAGCGTGACCCCGCACAGGTAGCCCGGGACGTGGCGCTGGGATATTTCACGGCCGATCAATCGAGAGATCTGTTTGGTGTTGTGCTGGCAGATGGCGTCGATGTGGCAGAAACCGCCGCATTGCGTCAGGTCCGCAGAGGATAACTGCCGGTTTCTGGACCATTGGCAAAACTTTGCAGTGTTTGCCCGCCGTCGATCAGCCAACTTGCCCCCGTCACATGGCGCGCACCATCCGACGCCAGAAATGCCACAACCTCGGCCACATCCTCAGGTTGCCCGATGCGACGCAGGGGGATAGCCCGGGCGAAACGATCAGCGGCGACGCGGGTTGCGTCCAGTCCGGGCACACCAAGCGCAGTTTCGATCACGCCCGGGCACACCGCGTTGACCCGAATGCCGTGCGGGGCCAGGTCAAGGGCTGCTGACTTGGTCAGCCCAAGCACGGCGTGTTTGGTTGCCAGATATCCGGCCCCACCCGCTAATACATCCCATCCGGCCATCGAACTGCCCATCGTAACGATTGCGCCTTTGGTGCCCGCCGCGATCATAGCGCGTGCACCATGTGCCAGAGTGAGCGCCATGCTGCGCAGATTTGCGGCAAAGATGTTGTCCCAGTCCGCTGCCACCATGTCCTGCACAGGCATCACTGGCCCGGAAATTCCGGCATTGGCGAAGACAATTGTCACACCCGGTGTGGCCGCGACTGCAGTGGCGGCCCCGTCATCTGTCGACAACTCTGCCACCACACCGGTTGCCGGGCCAAACGGTGCCAGTTCCGCCAGAACCGCGTCAAGGCGTCCCTGATCCCGATCGGCCAAAGTCACCCGCGCCCCCCGGTTCAAGAACATCATCGCGGTCGCTCGCCCTATGGACCCGCCCCCCCCACTGATAAGGACGCAGTGGCCTGCGAAATCCTGGATCTGGGTCATTGAGTTTCCTTTTAGGATTGAGGCAAAGCATAGTCGCGCCAGCCATGCAGCGGCGCAAATCCGATAAAATCAGCGGCCTTGGCTCCTGATATAAGCGAACAGTGACCGCGCAGGGGCTGCGTCACCCCGACATCGGGGTAATTGCCCGCGATCAAATCGATGCTTGGCGTTATGCTGTAGGTATCGGCGGCGGACAGAAACAGCCGTTCATGCCCGACGATCCGGCCTTTTTCTAGTGACTGCACTGCCAACACCGCCGCCCGGCCGGCGTCGCGCAGATCTAGATAGGCCCAAAGGTCAAGCCGCGCGTCCGGTGTGGCCCTTCTTGTGGTTACATCCGGGTGAAACGTCGCGGCGGATTGCAGCCACGGCATACGCAAGCTGATCGCTGCTCCTCCGGTGCGGCGTGTCCAGGCATCGACCATTTCCTCGCTCAGCCATTTCGTGACGGCATAAATGTCCTGCGGTGCGACGGGGTGATCCTCGGTCACAGGAAAGGACTGCATTGTCACAGGACGGGGCGCAAAAGGTAATCCAAGGACACTGAACGATGAGGCAAGAACGATCCGCGTCGTGCCCTGAGCTTCGGCTGTTTCCAGTACGTTGAATGTCGACTGGATGTTGGCATGAAACAGAATATTCCGCGCGCAGCCCGTCGGGCGTGGGATCGCCGCAGCATGGATGATTGTACGCGCCCCCGCTAGGGCTTCGGCGGCTTGAACAGGGTCGCACAAATCGGCGCCATGATCAGCGCCGCGCCCCAGAAAATCGACACCGCGCAGATTGCAACCCGCTGCCCCAAGGGCCGCCATGATCTGCCGTCCCAAAAGGCCGGCTGCCCCGCATACCACTACCAAATCATCTATCATGCCTACGGCCTCCGCAGATTTCCCAGTCTGTATAGAAAGGTTCGCACACGAATGAAGGTGAAGCGAATCTTTCTTGACAAGTGACCCGAATGAGTACCATTTTGTTCGTATACTAACTAAATGTACTATCTGACTTCATCGACCAGAATGACCCGTCGAGCGCATCAGGTTAGGAAAGCGTGTCGCCGGCAAACCATCCATCAACAGGGGAGCTAATGATGACAAGACTTCATTCCTTACGATCTGCCCGAACCGCATTGACCGGTGCCGCACTGGCAGCAGCGCTGGCATTTTCTGGGGGCGCATGGGCGAAAGAACCACTGCGCGTGGCGGCGGTTTCGGGATACTTTTCCCAAGGCTTTGGCGTATCCATCATGCAAGGTCTGGAAAAGGCCAAGGCCGATTTTGGCATAGACCTTACCATCGTGGACACTGGCAACCGGGCGCTGGATTATGAAGAACAGTTCAATAACCTTGCCACCGGCGATTACGATCTGATCTTCGTCATGGGCTGGGAATTGGTTGACGCGCTGCAAAAGACGTCGGACGCCAATCCCGAACAGCATTTCATCTTTATCGACGGCGTGCTGGAAAGCCCCAATATGACCTACATCGACTTTGTCGAAGAAGAAGGGTCGTTCCTTGTCGGCGCGCTGACGGGTCTGTTGACGGACGCAGGAGCCGAAGGCTTCACCGACAGCAAGCAGGTCGGTTTTCTTGGCGGGCGTGATATCCCCGTCATCCGCAACTTCCTTGTCGGCATGCAGGAAGGGGTCGCTTTTGTCGCCCCCGACGTCACGGTGGTTGACGTGTTTGCAGGCACGTTCGACGATCCTGCCAAGGGTAGCGAATTGTCTATGGCGCTTTATGACAAAGGTATCGACGTGATCTATCAGGCCGCAGGTCCGACCGGCGAGGGCGTGCTTCAAGCCGCCACCGCAGCTGGCCGCCTGGCGGTGGGCGTCGACATCGACCAATGCCCATCGGCTCCCGGTGCGATTCTAGCATCGATGCTCAAACGCGCGGATGTCGCCGTCTATGCCATGATTAAGGGCGAGGTTGACGGGTCAAACCCAGTCGTCCCGGGCGCAGTGTCAGTTGGCATCGCCTCGGGTGGGGTCGAGATCAAGGTCTGCGATGACATGTTGCCACGCATTCCTGCAGAAGTCATGACCCGCATGGAAGAAATCCGCGCTGGTGTAGCTTCGGGCGAGATTGCTGTCGCGCTGAACAAGTAAGCCAGTCTATGCCTTGAAAAGGGCCACACTTCTGTGGCCCTTTTCAACACTCATCGGGGACGGGTCATGGCCGCGGACATTGCCGCCGATTTTGCCATTGAAATGATAGGTATTACCAAAAGGTTCGGCCCGCTGACCGCGAACCGTGACGTGTCTTTTGCGGTCCGTAAAGGTGAGATCCACGCCCTTGTGGGCGAAAACGGCGCGGGTAAGACCACGTTGATGAACGTCTTGTTCGGGATGCATCTGCCTGATTCCGGGCAGATCAAGGTGAACGGCGCGCAAGTCGAGATCACCTCGCCACAGGTGGCTATCGGCCTTGGTCTTGGCATGGTGCATCAGCATTTCAAACTGGTTCCCTCGCTGACCGTAGCCGAGAACATATTCTTGGGCATGGAAATTGTGCGCGGCGGCTTAATCGACAGCGCGTCGCAGGTGGCTGC
>CAMAQR010000109.1 GCA_945860375.1 Pseudorhodobacter antarcticus
GCGAGACGGACCTTCCGATAAAGTTCCACGATTAAAATGCCCCCACCCTCCCTGTCGCCAGAAAGGGCCAAAGTGGCAAAGTTTTACTCTGCCCGCAGCAAGACTATCCCGCCACTTCCGTGGCAAACTTTTGCACTGCCGTTCTCACATGGGGGCATTGGCCAGTTGATGCGTGGTAGATGTGCCAACATCATGGATGCAAGGCTTGCCATTCTTCATTATCATGACGAAGCCCGCCTCCGACGTGCTGGCGCGGAACGGTGCCTCGCAGCGCAGCTTGTCACCCGACTTCATATCCACCAGCCAAGCATGCAGCGGCTTCACAACGCCCTTGACGGTGATTTCCGTATCAAGGGTCAATTGGCCATAGTCCGTGCTACTCAGACCGCTTTCGCCCTTGGTCAGGCGCACGCGGACGCCAGTCGCCCGGCGGTATTCGACCAACCGCTTAGGTGAGGGCGGCTCCAGCCAGCTGACATCGAGCGCTCCCGCCCCTTAGTTCACAATGCGGATGTCGGCATCAGCGACCTCATAGCCCGGCGCTTGGCTGACATCGGGTTTGGCGCAAAAAATCAGCCGCCCCGGCACCCAAACGGCAGTGTCAAACACCGTCCGCTGTGCGTGGCCGATCACTTTGCCCGGTTCGATCCGGCTGTGGCGCGGCGATGGGAAGGAAAGCTCTTTTAGAAGCATTTCCACGGTGACATACGCGCGCAGGACCTCGAGTTTGGCTGGGTCCGACAGGCGAATGTAGGCGTGCGACGCCCCGCCAAAGGCTCCTTTGTCGCTGACGCGGGCTGAGGACGAGCGCAGTTCAACCCGCTCGCACTTGCTGATGCCGGGCAGAATGGGTTCGAACATCTCCAAACGCTGCGCCATGGTCATGCCGCGCCACTCAGGCGGCATGCCCTCGGGGTCGTCTGCATCAAGAAGCATTAACCCCGAGCTGCTGATGCTCCGCTTCAACCGGGCCGCAACCCGGCAACCACCAACGTCGTGAACGCCGCCCTCGATTTGCTCACCCTTCACGCCCACAAGCTTGACGAGTTCCTTCTCGGTGATCACCTCAAACGGTTCCTCGCCACCAATCCAGCGACCGGCGACAACCACCTGATTGCTGCTTTCAGTCACCTCGCGCAGAACGGCCACTAAGTCGGCAGCAGTTTCGATGGGTACCATTTTGGCTTTGGCTTTGACGACATTGGCAACGGCACGCTTGTCCAGCACGCCGTTGACCAGTTTGTATTTCTTGCAGACCTGTTCAGGGAAGGACGAGGTCAGGACTGTGATTGCGTCAATCATGCCGAAATCACAGTCAAAAAGAGGCAGAGGAGACGCGCCACTTCTTCGCCGAGATCAGTCCCCGCAGGATTAAACCCAGAAAAGAGCACTTTCAGGCGCGCATCCGGCGCAATCTGACAGACCATGATCTGCCAAACCAAGGTTTCATGACCAGCGACGGAAAGAACCTCATCCTTGCGCATCAGTTCGATTTCGGCATCTGTGGCGAGCCTGACCCAATGGCGGCGATCAGGGTGTTGGTCTGCAAATGCGCGGTCCATGTCCATGCCGACCTCGAATTCTGGCGGAACGTTATCAATGGGGGTGAACATTACGAGCGCGCCCCCATGCGGTCGTTGAGCCACTGCTCGACCTCGGCGCGGACCCAGCCTACGCGGTTGGCCCCGATCTGCACCCGCTTGGGGAACAGCCCCGCTAACTCGAGGCGGCGGATGTGGTTTTGGCTGTAAGGGACGATGGCCCCCAGTTCATTCGACCGTACAAGGATGGGTTTCGGCTTAGTGTGTTCCATGATGCACCTCCGGCGTTAAGGGGAACACAGCCCTTTTCGGAGGTGATTTGGTTAGCGTTCACGCAGGGTTTGCTAACTTTCGTCGATGCTGGAGAAACTCTTCCTGTAGGCAGCCCCCGCAATCCCGACTGCGACTGGAAGGAGCAATTCAAATGGCGTGTTTGCGCTGTCGCCTCTCACGGACAAGGTGCGCGCCCGATCTATAAGATCATGATATAGAACCAGTTCAGCCTGCGAGCATTTCTTGGCGTTTTCTAAGTCGGAGCGCGCCGTTTTGATTGCGCCACTTTCCCGTCTAGTGTGTCGAGCCGCGAAAACTATGAGGTCTTCTTGGCTGGCAAAGCCGATATCTTTGCCTTCGTCCCACAGTTCGATGGCGGCCAGCCAGTAGATCAGAACTTTTCGCTTGGCTTTGATCGTTTGACGTTTGGTTACGGTTTCCCGACCAACAGGGCGTAGCACCAGCTCTGCCGTAGCCCCCAAATCCAACAAGGTCTGGTCGTGCAAGAAGTCCAACCGAGCATAGGCAAGTTCTGAGAACGCGTCTGGTTGAGACGTGACGGCTATGCCTCCATCCGCATCGACCGGAAATTTTTTATTACCATGCCGAAACGTCGCATCTAGCGTTGCAGAAATTAGCCCGCGTCGACGGACACGCGCCCGGTCCCCCGCATCGGTATATAGATCAACAAGGTCAGCATCGCTCGGAACCTTCGCCAAAGCGTCGGCGATTTCTGCCTCAAGTAGTGACACGGTTTGCACGCTTTCTTTGCCTACATGCGCATCGGTGTCGATTTCGGACACAAAATCACGGCAGGCGATGGCGAACATGGCAAACATTCCAGCCGTCACCGCATCATCGTCAACTGCTCCGCCCTTAATAAAGTCACTTTCGCACAAGGCGTTCAGGGTTGATGCAACGAGCTGCCTTCCCCGAAGCCGCGCGACCTTTGCATCGGAGCCAGTGGCATCAAAATCGCGGTTGAACCGCATCAGCGCTGTGAGGATGTCCACTTCAAGCGTGGACGCCTCCGGCGGAAGCCCTGCCGCCAATCCGGTTCTCTTGATCGTCATGGCTTCTTCCCTTTAAGCAACCGCCGCAGCGCCTTGGTCCAGACCATCATTGCCGCGCGCTTTTCGGCCATGTAGTCGTAACGGTCGTAGTGGACCGAGCCGACGTCGGTCATGCCGTGGCCCTGCAGACGGTTGCGGATTTCCAACGGCAGACCGAATGACCCGGCGATGGTCTTGAATGTTCGCCTTAGGTCGCGGGGCGAGAAAGATACCATGCCGCTGGCCCCGATGAAGCGCCGGACGGCGTGGCCAAGGCTGTCGTAGCGGCGTGGGCCATCTACGCCATGGGCGGGGAACAGCAACGACTTGTGGGCCGTCTCGGCCCGTATGGCCTTCAAAAGCCCGATGTGCAGATAGGTGAGCGGTACCATATGCGGCTCGCTGGTCTTGTTGCGCGTTTTGCGGCGCTCGCCCGGGATGGTCCAAAGCCTCTGATCAAAGTCAAACTCGGACCAACTGGCTTCCAAGACCTCTTCCACCCGTTGGCCTGTTGCCAGAATGAACAGGAGGGCGAGATGCATAGGGCGGGTCAGCAGTTCGGTCTGCCAGAGCGTCCTGATCTCGTCGGGTGACAGGTTGCGCTGGCCACGTGGCTTGCGGCTGACCGACTTGCGCACCGTCGCCACCGGGTTGAAGGTAATGCCGAAGTCCATGGCCTTACCCCGCCAGCGGGTCATGGAAGGGGCGTGCAGCCCCAGTTCGAAGGCTGCCCGCAGGTAGGCCCTAACATTGTCCGCGTGTATCAGCGTCCCCCGCTGCGCGATGGGGGTCAGGACGTCCAGCACGTCCTCACGGGTGATCAAATGGGCAGGGCGGGCCAGCAAGGTGGCGGGAATGTCCCTGCCGGTGATGCGCCGCACCTCTTTGGCCGTGCGCTTGCCGTCTAGTTCAAGGTCCTCGGCGTAAAGCGCCATCAACTCACCAAGTGAGCCAAGCTCACGGTCGGCCATCCGCTTGTTGATGCCCTGCTTCTTCTCGACCGCAGGGTCCTTGCCCGCGTCAACAAGTGAGCGCATCTCCGCCGCCTTCAGGCGTCCCTCCTTCAGGGTGACCTTGGGGTAGGATCCCAACGCCACCTGCTTGCGTTTGCCGTCCTCGGGCGAGGTGTAAGACAGAAAGAAGGTCTTCGTCCCCTTCGGGGCAATCGCCACCCCAAAGCCCCGACAGACCACATTGCTGTCTCGCAGGCGGTAGACGCTGTCCTTGGATTTGGCGTCCTTGATGGCTTTGTCGGTGAGGGTCATTTCTATTGCCGCGTAATTGCTACGTTGACCATGTTGTGTCACGTTAACCCATGGGAGCACAAGGGCGCACATGAATGCATCGTACGATGTAAAATAAAGGGAATTACGCAAATTATGGTGCCACATGAGCCACCCTAGGCAAACGTGACCCCCTCACTCATAACCTGAAGGTCACAGGTTCAAATCCTGTCCCCGCAACCAAAAAACTAAACGATATCAATGACTTCAAAGCCGTGCGTTTCGCTCGGTTTTTGCTTGTGCGGTTTACATCAACGCCACATCAACACCGCCGCAGAAAAACAGCATTCGCACGCACTCGCGGGCATTCGCCGACATTGGGCAGCATTCGCGGGGTTTGACCCGCCCGAGATGATGCGAGCGGATTACCGAGGCAAAGCCAGAAGAAATTATCCAATAAGGTAAATCATGGCCGCGCCTAGCCCAATCTAATCCCGTTTTACCGATAACGATAAGACCTCTTGAGCAACCCCACATCTTGGTCTATCCTTACCGATAAGGGTAAGGAGCTTCGACATGTCAACGGAAAACGAGCAGAAGCTTCTTGCCGATGTTGGGCGACGCATCAGGGCGATCCGTGCTGAGCAGGGCCTCAACCTCGACCAGCTCGCGCGCCTCACCGGGATCAGTGCTCCGGCATTGTCACTGATCGAGACAGGGAAGCGTGATGCCAGGCTGACGACGCTTGCCAAGATTGCGATGGCGCTGCGTGTGCCTCTCTCGACCCTGTTGGATGATACGCCGCCCGGCCCGGACGCCAAGACGAAAGACGCGTCGCAGGGCTATGACCTTGGGGATTACCAGTGACTGCTTCGGTTCCGATCTGGTTTGATGCGCTTGAAGTGGGACATGTTGATGTTGCCGCTGATGGCACGCTGACTTTGCGCTACGGCGAGCGATGGCTGCAGACCGCAGGGGCGTTTCCCCTCTCGGTCACCATGCCCTTGCGCGCCGAGGCCTATCCGTCCGAGGTCATCTCGCCTTGGCTTGCCAACCTTCTCCCCGAGGAAGAACAGCTTCAGGTTCTGACGCGCTCTCTGGGGCTGGATCAGGCTGATGTTCTGGCCGTGCTGAAAGAGATTGGCGGGGACACTGCGGGGGCGCTGTCCTTCGGGGAGCCTGCGGATCCCGGCCGCTGGGCCTATACGCCGCTGACGCAGTTCTACGGCACCGATAATGCGCCCGAAGCACTGGAGCGCCATTTTGCGGATCTTGGCCGCAGACCATTTCTGGTAGGTGAGGAGGGGGTGCGCCAGTCGCTCGCGGGTGGCCAGAAGAAGTCGGCTTTGGCTGTCCTTGATCCGGGCGGCGTGCCTGTGCTGCGCTTGCCCGGCCCGGATGACGTGCTCGCCATTCCGCTTGACGGGGCTCCGTCCACTTTGATCGTGAAGCCGGACAATCCCAATCTGCCGGGCATCACCGAGAACGAGGTCTGGTGTCTGCGCATGGCGAAGGCCGTCGGTATCGAGGCTGCACAGGCGACGATCCTCAGGGCATCCGGCCGCACGGCAATCGGTGTGTTGCGCTATGATCGCAGGCTTGGTCGGAATGGTCAGATCCTGCGCCTCCACCAAGAGGATTTCGCACAGGCCAATGGCTTTCCCCCGGGGCGGAAGTACGAGCGTGGCACGCTGCGCGGGCTGGACCTCAAGACCCTGTTGGAGACCGGGCGCCACGTCAGCGCAAACGATGCCCTTGCTCTTCTCGATCAGGTCATCTTCAACATTCTGGTTGCCAACACCGATGCGCATGCGAAGAATTATTCGCTGATCCTGTCGGTCGCGGCCGCGCCGCGCCTTGCCCCGCTTTACGACGTGTCCTCTGTCCTGCCTTGGCCGCATGTCGTCCAGAGTTACGCCCAGAGCGTTGCCGGCAAGAAGCGCACACCGGACATGATCGCGGGACGGCATTGGGAAAGGGTGGCGCGCGACATTGGCTATCGCCCGACCGATGTCCGAAAGCGGGTCCAGGAACTTGTCGACAAGCTGATTGCATGCAGGGTGAATGTCACAGCCGAGGTGGCAGCCCTTCGGGGCGCGACCGAGGGCTATGTCACGCAGACTGCAGAAGCTGTCGAGGGGAATGCGCTGCGCATGGCGGGGAGGCTATAGATGGCGAGTAAGGTGACGCACAAATGGGCGTTCAAACCGGGCATGCGCGCTGGTGCATACAGCTGGAAGTCGTCTGCCAAGGCCATTGAACGGCTGAAATTGGCCAGCTCCGAGATCCGCGCCGTTGCGCGCACCGACCCGGCCGCCGCGGCCGAGGGCGTCATCGCGCTGGCCCAGCGCATCTGGTCAGCCTTCGAGCATATCGACACCTCCTCGGGTGCGCTTGGCAATGCCGTGTCCCGGACGCTGGAGGAGTTGTTACCGATCCTGATCGAGGCCCCGGCCGACGAGAAGACCCGCGCGAAATGGCTGGAGCAACTGCGCGATGCGATCGAGGACGACGGCGTTGATTATCTCGCGCCGATTGCGGATCGCTTCGGCCAGATTGCAGCATACCCTGCACTCATGAACCTGCACGCGGATCGCGATCTCGACATGATTCAAGCTGTCTGGTCGGATCACGCGCGGTTCTCCCACGTCACCACTGCCACCCTGACGCTGTCCTGCCTGCTTGAGGCTGGGCGCTACGACGAATTGCTCGCACTTCTTGAACGGAAAAAGACGCGCCTCTGGTTCGATGAGAAGTTCGGCGCCGAAGCGCTGTTGCGTCAGGGGTACAACGACCAGGCTCTGGCCTTCGCCGAAGCGCTGTTGAAGGATGATGGCCGCCAGTGGGGTCACCACGACATAGCGCATTTCTGTGAGGCGATTTTGATCCGGCAGGGACGCAAGGAAGATGCCTACCGCCGCTTCGGCCTGCCGACCGCCGCAGGCAATACCTATCTCGCAATGTGGCGCGATCTGGTGAAGCGCTATCCCGATCTTGATGCGCGCATGATCCTTGTCGATCTGATCGAGAGCCACGGGTCCAAAGGAAAATGGTTCGCCGCCGCCAAGACCGCGAAATACCTCGATCTCGCACTCGACTGCGCAGCGCATTCTGACGCGGCGCCGGCAACGCTGATCCGGGCCGCGCGGGATTTTGTGATAAAGGAGCCAGCCTTTGCCGCGCAAGTCGGC
>CAMAQR010000110.1 GCA_945860375.1 Pseudorhodobacter antarcticus
AACGACAGGCACGAACACAAAACAGGCAAAGGATGTGAAGCCCATGGTGCCTTGGCCTTGCTATTGTCAGTACGATGCGCCTCCGGCCCGCAACTCAGGTGGGATGCGGTCAATCGGGATGCCGGCATTCAGGACCAGGTAGTCGGCGATCTCGCTGTGTTCGGCAGGGGTCAGCGCGATCTCGACGTGACTGGTCGAGGTAAGCGTGCGCAGCCACGCCTCACGCGGGCGGTCTTGCGTGACGGTGACGGTGATGATGTGGCAAGATTGGCAGTGGCGCATGGTCAGGTCGCGCCCGTCACGCGGCATCGCGTCGCGCAGCGCGTCGCCAGTCATCCCTTCGGTCGCCACCGGGGCCATGTTGCCCAGATAAGCGGCCAGCGTCTGCAACTCCCAGTCATCAAGTGCCGTCATTCCGGGGACGCCGCCGCCGTTGCCTTGTAGCCAGTCCTGCCAACCATCGGCATCGCGGTCGGTTGCCAGTATCGCCGCGATGTCCTGATCTGCCGCCCCCACATCAAGAAGTCGGGTCAGCAATGTGCGGCCACCCGGAGGAACGAAGCCGAAGATCGGATCCTCATCAGCCGTCGCAGGGATAGGTGCAAAAGCGCTGAACATGCCCAGCAGGATGGCCGGTAACATGGCAGACCGGAAGGTCATGAGTGTCCACATCGCGAGTGCTCCTTTCGTCGGTTGTCGCCGGTCAGTGCCGCAGGTCCACCGGCACATCTTCGATCGGGATGGGCAGATTGACCGCGGAGTATTGGGCAAATGTCCTCCGCTCGACCGGATTCATCCGGATTTCGAGATGAAAGGGCGAGTTGAACATGACCAGCCAGCCGTTCACGTCGCGGTCATGGCCTAGATAGGCGGTATAGAAACCATGGCACCCCTGACAGTGCCGGATCGCCAGATCCTTGCCATCGCGGGGCAGTGCCCCGGCAAGATCTTCGGGCCGCAGATCTGCAAAGGCCGCTGGTTCCGCCAGCGGCAGGTTCAGCGCGAGATAATTGGCCAAGGTCAGGCCCTCGGTTTCAGTCAGTTCGGCATCCTGAGCCTGAATCACTGAAAGCCATTCTTCGGCGTCCAGTTTTCTGGCCATCATCGCGGCCAGGTCTGTGGGTTCGGAGAAAAGGACCTGCACCGCCAGATTGCGTCCGCCATCCGGCATGAACTCGAAACCGGTCTGAGCCAGCAGCATAGTCGCCGTCGCGCCAAACGCCAGAAACGCGCCCCCAAGCCACCAACGCGCGTCGGGCCTGCATGCCGGATGCCCCGGCTTCATCCTTGCGCCCCACCTGTTGCAGGAAAGGCAAATACGGGTACGGTCATCTGCGCAACGGGCTTTTCCGAAGCAAATCTGCCTGCGCGCATCAGGTCCAGCCGCATCACCGTGTCATCCGCGAAGTAGCGTTCGTGACACCCCCGGCACGTCAGTGCGGGCACGTTGCAGACAACGGACAATGCATCGCCCTCCCATAGCGCGGTGCTGACTGTCGCCGCCTCAATCTTGGCACCGCAGGCGGGGCAGGTGCCGCTTGCCGCGTCGGTCGTCGCAGCATCCGCCCCACCATGCGCATCTGCACCGCGGCCACCTCCGGCAATCATCTGGTCCATCTCGTCCTCCCTCACGGCTGTCCCGGCCCGCATCCTCTGCGGGCTGGGCCTTGATCAGCCAATCAGCCGACGTGCAGCCTCGAAGACGTGGTTCGCATCGGGGCGCATCCACAGGAACATCTCGGGCGAGGCAGGGGGCGGAGCGTCGGGAAAGGCGATCCGCTTGTAGCGCGCGCCGTCGACGTTCTCGGCGGTGCGGGCAATGACTTCGGCACCTGGACACAGCGTGTAATAGGACATGTCGACCGTCAGCAGCCGCTTTGTCTTGGCGACCGAGTTAATGAAGGTCTCGCTGTCCATCTCCTTCAGGACGCGCAGGTCGATCACCTCCACGCCCGCACCCTCGGCCTGCAATCGTGCAGCCGCCTCCAGGCTGATCTGCATGCCCGGTCCGGAACTGACGATGGTGATGTCGCTGCCCTCGGTTCGCATCGCCGCCTTGTCCAGCGGCACCTCATAGGGCTCATCCGGCACATCCTCCATCAGCATCCGCAGCCCGGCAGGGTAAATGAACACCACTGGATCAGGGCTGCGCAGCGCCGCATGCATCATCCCCTTCGCATCATAGGGCGTGGAAGGAACGACCGTCCGTATGCCCACCAGATGCGCAAAGGCAGTGTCCAGTTCATAGTCCGAATGCTGTCCGGCAAAGCCCGGCGTCTGGCCGGTGAACTCCATCACATAGACCACCGGGATCGAAGCCTTGCCCCCGGTCATGTGCCGCAACTTGCCCGCATGGTTCTGCAGTATCTGAAACGTCATCCCGATTCCCTGATAGGGAATGTAGGTTGCCGCGCGCGACCCTGCGAGCCCGGCTCCGGTGACCGCGCCCACCATCCACATCTCGTCGATCCCGGTGTTGACCACCCGCTTGCGTCCAAACTCGGTTTCGAGGTTGATTACCGGTCGTCCCGGCGTCGATGCCACCGGGGGTGTCAGCTCAAAAATCCACGTCATTGCGGGGTCGGCGCGCATCTCGGCCTGCACAGCTTCAAGAACGGCGTACATCCAGCTTTTCTCGGTCATTGGTCATCCTCCTTGAGGCCGGTTCATCCGAACTGGCGGGCGATTGCGCGGCCTTCGGCATAGACGTGCATCAGGCCATCCTCGGGGTTGCATAGCGGCTGTTCTGCCGCCCAGGCAAATGCTGCGTCCACCTCGGCACGAACTTCGGTTTCCAGCGTATCGGCCTGGCTTGCATCCAGAATGCCCCAGTTGATCAGGGTTGCCCGGGCGATGTTGACCGGGTCGCGCTGCATCCAGGCACGAACCTCGCGCTCGGGCCGAAAGGACGAGATCGCCAGGGGGTCATAACCAAAGGCGCCAAGCTCTCCTGCCGTCGCCCCCGGCGCCCCCCAGTGGTTGTAGTAGCGATAGGTCTTGGCCTCGATGAAGCTGGGGCCGTCGCCCGCCCTCGCCCGTTCCACCGCCTCATGCATGGCGTTGAAGACCTGAAACACATCCTGGCCATCGACCACGCGCGCCGGGATGCCATAGGCGCGGGCCGCCTCGGCGATGTCGGTATGTGGGCAGGAAAAGGAATAGTGCGCATACTGGTGGTAGAGATTGTTCTCCAGCACGTAGATGAACGGCAAACCCAAGATCCTTGCGTTGTTAAGGGCGCTGTGAAAATGCGGCGTGGCATAGGTGCCATCGCCGCCGAAGAACACGGCCACCTGATCACTGTCACGCGCGCGCATGGCAAAGGCAGCGCCCGTGGCTAGGACTGGGCCCGGCCCGATCATCCCGTCAGCGCCAACAAAACCAACCGATGGATCGCTGAGATGCATCTGCGCGCCGTAGCCTCCGTTCAGCCCGGTCGAGCGGAAGTCGTTCTCGGCGCACATCAGCTTCAGATCGACGCCCTTGGCAATTGCGTGCCCGGTCGGCCGGTGGGTCGAGAACACCAGATCGATCTGGTCATAGGCCCCCGAATTGCGTAGGGCTGCGCAACATCCTGAGGCGACCGCCTCTTGCCCGGCGTAGAAATGGTTGTAGCCACGATAATCGGGGTCGCTGAGCATCTTGTCCGCCATCGTCCGCTCATGCCAGCGGATGCGCAGGATGGTCCTGAACATGTCGACCAGCTTGTCATTTGGCAGATCCTTGGCCCAGAAACCGATCTCGGTTTCCGCCCGCGCTGCCGCGGATGCCAGTGAAAGGCTAACACCGGCCAGACCGGCAATGCGCAGAAACCCCCGACGCGACGTGGTGGTCAGCCCTTGAGTTCCAGTTCTAGCCTCGCTCCCGATGTCATCTCGTTCGTACCCCATGGCGTCTCCTCCCGAGTGATGCGCGCCACAGCAGACGATTTATGGCGCAATGCGTGCCAGAATGCTGGCCAAGGAAGTGCTGAAGTTCATTGATGGGCGTCAACGTGGCGTGAGTTTTGCTGCCTCATCGCGGGTCAACCGTCTGGCTTTCGACAGCGGACGGTCACTGGCGGGAGGCGGCGCTGCTTTAGCAATGAGGTTGTCGGAACTGGCTGAGAGCGATGCGGAAGAGCTATCTGGTGCTGCGCATGGGATCAATCTGACGGGCTGCTGACAGCCGTACCATCTGCAACAAGGTCACTTGGGTGCAGGATCACCTGATCGCCCGCCTTCACCCCGGACAGGACCTGCGCAAAGCTCTCGTTGCGCTCGCCCAGCGTGATGATCTGCAATTGCGCGCGCCCGTCCTGCACCACATAAGTTGCCCAGTCAGACCCGTCGCGAAAGAGGGCTCCCACCGGGACCGACAGCACGCCTTCGCCTTTCCAAAGGTTGATGTGGGCGATGACGCGAAACCCATGACCCAGAAGCTGCCAACCCGCCGGATCACCCCGCAGGTGTAGGATCACCCTGACCCGTTGCTCATCAATACCAAGTGCTGAAACCCTGGTTCTGGCCGACGGCTCGATACGTTCTACCCGTGCCGCGATGGGGGCACCGCCCCAGCCGGTGATCTGCGCCTCCGATCCTTCGCGCACCCGCACAGCGTCGCGCGACAGCAGGTCCACTATCACCTCAAGGTTTCCGGGATTGCCGATTTCCATGATCGGGGCGCCGGGCTGCACCACCTGTTCGTTCTCGGTCAGCACCCGCAGTACCCGCCCCGAAACCGGGGCGATGATGTCAACGCAGCATGCTTCGGCACCGTAGGGATCGCCGGTTCCGAGCACCGCTTCGGCACTTTCCAACTCGCGCTTGCGCACCGCAAGGTTGGCTTTGGCGCTGTCCAAAGCGGCCTGGGCGGTCCGCTGTTCCAGGATGGCGGCGTCCAGCACCCGCTGCGAGATCGCCGACCGTTCAAATAGCGCGCGCGACCGGACTGCCTCTGCGGCCTTGAACTCCAGCGTCGCCTCGGCTTGCGCCACCTGCGCCGCTGCAAGATCGACAGCGGATTGCGCAGCCGATCGGGTCGCTTCGGCCACGCTGCGCGCGCGGGCATCCAAGAGGGCAGGGGCCGCCGGGCCGATCACCGCCACCACGGTCTTTTTGACAAAGACCGGGTCACCGGCATGCAGATCAATGCGCCGCAGCTTGCCGCCGATCGTGGCCGAGATGGTGAACACTTCGCGGATGCGTGCCTCGCCTTCTTCGGCCACGACAACCTCGATGGTCCGTGGCGCCACGTCTGCCACCTCGACCTCAACCGGGCGGGGCAGAAAGGCCCAGACGCACCCGGCAATCAGGACCAGAACAGCAATCGCAAGGATCAGGCGGCGCATGGGTCATTCCCTCGTTTTCAGAACCTCGACCATGTCGAGGTTGTTGATCCGTCCCCGGATGGCCCAGGCCGAGGCCAAGGCGGCGAAACAGACGATCAGGCTGGCGGTCACATAAACTTTGGGTCCGACGACAAAGGGCACTCGATAAAGATCGGACGAAAAGGCCTGAACCATGCCAAAGGCGATGACATAGCCGAACAGCCAGCCGACGGGTTGCGCAGCCAGGACAACCGTGGCCAGCTCTCCAAACAGGATGCCCGACACCTCGCCACGGGTGAACCCAAGCACCCGCAGGCTGGCCAGTTCGCGCCCCTGTTCGGACAGCGCAATGCGGGCAAAGTTGTAGACCACCCCAACGGCGATGATTGCCGCCAGCCCGACATAGACGGTGATCATCACTGTGATGTTTTCCGCCAGTGTTTCCTTGAAGCGCGCCACGGTCAGGGCGATAACCGCCACAAAGCCGGTCTTGGGTGTGGTTTTTGCGGCAGCATAGAACGCCTCCTGTCCCGTCTCGTCGATCTGCAGGGCAACGCCCGAAATCAACGCCCCTTCGCCCATCGCCCGGTTCAGCGCGGTGAGTTCCATAGCCGCCCCAAGACCCACATAGCCCAGCGACAGGCCGCTAACCGGCAGGGTGACCGTGCGGCGCGCGCCTTCCAGAAACTCGACCGTCACGCGGTCACCGGGGCGAACCGCCAAGGCTTCGGCCAGCGCTTCGGACACGATCAGCCCCGCCTCTGGCATCGCCATGGGGCGCAGATCGGGGGACAGAACGCGCGACAGGGTGGGCGTTTCTGGCTTGCCCATGATCGACAGCTTGCGCGACAGGGCGCGGTGGCTGATCCGGGCTGTCACGGCGCGAAACGGCTCTGCCGCCAGAACGCCCGGCATCTGGCGGGCGGCAAACAGCGCGCGCGCCGGCTCGGGTGCCCCGAACGCCACCAGCGCGTCATGCCGTTCAGCGCGGGTAAAGGTAACGTCGATCATGTGGTTGATCGACCCGAAGGACCACAGCGAGGCGACAAGGATCGCCACCGCCATGGCAACGCCAAACGTGCCAGAGGCGGTTCGCAGCGGCCAGCGGAACAGATGCCGCGTCACCATAACCCCGGTCTGGCGCAAGGCGAACAGCCGACGGAAGGCCCCCATCCGGGCCCGGTAGTCGGCCGGTGCGGGCGGCGACATTGCCACGGCGGGTGGCAGGGCCACGGCAACACGCACGGCCAAAAGCGCCCCGGCCACAGCAGCGGCCACGGTGACAGCGGCCGCCAGCCCGTAGATCTGCGGATCGCGGGTAAATATCAGGAACGGGAACGAAAAGAAGCGGGCGTAAAGCTGCGCCAGACCAACCCCAAGCCAGACGCCGACAGAAATGCCAATGACGATGCCAAGTGCTGCGATTGCCAGCACGAACTCGACATAATGCTGCGCGATGGCCCGCGAAGAATAGCCGATGGCCTTCAGAAGCCCGATCTGCTCACGCTCCAACGTAATGAGCCGCGACAGGGTGATGTTCACCAGCATCGCCGCGACCAGAAGAAAGATCGGCGGCAGCACCTTGACCATGGCGCTCAGTTGTTTCAGTTCGGCATCCAGAAAGGCGTGCGAGATCTGATCCTTGCGCGCCACCGCCCCGGCCCCGCCATAAGGCGCGGTCAGCCGGTCAAGCGCCTCGATCGTGCGATCCACCGACGCGCCGGGCGCCAGTTTCAGCACGACATTGGAGAACGCGCCATCAAGATCAAAGGCCGCTTCCAGCGCTGGGCGTGGCAACCAGACGATGCCAAAG
>CAMAQR010000111.1 GCA_945860375.1 Pseudorhodobacter antarcticus
ATCCTTGGTGCGGCTGGGATAGCTTTGAACCCCCCCAAAGCCGCGAAAATTCTCTATTTTCTCGCGGGTCTGATTGCCCATCAGATACTGCATCGAATGAAAGACTGGCGAAGCATGTGGCTTGACCGCAACCCGGTCCTCTGGCCGCAGAGCCGAGAAATACAGCGCTGTCATGATCGACACCATCGATGCGGACGAGGCCTGATGCCCGCCGATCTTGATGCCGCCCGCCTTTGGCCGGATGTGGTTAGCGTGGTGGATCATCCAGTGCGACAGCCACAACAGGCGTTGTTCGATGGTCTTGAGGTGCCGCGCGTCGGATGTGTTCATGGTGTTTTCGCCCATTTGCTCTTTGAACGAACATTACGGCGGATCTCGGATGATTTCCCGCCTTTCGGAGCCGGAAAATCTGTGCATTGTGACGATAAAAGCCAATAAAGTGAGAGAATATGATGAAAAGCGCCAACATCGATCAGCTTGACAGGTCGATCCTGCAGATGCTGCAAAGAAACGGTCGCGCCACAATAAATGAAGTTAGTGAAACCGTCGGTCTCAGCCCTTCACCGGTGGCTCGTCGGGTCCGGCTGCTGGAAGAGGCGGGCATCATCACTGGATATGCGGCTCAGATTGATGAGGTAGCCCTTGGCTACGGGTTTTCAGTGTTCATTTCTGTGAAGCTGGATAAGCAGATCGACGAGGCTCTCGTGAAGTTCGAAGCGGCAATCCGGCTTCTTCCCGAAGTGGTCGATTGTTGGCTGATGACCGGCAACCGCGATTACCTGCTTCGCATTGCGACCAACGGCCTCGCTGAATTCGAACGCTTTCTTGTCGGCAAGTTCACCAAACTGCCCGGCGTGGCCTCCATCGAAAGTTCGATTCCGCTTCGCCGGGTGAAGGTCGGAATGGCGCGGATTTTGTGAGATTGAAGAAGCCAGTCCTTCGTGGTTTGGAATAATTCTCAGGCGCTGGTCACGAAATTTGATGTGGAGTGGGACGTTTGACGCAGTTTTCCGCCAATCTTGGCTTTCTCTGGGCTGACCTTCCCCTGCCCAAGGCGATTGCCGCAGCCAAGGCCGCCGGTTTTGATGCAGTAGAGTGTCATTGGCCCTACGACACCCCGGCAGAAGATATCGCCCGGGCCTTGCACGATGCCGGGCTGCGGATGCTGGGACTCAATACCGTGCGCGGCAAGCCCGGCGAGAATGGCCTTGCCGCCTTGCCCGGACGCGGGGCCGAGGCCCTCGCCGCCATCGATCAGGCTCTGGCCTACGCCGCAAGGATCGAAGCAGGCATGGTTCATGTCATGGCCGGTTTCGCCAGTGGCGCAGACGCACGCGCTGTGTTTGTCGCAAACCTCTCCTATGCCGCGAAGCGTGCCGCGGCTCTGGGCATCACGATCCTGATCGAACCGCTCAACCGCCACGATGCGCCGGGATACTTCCTTCAGACCACTGACCAGGCGCGCGACATCATTACGTCGGTCGGGGAGCCGAACCTAAAAATGATGTTCGACTGCTATCATGTCGGGCGGACTGAGGGCGACATCACCACCCGTTTCAGCGATCTTTTGCCGATTATCGGCCATGTCCAATTCGCCAGCGTTCCTGACCGAGGGCCGCCGGATCATGGCGAACTGGACTTCACCACGATCTTTGCTGCAATCGCCGATGCAGGCTGGGCCGCACCGTTGGGGGCGGAATACAAGCCCAAAGGTCCGACCGCAGAGAGCTTGGGCTGGATGGCAAGGTGATGGTGGAGACCGCAAACATGCGAAGGCAAAAAGGCTGATGATTCCTTGGCGGTCGTGCTGGACGTCAAGTGCTTTGGCAGGTCGCCAGTCTTGAAGCGAAAGCCAGAGCCGACCGAACGATGGCTTCTCGCCTCGGCAACGTTCAGAGATCAAATCGACCCCTCTCGCGCAAACAAGCCATCCAATCAAAACGCAGCGCACGTCCGAAATTCGCTCTTTGTGTCTACGTCGCCAGTGCATTTTGATCTCAGGTTATGGATGTAGTTGCGGCGTTCATCTGGGGCTCTGCGCGGATCCAGTCAGTAACTCCCTTTCGTGCATCCCTTAGCAAACAAACAGAAAACCAACTTGACAGAGCTGCCCCTCTTGACGCATGTCTGAAGCATCGCAGAGTTGCGCCCGGAGAGAATTCTCGCGGGCGTTTTTTCGTTTCAACAGTTGGGACGGTGCGCAGGAAGGGCTGCTGTCTTTCGGTCGAAGCGGTGCTGATCGTGGCAACGCCCGCCGTCAAATCTCCCGGGCGAACCAGCGGATGCGGCCGATGATGCGGATCTCTTCGGCGGTACGGTCATACTCGGGATAGAGCTTGTTGTCCGAGATCACCCGCACTGCGGGCGGGTCGCTGTTCGGGATATGCTCGAGCCGCTTGGCAACCAGCCCCATGCCATCGTCGAGCACGAAGATGCCGGGTGGGTTGGGAAGCTGGCGCGTCATGTCGACCAGTACGGCATCTCCGCTCAGCAGGGTTGGCGCCATGCTGTCGCCTTCCACATGCATGATCCTGAGTTGCGAGGGGCTGGCCTTAAGCTTGCGGCGGATCCACGACTGGCGGAAGTGGTAGGCACGGCCCGGCGTGTCGCCATCCTCGGTCACCACGGCGCCTCCGCCCATCGAGGGCCGTGGCGTCGCGTGCGCGATCGCCACGAAGGCATCTTCAGAGTTCTCACGGAAGGGGGAGGGCCCCTCGACCTCGCCGATGCCGTGGATCAGCCAGTCGCGATCAACCTTCAGAACGCGCGCGACATCTGCAAGCCGGTCGATGCTGGGGCGCGAGGATCGCCCACGCAGGATGTCATAGACGAAGGAACGGTTCACCCCTGCCATTTCTGCGACATGGGCTGGTGCCAGGCCAAGCTGATCGGCGCGGGCCCGCAGACGGTCAGCCAAGGTGTGGTTCTCTATCATGTTGTCCCCAGCGCCATGTGGATAAGATGGGATATGGCAGGATTGAAATGGGATCGTCAAGCAGCTAGAACAAAAGCCAAACACTTTGCAGCGGAATCGGGGGCCAGGATGGAGATCGAGAAGGCATATTTCACGCTGCAGGAGGTCCTCGACCGTTGGTCGATGCCCGAGGCCGATCTCGTCTATCTTGCCGAGAACGACCAGCTGCGGCTCTCGATCCGGATCCTGAACCTGCCAATCGAGTTCGGCGACTTTGAAGAAACCGACGACGGCCGATGCCACTCGATCCCCTGTGAGCGGTCCTGGTTCAACGGGCTCCTCGATCTGCATGTCCAGGACGTCTTCCAGCTCTTCCGCAGTGGCGAGGTCAGCGTCACCTGCTTCCGAACCATGAAGGCGGACTATGCCTGTTTCTGGGGCTCACGCGAGACCCTCACGATCCGCAAGCCGGACCTCGTGCTAAGCCGCGAGGAACGCGACAGTTTCGAGGCGAAGTCCGGTTTTCTTGGGGCGTCGGGATTGAAGTCTGCCAACGCCTTCTACGCCTCCGCGGACTATCATCACGTCCGTTGCAATGGCCATGAGTTCCAGCTCGGGCCGATTCAGGCGCAGGCGGTGCGGATCCTGCATGCGGCGGCACGGAGGGGCGTGCCGTGGCAAAGCGGCAAGGCTGTGTTGGGGGAGGCGGGGTCGCGCAGCCTCAAGATGTCCGACATCTTCAAGTCGAAGAGGGACTGGCCACTGCTGATCGAATCGAACGGTCGCGGGGCCTATCGCCTGGCCGGACTCTGAGTCCATCCTTCTTCGCACCCCCTGGGGGGGCCGCAGTGGGATGTGCCGGGGGATGGGTGTGGGATGGCGATCCCCCGCAATGCGATTTACCCAACGATTGCAGCCATCGGCCCATCCCCCACCGGATCCCACTCCGATCCCGACGACATCCCCCCCCGAGACCGTGCATCTTCCTCCCGACAGAACACCGGGAGAGGACGATGCAGACAAGAACCTGCCTGAACCAGAAGGACCTAGCCGCGCGCTGGACCATTTCATCGCGCACACTTGAACGTTGGCGCTGGACCGGCGATGGCCCGGCCTTCCTCAAAATTGGCGGAAGAGTGGTCTACCGTCTCGAGGATGTGCTGGCCTATGAGCTGGCCCGCCTGCGCCACAGCACCGCTGAGCGAGGCGCGGCATGATGGCCCGTCATTCCACCATCCGCGCAACAGGCGTTGCTTCGATCTTCGGCGCAGCCGGTCCGGCGCTCGACGAAATCGGGCTCTCCGCCTGGATCGCACAGGCCGAACCCGGCGAAACGCTGGTCTATCATCGCGGCTTTCTCGCCGTCGATGCTTTCAGATCAGCCTCTCATCTTTCGCCCGAACACCGGTCAACCCTGCGTCGCACTGCTGATGCCGCCCGGCGTGCTGCCGAGCAGGACCTCGTCCACCTCGTTCAGGCCCGGATCGGACCCGACCAGTTCGCCTACATCGCCGTCGCCCGGCGCAAGCGCCGCCAAACCGGTCCCTCCCTTTCGGTGCGCCTGCTCGAGGCCGCCTGACCCCCACTTTTCACTATGGAGACTACAATGCCTTTTCCCGACAACACGCCTGGCATCGACGCGTTGATCAACCTGCCCGCTGGCGAGATCGCCCAGCTGCCGGTTGACTTGCTGGCGGCGATGCAGCGCGAGATCGATGCGGCTGCCACGCAGATGAAGGCCGTGACCACGCGCTTTAACACTGCGCTTGAGGTGCGGTTTGCCACCCGCGCCGCCGAGGTGCGCGGCGCCTCTGGCAAGGACACCGGCACGGTGCGCTTTGATGAAGGTGATTTCACCATCGTCGCTGATCTGCCCAAGCGGGTGGATTGGGATCAGCAGAAACTGGCGCAGATCGCGCTGAATATCGCCGCAAGTGGCGAGGACCCGGCCGAGTTCATCGAAACCAGGCTCAGTGTTTCCGAGCGCAAGTACGGCGCGCTGCCCGAAGCCTGGCGCAAGGGGTTCGAGCCCGCGCGTACCGTGAAGACCGGCACTCTGAAGGTCATGCTCGAGCCTAATGAGGTCGCGCAATGACGGCGCTGTCCCCTATCTCCCAAACGATCGAAGGCCTGCCGGGTCTTGTTGATCGCGCCGCAAGCATGCTGGCCAGCGCAAAGACCGCAGCCGAAGTTCTTGAGGCACGCGAAGCGGCAGGGCTCGCCTATGATATGGCAAAACGGATCGCGCGGCTGAAAAATGCCAAAGCTGCTCATGACGAGCTGGTCGCTGCCGCCCATCGCGCGCAGGCGGACGCCCTGGAGATCGAGGCTGCCGCCAAACGCCGTCTCGCCGACGAGTATGACGCAGCACAAGAGCGCGGTGAAATCGCCGGACACGGCGGTGGTCGGAATTTCAAGGTTGGCGACAGCAACGTTGAAGCAAATCTTGCTGCGCCAAATCGTGTTGGTGATGACGCCGCGATCATCACGGCTGCCGACCTTGGTCTTCGCCGGGACCAAATTCATGACGCGCGCCTCATCAGAGACGCTGAGGCTGCTGACCCCGGTCTTGTGCGCCGCACATTGGACCAAAAGCTCGAGCGCGGCGAAGAGCCAACGCGTTCTGCGGTCCGTCGCGCTGCAGAAGGCCGCCTGCAACGCTCGCTTGATCGGCTGCAGCGCGTTCAGGAAAGCGTCCAGCGCCTCGAGGAAAACCGCCCACCGCCGCTGACCCCTGAGCAAAGCGCCCGCCAGATCGCTGTGTTTGGGACACCTGAGGACCGGGCCATTCACGAGCGGCTCGTCGAAATCGTCGAACGCATCGATGAGCAGCCAAGCCCTGCAGAAGCAGTCCGCCGCATCCCACCCGCCTCACGCCATGCCGTCGAAACCGCGCCCATGCGGCGCGCGGCAGCCTGGCTCACCGACTTCAGCACCCTTTACGAACAGGAGGTCCAAAATGGGACATATGCGACTGAATGATGTTGTCGCCGAGATTATCGGCGACGTGATGGCAGGCCATGCGGTCAACAAGCGCCAAGCAGCTGTCAAGCGTTGGGACGATATCGATGCGGATGGTCAGTATCTGGCAGGCATCGATGGCGTTGTTACGCGGATCGATCAGCGTGCGCGCAGCCTCAAACTCAAGGCGGAGAAATCCACCGCACCTGATCAGGCAGCCCTGCCGTTCCATCTTCCAGCTGCGGTGGCCATGGACCTTGAGGGCACCAGCCTTGTCGCCACGCGCCAGCTTTCGCGCGCCGGGTTTGAGCGTGCCATCGAAATCCGCCAGTTGCAGATCGCCAACGATCAACGCGCCCTTCGGGAATGGCGCAACGCGCTGCGCCAGGCAGATCGGTTCTGGGCGGACAACCCGAACTGGAGCTTCGGCGACTGTCTCGACGCAATCCTCGCACAGGAGGGCGCGACAACCCTTGGTACGGAGGCCGCGCAATGAATACGCGTCCTTCCAACTCCGTTGAACATAATGCCGATCCTGCCCTGCTTGCAGAAGCGCGGCGCTCCATGCGGCGCAAAGCCCTGGAATGCCTCGCAGAGGCTGACCGGCTCGATGCGCTCTACGCGGCCGTGACCGCCACACCGGCCGGCAGCCCGCAGCCTGATTTCGACACAAATCCTGACGGAGACCCGAACTGATGGCCATTTCCCTCGCATCCCTGCGCAACAACACTTCGCTGACGCCTCCGCGCATTCTGATCCACGGCGTTGCCGGTGTTGGCAAATCCACCTTCGCGGCGGAATCTGACAGGCCTGTGTTCATCATGACCGAAGACGGGCTTGGCAAGTTGCAGGTGCCGCATTTTCCGCTGGCAACGAGCTACGGTG
>CAMAQR010000112.1 GCA_945860375.1 Pseudorhodobacter antarcticus
CAGCGATCTGTTTGCGTGAAAGCCCACTGGTCAGCGCGATCCGCACCGCATCCTTGCGAAATTCTTCCGTCCTGGCTGTGCCCATGGTTCATCTCCTTTGTTGCACATTACGCTATCAAAGGAGCGGCACCAAACCGCGACAAGACCAACCCGAAGTCGGGAAACACGTGGGTTCGCCTGTTCCTTATGGAGCTACTGCATGCCAGGGCTGCGCGTACTCTCAGCCGGGTTCAAGCCTTCGCTCCTAACGAAAATGCGGCGGCCTTCTAACAGCCCTTGCTGGAAGGTTCTGCCTCGATGGCGACTGAGGCCGACTTAGCTCGCGTGCGGCCGCAGGCACAGGCGCTGGCCGCATCGCGGCAGACCTACGCGCTGCTCAAGACGCATAACCTGCGGGGGACGCATCTGGGAACGCCGACACTAGATCCCGCCGTCACGGCCGCTGCAGTATATATGGTGCGTAATCCGCTTGATGTTGTCGTCTCATATGCGGCCTTTCGCAACTGGTCGGTGGATGAAGCAATTAACCGCGTGATCGAACCCGGACGCATCCTGCCACGTGCTCCAGGGGGCAGTTACATGATCTCGGGCAGTTGGGCCGAGAACGTCGCGTCGTGGCGCGCGGCCAGGGACGAGCCTGTTCTGACGCTGCGTTACGAAGATTGCATAGCGGACACTGCTGGCTGCTTTGGAAGGCTCGCTTCCTTCCTTCGGCTTCCCGTCTCGCCGGCAGACGTTGGGAGGGCAGTGGCGGCCACATCGTTCGATGCGCTTGCAAAAGCCGAGCGGGAATCAGGGTTCGACGAGCGCCCAGCCGAAACCGAGCAATTCTTCCGTAGCGGCAAGATCGACACATGGAAAGACAAGTTAACCGCCGCGCAGGTAG
Organism: Pseudorhodobacter antarcticus; assembly: GCA_945860375.1. Next base: position 887 of record CAMAQR010000112.1, read on the forward strand.
CGCGTGTCGTGGACTCCTGCGGCGTTGAAATGCAGCGGTTCGGCTACTGCTAACAGACAATCTTCCTCCGCCTCATCAAGATGTGTTGCATTCAAGAGACAAAAGGAGGTTAATTATTATTGTAGGTTGAGGCTCTATCGACATGAGGCTTTTTTTCTGCGCGAAGTTAACGGGCACCGCAGATAACTCAGAGGAGGATCTCGATGAAAATCAACAAGATCATGACGTCGGTTTCAGCGATTGCGCTTTCTTCCGCTGCCACCGGCGCCGCCGTTGCGCAAGAGGCGGCAACGCCTGATGCCGGAAAATACACGCTTTCCTTTGAGGGCGCCTTCGGCAACCTTGACAACGCTCCAGCCGACAAATGGGGCGAAAACGATGAGCCTGACGGTCAGGATAAGTTCGGCGCAAAGTCGCTCTCGTACGCCGGCGCAATATCTTTGAAGCGTGACCTTGGCCAAAACCGTGACGTGACCTTCGGTTTGAGCTTCGGCGGCAATCCGTCGAACATCCAAAACTTCGCCGCTAACTCGGACGGCAGCGGATCGGGCGACAACTTTGCCAGCTCGCTGACCAATGACCTTAGCTTCGGCGCGATGGACGTCGAGATGGGCTTGACCCGAAACCTCAGCGTCGGCGACGTGCGATTCTTCGGCGGCGTCCGGGGGCTTGCCATGAACACTTCAAGCGACGTTTCGGCGGACAAGACGGGCGTCGAAATCAATACTGATTTCAATTCTTTTGACGCAAACGTGCATTCGTCTTTCGTCGGCGTCGGTCCACGGGCGGGCGTGGGCTTCTCGACCGGTCCTAAGGCGGCTGGCATCGGTCTGTCGGCGTCGGTTGGAGCTTCGGCCCTCTTCGGTCAGCGCAAGGATGATCTGCTGGTACGGTTCGAGACTAACAGCGGCGTAGCCACGCCCGCCGCCGAGAGCGGCACCGAGTTCCAGACTGTCATTAACGTGGATGGCAAGCTGTCGGTCGATTACTACTTTTCGGAACAGGCAAAGGCCTCGCTAGGCTATCATGCCCGCCAATTCTGGAACGTCGACTACTGGTCAGACGACGAGGAAGACAATAATGCCAAACCGCGTCTAGTTGACGGCGTCTTCATCGGCTTTAGTACCTCGTTCTGATCTGGTTTAAACGATATGGAAATGCGCTCCCAATCTGGGGGCGTGTTTTACTTTCGGAGGTGCCGGATTTGGCGATCTTTCTGCCGACTAAGAACACGCAAGTGGCGGCGGCATGGGTGCAAAGCCCGTGCAAAGTACTGTTCGAAATGGCCCATCACGCGCCGGGCGAAAACATCGATATGGAGTTTGGTGGCAAGCAGTTCCACATCGTCCAAAGCGCCGATGCCATGCGGCATATCCTGCGTGACAACGTGTCGAACTATCCGAAATACTTCGGCAATTACCGTGGCTTTTTCGGTGAAAGTCGCCTGACGACGAATGGCGAGGTCTGGCGCAAGCTGCGCGACCGTTCGCAACCTTTCATCACGGCCGCCGATGCAGAAAAAGTCACACTGGCGGCACGGAGATACTTCGATGTGGCGGTCGACCTACTGCTCGAACAGAGCGGGAAAGGTGGCGGGGCGGTCAATGTCGATACCGAAGTCGATTTTGCCGCAGCGCGTACCGTGGGCAATACCGTCCTAGGCTTTCCCTTTGAAATCTGGGGCAAGAACGGGCTCGAGGACATGCGTATCGTCCTGCGGTTTGCTACGCTGACAAATTTTTTAGCCCAGCCCATGTCTCCGGTCGAACTGGAACAGCATCACATCACCGCGGCCGATGCGATGCGGCGACTGGGCAGGCGGTTTCGCGCCGCAGTGGAGGAGGCTGGTCCTGAAGCGAAGGGCCTGATCGCCCTGATCCGCAATAGCGACTGCACCAACGTCGACGTCTTCGGAGAAATGGCAACCCACCTCTTCGCAGGTTTTGACACAACGGCAGCGGCGGTCAGTTGGGCCCTCTATCTCCTTGCCCTGAAACCCGACCTGCAGATAACACTGCGCGCCGTGGCTCTAGCACTTCCGCAGGACGGGGAAGCATTGGTCAGTGCTTTGGCAGATTGCACGCCGCTGCGCGCATTCGTCCACGAGGCACTGCGCATCTTCCCCCCGGTTCCCCTGCTTTCGCGGATCGCGGCCAAGGATGACGAGATTGATGGCTGGAAACTCGGCAAGGGAAACACTTTGCTCCTGTCTATAATCGGTCTACAGCATAATTCGAAAATCTACACCGACCCGGCAAGGGTCATGCTTTCGCGACATCCGAACGGTCGCACGCCACGCGTTTTCGCACCGCATTTCCTGCCCTTCGGCGATGGGCAGCGCATCTGTCCTGGCGCACGTTTCGCCTATACTGAGCTCGTTACCGCTCTTGCCGTCTTCTTGCGGCGCACGCAGATTCTCCCCGGAGGCGCAACGCAGTTGAATTTCCGCTGGGATGCAAGCCTGCGTCGGGCGAATGGTAATCACTTGCGGCTCGAAGCCCTCTGAGGAAAGCAATGCGTATACTCTTTACGGCATCGAACTGCCTCGTCGATCCTGCAAGTGGTGCGGCGATTTCCGTCCGCACGATTCTGAAGCTTTTGGCTGACCGCGGGCATCAGGTCATGTCGGTGACATCAGCATGCTTTGACCGCTCGCCCTTCACGACCGAAGCCGGGATGCTGCGCTGGTCGGGCTTTGACCAAGGTAGCGACGCTGTCTGGAGGATGCAGGACGGCCCATTGCTGCACGCGGCGGTTCCTGCGGGCCATGTTGGGCATGGCGATCTGTCCCGTACAGACCTTCTGGGAGCGGCAGAAAAGGCGCTGCCGCTGGCTCTGGATTTTGCACCCGATCTGGCCATCACCTTCGGCGGAAGCGTGTTCGAGCACAGCATGCGTCAGGGCCTCGCTGCGCGCAGGGCAAAGATTGCTTTCTACCTTGCCAATCCCGGTTACCATGACATGGCGACTTTCAAGGGGGCAAACGTCATCCTGACAGACTCGATAGCCACCCAAAACCTCTATGCCGAGCGTCTGGGTCTTTCGACAGAAGTGATCGGCAAATTTATCCGCCGCCCCACTTCCAGGCCAACGGGCGGACCAGGATTCATTACCTTCGTGAACCCGTCCTATGACAAGGGAGTGACGCTCTTCTTTCGCATCGCCGAAATGATGCGCGACGTTTTGCCCGTCGCACGATTCATGGTAGTGGAAAGCCGCGCGAACCTTGACCGGATTGAAGCGGAGACCGGACTGCCCTTCTCGCGGCTGCGCTCCGTCCGCCGCATAGGGTTGCAGTCTGACATGGCAGACGTGTTCTCCTCTACCCGCGCCGTAGTGATGCCTTCGCTGTGGCACGAAAGCGGTGGACGCACGGCGATCGAGGCACTCTCTTTGGGCATTCCGGTCGTGGCGAGCAACCATGGCGGCCTGTCTGAACATCTGGCCGACGGAGCCAGCCTGATTAGGGTGCCGGACACGCTCCGCAATAATCCGCGCCTCATTCCGCCGCAGACGGCGGCGCTGCCTTGGGTTAGCGTTCTCAGCTCGCTGTGGTCGGACCCAGAGTATCATGCCGAAAAATCAGCCGCTGCCTTGGCGCGATGGGCGCATCTAGACCCCACGTCACGCGTCGACTACCTTGAGAAGCTGTTTGTCCGAACGGTCGCAGCATGAAGATCGAATGCTTCAACCAGCCGCTGATGCTCGAAATCGGCGGAGCACTCAGCTACATCAACGTCACCGTGACGACAGGGCGCGATCCGGAGGGCACCCTCCTGTGCCTGCACGACATTATAGGAAAAGGGGCCGACTTCCAGCCTCTGGCCGACGTTCTGGCCGCGAAGGGCTGGAAAGTAATCGCGCCCGACTTCCCCGGCCGCGGTCGCAGCGCTAGGGTGCCATCTCATTACTATACGTTCGGGTTGGGAGTGGATGTCGCCGCAGCAGTGCTACGGGCGCATCCGGCGCAACGGACCTTCATTCTTGGCTGCGGCTGGGGCGCTACGTTGGCACTCGCGGTTGAGAACACTTGGCGCCCCGCACCGTTGCGGATCGTCTTGTGCGATTTGCCGATGATTTGGACCTACGGTGACGATCCTCGTACGCAGCTTTGGTCGCAACTCGCGAACGTGCAAACGGCAACGGATACCGAGTTCATGGAGACAGCGCAAAAACTTACAGCGTCCTTCTCCGTTCCGATGACGGACATCTTGGATTTGGTTAAGTCGAGACTCAACGGACCCGACGGCGCTCGTTCACTTGGCGTTGACCCCGGGGTGTTCGAAATTCTGCATCAGACAGCAAGACAGCCTTTCGCGGCGGGGCACATGCTGCGCGTTAGCAGGGCTGAAATGTTCCTGCTCTACAGTCGCGCGGGTCACGGCTCGAAACAGAAATTGTACCTCGACAGGTTCATGCCCAATCGAAAACCCCTCTTTGCCGGAGTGTCTTCTGCATCGTTTGGGGATTGGGACGACGCAGGAACCTTGTTGCCGATCCTGGGCGCAATCCTCTGCTAGCGCTTGTTGCGGTCAATTGGTCAAAAAGTCATCTGCGCCTTGTGGAACGCCCTTAATGGTATTGCCATCCGTGGAAACACCCTATCACAACGCTAGTTGGCAGCCTTGAGTCTGTTCTTATTCTGACTGCTGTTAGGCAAGTCATCACAACTCTATCCCGCGCCGACATAGCTATCCAGAACATCCCCAGCATCCGTCGCAAAATAGGCGCTCCGTTCAACGATATGGCGGCGGATCATCGTAAAGGTACGGTCCAAATGTCCCTTCATCGCCGCCGCCGCCGCGTCCGGATCACGAAGTTTCAATCCAGCGACGATCGCTTTATGCTCGGTCAGAACGACATCTAGATGGCTCGTCAAAGGCATAGACAGCCGCCGCACCCGATCCAACTGCGCTTTTGCGCCGTTCACGATCTTCCAGACATAGGCTGAGGCTCCAAACACTGTGATCATTTCGTGAAAGGCTTCATCCAGTCCATAGAAGCCATCAAAGTCCTGTTCTGCGGCCATGCGTATCTGCTGATGAATGTTGAAATCCAGCGAACGTTCAAACCGTGGCGTCATCCGGGTTGCAGCCAGCCGAACAACCTTCATTTCGAGCGCGTCGGGCACCAACTGGCCGTCGAACACACTTTGAAGATCAATCTTGGAGACGTAAGTGCCCGAGTTAGGTACAACACTGACCAAATTTTCTGAGTTGAGCTTGAAGATCGCCTCGCGCAATGGAGTGCGGGATACGCCAAGCTGGTTGCAAATCAGCTTCTCGTTCACGATGCTGCCAGGCTCTAAGACCAGCCCGACAATCGCACGACGCATGATTTCATAGACCTGCGCAGTCTTGGGCATAGTAGGATCAACATCCTTGACAAAGAGTTCCGGCAAACATCCAACATCAGCGTTGTTACCAGTTCGATCCTTGCGGGGTCTTGCCATAATGATTTTCTCTATCTTAAGCTGCACTTGGCAGTCGAGCTTGGCGCAGGCGACATTCTACTAACAACCGCGATGAATGAAGTTATTTTGCAAAAGGTTGTCATTCGTCCTTTATCGTACCAATATATCAATGGGAAAGCAAGTGTAGGCGCCGCTTATGGTTTAATTTGGAAGTCCGTGTTTGAAGAAGAGTTCTGCGGCGTTAGGGGGCGTTTACACGCCGCCTTTGGCTCTGGGATAGGCCTTTTCTGTTGATTTCCACTTAGAAGTGAGCCGGTTTAACGGATAATTTCCACTGAGAATTGAGCCATGTGACCCTTCCCTTAGCGCGCAGCGCCATGGGGGTAATGGAGTGATACACATGGGACTTTTGAATATCATCCGACGGATGTCTTTG
>CAMAQR010000113.1 GCA_945860375.1 Pseudorhodobacter antarcticus
CAAGCCGATCGCTCCAAGGCTCGCCCCGCGTCGATGCTCCGCCAAAATCACGCCACGTTCCTCGCCGTTGAGGTGCTTGTATCGTTTGTCCATCGCAACATCCTATGCCCTCTGGGCCGTGGGTGTTGCACTTGAAACTTGAGCCTAAGAGGTCATGTAAGCCTGAAATCGCCCAAAATTGAACCTCGACTTCCGGAACTCTACAGCACCCGCCTCTGCGTTCTGGTTCATTCGCTTTATGAACCCAGGATCGTGTTTTTCGACGACCTCAAGAAGCAGGTCTGGCCGCTCTGTGTAGTTTGCGATAAGCGCCAACACATCCACACTCCCGCCGGGCATTTCCGGTGGGAGAGGGTCAAGAATCTCTACATCATTCTTTTCTGCGTTGTCACTTTGCAAGAGCCAACATCCCACGCTCTCTAAGAGTCTTCAGTAGTGCGCTGTGCAGTATGCGCGGCAAGTTCGCAAATTCGACCGCCCACTCATTCGTCTGTAGTACGTCCCAAGCACGATCTGCCTCATGGGGATCTATTGTATAGGAATAGCGATAGATGCTTGCCCTATTGTCGAAGTCATGTCCATCAAACGGCATCATTTTCACCTCTCACCCAACGCAGCCCCATGTTTGGCAGTAGCCACTTCCATGCGATTTCGCAGGTTCTAGTCGTTCCGCTAGGCACCATCTCCTCCCAGCTTAAGATCATCGTACACATCTTACTTCTTACGTCCATTTAATATGGGATTCAATTGCGACATTACCATAGCGATCTCGTCACCGGGGCCGTTCACAAGAATGCGACTATGAAGTTACCAAGTGGTAATCAGACCGTCAAAATGGCGCGCTGTCTACATCAGAGGTCAACATCCTCACCCCCACTCATAGTTAAAACTCACCGAAATCCGCTCTTCTTCGGACATGTTCATCGGCACTTCGTGGCGCAGCCAGCTTTCCCACAGCAGCACTTCGCCCACTTCCGGCTTCACATAGACAAAACTTTGCAATTCCTGCCCGACCTTTTTGGTCCGCAGCGGCGCGTGCATCATCATTGGCAGGCGGGGGTCTTCGAGTTTCAGGGCCGACGTCCCCTTCGGCATCGACACATAGGTGGTGCCGGAGATCACCGAATGCGGGTGGATGTGGCTGGCGTGCATGCCGCCTTCGGGCAGGATGTTGATCCAGAACGAGCCGCATTTCAGCTTTTTGTCGCCCAGATCAAAGCCCAGATCCTTGACGAAAGCCGCGACGTGCTTGTCCAACGCCTTTTCCAGATCGGCGAAGATCGGGAAACGCCAGGGCAGATCGTTCAGCGACGCGTAAGACGTGTAACCCGGATAGCCGTTGTCTTCGCACCATTGCTGACCGGCCTCGTCATCCTCGGCAATCGCCTCGCAGGAGGCTTTCAGCTCGGCGTAGTCGATCTTCTTCTTGCCCAGTTCGGACAGCTTGGCGCGGTACAGGCGGGTGACGAAAAGCGAGGAAATTTCGGCCATGATGGGCTCCTGTTATGGAAAAGGCCCCGCTGTTTCCAGCAGGGCCCTGTTCTTTACTGGCTGACGGCCCGCGCATTTCTGCGAAATACGCTACACCGCGCTGTTCGCGCTAGCGCGAACTTACCAATCTTCGCGGGCCACAACGCGGGTGGTGACCGGAAGTTTCATCGCGCCCAGACGCAGGGCTTCACGTGCGATCACTTCGGACACGCCGTCGATCTCGAACATGATGCGGCCGGGTTTGACCTTGGCTGCCCAATAATCGGTCGAGCCTTTGCCTTTACCCATACGCACTTCGACGGGCTTGGCCGAGACTGGAACATCCGGGAAAATCCGGATCCAGACACGACCCTGACGTTTCATGTGACGGGTGATCGCGCGGCGGGCCGCTTCGATCTGACGGGCCGTCACACGCTCTGGCTCGGTGGCTTTCAGCGCAAAGGAGCCGAAGTTCAGCAAGAAGCCGCCCTTCGCTTCGCCGTGGATACGGCCTTTGTGCTGCTTGCGGAACTTGGTCCGTTTAGGTTGCAACATCTGTCTTCTCCCTTACGCGCGTTCGCGGTCGCGCCGAGGCGCGCGCGGTGCAGCACCTTCTTGCGCTTCGGCAAGACGGCGATCATGGGCCTGCGGATCATGCTCAAGGATTTCGCCTTTGAAGATCCACACTTTCACTCCGATGATCCCGTAGGGGGTCATCGCTTCGGACAGAGCGTAGTCGATGTCGGCACGCAGGGTATGCAAGGGCACGCGGCCTTCACGATACCATTCGGTCCGCGCGATTTCAGCGCCACCCAGACGGCCAGCCACGTTCACACGGATGCCAAGGGCACCAATCCGCATCGCGTTCTGCACGCCACGCTTCATGGCGCGACGGAAAGACACCCGGCGTTCCATTTGCTGCGCAATCGACTCGGCCACCAGCTGTGCGTCCAACTCGGGCTTGCGCACTTCAACGATGTTGATGTGCAGTTCCGACTTGGTGAACACGGACAGTTTCTTGCGCAGACCTTCGATGTCAGCGCCTTTTTTGCCGATGATGACGCCCGGACGTGCGGTGTGAATGGTCACACGGCACTTTTTGTGCGGGCGTTCGATGATGACGCGCGACACGCCAGCTTGCTTGCACTCTTCGTGGATGAACTCGCGCATGCGCAAGTCTTCCAGCAGCAGGTTGCCATAGTCTTTCGACTCGGCAAACCAGCGGCTGTCCCAAGTGCGGTTGACCTGCAAACGCATCCCGATGGGGTTAACCTTCTGACCCATTATGCAGACTCCCCGACTTGACGCAGTTTGATCGTCAGCTCGCTGAACGGTTTCATGATTTTGCCGAAACGACCACGTGCCCGCGGACGGCCACGCTTCATCACGAGGTTCTTGCCAACCCAGGCTTCGGCGACGATCAAGCTGTCGACGTCAAGGCCGTGGTTGTTTTCGGCGTTTGCAATCGCCGACTGAAGGCACTTCTTCACGTCACCCGCGATGCGGCGCTTGGAGAAAGTCAGATCGGCCAAAGCGCGTTCGACTTTCTTGCCCCGGATCAGACCGGCAACGAGGTTCAGTTTCTGCGGCGAGGTACGCAGCATACGGGCAATCGCCATAGCTTCGTTGTCCGCCACGCGACGGGGGTTCTTTTCCGTGCTCATGGCTTACTTCCTCTTCGCTTTCTTGTCGGCCGCGTGACCGTAGTAGGTCCGCGTCGGCGAATATTCACCGAACTTCTGGCCGATCATCTCTTCAGTGATGGCGACGGGGATGTGCTTTTTGCCATTATAAACAGCAAAGGTCAGCCCGACGAACTGCGGCAGAATGGTAGAGCGACGCGACCAGATCTTGATCACTTCGTTCTTGCCCGAATCTTTCGCCTTCTCGGCCTTTTTCAGCACGTAAGCGTCGACAAACGGGCCTTTCCAAATAGAACGTGCCATGGATTAGCGCCCTTTCTTCGCGTGACGCGAACGAACAATAAGCTTGTCCGATGCCTTAGCCTTACGGGTTTTGTTGCCCTTGGTCCCTTTACCCCATGGGGTAACCGGGTGGCGACCACCCGAGGTCCGACCTTCACCACCACCATGCGGGTGGTCGATCGGGTTCATGGCAACGCCGCGCACCGTCGGACGCACGCCCATATGGCGCTTACGACCGGCTTTGCCGAGGTTTTGGTTCGAGTTGTCCGGGTTGGACACGGCACCGATGGTGGCCATGCATTCCTGACGGACCATGCGCAATTCGCCCGACGACAGGCGGATCTGAGCGTAGCCACCGTCACGACCGACAAACTGAGCATAAGTGCCAGCAGCGCGCGCCAATTGGCCGCCCTTGCCGGGTTTCAGCTCGACGTTGTGGATGATGGTACCAATCGGCATGCCAGAGAACGGCATGGCGTTGCCCGGCTTTACGTCGGTCTTGGCGCCAGCAATGATGCTGTCCCCAATCGCCAGACGCTGCGGTGCAAGGATATAGGCCACTTCGCCATCTGCATAACGCACAAGGGCGATGAATGCGGTGCGGTTCGGGTCATATTCGATCCGCTCAACCACCGCAGCGATGTCAAATTTACGACGTTTGAAGTCCACAATGCGGTAAAGACGCTTTGCGCCCCCGCCCTTGTGCCACATCGTGATACGTCCGGTGTTGTTCCGACCACCTGTCTTGTGCAAACCCTCAGTAAGGGCTTTGACAGGACGGCCTTTCCACAGCTCCGAACGGTCGATCAGAACCAACCCTCGTTGGCCAGGCGTAGTCGGCTTATACGACTTAAGTGCCATGCTTTCTGTCTTCCGTCAGCTAGCGGGTCCGATAAATTGGACCCATGGTTATAGGGCTCCGTAGATCCCCGAGTAGAGGTTCAGCTTGCGCCAAACCCGATTCCGTAAAATTCCACGGCCCCGGGATTACCGGGGCCGTGAGATTCGTTGCCAATATCAGAGGCCCGTGGAAACGTCGATAGAGTTTCCGGCTTCCAGCGTGACATAGGCTTTCTTCTTGTCGCTGCGCTCACCCGCGCGGCCACGGAACTTCTTGGCCTTGCCCTTGGTGATGGTGGTGTTGACCGCCTTCACCTTGACGCCGAAGATGTTTTCAACAGCTTCTTTGATCTGGGGTTTGGTTGCATCCATAGCGACCTGGAACACGAAAGCGTTGTTTTCACCGGCCAAAGTGGCCTTTTCGGTGATCACAGGCTTCTTGATCAGGTCGTAGTGTTCTGGTTTCGCGCTCATTTCAGACGAGCCCCCAATGCTTCGACACCGGCTTTGGTGATCACCAGGGTGTCACGCTTGAGGATGTCATAGACGTTTGCGCCCATGGTCGGCAGCACGTCCACACCTTCAAGGTTACGGGCAGCCAACGCGAAATTCGCGTCAACAGCCGCACCGTCGATGATCAGGACGCGCTTCCAACCCAGTTCCTGGGCGTGTTTGGCGAGGATCGAGGTTTTGGCTTCGGCCATGGTGGCCATATCCAAAATCACCAGCTCGCCGGCTTTGAATTTGGCCGACAAAGCGTGACGCAGACCCAGAGCGCGGAATTTCTTCGGCAGATCATGGGCGTGCGAACGCGGTTGCGGGCCTTTGACAACGCCACCGTGACGGAAGATCGGAGCTTTCTTGGAGCCGTGACGTGCGCCGCCGGTGCCTTTTTGCTTGTAGATCTTCTTGGTCGAGTAGGACACTTCGGCACGAGTCAGCGTCGAGTGGGTGCCCGCCTGCGACTTTGCGCGCTGCCAGCGAACGACGCGGTGCAGAACGTCTGCGCGTGGCTCCAGGCCGAACAAAGCCTCATCAAGGTCGATGGTGCCGGCTTTGCCGCCAGCAAGCGTGATTACGTCAAGTTTCATGCTTCACCTCCTTCAACAGCGACGGGTGCAGCAGCAGCGACCGAACGGAGGCCAGCAGGCAAAGGAATGCCAGCCGGAGCAGCTTTCTTAACTGCGTCCTTGATCGTAACCCAACCACCAGCGGAGCCGGGGACGGCGCCTTTGATCATCAGGATGCCACGCTCGGCATCGGTGCGGATGACTTGAAGATTCTGGGTGGTGCAACGGACAGCGCCCATATGACCAGCCATCTTCTTGCCTTTGAACACTTTGCCCGGATCCTGGCACTGGCCCGTCGAGCCGTGCGAACGGTGCGACACCGACACACCATGCGACGCCCGAAGGCCGCCGAAGTTGTGACGCTTCATCGCACCCTGGAAGCCTTTACCGATGGACGTACCGGCAATGTCCACGAACTGACCTTCAAGGTAGTGGTCAGCGGTGATCTCCGCGCCCACTTCGATCAGGTTGGCCGGCGACACGCGGAATTCCGCGATCTTGCGCTTGGGCTCGACCTGAGCTTTGGCGAAATGGCCGCGCATGGCAGCGGTGGTGCGTTTGGCTTTGGCCAGACCAGCGCCGAGTTGAACAGCGGTGTAGCCGTCGCGGTCAACGGTGCGTTGAGCCACGACTTGCAGATTTTCAAGTTGAAGAACGGTCACAGGAACCTGTGTGCCGTTTTCAAGAAACAGCCGGGTCATGCCCAGCTTTTTTGCGATAACGCCAGAGCGCATGTTTATGGCTCCTTACACTTTGATTTCGACGTCAACGCCAGCAGCGAGGTCGAGCTTCATCAGCGCATCCACGGTCTGCGGGGTCGGATCGACGATATCAAGAAGGCGTTTGTGCGTGCGGATTTCCCACTGGTCGCGCGACTTCTTGTCGATGTGCGGACCACGAAGAACCGTGAACTTTTCGATCTTGTTCGGCAGCGGGATCGGACCGCGGACAGTGGCGCCGGTGCGCTTGGCAGTGCTGACGATTTCCGCGGTGCTGGCATCCAGGACACGGTAATCGAAGGCTTTCAGCCGAATGCGAATGGTTTGACCTTGCATCAGTTTTTCCTTCGGAACGTAGGCGGGGCAACAGGCTCGGCCCATAGGTTCACATTTGTGGGTAGTCTGGTCGTTTAAAGGGTCAGCGGCGCACCCCGAAAGGTGCGCCGCTGGTCCCTACTCTGTGTGAACCCCCTTGGAAAGGGGATTCGCTGGCTTACGCCAGGATTTTCGACACGACGCCTGCACCGACGGTGCGGCCGCCTTCGCGGATGGCGAAGCGCAGTTTTTCTTCCATCGCGATCGGCGCGATCAGTTCGACGTTGAACTTCAGGTTGTCGCCCGGCATCACCATCTCGGTGCCT
>CAMAQR010000114.1 GCA_945860375.1 Pseudorhodobacter antarcticus
GGGGTTTGGACCGACCGCCTACACGCAGTCGGTCTGCCATATCGACCATGCCCTGCAGACCAAGGCCGCCGTGGACGCGCTGATCGCCAATCCGGGGCCAGTGGTGATCGGCGCGGTACAGGGCGCGTCCTGTTTTGGACCCGCTTATGAGTTTGCCTTTATCCTCGACAAGGCGCTGCGCGATGCGCGGGTGCGCGACCGGGTGCCGATGACATTTGTCACGTCGGAACCCTATATTGGGCATCTGGGGCTGGACGGCGTGGGCGACACCAAGGGAATGCTGGAAAGCGAGATGCGCCAGCATCACATCAAGTGGATATGCAACGCGCGGCTGGACAAGGCGGAGCCTGGCAAGCTGCTGGTCTCTGAAATTGCGGCAGACGGGTCAGTTCAGCAGGCACACGAGATCCCTCAGGTGTTCACCATGATGCTGCCCGCCTTTCGCGGTGTAGAGGCGGTGCGCGGGATCGAAGGGCTGACCAATCCGCGCGGCTTCATCCTGGCCGACAAGCATCAGCGGAACCCGGCCTTCCCCAACGTGTTTTCGGTCGGCGTCTGCGTCGCAATCGCTCCCCTGGGTAAGACCGCTGTGCCGGTGGGGGTGCCGAAAACCGGTTTCATGATTGAATCCATGGTCACGGCCACGGTCCACAATATCGACCGGCTGATCAAAGGCGCGGCGGCGGACGCCGAGGCGACCTGGAACGCGTTTTGTCTGGCAGACTTTGGTGATGGCGGCATCGCCTTTGTTGCACAACCCCAGATTCCGCCGCGAAATGTCAACTGGTCTTCCTCGGGCAAATGGGTGCACGCAGCCAAGATCGCGTTTGAAAAGTACTTCCTGTTCAAGATACGTCGCGGGGTATCGGAGCCGTTCTACGAACGCTTTGCCATGCAGACGCTGGGGATCAGCAAGCTGAAGGCGGTAAAGGCCTCAAAGACGCCTGTTAGGTGAACCGAGGGCCATCACGGCCGTGTGGCGGAGAACCGGATCGGCCGATTTGATGGACTGTCCCGGCTGGTGCCAGCGGCGCGATGCCGGCGCGCTTCACGCCAGCATCAAGGGGTCCTGACTCTGCCCGACAACTTGCGCCTATTCATGGTCCCCGATGACGGCCCGGACGGTTGCAGCACCAGGTTTGAAAACACGATCGGAGCAGAAAAAGCCCGCAACATCCATTTCGGCGGTGGCAGGACGAAGGAAAGCCTCCTCAAGTTCCGCACCCCGCGAGATGCCACGCTGGCCCTGCCGTGCCTGATCATTCCATCGCCGCGGGTCAACATGCGCGCAGAGGTATCCGACCTTCAATGCCGGGCTTTTTCTTTCTCCGAATTGCGCAAAATCAATGTGCGGCTGTGGGTCCCCTGCCAATCTGTCCGCTCAACTCTATCAAGGAGGATCGAATGAAAACCAATGAAACCCCGTTCAACGATCAATCCGACAACACGACTGGTTGTTGCCCACGATTCAATGCCAAAGGCTGGGACGGACAGACACTGCATTTCAAGGACAAGCCCTTTGTCCGCGCCACAACGCATGCGGTGGCGCATCTGCCCATTGACATGGGCAAGGTGTTCTCGCGCGTGCTCGGCAAGATTGACGCTGCCCATGCGGTCGACCCCGCGCATTCAATCTTGATGTCGCGCGACCTATCCGCCTTCAAGGGTGAGCATCTGTTCGCCGTCGATGCAGCCGTTCCCGACGAGGAAAACGTCAAACTGTCGGGCGAGTATCTGACAAAGGTCTTCGAGGGGCCTTATTCTAAGGTCGGACAGTGGCACGACGAGATGCAGGCGCTTGCCAAGACAAAAGGTCGGGCGGCAAATGCCGTCTGGTTTTACTATACGACCTGCCCGAAATGCGCCAAGGCCTATGGCAAGAACCCGGTTGTCGGGCTTGTCGAACTTGGCGCTGCCACGTAGCTCGGCCGTGGTCCATGTGACCTGGAAGTGGCACTTGCGCTTGTTTCCGTGTCGCGCGCCACATAGATCATGGCAACAGCGCCTTACCTCGTTGCAAGGCGCTTGGTGTGGGTGTCTTGCCCGTCGCCCGTAGGAATGCGCGTCCCGTGTACCAGACACCCGAATTCACCGTGGCCTCTTACAACATCCACAAGGCAGTGGGTGCCGACCGACGACGCGATCCTGCGCGCATAGGCGCGGTGATCGCCGAAATCGGCGCGGATATTCTGGCCTTGCAGGAAGCCGATATGCGGTTCGGCAATCGCGCCGGCCTGATGGATCTGGAGGCCTTGCGGCGCGATCTTGGTCTCATTCCGGTTCCAATCGAAGGCGTGGGCGAGGCACACGGCTTTCATGGCAACCTGCTGCTGGTCAGGAACACCCTGGTTGAAGTGGTTCACCACCTGCGCCTGCCGGGGTTTGAGCCGCGCGGCGCCCTGATGGCCGACTTACAGGTGGCCGGGCATCCATTGCGGGTCATATCCGCGCATCTGGGGTTGCTGCCACGTTCACGCACGCGCCAGACCCGCGCCTTGATGGACAAGCTGGCGACCCTGGACGATCGGCCCGCCTTGCTGATGGGCGACCTGAACGAGTGGCGGCTGGACCAGGGCTCATCTCTGGGGCCGCTGGCAGATCGTTTTGCCGGTCCCGCGATAGCCCAAAGCTATCCGGCACGCTATCCGCTTTTTGCCCTGGACCGGATGATGACATGCCCGCAGGGCGAGTTGACGGATCTTATGGCCCATGTAACGCCACTGTCGCGGATCGCGTCGGACCATTTGCCGATCAAGGCACGCCTTCGCCTGTCGCCCAATGCCGCCGTGTCGGCAAAATGAGCGTCGGACTGGCAAGCTTGGTCTGGGTGGCCTTGTTTGCAGCGTTGACGCTGGCGGCCTCTGCCTTTGCATACCGGTCTTGGCGGCGCTACGCCAAACGCTCAAGGGGGACACCTGCTTGCGCTCTGGCGCGGTCCGGTCCACCAACCGCGCTTGATCAGCTGTTCGACAGCCGTGAGGCGGCGCATCCTAGCCAAAGCGGTCTTGCCGGTCTGCTTGAAAACGCTGACGCCTTTGCCGCGCGCGCCCTCTCGGCGCAGCAGGCCGGTCGCAGTCTCGACCTGATGTATTACTTGTGGGAAACCGACCTGACCGGTTGGCTCTTGTTGCGCGACATCCACGCGGCGGCAGAGCGGGGCGTGCGTGTGCGACTGCTTTTGGATGATGCCAATGTGCAGGGCTATGACTTGACGTTTCTGGCTTTGAACCAGCATCCCCTGATCGAGGTGCGGCTCTTCAATCCGATCCGCAACCGGGGCCATGTGCTGATGCGCTGGCTGGAGATTGCGCTTGGCATGTCGCGCTTTAACCGCCGATTGCATTGCAAGGCATGGATCGCGGATGGTCGGATGGCGATCATCGGCGGGCGCAACATCGGCGACACCTATTTCGGGGCCGCGCGCCGCGGACGGGCCGGGGCGCGGCAGCGAACTTCTCGGGACGCCGATCTGTTGGTCGTGGGCCCGCTGGTCCCCGAAATCGAGACCTTGTTCGACGGCTATTGGAACATGGGGCTGGTATTGCCCATCCTTGCGCTCTGGCCCAAGTTCCACATCAGCCCCAGACGATTTCAAAGACAGCTTACGCAGCGGGCAAATGCAACCACCGCGCACCGGTTTCTGGCCAAGGCTTTGGCTGGCAGGGATACGGTGACGGTGCTGGCCGATGCTTTGCGCTGGACCAAGACGGCCCGCGTCCTGGCCGATCCGCCAACCAAGGCTTACGGCCGGAAGGAACGCCCGTGGATGGCCGAGCAAGTGCATGCCCTGCTGAACCAAGCAAAACAGGAGGTGCAACTGATCACCCCTTACTTTGTGCCGGGAGCAGAGGGGCTGGAGGTTCTGAACGGTCTGCTCGGACGCGGGGTAAAGGTGTCTTTGCTGACCAATGCGCTGGCGGCCTCTGACAAAGTGTTCGTGCATGGTGCCTATCGGCGCTATCGCGGGCCATTGTTGTCGCGTGGCGCGCAGCTCTTTGAATTCTCACCACCTGCACGCAATCGCCGGCAGCGTGACGTCCTGCATTCCAAGGTGTTCCTGATCGACCGGCAACAGGCAATCGTCGGATCGCTGAATTTCGACATGCGCTCGGCCCATACCAATAGCGAAATCGGTGTCATCTTCGAAGAGCCTGATCTGGTGGCCGAACTATCTGCGGTCTTTGCGCGGGATACCGGTGCTGATGCGGCTTACGCCCTGTCGCTTGACGACCATTCGCTGTGTTGGGCTGTGGCACGGCGCGGCCTGCCAAAGAGGATGTGGGTCGAACCGGAAGCAAACCTGCTTTGGCGCAGCATTTCGTGGCTGGTGGGGCGCCTGCCGATCCACGGCTGGCTATAGCACTTTTTCGGCGCTCGGCGGCTAGTGCCGCGCGGCGCGTTCAGGGTGCTGATCCGCGTCGTCTTCCAGCGCGCGCTGCAAACGCCGGATTAGCACGTCGCGCGCACGGTCATCCGCAGTGGCGGCCAGGGCATCATTGATATCCAGGATCAGCCGCGATGCATCGTTGTGCCAATCCAGCCGGGCCAGTTCTTCCGGCGGCAGTCGGGGTTCCGTGGTGACGGACCGGCGCTTTACACCCGTGGGCGTCAGTTCGAATGTCTCGTCCAGAACCGGGCGGAACACATGGTCTGCCGCCACGATCCCGCCAAGGCGGCCTGCCAGCGCGTCTATTGCCTTCGGCTCGCCATGCACGAGAAAAAGACCCCGCCGCAGCGGCAGACGGGCGCGGATCCAGTCCACCAATTCGGTCGCATCGGCATGGCCCGAATACATGTCGAGGGACCGGATCTGCGCCCGCACGCAAAACTCCTCGCCCTGGATTCGCGCGGACCGGGCGCCGCTTTGCAGGATGCGCCCAAGCGTCCCCTCGGCCTGATAGCCGACCATCAGAACCGTCGCCTCATCGCGCCACAGCCAGTTCTTCAACCGGTGCCGGATGCGGCCAGCCTCGCACATGCCACTGGCTGCGATAACGATGTGAAACGCCTCCACGTCGTCCAGCGCCATGCTGTCTTCCTTGGTTTCAGTGAACATCAGATGGCGGGATTTCAGGCCAACCAACAGCGCGGCCCCCTCCTCCAGTTCATGGGCTTGATCGGCAAAGACACGCGTCGCCTTTTGGGCCAGCGGACTGTCGATGTAGATCGGTATTGGCGGCAGAGCGCCGTCCGCGATCAAACGGCTGAGATCGCTGATCAGTTCCTGCGCGCGTTCCACCGCAAAGGACGGGATCAACAGCACGCCGCGCGGATGCATGGCCGCGCGTACTTCTTCGCCGAGCAGTTCGCGACGGCGGTCAGAGCTTGCCTCGTCGCGGTCACGGTCACCATAGGTCGCCTCGCAAACCAGATAGTCCACGTCGCTTGGCCCGGTCGGATCGGGCTGCAAAAGTTTGTAGTTGGGCCCGATATCGGCAGAAAACAACAGCCGCATCGGGGCGTCGCCGGTTGCTATCTCGACCTCGACCGAGGCTGATCCCAAAAGGTGCCCGGCATTCCAGAACCGCGCACGCACATCCGGCAAGACATCAAACCAGGCATCATAAGGTTTCGGCCGGAACTGTCCGAGACAGGCCTTGGCATCCGCCATAGTATAGATTGGCGCGACCATGTGACGGTGACGATGCGCTGACCGGCGGTTCAGCTGTTCGACTTCGAACTCCTGGATATGCGCGCTGTCTGGCAACATCACGCCTGGAAGATCGGCAGTGGCCGATGTGGCATGGATGGGACCCGCAAAACCATCTCGGGTGAGCTTTGGCAGCAGCCCCGCGTGATCAATATGGGCATGGCTAAGGATCACGGCATTGATGGACTTGGGTTGAAAAGGAAAGGGGCGGTAGTTCAGCTCCTTTTCGGACTTTGATCCCTGAAAGAGCCCACAGTCGATCAGGATCTGACCCCGTTCCGTTTCCAGCTGAAAGCAAGACCCTGTCACGCTGCGCGCTGCGCCATGGAATGTCAGCTGAGGAAAGACCACAACGCGATCCTTTCGTAATCCGTCGCTTCGGGC
This sequence comes from Pseudorhodobacter antarcticus, assembly GCA_945860375.1. Next base: position 6,035 of record CAMAQR010000114.1, read on the forward strand.
GCCAAGACCAGCACGCAGAGCGGCGCTGTCATGCCTTTTTGGCAGGCTCCGTGCCTCTGACGACCTCGACCTTCACCTCGGCCACGAACGCAGCCAAGGCGCCAAGGACGGCGAGCAAGGGGGCGGCTAGAATTACCGCACCGCCGGCGATTGTGCCGATTGTCAGGGGCATTTCAAGCATGATATCGCCGTCAGGTTCGATCACGCGGATGCGTTTCACCTGACCTTCAGCCGCCAACCGCTTGAGGCAAGCAACCAGCTCGTCGCCGCGGACATGGATTTGTTCCGTCCAGGTTGGCTTGTGCGAAGCATCCGCTTCAGCGGCAGGTTTTGGTGTCGATGTCTTGGTAGCTTTCTTCGCCATGATGATCCCTCCGGCAAATGTGTGTGACGACATGGGTAACAGCATCTGCTGGCGTCGAATTGACGCACATCAAATCCGCATGCGCTTTCGCCGCTCTTCGGGTTGCGCCACCTAGGCTCAGGACTCATAGCCAGAACATGACGATTGCGGCGAGGGCGCAGGCCGACAGGAAGATGTCAGCGCGCCTGTCAAAGCGCATGGCCACCCTTCGCCAATCCTTCAGACGCCCGAACATGTTCTCGATCTTGTGACGCTTCT
>CAMAQR010000115.1 GCA_945860375.1 Pseudorhodobacter antarcticus
TACTCATCGCGGTGTTCCATAACCAGCCGCACCGCACGTTCGCGGAACTCGGGGGAATACGGCTTCGCGGTCTTCTTCTTTTGTGTCTGTTCCATAATGGGCAATTCTCCGAGAGTTTTGCCCTCCGGTAAACCCGGGGCGGTTCAGCTCAGAATGTGTAGATCTTCTGGCATTGATTCGGGAGGTGGTCGATCTGTTTATGGAGGAAATCACCGGTATCCCTCGGCCCGATGGTGATCTGTCGAGCATTCCCAGCATCTTTAGCTCCAACCTCGGGGTGGCAGCGCGTCGACGGCTGGAGGCGTCACTGAAACATCATCTCGCGCTGGCACGGAACCTTTTTCCCGAAGAACCGCCAGAACGGCATGCCTTGAGAGTGGGGCAATGGTCTATGGGCCGCGATCCGTTGATTGGAACACTTGGCCTATCATTGCACCATCATATCATTAGTCTGGAGGGGGCACCGCTTAATGTGCGGCGCCTGCCGAGTGTTCCAACGCACACTGGAGTGCCCGCGATCGGTCGGATAGCAAGCACTGCTCAAACAGTCGCCGGTTGTCCGGTGGCAGCAGGGGCCCTGATCGAGTGTCGCCTTGATAGCCTTACAGGTCGTCCCGCAGGTGAGCGGCGGCATTTCTTTGGTGCAGGGCCACATCTCTGTCTTGGCAGGCCACTGGCTTTGGCCTTTTGGGAGTGCGCCGCTGATGCTCTTGCAGAGCAGGATATTCGTTTGACAGTTGTTGATTTCGCCCTTGCTGAACATGATGTCTTCGACATCCCATCCGTTTTTACTGCCCGCACTTCTTCTCTTCCGCACCTCATGGTGAGTGACCCAATATGAGCATTCGACAGTCAGTTCTTGCGGCCCTTGACCAGACTTGTGGTTTAATGGATCGTCCGTCTTTGGTACCAATTGTCCTGTCAGGGGGGGATTTCGCCCTTTCAGACTTGGACATTGATAGTCTGTCAACATACGAGATAGTAATGCTGCTGGAAGATGAATTCGGCATCGACTTTCCACCGTTAGCCGTTTCTTCCTCGACCACGCTCGGTGATCTTGTGGCTGCCGTGGCTAACGCAATCCAAGCCAAACCATGACCGCCACCGACCATCGGGCGTCTATGCACAGCATGATTAAACGACTTAATGTGCTGGAGAACTTTTCGACGCCCCGTGAATTCTGGGACGGGGTTAACGCCATCAGGCAGTCTGGCGATCGCGGCTTTACCGATGTCGTGGAGCAGTCACATTCCATGCAGGCATTGTGCGACGCACCTGACCTTTCGGCTCTGCGCTTGGAATCCGAGGTTCGGAATGCGCGGCTCTATTCGACGCCTGATACATCTCGGCAGCGGTTGCTCGTCGCATTTACCGGTACCGCGCATCGAATGATGATGCCGTTGCCCATTTTCATGCAGGCCCTGCCGAGAAATACCGATCTTCTGATCTTGTACGACCCATTGAAGAACCATTATCGAAGCGGCATTTGGGATGGAGATCGTACGCTTTGGGACCTGCGCTCCATCGTGGCACCTATTGTTAGCGCTTATGGTGACACTGTTGCGCTGGGAACAAGCCTCGGTGGGTTGCCTGCCCTTCGATTTTCCAAACATGCAGGACTACGGCGCGGTATATCCTTTGGCGGGCGGTTGATCGACGATACGTTGCTGATTTTGCGGCGCCATATAGTGCCGCCCGCCTATGACCCGCTATGTGCTTGTGATGAAGCACGAAATACAGAGGTCATCCTTGTCCATGCTGCCGGCAATGTGCAGGACGCCCAAGCGGCCCGCTGCGCTGCTGTGGCTGCAAATTCACACACGATCTCACTCGCGGGACGCAGCAACCACGGCATCCTGTGGGATATGCAGCGTTTGGATCGTCTGCCTGACCTGCTTGAAATGACGTTTTCGGCCAGCGCTTCGGCACTCAACGATGCGCTTTGCACGTGGAGTGCAACTGACTTGGCCGCTATCCGCACCTGAAGGCAAGAGAAGGGGTGGACGCGCCTCGACCGACGATGTGCCAAAGTGGCGGTGTTGAAACCCGCAACAAATGAGGCGTCCATGGAAAAGGCTATCATCATCGGCTTGGATTGCGCATTCCACGGAAGTTGGGCACATATTCGACGCGAAGGTGGGCGGGATGGAACGATAAGGTGGAATAATCACTGGAACGCAAGCAGGCAGTGCTAAAGCAGATAACCCACTGCTTCGCAGATCCGCCGTAAGCCACGCCGATGCCCAACCCTTGCGGGGCCAAATCCAGCGCCATGGTGCCATTTGTCAGCGTGATTGTATGCGCGGCACCGCAGCAGACCGCAAATTCGGCCTCAAAGCTGCGGCCTTCCTGCCGGTCCAAATAGTTGACATTATTGGACATCAGCACACTGTGAACCGCTTTGGCCGGTCAACACGCCAGATGCGCGGATTTCCCAAGGTTTGATGCTGGCTGCGGAGGTTATGGAATAGTTCAGCGCTGCGCTGCTTTGAGAACTTGCGTGACTGCCGCACAGGTCTTGTCGATCTCGGCGGCGGTCAGTGTTGGGTGTACCAGAAACATCACGCTTGTTGCACCCAACTCTTTGGCGACAGGCAGGGATTGAGGGGGCCGCCAACCGGTGCCGTCAAAGGCCTTTTCCAGATAAACCTCTGAGCAAGACCCCTGATAGCAGGGCACGCCCCGCGCTTGAATTTCGTCAACGATGCGGTCGCGCGTCCAGCCGGGGGCAAGTTGGTCCGGCTTGACATAGGCGTAGAATTTGTACTGCGCGTGCAGGCAGCCCGCATCCGGGGCGCAGTCGACACAACCACCGTTGCACAGCCGTGGCAGTCGCAAGACTTTGCCTGGTCCAACGAAAGGGGCCATGGCAGCGGTCAGCGCAGCCGCATTTGCGACACGCGCCGCCGTCCAACCTTCCATGCGGGCCAGCTGAATGCGGCCGATTGTGGCCTGCATTTCGATCATGCGCCAATTGGTGCCAAAGCTTTCATGCAGCCAGCGAAACCCCGGCGGATGGGTGCGATCATAAACCGCGTTCCAGCTTTTGCCGTGGTCCTTGTAGGACCACATCTTTGACCACAGCGCGGCGTCATTGGTTGTCACCATCCCGCCTTCGCCGCCGGTGGTCATGATCTTGTCCTGACAAAACGACCAGGCGCCAACGTCCCCGATGGACCCCACCGCGCGACCTTTGTAGCGCGCACCATGCGCTTGTGCGCAGTCTTCGATAACCTTCAGGCCATGCGTCGCGGCCAGCGCCATGATCGGGTCTATGTCACAGGGCCAGCCCGCCAGATGCACCGCGATGATGCCACGGGTGTTGGCGGTCAGCACTGGCGCGATGGTTGCGGCGCTGATGTTGCCGCTGTCGCGGTCCACATCGGCAAACACCGGGGTCGCGCCGGCGCTGACCACGCAAGACACCGAAGCAAGAAAGGTGCGCGGGGTGACGATCACCTCATCCGTCGCGGAACCACCATAGGCCGCGCCAATACCCAACCCTTGCAAGGCTAAGTCCAACGCCACGGTGCCATTTGTCAGCGCGATGGCATGGTCAGTGCCGCACCAGGCCGCGAATTCAGCCTCAAAACTGCGGCCTTCCTGCCCGGTCCAATAGTTGACCTTGTTGGACATCAGCACACGGCGAACCGCATCGGCTTCTTCTTCGGTGAATGCAGGCCAGGGTGAAAAGGCAGTGTTCAGCATGATCAATCCTTTTGCAGCGGTCGGGCCGGGTTTCCGACGACAGTTACACCCGGGGCAACAGACTTGGTGACCACCGCCCCCATACCCACCACAGCGCCGCGCCCAATCACCAGAGGCGCACCGGGCTTGCCTTGGCGGATCAGCGCACCCGAGCCTACATAGGCGTGGTCTTCAATGATCACATTGCCATTGCAACGCACTCCGGGACCGAAAGTTACGTAGTCACCTATGACGCAGTCATGGGCTACGCTGCAGAAACTGTTTGCGTGAAAGTGACGCCCAACACGAATGTTCGATGTCAAATGCGCAAAAGCTGACAAAATTGCACCCTCACCTAGTTCGGTCATGTCAAGTATCAGGGCACTACGGGCGATGACCGAAACAAAGCGCAGATTGGCGGCGCGGCACTTGGCGTCCAACGCCTCACGGATTTTGCCGTTGCCAATGGCGAGCGTGACATTTTTTTGGTCTGCGCGGTCTGACACAAACTGATCCCATGACAGCACGCGATGGCCGTTAATGGTGTTAACTAAGGGTGCATCCTCGACAAAGACGATGTGCGCATTCTTTTCAACCTGATCGCGCAAAAACGGCAAAGTTTCCCGTCCGTGTCCGCCGGATCCATAAAGACCGTAAACCTTGGTCATTGGGCGCGGCCATGTCTAAGTTGATCGTCCGGCTGGCCGGTAAATCGCGGCATTGTCGCTTCACCCTCTGCACTGATTCCGTCACGCTTGAGCACTTTGCGGATGGTCAGCCACAGGATGCGCAGGTCAAGCGGCAGGCTTTGGTTGTCAACGTACCAGACATCCAGAGCGAATTTCTGTTCCCAGCTGATGGCGTTTCGGCCATTGATCTGCGCCCAGCCGGTCACGCCGGGCCGCACCTCGTGGCGGCGGGCTTGCTCAGGGGAGTACAGCGGCAGGTATTCCATCAACAAGGGGCGAGGTCCGACAAGGCTCATTTCCCCCTTCAGCACATTCCAAAGCTCGGGCAATTCATCAAGACTGGAGCCGCGCAGGAAACGGCCCAACCGGGTCAGGCGCTCCGCATCGGCCAAAGGGGTGCCCTTTTCGTCGGTCGCATTGCGCATGGTGCGGAACTTGATCATCTGGAACGGGAGACCAAGCAGACCGGGGCGCGTCTGTCGAAACAGAACCGGCGCGCCCATTTGGCGGAGGACTAAAAGCCCCACGATGACGAGGACGGGTGACAAGATCACCAACCCAAAGGACGCGCCAAGGATATCGAGAAAGCGTTTTGCCATCAAAGGCCCATTTCTTTCAGCATTACCCCATTGACCTTATGCACATCATATCTTTCTTCAGCAATCGCGCGCGACCGCCGCCCCATAGGCGCGATCATCGTAGGATCTTCCAGAAACCGCTGCATCGCTGCGGCCAAAGCCTGAGCGTCGCGTGGCGCGATCAGAAACCCGTTTTCCCCCTGCACCACGGTTTCCCGGCAACCCGGCGCATCGGTTGTGATGATGGGGCGACCCATTGACATGGCCTCCAGCACCGAACGTGGCGTGCCTTCGCGGTAACTTGGCAGCACATAAACATGGGCCGCAGCAATCGCCGGACGCACGTCTGACAGCGCCCCGTGCCAGACAATATCACCCACAGCGTACCAACCGCGCACTTCAGCCTCAGGGATCGCGTCGGGATTGGGGTCGGTGCCGCCGACAAGATGAAATTCTATATCGGGATGGGTGCGACGAATGTTCTGGGCCGCCGCCGCATATTCGCGAATGCCCTTATCGCCCAAAAGCCGGGCGATAAGCAGAAATTTAATCGGCATTTCCGGCAGAGGGGCTGTGGTGAACACCTCAGTATCGATGCCGGACCCATTTACAACGGTGATTGGCACAAAGGTGGGGACAAGACCAAGGTCCCGAAACAACGCTGCATCATCAGGATTTTGAAAGAACACCCCGGACGCACACTTAAGCGCACGCGCATAAAGACCGCGTGTGACCCGTTGGATCAGCCATCTTTTTCCGCGAGGGGCGCCGGTAAAGGCATAGCCTAACCCGGTGATCAGCGCATAACGTCGGGGCACCCCCGCAGCGTGGGCCGCCAAAGTGCCCCAGATCACCGGCTTGATGGTATATGAGAATACCGCATCAGGGCGAAGCTTGCGCATCAAACGGACAAGAGCGACCATTGCCCACAAGTCGGCAAACGGGTTTACACCCGTACGCTGAAACGGAACGTTGTGCGGGATGACCCCCATCTGACTGAGCTTGGCAACGGTGTCTGTGTCCGCTGCCAGACCCGGTGCGCCCGCGTGCACGTTGTGGCCTCTCGCCACCAACGCTTTAAGAAGTGGACCGCGAAAGTTGGTAAGCGAGGCGGGGTGGCTGGCAAGGATAAGAATCATTAAATAGATCTCGAAATCTGAGCAATTTAGTGGTCGCCTAATAGCAAATGCGGCTTGAAACATCTAGTACGGTGTCGCCTCTGTTGATTTCTACCGAGAAGTGACCCGGGTTTTTCGTCGAGAATTGACCCACGCAATCATTGTGTTTGGAGCGGTATGATGTCGTCAATGCTGTTGTCTCCATCCGTTTCTTTTTCGCCGTTTCGGGACTGCTTGGATTCAAGCTTCAAGTGCAACGTTTGATCTGAAGGCCGCGATTTCCTGGGCCATGGCTTCTTCGGGTGTTTTCCACCCGAGCGTTTTTCTGGGGCGCTGGTTCATCAGGCGCGCCACATCGTTGAGTTCGGTCTGGCTGAT
>CAMAQR010000116.1 GCA_945860375.1 Pseudorhodobacter antarcticus
ATGACGGTCGGCGGGCTCGGTGTTCATGGGGTGTAGAACCCCCGAACTCAATCGGGAATGGGGAAGGGTGGACCCAATTGCGGCACCCGAAGCCCCAGCCGCCCCCGCGACTGTATGCGGTAGCGTCCCTTCATTCTGCCACTGGGCCAGATAGCCCGGGAAGGCGAAGGGCCGTGTGACCCCGCGAGCCAGGAGACCGGCCGGACGCCACTGTAACAACATCCCGTCGGGTGTGACGGGCGGAGATAGCCATGACCACGACCACTCAAGCGATCACGCAAACTGCGGGCATGCTGCGCCCGATCCTGACCACGGCCTTTCTGGGGACATTTTTGTTGTTTGTCGCCGGGTTCTCGTCACCGGATACCCTGCACGCCTCGACGCATGACACCCGGCACGCCACCGGCTTTCCCTGCCACTGATCTGACAGGAGATTGACAATGACCAAGACCCTGCTTTCCAGCGGGCTGATTGCTGGTGCAGTCGCGGGCCTCGTGATGGCCTTGTTGCAGTTCTGGCTGATCCAGCCCCTGATCGTTCAGGCCGAACGATACGAGACCGGTGAGCTTGTTCTGCAGGTGACTGACGCAGCACCATCAAAAACGACAGTTATCGCTGCTGAAGAACCTGCTACTGTCGGCAACGCGCATCCAGACATGGTTGCAGGCAATAGCCTAGACGTGTCGCGCAATTTTCAGACCATGCTGTTCTTGGTCCTCACATGGGGCGGCTTTGGCCTTCTGGCCTCTGCCGCAGTTGCAGCCCTCCCGGCCGTCGGCCGGACGCAGCACGTATCATGGCCTGGCATTGCGCTGATCGGGTTTGCGGCCTTTTGCCTTGCACCTGCACTTGGCCTACCTCCGGAACTTCCCGGCATGCCGGCGGCTGACCTTGAAGCACGTCAGGTCTGGTGGATTTCGACTGCCATCGCCACGTGCGCAGGCGCGGGCTTGATCGTTCTGTGGCACAAGCCGCCAGCGCTTCTTGCCGCTTTGGTCATCGGACTGTTGCCTCATGTCGTAGGAGCACCAACTATTGACGAGAACCTTGCCGCAGTCGTGCCACCAGAACTTTCGGCGCTGTTTTCCGCCCGCGTAATCGGTACCAATCTTGTTGGCTGGATCGTGCTCGGCATGACTTTGGCCCGGATGTCTGGTTTGTCAGCGGTTCGCGAGAATTTGCCCGGTCGGCATGCCGACACAGCGAGACCTGACCTTGATCGCCCGGGAAGAACGTGACCTTTGTGCGAACAACGTCCTCAGCCGGGCCGCCCGCAACGCTGCCGGCCAACGGCGACCTGAACTGATGCTTGCTCTGACGGGTCTTTTCTTCGCAGCGTTTATCGCCGCCACGTTGATCCCGGCACAGTCCGAGGCCGTGCTTGTTGCACTGCTTCTCGCCGGGACACAGCCCGTTTGGTTGCTTCTATTGGTCGCAACGGCGGGCAACGTCCTTGGTGCGGCGGTCAACTGGACCATCGGACGGTTTCTGATGCGCTTCTCCGACCATCGACGTTTCCCGTTTTCGGCAAGGCAAATTGTTCAGGCCCAGGGCTGGTATGGCCGTTGGGGGTGGGTAAGCCTGTTCGGGTCGTGGCTGCCGATCATCGGTGACCCTCTGACGCTTGCCGCAGGCATGATGCGGGAACCGCTCTGGCGGTTTATACTGATCGTCACACTTGCGAAGTTCAGTCGCTACGCTGCTCTTGCGTTCGTGACGCTTTCGGTCGTCTGATCGTCACGGATAGTTCCCAAAGGGCAGGTTCTCTTAACTGGGATACTGGCGCAATCAAAGGCCGTCAGTGCGGTTCCGGGCATCAGGTTCTTTTCGAAACCCTGTCCGGCTCGGCTTGACGCTCGGTCTCGCAGACCTTTCCCAAGTGTACGGTTTTCCAGCTAAGACTTGCCCCTCAGAGATCAACCCTGCGCAGACGCAATGCGTTGGTGATGACTGAGACCGAGGACAGGCTCATCGCCGCCGCCGCGATCATCGGCGACAGAAGAAGGCCGGTTATCGGATAAAGGAGCCCGGCTGCGATCGGTACGCCAAGTGCGTTGTAGGCAAAGGCAAAGAACAGGTTCTGCTTAATATTGCGCAAGGTTGCGCGTGCCAACTTGCGCGCTCGGACAATGCCCATCAGGTCGCCACCCAAAAGCGTGATGCCCGCGCTTTCCATCGCGACGTCAGCCCCGGTACCCATGGCGATGCCGACATCCGCTGCCGCCAGCGCAGGCGCGTCATTCACGCCGTCGCCGGCCATGGCGATCTTGTGACCTTCACGGCGCAACTGGTCGATCAGATCTTTCTTGGCCTCGGGCAACACTCCCGCGCGCACTTCATCTATGCCGAGCTTGCCCGCTACAGCTTGTGCGGTGCGTTCGTTGTCGCCGGTCGCCATGATGACGCGCAGCCCTTGGGCATGCAGTTCCTTGATCGCCTGTGCGGTCGACGCCTTGATCGGATCTGCGACAGCGACGATGCCTGCGAGCACACCGTCGACAGCAATGAACATCGCGGTCTTGCCTTCGGCGCGCAAAGTGTCCGCCTGCGTCTCCGCGCGCGCAGTGTCCAGTCCCATCTCCTGCATCATGGCCGCGTTGCCAAGCGCAACCGCGCGGCCTTTGACCTTGCCACGCACACCCTTGCCGGTGACCGCCTCGAATCCCGTGGCCTCTTGCCGGGACGCGCCCTGCGAGTCGGCACCCTCGACAATTGCTTCGGCGAGGGGGTGTTCCGACCCACGTTCCAGAGCCGCCGCCAGTGACAAAAGGTCTGTGACGGCCACGTCCCCAAGCATCACCGTATCGGTCAGTTTGGGCTTTCCCATCGTTAGTGTGCCCGTCTTGTCGACGATCAGCGTATCAACCCCTGCCATCCGCTCCAGCGCCTCAGCGTCTTTGATCAGCACACCCGCCTGAGCGCCGCGTCCAGCCGCCGTCGTAATCGAGATTGGCGTGGCAAGACCCAACGCGCAGGGGCAGGCAATGATCAGCACCGACACCGCCGACGCGATGGCAAAGACCAGGGCTGGCTCGGGGCCAAAGATCATCCAGGCCGCAAAGGCCAGTAATGCGATCCCAACTACGGTCGGAACGAAGATTGCGGACACCCGATCCGCCAGCCCTTGGATTGGTGCACGCGACCGACGCGCGTTCGACACCATGGCCACGATCTGCGCCAAAACGGTGTCGGCGCCAACCTTGCCAGCCTCGATAACAAGACTTCCGTTCTTGTTGATGGTGGCCCCGGTCACCGCAACTCCCGGCCCTTTTTCGACCGGCATCGACTCGCCGGTCAGCATGCTTTCGTCCAAGGATGAATGACCTTCGATCACCACGCCGTCGACTGGCACAGCGTCGCCAGGGCGCACGCGCAGACGGTCGCCCTCCATGATGTTTTCCAGAGGCGCATCGTATTCGGTGCCATCTGGCAAAATGCGCCGCGCCGTCTTTGGCGCGAGGTCGAGAAGCGCGCGGATTGCATCGCCGGTGCGTTCGCGTGCGCGCAGTTCCAAGACCTGACCTACAAAGACCAGAGCCACAATCACCACCGCCGCTTCATAGTAGGTGCCAACGCCATGACCCATCCGATAGACTTCAGGGAAGACGCCAGGCAGGAATGTCGCGACCAGCGAATAAAGGTAAGCCGCCGCCACACCGAGGCTGATCAGCGACCACATGTTAGGCGAGCGGTTGACCATCGAATCCCAGCCTCGCTTGAAGAAGGGAAGGGCCGCCCAAAGGATGATCGGGGTTGCCAGCGCGAACTCCAGGTAACTGGCCACCTGGTGTCCGATCCAGTCGCGCACAGGCAAGGCAACGAACTCTCCCATGGTCAACACGATCAGCGGCACCGCCGCAGCTGCTGAAACCCACATGCGGCGGGTGAAATCGGTCAACTCATGGCTGGGCTCGTCTGAGGGCAGCATCGGCTCCAGCGCCATGCCGCAGATCGGACACGAGCCGGGCGCATCACGGATAATCTCGGGGTGCATCGGGCAGGTATACTGCACATTGGCTGGGGCAGCTTTCTTGCGACCCGCCGCGCGGCCGGAGGCGTAGAACCACGGATCGGCCTGGAACTTCGTTTGGCACTTGCTGGAGCAGAAATGGAAGTCCTTGCCGCCAAACGCCTCGGTCCGCGTGTCAGGTTTCAGCGTGACGGTCATGCCGCAGACTGGGTCGATGGACGTTAGCCCGGTGCCACTTTCTTGAACGGCTTGGCCCTTCGGCATATCCGGGTCTGGATGGGCGTGGCTGCTGTGCAGATCGATGGGTTTCATAGCGTTCTCCTATCGCGGTCAGTGCCGCGCGAAGGCAGATGCAAAGGCCTACCGACTCACGATGCGCCTTCCCATCCTTGGAAGGTCAAGCGAAGATTGCAGCTTCTGGTGCAATCAAATTGCCGCAACAACTTTGGCCAGTAGGTTTCGCACCTGACCAGCGACAGCATGCAAGGCGGGATTGTTGATGGCCTGCATCGACGCCACCGGATCAATCGAACTTACCTCAACGCCGCCTTCGACCTCGCGCAGGATAACGTTGCAGGGCAGCATCGCACCGACGCGCGGCTCCATCTCTATGGCTTCCATCGCCATCTTCGGGTTACAGGCCCCAAGAATGCGGTAGGCTGGGATATCCACGACCAGCTTCTTCTTCATCGTTGCCTTGACGTCGATCTCTGTCAGCACGCCAAATCCGTTTTCAGCAAGCGCGGCACGGGTCCGGGTGTCGACTTTGTCAAAGTCCGCGCCAGTGATCAGCCGGTTGATCGTATAGTCCATCGGGTTTCCCTTCCGCTATTTGCGCAAGTATTTGACCAGCGCCGCAATCGCGAGACCGACCAGCACAAGGGTGACGATCATCCAGAGCCAGCCGAAGCCCATTCCAAATCCCATACCGTAGCCGTTCATCTTCATGGCCTCCTGATCTGTGTTGGGATTCCTCCCGCTAACCGGAGATTTGCCCAGTTAGCGGGAGAATAAAGCGCGTCAGTCGTTGTCCATCATCCCATGACCCATGCCCGGAATGTTGCCCTGCTGCCCGCCCATGTGGCTTTGCATCATTTCTGCCATGGCTGCCATTTCAGCCTCCGTCACCTGCGCATCTCCATCGGCGTCGTGCATCTGGAAGGCTCGCACGGTCATCGGTCGGGTGTGGGCCGCGTGCATCACCGCGAATTCCTCCAGCGACAAAGTACCGTTGGCGTCGGTGTCGTAGGTCTTGAGTTCAGCCTGAATCCCGGCTGTCATTTCCTCGGGGCTGAGCGTGCCGTCCTTGTTGGTATCGAACGTGGCCATGGCATAGCTCTGGCCGCCGGCCATCATTCCCATCGCGCCACCCATCATACCGCCATGCTGGCCCATCATTCCCAGGCCTCCGTCCATCATACCATCATGCTGCATCTGGCCCTGCTGGGCGACCACCGGGACAGCAACAGCGGCCACACCAAGGGCTGCAACGGCTGCGAGGGCGAATTTTGTCGAACGTTTCATTCTGTCTCTCCTGGATCAGATTGCGATGGATCCAATCTGGGAGCGAGGTGTCCCACAGGTTTGTCAGGGCGACGCCTGTTTTGTATCAAACTGTCGCAAGCCAAGGTGCTGAGAGAGATTTGCGACAATCTTCTGTCCGCAGCAGCACCGCGTTCAGCTAGGGTCGACGTCAGGAGACAAGCTAATGACCCAGCCGCCGCATATTCTGATCGTCGATGACAACCGCGATATCCGCGATGCCCTAGTGAAATATCTGGAAAAGAACGGCATGCGCGCAACTTCTGCCGCCAATGCCGTCGCAATGGATGCGGCGATGAAGGTGGGTCAATTCGATCTGATCGTGCTGGATGTGATGATGCCGGGCGAAGATGGCCTCTCGGTCTGCCGACGGTTGCGCGCACAGGGCACAATCCCGATCTTGATGCTTACAGCCCTGGGTGATGAAACTGACCGTATCGTGGGGTTGGAGGTCGGGGCGGACGACTATCTGCCCAAACCCTTCAACCCGCGAGAGTTGCTGGCCCGGATCAAGGCGATCCGCCAACGCGACCGGCGTCGAACCTTATCGGGACGCCTATGGGTATCGTTCGGACCGTTAACGTATTCTTGACTATGAGCATGTCCAATGACCACCATTTTCAGGGGGCAGGGACGGAATGCGGCACGAGAGCAAGTTCTCATCTTGGATCAGGTCGGGCGGACAGAGCACCTTCGTCTTGCCATTGATCAGCCTCGTCAATCTAGAGCGCAAGTTTTCGGT
>CAMAQR010000117.1 GCA_945860375.1 Pseudorhodobacter antarcticus
GAATACGAAGACACGGGCGAGGTCGAGTTCACCCGTGTCGCCTGCAAACTGCTGGATGGGCAGACCTGCCGCTGCACCAAATACGAAACCCGCCATCAATATGTGCCCGAATGCGTGCGCCTGTCGCCCAAAACCCTGCCAAAGATCGCCTATTGGATGCCGCGCACCTGTGCTTACCGCCTGCTGTTTGAAGGCAAGCCCCTGCCCGACTGGCACCCGCTGGTCACCGGCAATCCGGACAGCCCGCATGAGGAAGGCATCTCGGTGCGCGGCTGGACCGTGTCGGAAGTCGAGGTTCCAGAAGATGTCTGGGACGAATATGTGATAGATGAGAGACCCTGATGTTCTTCGCCTCTGACAACGGATCGGGTGCTGCCCCCCAGATTATCGCGGCCCTCACCCGCGCCAATGACGGCTATGCCCGCAGCTACGGCGCAGACCCGATCATGGTGCGCGTCAAGACGCTGGTGCGCGACCTGTTCGACGCACCAGAAGCCGAGGTTTACCTTGTCGCCACAGGCACCGCCGCCAATTCCCTGTCGATTGCCCTGCTGACCCCCCCATGGGCTGCCGTCTTTGCCCATTCCGAAGCCCATGTCGCCGTCGATGAATGCGGCGCGCCCGAATTTTTCAGCGCAGGCGCGAAGATGATCGGCGTCGGCGGGGCGCATGGCAAGATGTCACCGCAAAGCCTGTCAGATGCCCTGTCGCGCGTAGGCGAAGGCGGCGTTCACGGCGTGCAGCGCGGCATGCTGACACTGACCAACGTGACCGAGGCGGGCACCGTCTATACGCCCGCCGAAATCGCCGCCCTGACAGCCTTGGCCAAGGCCAAGGGCCTGCCCTGCCACCTTGACGGCGCGCGCTTTGCCAATGCTTTGGCGGCCACGGGTGCGACACCCGCCGAGATGACGTGGAAAGCCGGCATAGATGTGCTGTCGCTGGGCGGCACCAAGAACGGCTGCTTGGGGGTCGAAGCCGTGGTGCTTTTTGACCCGGCCAAAGCGTGGGAACTGGAACTGCGCCGCAAGCGGGCGGGGCATTTGTTTTCTAAGCATCGCTACCTGTCTGCGCAGATGGAAGCCTATCTGACCGATGGCCTTTGGCTGCGCCTGGCCACCCAAGCCAACGCCATGGGGGCGCGGCTGGTTCAAGGGCTGGCGCAAATTCCGGGCACCAGCCTGTTGCACCCTGCGCCTGCCAATATGCTGTTTCCGCTTTGGCCCTTGGGCACGAATGACAGGGCGGCGGCACGGGGCGCGGTTTACTACCCCATGCCAGCGCCCGCAGGGCAAGAGGCGGGCCGCCTCGTCGCCAGTTGGTCCACAACACCACAGGATGTTGACGCCGTCCTGACAGCACTGACCCCCTAACCCCCTTCACCGAGGCACAAATACTCCGGGGGGTGCGGGGGGCTGGTCCCCCGCTTGGGAAAATCGCAGATCAGCATGCGTCCAAATGGGCCTGAACCGCTTGCGCTACGGTCTGTGCATGGGTGATGGGCACCATATGGGCCGCACCTTGCACTGACAGTCTTTGACTTTTGGGCAAACGCGCTGCCAGAACGTTGTGCACGGCGTCGATGATGGGCGGGCTGGCGGCACCGTCGATCAACAAAGTGGGGACCAAGATCGCCTCTAGCCCACCAGCGGCAAGCATGCCTGCAGCATCATCCAGCAAGACAGGATTTTGCGCCTCGATCAGGTGGATGCGATCAAGCATATAGGTGCGGGTGCGCTCGGGCATATCGTCCAAACCCTGACCCGTGCCCCAATCACCGTGGAACCGGCGCAAAGCTGTCTCACGCGCGCCGGACAGGATCAGGCGGGCAAAATCCAGATGGCGGGTGCGAAAGTCTGTGTAGGCGGGCTGGCCACGCGCTGCGGCAAAGATCACAGGTTCCACCAAGGTCAGGCTGCGCACCAGATCGGGGCGCGTCAGGGCCACGCGCAGGGCGACCGTGCCGCCAAAGGAATGGCCCATCACGTCGATCGGCTGCCCCTGCCCCAGCGATTCAGCCATTCGAACCGCCGCCGCCGTCGCAGCGGCGTGTAGATCGCTTGTACCGTCCCAATCGGCGGCCTTGCCGTGGCCGATCTGGTCAATGGCGGTGACAGTTACCCCTGACAGACCCTCGGCCAAGCCGCTCCACGCGCCGGAATGCGCGAGCGAACAGTGCAGCGCCAGAACGGGGCGCAGACCGCCGCGCGCCCAGCTGCGGTGCGGTGGGAGATCCACCAAGGTCATATCTTCGGGCATTCACAGCTTTCCGGCCAGAAACAGGTCAAGATCCTCAAGCCGGTCTTGGCCCCAGAACCGCTCGTCGCCCACGATGGTGAACGGCACGCCGAATACACCACGCCGGACGGCTTCATCAAGGTTCTTTGCGTAGGTATCGGCGGCTTGCAGCATGTAACGGTCGGCAATTGCAGGGTCAAAGCCATGTTTGGCCAAAATATCCTTGATCACCTCATCCTCTGCCACATTGCGCCCCTCTGCCCAGACCGCACGGGGGAAGGCTTGCACCAAGCCCGCCAGATCACCGCCGCCGGCCATGATCGCGGCCAGAATAGCGTAAGACGAGGGTGCCGGATTGACCGGAAAGAAGAAAGGCTGCAAATCCAGTTTCATGCCCAACCGCTTGGAGCAGCGGCGCAATTCTTGCAGGCGGTACTCTTTGCGGCTTTCGTGGCGTTCGGCCAAGACCTTCCCACCGGTGCGCGGGAACAAGGCTGGGCCGTCCAGCGGAATATAGCGGATGTTTGCGCCATGTTTGGCGGCAATAGCCTCTAGCCTGTCGCCCATCAGATAGCAGAACGGCGAAATTGTCGCAAAAAAGTAGTCGATCTGTAACATGTGGTCGCGCCCCCGCTGGCTTGGCTTTGCAAGACCCTAGAAGGTTGATAAGCGGTGTCAACGTCACGATTCCTCCCCGCAGGCCCAGCGTAAGGATAGCCTATGCCCGTCATCACCGAGCCCAAGCTCATCGCCGGCAACGCCAATATGACATTGGCCAAAGCCATCGCCCGTCGCATGTCGATGCACCGTGGTATGTCGGTTAATCTGGTCGATGCCCGTGTGGAACGCTTTAACGATGCCGAGATTTTCGTAGAGGTTTACGAAAACGTGCGGGGCGAGGATATGTATATCATCCAGCCCACGTCGAACCCTGCCAATGACAATCTGATGGAACTGCTGATCATGGCCGACGCGCTGCGCCGATCGTCAGCTGACCGGATTTCAGCCGTAATCCCCTATTTCGGCTATGCCCGCCAAGATCGCCGCGCCAAAGCGCGCACGCCGATCACGGCAAAACTGGTCGCCAATATGATCACCGAAGCGGGGATTGACCGCGTTCTGACGCTGGATTTGCATGCTGCCCAAATTCAGGGGTTCTTCGACATTCCGGTGGACAACCTATACGCTTCGCCCATCTTTGCTTTGGATATCGCCCATCACTTCAAAGACAAAATGTCCGATATCATGGTGATTTCCCCCGACGTGGGCGGTGTGGCGCGGGCGCGGGAATTGGCCAAGCGAATCGATGCGCCCTTGGCCATCGTGGATAAGCGCCGCGAAAAGGCCGGCGAAGTGGCCGAGATGACGGTGATCGGCAATGTCGAAGGCAAGGTTTGCATCATCGTGGATGACATCGCCGACACGGCGGGCACGCTGTGCAAAGCCGCCGATCTGCTGATGGCAAGCGGTGCAAAAGAGGTTCATTCCTACATCACCCACGGCGTTTTATCCAAGGGGGCCGTGGCGCGGGTGGCTGGATCTGCGATGAAATCGCTTGTGATCACCGACTCGATTGAACCTTCCGAAGAGGTGCTTAAATCGCCCAATATCCGCATTGTGCCGACTGCGCCGATCTTTGCGCAAGCGATCTTGAATATCTGGAGCGGCACGTCCGTCTCGTCCCTGTTTGAGACCGAAACCTTGGTGCCCATTTATGAAGGCATGTATCAACACCGCTGATCGGTGCGAAAAGACCGGTTGCAAAAGAAAAGGCCCCGCAAAGCGGGGCCTTTTCTTTTGCGCGTCTTGGCGTGATCAGTGCGCGGCGATAGCCGCCTTCAAAGCAGTCAAGTCCGCCACCATTTTATCGGCCGCCTCTTTGCCCGCAGCGTCTGACGATACTTTGGTCGCTTCGGCCAAAAGCTTGTCGACCATCTCGGTCGTAGCTTCGGCCAAAGGCACCGCCATTTCCGCCAGAACCGACACGCCTGCCCCGCTGATTTCAGCAAAGCCACCGGTCACGACATAGGCGTGGGCCCCCTGCGCACCCGAGGCGCGCAAGATGCCGGGGCGCAGACCGACCATGACGGGCGCGTGCCCCTCCATCGCGGTCAAATCGCCTTCTGCCCCGGGGATCTGAACCTCGACAGCGGCCATCGACGCCAAGCGGCGCTCTGGGCTGACTAGGTCGAATTGCAGGGTGCCTGCCATCTCGCCCCCTTAAGCCGCAGCCGCAGCGAGACGCTGGGCTTTGGCCTTCACATCTTCGATGCCGCCGACCATATAAAAGGCCGCTTCGGGCAAATGGTCATATTCGCCGTTCACAACCGCTTTGAAGGACGCGATGGTCACATCCAGCGGAACCTGCACACCGTCAGAGCCGGTGAAGACCTTTGCCACGTCGAAGGGCTGGCTGAGGAAGCGCTGGATCTTGCGGGCGCGTGCCACGGTCAGTTTGTCTTCTTCGGACAATTCGTCCATCCCCAGAATGGCGATGATGTCCTGCAGCGACTTATAGCGTTGCAGCGTGCCCTGCACTTGGCGGGCCACGTTGTAATGCTCTTCGCCGATCACAGCCGGATCAAGCAGACGCGACGAGGAATCGAGCGGGTCAACAGCCGGATAGATCCCCAGTTCCGAAATGGCGCGCGACAGAACGGTTGTCGCGTCCAAGTGGGCAAAAGAGGTGGCTGGTGCAGGGTCGGTCAAGTCGTCTGCCGGAACGTAGATGGCCTGCACCGAGGTGATGGACCCGTTCTTGGTCGAGGTGATGCGTTCTTGCAAAGCGCCCATGTCGGTGGCCAGCGTCGGCTGGTAACCCACGGCGGACGGGATACGACCCAGAAGGGCCGACACTTCGGAACCGGCTTGGGTGAAGCGGAAAATGTTGTCCACAAAGAACAACACGTCCGTGCCCGACTGGTCACGGAACTGCTCAGCCAAGGTCAGGCCAGTCAAAGCCACGCGCAGACGTGCGCCCGGTGGTTCGTTCATCTGGCCGTAGACCAGCGCCACTTTCGACTTGGTCATATCGTCAAGGTCAATAACCTTGGAGTCGATCATCTCGTGATACAGGTCGTTGCCTTCACGCGTACGTTCGCCCACGCCAGCAAACACCGAGTAGCCGGAGTGCACTTTGGCGATGTTGTTGATCAGTTCCATGATCAGAACCGTCTTACCCACACCAGCGCCGCCAAACAGGCCGATCTTGCCGCCTTTGGCATAGGGGGCCAACAGGTCGATCACCTTGATGCCTGTCACCAGAACCAGCGATTCGGTCGCTTGGTCGGCGAAAGACGGGGCTTTTTGGTGGATCGAGCGGTATTCGGTCGCCACGACCGGGCCCTTTTCATCCACCGGCTCGCCGATGACGTTCAGGATGCGGCCCAGCGTGCAATCGCCCACAGGAACCGAGATGGGCGCGCCCGAGTCGCTGACCGGTGCGCCGCGCACCAAGCCTTCGGTCGTGTCCATCGCGATGCAACGGACGGTGTTCTCGCCCAAGTGCTGGGCGACTTCCATCACCAGCTTTTTACCGTTGTTCTCGGTGATCACAGCGTTCAGAATCGCCGGCAGCGCGCCATCGAACTGCACGTCGACCACGGCGCCGATCACCTGCGTGATTTTGCCTTGTGACATATTCGTCTCTCCGGTTCCTCAGAGCGCTTCGGCGCCCGAAATGATTTCGATAAGTTCCTTGGTGATCGCGGCCTGACGCGAGCGGTTGTACACGATGGTCATCTTGTTGATCATGTCGCCCGCGTTGCGGGTGGCATTGTCCATCGCGCTCATCCGAGCGCCTTGTTCAGAAGCCGCATTCTCCAACA
>CAMAQR010000118.1 GCA_945860375.1 Pseudorhodobacter antarcticus
GAGGCCGGCGTCAGATTGGCAGGCTTCCACACCACCGAATTGCCATAGGCAAGCGCTGGCGCGATCTTCCAAGCGGGCGTCGCTACCGGAAAATTCCAGGGCGTTACGATGGCGACCACCCCCACGGGTTCGCGCCGCACCTCGATCTCGACGCCCGGCCGCACGCTTTCCGTCTGATCGCCCTGACACCGCAGCGCCTCGGCCGCGAACCATGTGAAAAACTGCCCCGCACGATAGACCTCGCCCTTTCCTTCGGCGAGAGGCTTGCCCTCCTCGCGCGCCAGCAGCGCCCCGATCTCGGCCGACCGCGCCATCAGTTCGGTTCCGATTTGCATCAGCGCGTCATGCCGCCGCTGGATGCCCGCCACTGCCCATTTCGGTTGCGCCTCACGCGCCGCAGCGACCGCGCGGTCGACATCCGCCGCATCGGCCTGCGCATAATGGCCAATCACATCCGACAGGTCCGATGGGTTCACGTTGGCGAGCGTTGACTCCCCATCGCACCATGTGCCCGCAATGAAGTTGCGAGTTTCCATATCCATATCCGTCCTCATATACGCGCCAGCGCTTCCATCACGCGGCGGGGTGTAAGTGCACCCGCGATCCGCCCATCCCCATCCCGCACTGCCAGCGCCGCAGCCCCGCCCGCAAAGGCTGCAAAAGTGGATTCCAGCGTCGCGTCCGCCGCGATCACCGGCGCATCCGCCGCCGCGATCAAGCCGGCGTCGGCAAAGGCCCCGCATAAAAGGATGCGCCCGCGGTTCACATCGCGCACGAAGCGCGCCACATAATCATCTGCCGGTGCTGCCAGAATCTCGCTACCCGTCCCCACTTGACGCAGAGTGCCATCCTTCAGAATGGCAATGTGGTCGCCCAGAAGTAAAGCCTCGTCGAGGTCATGGGTAATGAATACGATGGTCTTACCAAGCCGCCCCTGCAATTCCTTGAGCTGCATCTGCATGTCATGCCGGATCAACGGATCGAGCGCCGAGAAGGCCTCATCCATCAGCAAGACCTCGGCATCGGTCGCCAAGGCCCGCGCCAGCCCCACGCGCTGTTGCATTCCCCCCGAAAGTTGCGCCGGATAGCTCGTCTCGAACCCAGTCAGCCCCACCAAAGCAATTTGCTCGCCCGCACGGCGGAACGCCTCAGGCTTTGCTACCCCGTCCAGGGTCAGCCCGTAGGCCACATTCTCGATCACTGTTTTGTGCGGCAAGAGCGCGAAACGCTGGAACACCATTGCAACCTTGCGCCGCCGGAACGTCTGCAAGCGGGCTGCGTCATAAGCCAGAATGTCGTCGCCATCGAACAGGATACGCCCGCCAGTCGGCTCGATCAGCCGGTTGAAATGCCGGATCAAGGTGCTTTTCCCCGACCCCGACAGGCCCATGATCACGAAGATCTCGCCCGTGCGGATGGAAAGGTCGATATCATGCAGCCCGAGAACATGATCGGTCTCGTCCTTGAGCCGTGTCTTGTCCATTCCAGACCGCACCTTTGCCAGCGCCCCGGCAGGATCGCGGCCGAAGACCTTGGACACCCCCTCGACCCGTATCTTCACCAGTCCCATCACTTCCCCTCTCGATGAAGGTTCGCTTGCACGCGGCGGCCGTAGCTTTGCGCGATGCGGTCGAAGATGATCGCGAGCAGCACAATCCCCAGTCCGGCGATCAGCCCCTTGCTGACCTCAAGCCGCTGGATGCCCTGCAGCACTTGGTAGCCCAACCCCCCCGCCCCGATCATCGAGGCAATCACCACCATCGACAGCGCCATCATCGTCGTCTGGTTGATTCCCGCCATGATTGTTGGCATCGCAAGCGGCACCTGCACCGTCCACAACTGCTGTCGCGGCGAAGCGCCAAAGGCGCGCGAAGCTTCGACGATCTCAAGGTCCACTTGCCTGATGCCCAGATCGGTCAGCCGGATCACCGGTGGGATGGCGAACACGATGGTTGCCAGCAGCGCGGGTATCTTGCCCGGTCCGAACAGCATGACGAACGGGATGAGATAGACGAAAATCGGCATGGTCTGCATGATATCCAGAACCGGCAACATCCCGCGCCGCATCCTGTCAGACCGCGACATGCCAATACCGATGGGCAGACCGATCACCACCGACAGGATGGTTGCTGCCAGCATCAGCGCCACTGTTGCCATCGCCTCGTTCCAGACGCCGAGCAGACCCAGCAACATTAGCAACACCGCCACCACCGCCACCGGAACCATCCGCCGCCCCGCCCCCCATGTGACAAAGCAAAACAGCGCGACCACCACCCACCACGGCAGAACCTGCAACCCTTTCTCAAGCCCTTGGATAAAGCGGAGCACAGGCATGAACACGGTTTCCAGCGTTTCGCCCCAATTGGCCACGATGGTGTTGAAAGCGGCATCGAGGGCACGGCCAAAGGCCCGCGTATCCCAGATTTCCGGAAAGCCGGAGGTCATTGGCTGGTCCTTTCATTGCCGCGCCGCCCCGAGGTGCGGGGGCGGCACGGGTCAGTTTTGCAAGCGGCGAAACGTTAGAGGCTGGCTTTGACCTTGGCCGCCACTTCAGCCGGAACCCAAGCTGTCCAGATCGACTCGTTCTCTTTCAGGAAATGCACGGCGACCTCTTCCGGCGTTGCGCTGTTGTCGTCTCCCCAAGCCAGCACCGCACTGATCCCGTCGTTGGGCACCTGCATCTTCGACAGGAACTCGGCCACGTCTGGCGCTTGGGATTTCAGGTCAGATACCACCGCCACGGCCACCTCGCCCGCAGCCCAGCCCGTCACTTGCGGATCTGCGCAATTTGCATCCGTCATACAGGTGAACTTGGCCTTGTCGCTTTCCGGCATGCCCAGACGGACCAGCTTGAACTTGCCCACCACATCCGAGGGCCCCCAGTAATAGCCGACCCACGGCTTCTTCTGAGCCACGGCACGCGCGATCGAGGCTTTCAGGTTTTCGCCTGATCCCGGCGAGAACAACTCATAGGTGTCACTAAGCGCGAGCGCCTTGTAGTAATTGCCGATGATCACCTCGCTCGCCCAGCCGGGCGGACCGTTGTAAAGTCGCCCCTTACCGGGGTTCTGGTTGTCTTCGAACACCTGCCAGTTGGCGGCGAGATCTTCGATGGTCTTGATCTCAGGATGCTCTGTCAGAACGTAATCAGGGACCCAAAGACCGTCCTGTCCGCCGCCCGAAAAGATGTCCGAGGCTTTGTAAATGTTGCCCTTTTCCTGCATCTGGTCCCACTGCGCCTGAACGGTCGAAACCCACAATTCGGGCGCGACCGTCGGCTCCGATCGCGTCAGCATCGATGTCGCCGTAGGCACCGTATCACCAGGCACCAGTTGCGCATCGCAGCCATAGCCGGCTGCCATAATCTTCTGTGCCACATGGGCCAGCGTCGCCGCCGAAAGCCAAGTCATCTCGGCCACCGTGATCGTTCCAGCCGTGCCGCAATCCTGCGCAGCGGCGGGCTGGGCCTGCGTCATGCCGGCAAGGGCGAGGGCGGCAAGCACCGTGAAGCGTGTCTTCTTTGTCATCGCGAACCTCTCCTGATGGGGCGGTGGGGGGTCATCCCCCTACCGTTGTGACAACCAGTTTCAGCCTGCAGGCCACTTCAATCAAACGATAACGAATTAGGCGTAATTCAGTTTGCCTTAAGTCCCAGCCGCAAGGCCAGCGCCTCGTCAACCTCAATCCCTTGAGTTTCCGTCCGCTTGCGCGCCGCCCTTCGCCGCGCGCCGGGCAATCTTGCCCCCTCTTGCGCCTCGATAGCCTCGGCCAAGGCTGCGATGCGGTCACCGAAGCCTGACGCAAAAGCTTCGGGGTCGATGGCCAGAAAGCACTGCCCCGTCGCGGGCGGGCCGCCCACAGGCCCGGAAAACGGGCTGGCGTCGCGGCTCGCCACTGCACCCGCAAGGACCGAGGCAAGCACCTCGACGATCAGCCCTATCCCGAACCCCTTCGACCCGCCCGCCGGCAGCATCGACCCCTTCAGCGCGGCGGCAGCATCCGTGGTGGGCCGCCCCTCGGCATCCAGCGCCCATCCCTCAGGAATGGCCTCGCTATTCTTCGACCGCAAGATGACCTCGGATTTGGCAACCGCACTGGCCGACTGGTCCAGCACGAACCTCGCCCCGCCCCGCCCGTCTGGCACCCCCAGCGCCACGGGGTTCGTCCCGATCACCGGGACGCGTCCACCCACCGGCGCAACCGAGGCAGGCGCATGGGTAAAACACAATCCGATCAGCCCCGCCTGGGCAATCCGCTCGGCATGGTGCCCCAGCACCCCGCAGTTGTAGGACCTCCGCAGCGTCATCGCCGCTATCCCGAAACTGCGCGCGGCTTCGACCAGCAACGGTAGACCGGCATCGATGGCCGGATGGGCAAAGCCATGCCCCGCATCGACCAGAACCGCCCCGTCGCGCGGCCGCGATACCTCGGACACGGCCCGGCCATTGACCTTGCCGCAAGCCAGATGCTCGGCATAGACTGGCAGATACATCAACCCGTGCGAGCGTACCCCGTCCCGCTCGGCCAGCCGGATCGACCGCGCCACCGGCCCCGCCTGCACGTCCGACGCCCCGGCCGCCCGCAACTCGCGCAACGCCAAGGCTTCCACATCGTCAAGACTCATCCGGTGCGCCATCGCATCCTCCTGCACTTCCAATTGCAGGTTGGCGATTGCCAACTTCAGTTCAACACAGTAGTTTTTGCGCGGAGTTCAACAGGATTGAAACATGCTCCGCCTCGAAGCCCTGCGCGCCTTTGTCGAAGTGGCCGAACACGGCAATATAAAGGACGCCTCCGAACGGCTCTACCGGACCCCCTCGGCGCTTTCGATGACGCTTAAGCAGATCGAAGACCGCATCAGCTGCCCGCTGTTCGAGACCGACCGCAAATCCACCCTGACCGAGATGGGCCGCTTCCTCTACGACCAATCCGTGGTGCTCTTGCGCGATTACGACCGGGCGATGGAGCGGATCGAGGCGCAGTCAAGAGCCCGCAGCGGCCGCCTCCGCATCGCCTCGGTCCCGTCGGTCGCGACGACGCTGTTGCCCCGCTTCCTGCAAGAATTCATGGCGAGCCGCCCCGACCTCGATATCGACCTCGTCGACACAGACAGCACTGACGTGCGCCATCTGGTCGAAACCGGTCAGGTCGATTTCGGCATCGCAGGCCTGCCGCCCGACCTGCCGGGCCTCGCCAGCGAGCCGATCTTCCGCGACCCGTTAAAGCTCGTCTGCCGCAGCGACAGCGAGCTTGCCACACAGGAAGGCGATCTTGACTGGTCCGACCTCGACGGTCCGACACTGATCGTGAATGAAGCGGCACGCAACCTGCCTTCCCCCGCCTTCCAGCGCCTTGCGCTTCAAGCGCGCTTCTCGGTTCGCAACGTTGCTTCTCTGGTGGCGATGGTGCAAGCAGGCATGGGCGTGACACTTCTACCTTCGCTTGCCACGGTAAATCTGCCCGCCGCCCTCACCGCGCGGCCCCTCAAAGACCCTGCCTGCATGCGCACGGTCAGCCTTCACTGGCGCATAGGCAAGGTGCCAAGCCCCGTCACACAGGTGTTCTTGCGCGAATTCGTCATCGCAGCGCAGGGTCATGCGAAGCAGTTGGGGCTTGAGCCAATTAACTGAAGCCAAGAAGTCATCAGAGTTTGCGAACCACAGGAACAGTGCCGCTTAGTGATGGTCCGATCTGAGCATGGCACAACCTGTGCGAAGGGCAGCTAAGGGCCGTTTGCGTTAATTTGCCTCGCCAAAAACCACTCCCTCCTGCTCCGACCACGGCAAGGCCGCGCATTCACAGAGTTCTAGCATGGTCGCAGCAGGAATCTCGCGTTTGAACACCAGACGTTTAAACACCTCGGGGGAGAGGTAAGCCAGTCGCAGCTGCCGGCTCACATAGCGTTCGGCCAAGTTCACGGACGATGCGAGATCACGCACCGTGCCGAATTCGCCAGCTTCCATGCGTCGGCGCCATGCCCAGGCGCGGCCGATGGCGCGCAGGATATGCGGGTCTTGTGTCTGATCCTCGCTCTGCAGGTAATCTGCGGGAGGCATGATTTTGG
>CAMAQR010000119.1 GCA_945860375.1 Pseudorhodobacter antarcticus
GGCGGCCATGTCGGTTTCGCCGTGGGTCAGGACGGCACGCACTTCCACGTGTTGGGCGGCAACCAGTTCGACGCCGTCACCGTCGCAAGGGTCGCAAAGTCCCGCCTCCTTGGGGCGCGCTGGCCGCGGACTTACCCCCTCCGCCCCGAGCCCCTTCCATCCATGGCTCCCGGCGAAACCCTCACCACAACCAATGAATTCTGAAGAGGTCCATCATGTTGAAACCTGCCATACTGGCATTAGTGCGCCAGCTTCTGACTGTCGTCGGCATAGCGCTTGTCGCCAAAGGCTATGTCCAAGCCACCGATGTCGAGCCGGTGATTGGGGCTCTGATGACCATCGGGTCAGTGATCTAGTCTGTAGGTGACAAAAGGGGAAGATGAGGGTCGACCTATTACCGGCCACGCCGACGCGCTTGCTTACAGCAAGTCAAAATATCTGGTTACGATGCGCGTGAATACCGAACTCCCTCGGGCACATGTGCATCGAACATGCTGGCCACGATCCGCGTCAGAGGGCGACCGTCAGGAAGAATGGTAAGAACATTGCCCTCGAGGTTGACCAGTCCCCCGAACCGGGCTGCGACATGCTTCATGATCAGGGTAAGCGCTGCTGCGCCTTTGCCGAACTCTGGTTGCAAGTCAGTCAGGTTGAGGCGGAAATCACACATCAGGAATTCAATCGCCCTGGCGCGCAGGGCATCCTCTCCTTCCATGGCGTGCCCGCGTGACCCTGCGAAACCTCCCGCCGTGATCCGCTGGATATAGGCGGCCGTTGCGGGTGCGTTTTGCACATACCCGCCAGGAAAACGCGAAATCGCCGATGCGCCCAAACCGATCAGCGTTTGACAGCCGTCAGTGGTGTATCCTTGGAAATTGCGGCGCAAACTTCCGGTGCTTTGCGCCTTTGCCAGCGCGTCGTTCGGCCGGGCGAAGTGATCGATCCCGATGGCCTGCATTCCAGCTTGACCAAACCGTTCCGCAGCGAATGCCGCAAGGTGATACCGCAACACATCACCGGGCAGTGCGGTTTCATCAATCAGCTTCTGCCGCTTCGACACCCACGGTACATGCGCATAACCGAACAGGGCCACGCGATCGGGCGCAAAGGTTAGAACCTTTTCAACCGTATCGGCGATGTGTGCTTCCGTCTGATGTGGCAGGCCGTAGACCAGATCGGTATTGAGCGACAAGATCCCCGCCGCGCGCAAATCGGCAACACAGACTTGCGTTAGCTCAAAGGGTTGCTCCCGGCCAATTGCCTGCTGAACTTCTGGCGCAAAATCCTGAATGCCGATTGAGGCGCGGGTCATGCCCTCGGCGGCCAAGGCATCAATTTTGGCCCGGTCGACCATCGTCGGATCGATCTCGACCGAAAACTCAAACCCTTCTGCCGGCTCAAACACATCGCGGATCGCGCGGGCCAACCTTTGAATCAGGATTGGCGGCAGAATGGTTGGTGTGCCGCCTCCCCAGTGCAACTGGCCCATCCGCAGGCCTCTTGGCAGGATATGACGGAGCAAAGCCAGTTCCGCCTCAAGTGTTTCGATATATCCTTCCACTGGGGCCAATGTCTGGGTGCCTTGAGTGTGACAGGCGCAAAACCAGCATAAGCGCTCGCAGAACGGGATGTGACTATAGACCGAAACCGGTATGCGCGGATCCAACTCTGCAAGAGCCTCTGACTGAAACGCGGCACCGATCCGGGGTGAGAACACGGCTGCTGTAGGATAAGACGTGTAACGTGGCACACGCGCATCAAAAAGACCAAGCGCGCGAAGATGTTCTATGTGTTCCATTTTTCCTAAGATACCGACAAGAACGAGCATGACGTTGCGCTACATCAAACGATGAAAATCATTTTCCGGTGCAGAACAGTCGGTTCAGATAAGGCGGTCTATGTCTCGCAACGCTTCTGATCACAGCCGTGGCGCGATGCGGGCTTACGCAGCCGCAACCTTCTTCGCGATACATTCAGAGAGCCACGCGTCCAGCCTGCTGACATCAGGGGGCAGGCTTGCTGCCATCCCCTCGGCGAAGACCTCGAAAGCCGGGAGGTTCAGCGCATTTATGCCGACAATGACCGGAATGCCCATGGAAAGCGCTTCGGCGATCACGCCGCGAAAGCCTCGCCCTTCGGCTTCGTGTTTGCCGAATTTGTTGACGATGAGGACATCTGCCCCAATCGACAGCTCGGCAGATACCAGACCGACCGCAGTTTCCAGTGCAGCAGGGTCAAGCCTGCAGCCACGCGAGGATCGACCGAGGTCTTGACTGATACGCAGGACGGGCCCTTCGGGCAAAACCTGAACATCCATGTCGCATGGGCCCGTATCAGCCCGTTCCGAGTTGATCTGAACGGTGCCACAGCACCTGAGACCGCGCGACACAAGCTGAGTAACCAGCTTGAAAAGGATCAGGTCGGTGCCTCCCCTTCCGGGTGCCATTGTGTAGGCTAAACGCATCTGCAGGGTCCTCATGTTGGGCAAAAAGGTTGGAATTCGACCAACGCACCGGCGGGAAGCCACTCTGCGTCGGCAGGAATGAAGATAAGGCCGGACGCCATCGAAAGGCCGTTCACCCGCGACGAATGGCTCTCTGGCTCAAAGCTCACAACCTCGCGGCCTTGCGGATCGAACCCTGCACAGATTGCCGGGCGCAACTCGCAGCGGCCCGTCATTCTGGAAATGTCATGGGCAGTGACGACATGCCGTCTTTTGGCAGTGTCATCATTTGCACCAGTCATCCGTCTGACCAGCGCCTCGCCAAATAGTTGCCAGGTGATGAACGCTGAAAGTGGATTGCCCGGGAGGCCTAGCCAGGCTGCTTCCCTGACGTGCCCGAAGGACACGGGTTTGCCAGGTTTGATCGCAACACCGCTGAAGATGACCTCGGCACCCATCGCCAACAGCGTCGGTTTTATGTGATCTTCCTCACCCACCGAGATCCCGCCAGTCGTGATCACGAGGTCTGCAACGTTTGCCATCTCTGCAGTCTGTAAAAACAGTGCATCCGAGCTGTCGAGACCGTGCTCAACGGCGACAAGATCGATGTCAGGTCGCGTCAGCGCGGCGGTCAGCATGGGCGTGTTCACATCCCAGATCTGCGCTGCCGCCCGGTCTGCGCCTGCCTGACGCACCTCATCCCCGGTTACCAGGAGGGCGACGCGCAATCGTCTGCGCACCCGGACGGACCCGGCACCCGCTGCGGCGCAGGCGGCGATTTCGCGTGGTCCGAGACGTTGCCCCTGCCTTAGAACCGTGGCCCCTGCCGCCATTTCACTGCCCGCACGGCGTATGTTCAACCCCG
This sequence comes from Pseudorhodobacter antarcticus, assembly GCA_945860375.1. The sequence goes on from CAMAQR010000119.1 coordinate 3,309, forward strand.
GTTCGGGACGTCGCACAATTCGGATGGTCGCACCGCTTCGCTGGACGTCTTCCTGCATCACGACGGCATCCGATCCTGCAGGGATCGGCGCACCGGTAAAAACCCGGGTAGACTGCAGACCGCAAAGTGGTCGCTTTGCGGATTGTCCCGCCTGAACCCGTGCAACAATATCCAGCGTCCACGGGCCATCACCGACCAGTTCCGTGGTCACGATAGCGAAGCCGTCCACCGCCGCGTTGTCGAAAGGCGGGATCATGCACAAGGCGTTGACCGGACTTGCGAGAGTTCGACCCAAGGCAAGGCCAAGTGTGAGGTTTTCCGTTTCTTCAACCGAGGTGGTTCGAGCAAAGATCAGGGCGAGCGCGTCGTCGATGCTGATCAATGTCATGAGGATATCACGGCGGTCACAGCCACAGCCTTGCGGTGCAATGGGTTGCAAAATCGTCATTCCGCTACCTCCTTCTGGAAATGGCCGGGGCCAACGCTGCAATCGAGGTCACGCAAACGACCGTCTTTCAATCCGTAGATCAGGCCATGCACACGAAGGTTCGCACCGCGCCGCCACGCCCTTTGCAGGATGGGCGTTTCGCAGACCCGCCAAACACCCTCGACCACGTTCAGTTCTGCGAGACGGTCGCGCCGTGCTTCGATTTCCGGTTGTTGCGCCAGATCGACGGCGTAGCTGCGTGCCAGCCGCCGGATCGGCTCCAGCCAGTGATCGGCAAGGCTCTGTGGCAGATCCTCGGTTGCCGCCTTGACGCCGCCGCAGCCGTAATGACCGCAAACGATGATCTCGCGCACTTTCAGTGCTTCGACCGCGAATTCCAGCGCCGACAAGAGGTTCATGTCAGACGAGTGGGCGATATTGGCGACATTGCGATGGACGAAGACTTCACCCGGATCGAGGCCCGCGACCACGTTTGCCGGAACACGGCTGTCCGAACAGCCAATCCAGAAGAACTCGGGGGCCTGAAGGGCGGCAAGTCGTGTGAAATAGTCAGATTCTTCGGCGTGACGTTGTTTCGACCACTCCTGATTGCGCGCCAAAAGGTCATTCAGCATTGGTCGTCTCCTGGATAGGGGGAAGCCCGCGCCGCGACCGCATGTGCTCCGAGAGCAGCCGCAAATCGGCCTGGGTCAACCGGGCGCGGGCGATCGGCCGCAGGATCGCGTGCGCAGCCACAAGGTGGCTGCGCACGCGCCCCGCGAACTCGGTCAATGTTGTGCGGCCTTCGGCGGTCAGGTCGGCACCGGTGTCAAGGTATTCGGCGAGCGTGACACGTACCAGTGGCAGCAGGCGGGTCACTTCGTCCTGGTCGGCCCTGATCCGGCTGATTGTGTTTTCAATCGAATCTTCCTCCGTGCAGCGCCGCGCCAAGAGCGGGAACAGATCCTCAGCTTCGTCGCGCAGATACACATTCAACTCTTCGTTCAGAAAACGCAGCACGGTCAATGCCGCCTGCCGGTCGAGGGTCGTGGCCATGGCCAGACCGTCGATCACTGCGCAGATCTGACGTTCGCGCAGGTGGTCTTCGCTGATGAAATCCAGCGGATTTGCGAGCAGGCTCTGGCTCGTAGGGCCATCACCGCTCCGACGCCGCGCGGGAACTGACTGTTTCATGGCACGCCCCTTCACGCGGTTCAGATCGGCGCAAGACTTGCGCCCGAGATCTGCGCCCTTTCGGCAAGCGTTTCGATGAAGTCCCGAGACGCGCGCGCCCACCCCGCCTTTTCCAGCGCTTGCGCAATCTTGGGCCGGACGGTGTCATAAGGCAGCACCTGCCCGGGTGCGGTCGCGTTCAGCCGGATGATGTGCCAGCCGTGCCGCGACAGGACGGGTGCCGTGGTCATCCCACCTTCCGCCAAGGTGCGCAGCGCAGCTTCGAACTCCGGCACAGTATCATTGGGGCCAAGCTGGCCCAGATGGCCGCCGGGCGCTTTTGAGCCACAATCGCTTTCGCGGGCGGCTGCCGCAAAGCCCTTGGCACTGCCATCAAGTCGCGCCAGAAGGGCAACTGCCCTTGCCTCGGCCAACATGCGTTCTTTTTCGTCACGCGGATCGCAGGCGCACAGGATGTGGGACACATCCCACAAGGGCGCCGAGCGGTAACGTTCCGGATCTTTCGACCATTCGGCCCGCACTTGTGTATCTGTCACCGGCGCGAACGTCAGCGCATCGTCCAGAAGAGCGCGGATCAAGGCTTCGTCCTCGGTTTCGACACGGCCGGGGGCCAGTTCTTCGGGGTCCGCCGCAAGCCCGCGCGCCTTTGCTTCTTGCAGCAAGAGAGCGCGGATCGTCAGCGCCTGAGCCGCTTTGCGCCACGCAATTCCAGGCTTGTCCTTGGGTGCGGCGTGGTTCTGAGCCTCGGCGGCGACGGCCGCCGAGGGGATGGTCTCGCCGTTCACAACGACATCTGGAAAAAGGGCCATGTTCATCGCTGTCACTCCGCCGGTGTGGTGGCTTTGGGGCCGGTTTTGCCCTGCCGTGCATCATACGCGCTGCGGCGTGCTTCCAAAGGCCGGCGGCGGCGCGACCGCACGATCTGATAGCCGGGCCGCATCAGCAAATACCGGAAGGGCGCGGCAAAACCGGACCAGATATGCACCAGCCGGGTGAACGGAAACAGGATGGTGATGATCAGGCCAAGGAAAATGTGCAGCTTGAACAACCAATGCACGTCAACCACAGTGACCCAAGCGTTGATGTTC
>CAMAQR010000120.1 GCA_945860375.1 Pseudorhodobacter antarcticus
CTCGAAGGGGAGCTTAAAGCCGCCATCGCCGCCTTCATCGACCACTACAACAACCACCGCTACCACGAGAGCATCGCCAACCTAACGCCAGCAGAGGTCTACTTTGGGCGTGGCGAAACCATCCTGGCTGTCTCGGGGAATAGCGAGACAGAGAACTGGGCTCTTGCTCAAGGACGTTCCTCAGTGTTATCATTTAATATGTTAACATAATAACATTTCTTTGAGGTCGAACCCATGGCTCATTCCAGTTTATCGAAGGTCTCTCAACTATGAGGCGCGCTGCGGACGTCGTTATCGTCGGAGCCGGCCTGCACGGGGCAGGGTTGGCCATGCATTTGGCCAAGGCCGGTGCGGGCTCGATCCTGGTGTTGGAAAAAAGACACCTCGCAGCCGGGCCGACCGCGAAGTCTGGCGCAATGGTCCGTCCGTTCTTCTCGCAGGCGGTTTATATCCAGCTGGTGCTTGAGGCGACGTCGATTTTCGAGCAGTGGGATGATCAGATCGGCGGCGACGTTGGGTTCGTGCAACGCGGATTTTTCCGCATTACCAATAGCCTGACGCTAGACCACTTGGGCGGCGATCTGACGCTGATGCGCGATCTGGGCGTTCCCTACGAGTTGATCGCGCATGAAGATCTTTCGCGTGTCTCACCCATTTGCGCTTATCACGGCGAGGAGACGGGCGTCCTGCTGACTAAGGGCGGCTACGCGGACCCAATCCGCACCACAGTCGCACTGGCGGCCGCTGCCCGGCGCCTTGGTGTAGAGTTCGCAGAGGACGTTACCGTGACGGGCATCGAGACTTCGCGCGGCCGGGTAGAAGCTGTAGTCACCGACAAAGGGCGTGTGGCCACCCATCTAGTTGTCAACTGTGCCGGCGCCTGGAGCACCCATGTCGCAGCCATGGTCGGAGTCGATCTGCCCATTGTTATTCACCGCGTTCCCACGGCACTTTATCGGCGGCCCGAGGCCTTTCGCGTCGAAGGTCCCGTGGTCTCGGACGGCGTCAATCAGGTCTACATGCGCTCAGCCGGCGACAGCCACATGCGAGCAGCCCATTTCGGCTGGTCAGCCGATCCGGTGGATCCAGACCGCTATGACGAGACGATCTCGCGCGCCCAGCACGACAGCTTGCGCACCCTCGTCGATCGGCGTTTTCCCGCGATGCGGGCCAGCCCCTCGGTTGGCGGCTTCTCCGCGGTCTACGACATGACCCCGGATGCGCACCCTATTGTCGGACCTGTTGGCGAGACCGAGGGCTTTTGGTGCAATTGCGGTTGGAGCGGTAACGGCTTTGCCAGCGGCCCAGCAGTTGGCCGCCACCTCGCAGCCCGGATCATGGGCGGCACGAGCGAGGTGGACCTATCCACGTTCGCCTGGCCGCGCGCACCCGATGCCACCGCCCGCCCGGACGTCAATTGGGTCCACAGATAAGCCTGCGATCCGCAAATCAGTATGAACACCATCGAACGCCACACGGCTCCCCTCTCAGAGGTGCTGCGCATCGATCTGACAGAGTTCTGGTCGAACATCTTCCAGACTTCATTTGCCGAACTGCAGATCGTCCTGGTGGGAGGTGAGGTTGGGCAAAATGTCGACACAATCTGGATCGCGCGCGAGGGGGCTACGATCACGGCCACCTGCCACCTGACCGTAAGCCGGCTTAATCCTCGGATTGGAGGGTTGGGAGAAATTGCCACGGCCCCACAGTCTCGAGGTAAGGGGCTTGCAGCGCAGCTCGTCGAGCGGGCGATTGTCGCGGCAACCGCGTCTGGCTGCACCCAACTCGTGCTTGGAACGGTCAATAAAACGGCGGCGCGGCTCTATGCAAAATTTGGCTTCCGTTATCTGCCCGGAACGCGCGTGATGCTGCGCAATGCTGACGGGACGGAGGGTTTGGGTTCAGCCCCGTTTGATCGGCGAGATATCAAAATCGTGGCTGGTGCCCCCTGCCATCGCCTGACAATCATTCCGCCGATCCTGACAGCAACAGATCATGCGATCCTTGATGCGAATGTCGAGCTGATCGCAACTCGGCTGGCCGACCAGACATCGTGCATGGGGCTTTATCCGCGCTACGAAAGGCTCGCTAAAAAGGGGGGGCAATGGTTCGTGGCGCAAGCTTCAAACGGCCTCACCATTGGAATTGCCAGTGTGATTGGGGTGACATCGGGCATCGCCCAAGTGGATGGCTTTGTGGTGCCGAAAGTGGGGGCTGATGTGCTTGCCAGTCTGTTCCAAGCGGCGATCCTATGGGGTGAGGCGATGGGATTTGCCATCCAATCGGTATGCGGGGTCGATGATCTTAACAAGCGGGCCGTCATCGTGGCCCAAGACAGTGGCTACGAGGAGACTGCGCTCCTTACTATTGCTGGGCATCCCGTTCCCATTCTTCGCTTTTCGCCAAAGCTTGATAGGCTACGCTGAGCCATGAATTTCTAGCGCGTCAAAAAAACGCCGACACCTCGTGTCGTCCGCGTCCACGTCAATGGTGACAATACCACTCCCACATCCCCAATGGCCGGGTACAAGGCACCGGGCAAAGAAATATCCGCAGGTCCAGTCGATCTATGGATCACTGAGGGTTTTGGTCCCGAATCCTAAATTGATCATCGCAGGAAAAATCGTTTTTTCGCTGCGACGAAAGTGCCAAGGTCATCAAAATAGTGTCTGAGGCAACCGCCGCTTAGCCGCCCGTCATCATCCCAACCACAATCAGCACCTGATAGTCTTGCTTGCTGCAACCCTGAAGGGTGGGCATGACGGTGCTAGGGCTCATCGGAAACGCACTCCGCGGCGCGTTGTCCGGGGTGCAGGCTTGACCCGTGCTGGTCTGGGCGTAGCGCGCGGCGCGGCATCCGAAATGGGTCACATCGTAAACGCTGGCCCCATCGGCAAGGCTCCAACATTGCTTACCGGTCGCATCAGGCGCTTGGACGGTCAGAACAGACGTTATTGACCGTCCGCCCGTCACAACATATTGTCCCGCAGGAAGGGGAAAGATGGGGGCTTCCATGATCAGGCCGTGTTCTTCCAGCCACCAAGCATTGGGATCAAAGGTCCAGCCCGCCGGGGCAATATAAGCATGCGCCACAAGGTCGGCATAATCACCGATCGCGATGCCGCGCGGGCCCGGATCAATCGCCCAAAGGCCCCAAGTCTGCGCATCTTGGCCTGAAGTCGCCTGCGCATCGCCGAGAGCTGCGATGTATTGGGTGGCAATAGGCTCAAAAGTCGCCTCGGCCTGCGCCGGAAGGACCGTTGCAAGAAAGCTGACAGCGAGCAGGCTTACGCAGAACCGGCCGGCCAACTCTGTCTTGGCTTTGATTTTTTCCAACATCTCTTGCTCCTTGACCACGGCCCTATCCATTCGAACGCGCGCACACTTTCTAAACACTAGGGCGTTTGCGCGGGAAGGCAAAAGCTACCGCATTGTTTGATCACCCTGTCTAGGGGAACATTAGAACCGCAAGGAAGCGAGGCTGCGTTGCTTTCAAACCTGCGTCAGGGCGGACAGTCGTGTTGAAACGACATTGCATGAAAGGGTGGCGGCGCAATCGGGCACGAGCAGGTCGGAATTCTCAAAAAAACGCATCTCAAACCAAACTTTATACTTTTTGCGCAGTTCCCAACGTAAATCTTTAACGAATTGTGGTATTAAGGCGTCACGAAGACCAAACCACATTTTTTTTACAAGACCGTCATGCGCCGCTGTCCTAGCGCGGCCTGACGCAGCGCGGGAGTGACGGGTGTGACAATTTCGCGGTATCAGACGCCCTTTGCGGGGATGACGGCAGATCTTTATGCCTCGCTCCTGATGATCGCAGCCTTTGCCGTGTTCAGCGCCATGTCGGTTTTCATGCGGATGATCAGCGGACACATCGCCGTGCCGCAGGTGATCTTGATCCGTCAGGTTATGGCCCTGATCTTAATGGCGCCGCAATATTGGGCAGCGCGGCAGGTTATCTTGCATCCCACCGGGTTAAGCCTGCATCTGACGCGTGGGGTTCTGGCGATAGGCTCGATGTTTTGCGGGCTGACGTCGATCATCCATATCCCTTTGGCAGATGCCACGGCGATCAGCATGGCCGAGGTGCTGATCGCCACGGCCTTCGCCGCGACCTTGCTGCGCGAACCCATCGGCTGGCGGCGCTGGTTGGCGGCGGCAGTGGGATTTGGGGGGGTTGCGATCATGATCCGTCCGTTTGGCACGGGCTTTGATGTCTATGCGCTGCTGGCCCTGGCCGGATCGGTGGGGGGGGCGGCCAGCATGATCGCCATTCGACTTGGGTCGCGGCATGATACCACGATCACCGTTTTGTTCTGGCAGGGTTTGGTGGTGGCCGTGCTGTCTGCGCCCGTGGCGATCTGGGTTTGGGTCACCCCCACGTGGCATGAGGCGATGATCCTTTTAATCATGGGGGTGATCTTCACCGCCGGAAATTGGCTTTACACCGCCGCGATCCGCATCGGCCGTGCCTCTGCCGTCGCACCCTTGGGGTATTTGCGGCTGATTATGATGGCAGGCATCGGCTGGACCATTTATGGCGAAGTGCCAACGTGGGCCACGCTCGTCGGCGGCTTTTTGGTCATAGGCTCGGCCACTTACACCATCATGCGTAACGCCCTGCGCGCCAGCCCCCTGCCCCCGGCAAGCCCTACCCCGCAAGGATAGGGGCTGCCGAGCATTATCAGCAGCCAAGGGGACAAGCTTGCAAATCGGTGCGCCTTAATCCAGCTGCCCAACCGCCCGCTGCGGACATTTTTGCGGATCAATATTCGTTCGCGCCCTTACCAGCAATGATCTTAGCCCGAAATTTTTCGATCCGGGCCACACGGGTGGCCGCCGCCTTCGCCCCTTTCAGCACAATGACATAGCTGTTTTGACGCCCCGGGGTCAGAGCATGAAAAGCCTCGGCAAGCTCAGGATCTGCGTCCATCGCCCCGACCATTTCTTCCGGCAATTCGATCTCGCGTATGACTTTCTCTGCCTTGATCCCGGCCGCCGCGTATCCCATCGCCTCTGCTAGATACGCACGGATCACCGCGGCCTTGGCTCCAACGTCCACCAGATCGGCAAATCGGATGGCATCGGAATTTTGCGTGTTCGGTCCTTGCCGATCCAACACTCCCTCAGGGTCCTTCAATAACGTAGCATTCATAAACGTCAGCCGAAAATCGCCTCGGAATGCCACGATGATGACAATGTTTCGCCCCGCGTGCATATAGCACGGATGCCCCCATTTCACCGTCTCTTGCAGCCCCAATCCCAGGCATATTTCGCGCAGCGCATCCACTCCAGCGGACCATTTGCGGACCGAACAATCGGGCGTTGCAAACCGGACGCAGCGCCCACATCCTAGCGTGAAGAAGTCTTCGATCTCGGTAATCATTGCCATGATGTCAGACCTCCTCCAACCCGACATTCGCCAAGTGATCTGCCGTCTGACCCAAAATAGTCTGATTTCTCAATTTTAGCTAGGATGGAATTCGATATAGGTTTCGAACAATTCTCCGTGTCATGCCATGTGCCGCGGCATCCCATCGGCGTGTTCAGCGGCGAATGCGCTCACCGACAGATTTCCAACAACCTCAGATCCTGAAGATGTTGTACAAAGTCTGGGCGCGACACCCCCATGGCGACACAAATGGATCAATGAAAACTGGCCATCACTAGGGCTTTAACGGGTGCTGAGCCCAGGAAATATCGGTCTGATTGACTTTCATCACAACACCTATAATGGATGTTAACTATCGATCTAGAGGTTTTGGGCGAGGCCCGTGGCAGGAGCAAGGCGCAAATATGAGAAGACTTGCCTTGGTGTGCGCGTCCCCTGCTTTTGACGGCGGTGAAATGCCCCTACCGATGCCTTCTTACGGCATCCACCGTGTCCATGCTGCAGCCCGCGGGGCGAGCTATCCGCATGATGTGGATGTGCGGTTCTTCGATTTGGGCGA
>CAMAQR010000121.1 GCA_945860375.1 Pseudorhodobacter antarcticus
CGTGATCAGCTTCTGGACACGCGCGGGCATCGGCTTCGATACCACGCCCTCGCTAGCCAACTACGCGCGCGTAGTGAACGAGCCGATGTTCAGAATTCTTTTGGCCCGCAGCTTCTGGATGTCCGGTATTGCGACCGTCGCGACCATCGCGATCTGCTACCCGATGGCGTATTTTGTGGCGTTCCATGTTCACCGTAACAAGATGTTCTGGTTGATCTTGATCACACTCCCCTTCTGGATCAGCTACTTGCTGCGCGTGTTCGCCTGGCGGGTGATCCTGGGTTATGAGGGCGTAATCAATTCATCGCTGGTCTGGCTGGGCTGGATCAAGGCGCCGCTCGAGTTCCTGCTTTACAGCCCAACCGCCGTGATCATCACGCTGACCCATGCCTGGGCGGCCTTTGCCATCCTGCCGCTTTACGTCTCGCTTGAAAAGATCGACAAGTCGCTCTTGGTCGCGGCGACCGATCTGGGTGACGGGCCGGTGGCGCGGTTCTTCCGGATCACCTTGCCGCTGTCCATGCCAGGCGTGATCGCCGCAAGCTTTCTGATCTTCATTCCGACGACCGGCGACTACATTACGCCCGCCCTTCTGGGGGGACCGGACGGCATGATGATCGGCAATCTGATCCAGGCCCAGTTCGGCTCGATCAACAATTGGCCGATGGGGGCGACGCTTTCGATCATTCTGATGCTGTGGATCGCGGCGGTCGCTTTGGCGTTCCTTTACCTGACGCGCCTCGCGCAGGCACGGATCGCATGAGCGCCCCCACCTTTCTCCGGCGGCCCAACCGCGTCCTTTCCGTCTACGCGATCCTGTTTCTGGTGGCGCTGTACTTTCCCATCCTGCTGATCCCGCTCTTCAGCTTCAACGATTCCATCTATGTGCGCTTCCCGCTGGAAGGCTTTACCACCGAGTGGTTCGGCCAGCTCTGGGATCGCCAGCCCGTGTGGGATTCGCTTTGGGCGAGCGTAAAGGTTGGTTTGCCAGTATCGATCCTCTCCACGACTTTGGGTGTTCTCGCTGCGCGATCGATCACGCGCGACCGGGTGCCGGGGCGAAGCGCGGTGGTGACCTTTATCATGCTGCCACTGGTGATCCCAACGCTCATCTTCGGCGTGGCTCTGCTGGCGCTTCTCAGCCGGTTGGGGGTGCCCTTGTCGCTTTACACGGTGGCGTTCGGCCATCTGATTGTCTGCTTGCCCTTCTCGGTCGCTACGCTCTTGCCACGCTTCGAAGGGTTCGACCGCTCGCTTGAGCAAGCGTCGGCCGACTTGGGTGAAAACGGCTGGTGGACCTTCTGGCGGGTCACATTCCCGCTGGTGATGCCGGGCATCGTGGCCAGTTTGCTGCTGACCTTCACAATATCCTTCGATGAATTCATCATGGCCTTCTTCCTGTCGGGCAACGAGACCACGCTTCCGATCTACCTCTGGACGCAGCTGCGCTTTCCTCAGCAGTTCCCTTCGGTCCTTGCACTTGCGTCGCTGCTCATTCTGTTCTCCCTCCCGCTCATTCTGATCGGCATGTGGATCAGCCAGCTGGGCCTTCACGAAAACACAACCAAAGGAGCCAAGACGTGAACGGCAACGATGCCTACATCTCGATCCGCAATGTCAGCAAGTTCTTTGGCACCTTCCAGGCAATCGACGACGTCTCGCTCGACATCGCGGGCGGTGAGTTCTTCTCGCTTCTGGGCGCATCGGGCAGCGGCAAGACGACGCTTCTCAGCATGCTTGCCGGGTTCGAGCCTGCGACGAGCGGCGATATCTTCATCGACGGGCAGTCGATGGACTCGGTGCCGCCGAACCACCGGCCGGTCAACACGGTCTTCCAGAACTATGCAATCTTCCCGCACCTGAACGTGCGCGACAACATCGCCTACGGCTTGCGCAAGGCGCAGCTGCCGCGCGCGAAGCGCTATGAGATGGTCGACGAGATGCTGGAGCTGATCAAGCTGCCCGGCTATGGCACGCGCAAGGCCCACGAGCTGTCCGGCGGCCAGCGCCAGCGCATCGCCTTGGCGCGCGCGCTGATCCTACGTCCCAAGGTGCTGCTTTTGGACGAACCGCTGGGGGCCCTCGACAAGCAGTTGCGCGAGCAGATGCAGCTGGAACTGCGGCTCTTGCAGCGCAAGGTCGGCATCACCTTTGTCTTCGTCACCCATGACCAGGAAGAGGCGCTCGCCCTCTCTGACCGGATTGCCGTAATGCAGAGTGGCCGGGTGTTGCAGGTCGATACCCCGGCGGGCCTTTACGAGTCGCCCAACTCGCGCGCTGTTGCCAGCTTTATCGGCAACATGAACTTTTTCCCGGGCAAGCTACGCCGCAATGGCACCGCAGGAGCTGTCGTTGAAACCGAAGGGTTGGGGAGCATCCAGTTGCCGGACGCACCGGGCGGCCAGCCGGACGGCGCGCGGGTGCAGGTGGCCTTGCGGCCAGAGAAGTTCGATCTTTCGGCCACGAAGCCTGACGACCGTCCTTCGGTGGAAGGGCGTCTGGCCAATGCCGCCTACATGGGCGAGCGGAGCCATTTCTACATCGCCATCGATGGCCGGGAGGAGCCGGTTGCCGTCTCGGCCCAGAACCGTCTCCGCTTTGGGGCCCCACCCGGCAGCGAGGGGAAGCTCTGGCTTAGCTGGTCCGCCGACGCCGTAGTCGTCCTGGACGCAGAATGACAGCGCGGTCTGTTTCTACCCTTCACCCACCCATGGCCTTGCGCCTTCGTGGATGATGCACATGCAGCCTAACAAATAAGAAACCAACGATAGGAGGAAATCGGAAATGGACGTCAAAGACCAGCTTCACGCGGTAAACGAAGGAAAACTCAGCCGCCGCGCCTTCAACACGTCGCTCATTGCGGCAGGGGTCGGCCTTTTGGGCACGACCCTGCCAGGCCAGCGGGCCCGGGCGCAATCGACCGGCAAGGGCACATTCTTCACCTATGGCGGCTACGACATCCCGGAGCTTTATGTGCCCTTCAAGGCAAAGCACGGCGAATTACCGGATCTCGTGCCATTCGCCAATTCCGACGAAGCGATTACCAAACTTCGCGCCGGGTTCGTGGCGGATGTGACCCATCCCTGCAATTCGAACCTCCCTCGCTGGGTCGGTTTGGATCTTTTCCAGTCAGTCGATACCGACCGTCTGTCGAACTGGCCCGATGTCATGCCCGAACTCGTGGCCCTGGAAGGCAACAAGGCACCGGATGGCAGGCCGTGGCTTATTCCCTTCGACTGGGGGCAGACCTCGATCACCTATCGCACCGACCTTTTCGATCTTGAGGGCAAGCCAGAAAGCCTGGATATGCTGTGGGACCCGCGCTACAGCGGGCGCATCGGGGTGTTTGCGTCAGGTGCCGAAACCTGGTGGATCGGGGCGATCAAGGCCGGAATCCCCTTTGCCGATATCGGGACTGACGCCGCTTTCGACGCAATCGCCGCCGTGCTGCGCGAACAGCGTCCGCTGGTGCGCACCTATACCGACGACACCGCTGCACTGGAACAGGCGCTGGCCTCGGGCGAACTGGTGGCGGCGATGACCTGGAATTCCTCGGCCGCAGCGCTGAAAGCCCAAGGAGTGCCGGTCGCCTTTGCAAACCCGAAGGAGGGCGCGCTGACCTGGGTCTGTGGTGCCGCCATCCTGAAAACAGCGCCAAATGTGGACCGCGCCTATGACATCATCGATTCGCTGCTAAGCGTCGAGTCGGGCAAGTTCATGATCGGCAACTACGGGTACGGCCATTCCAACCGCCGCTCTTTCGAAGAGTTCGATGATGCAACCCTTGCCGGTCTGGGTCTGAGCCGGAACCCTGCCGAAGTCCTCATGGCGGGGAAATTCCAGACACCGGTCTCGCAGGACTGGCAGAACCGCATGAATGAAACGTGGGAAGCGGTCAAGGCGGGCTTCTGATCCACAGTGCGCCGCTTGACCCTTGAATACAGATCACGTTGCGCCGGGGCCAAAAGCTTCGGCGCAGACCCCGGGGTCCCGCAAAGGGTCCTCGGCAAAGCAATGGTGCCTTGCGGCGACCGACTGCCATGACTGTCGTGAACTTCTGCATTGCAAGCTGATGCCGTGGTATTGCAAGTTTATGCGCAGGCGTCTGCCCAACGGCTGTCCCTTGCTGAACCCCCCGCGTCATCGCACCACCCAACCCCGCACGTCATGAGGTCTACCATGTTGCATACCGGCTCCGTTCACCCCGACTCCCCGCTTCTGAACCGCTGCCCGCCCACCCTGCCGCGCGAAGCCTACCGCGACCCCGCCTGGTACGCCGCAGAGGTGGAACATGTATGGAAGACATCCTGGGTAAATGTGGGTCGGCGGGCAGATCTGCCGCCGGGAACCATCCGGCCCATCGAGCTTGCAGGCCAGCGGCTGATCCTTGTGCATGACGACGCGGGCCAGATCCGCGCCTTCCACAACACCTGCCGCCATCGCGGCGCCGAGCTTTGCGCCGCTGAAGGGTCGCTGCGCGGGGGTCGCATCACCTGCCCCTATCATCAATGGACCTATGACGCACAAGGTCGGCTGATTTCCACAGCCTTCGGCACGCCCACCAGCGAATTCCGGAAAGAAGAGCACGGTCTTTTCCCGGTCCATCTGCACGACTGGCGCGGCTTTCTGTTCGTCTGTCTGTCGGATACCCCACCGGATTTCACACAAGCCTCGATCCCGGAGCTTTCGAAGCTGGCGAACTGGCCGCTGGAAAGGCTGGTATCGGCGCACCGCAGGGAATGGGACATGGCCTGCAACTGGAAGATCTTCTGGGAAAACTTCAACGAATGCCTGCACTGCCCCGGCGTGCATCCCAACCTTTCAAAGCGCGTGCCAGCCTTCGCGCGCGGCATCAACGCACCGAACGAGGCCGTGGACTGGACGCCGGATACCCCGCACGTCCCGTCCCTGAGCGAGGGGGCACGCACCTGGACCGTCAACGGCAAACCCTGCGGGCCGGAGTTTCCGGACCTGACCGAGGCCGAGCGCGCCGAGAGTGCAGGCTTTCTGACCTTCTACCCCACATGCTATATCTCCGCGCAGGTGGATTTCCTGCGCGTGGGCACACTCAAGCCGCTCGGGCCGGAACGGACCCTGCTGACCGTCGACTGGCTGGTTGCGCCCGAAACTCTGGCCGCTGCGGACTTCGATCTGGCCAATCTGGTGGATTTCGCGGCTGAGGTTGTCGATGAGGACGCCATGGCTTGCGAGATGAACCAGCGTGGTCTGGTCTCGGACCGCTTCCGTGCCGGTACGCTGATGCCGCAGGAATTCGAAATTGCCTATTTCCACGCCTGGCTGCGCGCGCGCCTGCCCGAAGGCCTTGAGATGTCGAAATGAGCGCGCTCCAAGTCACCCCGCTGCACCCCGACAGGCGCAAGTGATCGGTCCGGGGGCTGTTGCCGGAAAGGCAAAGGGCGTGTGCAAGCCGTGCGATCGCCGGGCTGTCCTTTGCCTGCAGGGTCGGTAACAGGTGCTATCGCGCTATCTTGCATTGGATGACTTCGATCCTGCGGCAAAGCGGATCCTCCCGCGCTGCATCTATGGCTATATCGCTGGCGGATCAGAGACCTGCACCACGCTGAACGGCAATCGGACAGCCTTTGACAGCTATCGGTTTGTTCCCCGTGTCCTGACCGACACCTCGGTGCGCAGCCAGCAGACAGAGCTTTTCGGGCGGTCCATTGCCGCCCCGTTCGGCATTGCACCGATGGGTGCTGTCAACATCGCGGCCCGTGGGGGGGACATCGCACTTGCCGTGGCGGCCGAAAGCGCCGGTATACCTTTCATCCTGTCCGCCGCCGCCCTGACGCCGATGGAGAAGATCATCGA
>CAMAQR010000122.1 GCA_945860375.1 Pseudorhodobacter antarcticus
CGGCACGCCTCGCACCGGCCGCGCGGATTTCATCCCCGGTCACCAGAAGCGCCACGCGCAATCGCCTGCGCGCAGGGATCGATCCTGCCCCGGCGGCAGCACAGGCGGCAATCGCGCGCGCGTCAAGGCGCCGACCCTGATCCAGAACTGTGACCCCTGCCCCCATCTCGCTGCCCGCGCGGCGAATGTTAAGGCCGGGCTTCGGTCGCTGGTCGATGCGGATGGTGCTGCCGGTCCGTTTGACATCTTCCTGCATCACCACTGCATCCGCACCTTCGGGGACCTTCGCCCCGGTAAAGATGCGCGCGGCCTGGAGGCCGACAAGCGGCACGGTGGAGGACTGCCCCGCCGGAACCCTCGCTACAACGTCAAGTATCCACGGTCCGTCGCCCGGCAGCGCCGCAGAGGCAAAAGCAAAGCCATCCATCGCGGCGTTGTCGAAAGGCGGGGACATGAAGCGTGACGCCACTTGTTGCGACGCCTGAATGCGACCAAGTGCCCGGTCAAGCGGAATGTTTTCCGTTCCATCGACGGCGGCTGTGCGATCTGCGATCAGTGCCAGCGCCGCATCGATGGTGATCAACTTCTTTGCGACATCATGCCCGTCGCAGCCACAGCCGGACCGCGCTACTGGCTGCAGGATCGTCATTGCGCCACCTCCTCATTGAAATGCCCGGGGCCGATGCTGCAATCAAGGTCGCGCAAGAGGCCGTCCTTCAGCCCATAGATAAGCCCATGCACCCGGCAGTTCGCCCCGCGCGCCCAGGCCCGTTGCAGGATCGGCGTCTCGCCCACGCGGCGGACTCCCTCGACCACGTTGAATTCGGCAAGACGGTCGCGCCGCCCTTCCATGTCTGGCTCGCGCCCCAGATCGACGGCATAGGCCCGCGCCAGCCGCCGGATCGGCTCCAGCCAATGGTCGGTAAGTCCCTGTGGCAGACCTTCCGTCGCGGCCTTGACGCCGCCACAGCCGTAATGACCGCAGACGATGATTTCGCGCACGGCCAGCACCTCGACCGCGAATTCCAGCGCCGACAGAAGGTTCATATCCGACGAGTGGACGATGTTAGCCACGTTTCGATGGACAAACACCTCGCCCGGATCAAGGCCCGCGACGACGTTGGCCGGAACCCGGCTGTCCGAACAGCCGATCCAGAAGAATTCGGGCGCCTGCAAGGCTGCAAGACGGGTGAAATAGCCCGGTTCCTGCGCCTGCCGCTTGGCCGACCAGTCCCGGTTACGCTGCAGAACATCATTCAGCATTCGGGGTCTCCGAAAGTTGGGTCAGCCCCCGTCGCGCCCGCATATGTGCGGACAGCCTTGCCAGATCGGCCCGGGTCAGCCGGGCGCGGGCGATGGGCAGCAGGATCGCATTTTCGGCGACAAGATGACGGCGCACATGCCCCGCGAAGCTCGTCAGCATCGCACGCCCCTCGGCCGAAAGATCGGACCCGGCATCAAGGCAGTCGGCAAGCGTTGCCCGAACGTCGGGCAAAAGGCGCAGAGCTTCATTCTGATCGATCCTGATCCGGTTGATTGCGCTTTCGATGCAGTCCTCGGCCGTGCAGCGTTTCGCAAGAAGCGGAAACAGATCCTCGGCCTCATCGCGGAGATGCACATTCAACTCTTCGTTCAGAAAGCGCAGCACGGTCAGCGCGGACAGTCGGTCGAGGTGCGCGGCCAGTGCAATTGCGTCAATCACCGCGCAAATCTGGCGTTCGCGCAGATGATCTTCGCTGATGAAGTCGAGAGGCCGACCAAGAAGGCCGGGATGCGTGGGCGCATCACCGCTGCCGCGCCGCATTTGCTCTGCCCTCTTCATGATGCGCCCTTTCGCGTGGCTCAGATCGGGGCAAGGCTTGCGCCCGTGATGGTCGCCGTCTTTGCCAGTGCTTCAATGAAATCTCGCGAAGCGCGCGCCCAGGCGGCTTTCTCCAAGGCCTGCCCGATCTTGGGGCGGACTGTGTCATAGGGCAGAACCTGCCCCTGCGCGGTGGCGTTCAGGCGGATGATGTGCCAGCCGTGTCGCGACAGGACCGGGGCGGGTGTCATGCCACCTTCGGTAAGGCCACGCAGCGCCACCTCAAACTCGGGCACGGTATCGCCGGGGCCGAGTTGACCCAGATGCCCGCCTGCTGCCTTTGATCCGCAATCGCTTTCGCGGGCGGCGGTGGCAAAGCCTTTGGCGTCGCCCTTCAGCCGCGCAAGGATAGCCTGCGCGCGGGCGCCTGCCATGGCAGACTCGGCGTCGTCACGCGGATCGCAGGCGCACAGGATGTGCGAAACGTCCCACAACGGGGCCGAACGATATCGACCGGGGTCACGCTCCCATTCGGCGCGGATGACTTCCTCCGTCACAGGCGCAATCGTCAGCGCATCGTCCAGAAGGGCGCGGATCAGAGCTTCGTCTTCGGTTTCGACCCGGCCGGGGGACAGTTCTTCCGGATCTGCCTCCAGCCCACGCGCCCGAGCCTCTTGCAGCAGAAGCGCGCGGATCGCCAACGCCTGAGCCGCCTTTCGCCAGGCGATGCCGGGCTTGTCCTTGGGCGCGGTGTGGTTTTGCGCCTCGGCGGCGATGGCGGCCTGTGGGATGGTTTCACTGTTCACGATGACATCTGGGAAAAGGGCGATGTTCATGGCTGTTACTCCGCCGGAGTGGTTGCTGAAGGGCCGGGCTTGCCTTGCCGTGCGTCAAAGGCGCGGCGGCGCTCTTCCAGAGGGCGTCGGCGGCGGGACCGCACGATCTGATAGCCGGGCCGCGTGAGCAGATAGCGGAATGGCGCGGCAAAGCCGGACCAGATGTGCACCAGACGGGTGAATGGAAACAGCATGGTGATGATCAGGCCAAGGAAGATGTGCAGCTTGAAGAGCCAGTGCACGTCCACAACCGTGACCCAGGCGTTCACGTTCCAGGTCACTACGCTTTGCGACCATTCCATGAAACGGATCATTTCGGCTCCGTCCATGTGCTGAAGCGATTGGGTGATCGTCAGCAGGCCGATGGCAAGCTGCAACCAGATCAGGATCATGATGAGGATATCCAGCGTGGTTGAGGTGGCCCGGATGCGTGGATCGGTCAGCCGCCGGTGGATCAGCATGGTGCCGCCGACCAGCGCAGCAAGCCCTGCCGGGCCACCGATCAGCACAGCCATCCACTGCTTCAGCCCATAGGGAACCCCTAGCGCATCCAGCACCCAGACAGGCGTGAAGAGCCCGACGAGGTGGCCAAAGAACACAGTCAGAATACCGACATGAAACAGGATCGACCCCCAGATCAGTTGCTTGCGGCGCAGAAGCTGGCTGGAGGAGCTTTTCCAGGTGAAGGGGTCGCGTTCATAGCGCGCGATGGACCCGACAAGGAACACCGTCAGCGCGACATAGGGCATGACCCCGAAAATGATGAAGTTGATGTCGAAACCTTCGAACATGTCATGCGCTCCTGTTCATTGGGGCGGGGGCCGGTTTCAGGGAGGGTGCGGGTGCGTCCATCAGTGCCAGCATGTCGCGGACCTGTGGGCATCCCGCGTTCGGGTCGGGGCCGAAGGTGACTTCGATCTCTTCCCAAACGGCGTCCAGCGCCTCGAGGTCGGTGGGATCATCGTCCGGTTGCGCCAGCATTCCGGCCAGCGCGTCGGCATCCACCTGCACGTTGGCCAGCTGGGATAAAGCGGCGAACGCGGCGTCATACCCGCTTTCGCGCCGCACCAGTCGGGTGCCAAGCGCGTCGAAGATATGGGCCGCGTCCGCCAAGGTTTCCTGCACTTCTGCGAAGGGACGCGTCGACAGGAATTCCAGCAGCACCGGCAGGTGGTCGGGCAGTTCGGTGGTAGCGGGTTCAAACCCGCCGCCACGATATGTCTCGATCAGACTGACCATCGCGCCACCCCGATCGCGGCTTTCGCCATGAACATGCTCGAAGAGGTTGAGCGACAGCGTACGCGAGCGGTCGAACAGCATCACATAGCTTTCCTGTACATCGAACAGGTCGCCCTGCCCGATGTCATGGGTCAGCCGTTGCAGCGCCGTACGGTTTGGCGTCGACAGCCGTGGGTCAGAGGCCAGAACCTCCCCGATTTCAGGCATTGCCTCTTGCAGTTCTGCCGTCGGATAGCTGAGCATCAGCGACAGCGCCTTTAGTGTGCGGTCCATCATCAGAATGACTCCAACGGAAGGGCGAAGGACTTTTTCTTGCCGCCGAACATGGTGGTCTTGCCGGTGTCGCCGGAGGAACAGCCGTTGCCATCGGTGAAGCCGCAGCCGCCGCGGATGTCGGCCCCTGCCTCGTTCTGTTCGCGGTGGGCGGTAGGGATGGCGAAGCGGTCTTCGTAGTCGGCGATGGCCATGATCTTGTACATGTCCTCGATCATCCGGCCCGACATGCCGACGCGGGCAGCGATGCCTTCGTCGCGCACGCCGTCCACGGTCAGGGCACGCATGTAAAGCCGCATGGCCGACATCCGTTCCAGCGCGTGAACGATGGGTTCTTCATCCCCCGCCGTCAGCATGTTGGCCAGATACTGCACGGGAATGCGCAAGCTGCGCACGTCGGGCATCTGGTCGCTCATCGCGATCTGGCCGGCCTGCGCCGCGTTCTGGATTGGTGACAGCGGCGGGATGTACCAGACCATCGGCAAGGTGCGGTATTCCGGATGCAGCGGGAAGGCGACCTTCCACTCCATCGCCATCTTCCAGATCGGGCTGATCTTGGCAGACTCGATCCAGTCTTCCGGCACGCCGTCACGGCGCGCAGCGGCGATCACCTCTGGGTCGTTCGGGTCAAGGAAGACGTCAAGCTGCGCGCCGTAAAGGTCGGTCTCGCGTTCGCTGCTGGCGGCCGCCTCGATCTTGTCGGCGTCATAGAGGATGACCCCCAGATAGCGGATGCGGCCCACACAGGTTTCCGAACAGACCGTCGGCTGGCCGCTTTCAATGCGCGGATAGCAGAAGGTGCATTTTTCGGATTTGCCGGTATCCCAGTTGTAATAGACCTTCTTGTAGGGGCAGCCCGAGATGCACATCCGCCAGCCGCGGCATTTTTCCTGATCGATCAGGACGATGCCGTCTTCCTCGCGCTTGTAGATCGCGCCTGAGGGGCAAGAGGCAGAGCAGGTCGGGTTCAGGCAATGCTCGCACAGGCGGGGCAAATACATCATGAAGGTGTTTTCGTATTCACCGTAGATCTGCTTCTGGATGTTCTCGAAGTTGTAGTCCTTAGACCGCTTCGAGAATTCACCGCCCAGGATTTCCTCCCAGTTCGGGCCCTTTTCGATCTTCTCCATCCGCTCGCCGGTGATCTTGGACCGGGGGCGCGCGGTGGGAAAGGCGTTCATGTCGGGCGCGGATTTCAGGTGGTCATAGTCGAAATCGAACGGCTCGTAGTAGTCGTCGATTTCCGGCATGTCGGGGTTGGCGAAAATGTTCGCCAGAATCCGCCACTTGCTGCCTTGCTTGGGGTGCAGTTTGCCCGATTTCGACCGCGCCCAGCCGCCGTTCCAGCGCTTCTGGTTTTCCCAGTCCGTCGGATAGCCGGTGCCGGGTTTGGTTTCGACGTTGTTGAACCAGGCGTATTCAACACCTTCGCGGCTGGTCCAGACGTTCTTGCAGGTGACCGAACAAGTGTGACACCCAATGCATTTATCAAGGTTCAGAACCTTGCCGATTTGCGCGCGAACTTTCATTCTGCGGCCTCCATCTTGCTGGTTGCGGGCGTGTCCAGCCAGTCAACTTTCTTCATTTTGCGCACGATGACGAATTCGTCGCGGTTGCTGCCAACGGTGCCGTAGTAGTTGAAACCATAGGACAATTGCGCATAACCCCC
>CAMAQR010000123.1 GCA_945860375.1 Pseudorhodobacter antarcticus
AAGGGCCAAAGCATCCGGGCAACCGCCAGCTCTGCGACAAGCGCGGCCGCCCGGATGCTGCCGCACGCCTACGCGGCAATCTTGCCAACCCCAAAGTGGCAACATTTTGCACTGCCCTTTGGCTCACTTTTACTCTGCCGTTGACACCCGGCGCAGCCGGGGGCGCGAGACAAAAGCAGCGCGGCGCAGCCGCTCCGTTTGAAAACCGCTCAGTCGGGCGCTCAGTCGTCGGCCAGTTCCCAGCCATCAGGGTAGAACTCGAACGGCAGCACAATCTCGGTGGCGATGCGCTCCCAGTGCCAGACGGTTTCAGCCTCAATCGCAATCGGCCCGATCCGCGCCTCCAGCACTTCGCTGTTGTGATGGGTGGTAAAACCTTTGGCCCGCAGTGCCTTTTCCACGGCCGCCCATTTGGTGTCGATCTCTTCGGCGATGAATTCATAGATCACCACCGCCGTCTTCGGCAGCTTCACGCCCTTGCCCACCTTGGCAAAGGTTTCAAAGGTGTCGGCGCGTTGGGTGCGGTAATCGTGCATGATGGGCCTTCAAGACAGGGGCAAACCCTGTCTTTAGCGCCTTATCGCCCGGCTGTCATCCATGCAGCCAGAAATCGCCACCCAAACCCACCAGAAATCGCGCCCCGGCTTGATCTTGTCGCCGCACACTTGTATCCCACGCCATCCCGACTAAAATAGCGCCCAAAGGCCCTTTTGATCGGCCCCCTGAACCGGAGTTACCCCATGTCCTGGACCGACGAGCGCGTCGAGACGCTCAAGAAAATGTGGGCCGAAGGCCAGTCGGCCAGTCAGATTGCCAAAGAGCTGGGCGGCGTGACCCGCAACGCGGTCATCGGCAAGGTCCACCGTCTGGGCTTGTCGAACCGTGTCGGCCCCGGCACTGCCCGCGACGACGGGGATGAAGCCGAGGTCGTGGCAGCTCCGCCACCTGCGGCCGCTGCGCGCGCAGAACCCACCCCGCGCCCTGTGGTGACGGAACTGCCGCGCGCCGCAGAGCCAGCGCCTGCGCGCCCCGCCTCGGAGCGCCCGGCAGCACCCGCCGCCGCCATTCCGGCATCCGGTGCCACCATCACGCCCTTGCCGATGCGCAAGGCGATCATCCCGGCCGGTCAGCCGCTGCCGCCGCAGCCTTCGGCCAACGAGATCTCGCCCGAAGCGCTGGCATCGGTGCGCGAAGTCGAAAAGCGCGCCAAGCGCCTGACGCTGATGGAATTGACCGAGCGCACCTGCAAATGGCCAATCGGCGATCCCGCGACCGAAGATTTCTGGTTCTGCGGCCTGCCGTCCGTGCCCGGCAAACCCTATTGCGAAGCCCATGTCGGCGTCGCCTTCCAACCGATGAGCGCGCGGCGCGACCGCCGCCGCTGATCGGGTGGACTCTGGACATGAAGGCGCAGGCAGCCCCTGCGCCTTTTTTGCATCCCCCTTCATGGTCAACAAACCAACCCGTCAGGGTTCACATGGCAACGACAGGCCCTAGGTGTTTAGTCCCAACTCACGCATGATCGGCGGCCAGTCCTTGATGCGTTTGCGTGCCTTCTCCGGCGATTTTCCGGCCACGGCATGGATGATAACGTTCATCAGAGTGGTCATCGGTCCGGTGCTTTCCAAGAACGCGTCGACTTTGGTGGTCACATGAAAGACGAACGGTGGGCCAGCCCTTCGACCACGGCCACGTTCATCACACCGCCAAGCCTGATCCCGTCCCCTTGCCCGATCAGTCCGGACAACGCCGAACGACTAGCGCAGTGCGTGGCTCCTGCAGATGATACAGTATCCAGCAACGGCACGTTCACATTCCCCATCGCGGGCTCTTGCAGGATCATTACGATTAACATAATATATTACGTATACTGAGGTCAGCCTTCTGGCGCTTAGCTTGTCAATCGCTTCCAAATGCCACAAAAGAAGTTCAGGAGATCTCACGGATGGACACTCGGGCCGAAGCCAAGCCGCAAGGAAGCGTCCAGTCTGTCGAGGTCGCGGGCGAGGTCCTGCGGGCGCTTCTTGAGGCGGCAGGACCAAGGAGGCTGTCCGAGATCGCCCAGGCGGCGGGCATGCATCCGGCCAAAGCACATCGCTATCTGGTCAGCCTGACCCGGATTGGCCTTGCCTCGCAAGATGCGACAACGGGGCTT
The DNA here is from genome assembly GCA_945860375.1 of Pseudorhodobacter antarcticus. The sequence goes on from CAMAQR010000123.1 coordinate 2,156, forward strand.
TACGATCTGGGGCCGATGGCGCTGCAAATGGCGCTGAAGGGTTTCAGCCGCTTTGACGTTCTGCGCCGGGCCGTCGATTGCATCGAGAAGCTTGGCAGAGAGGTCGGCGAGACCGTGGCTCTGGTCGTCTGGGGCGAAGCTGGCCCGAAGTTCATCCGTGTGGCAGAGGCCCGCCACGGCCAAGCCAGCACGGTGCTCATCACCCATATATGTCCCCTCACATGGTCTGCGACCGGTCTGCTGTTCTGCGCCTATGAGGACTCCGCCCGCACAGCCGCCCTGATCCAACGTGAGCTGGAACAGAACAAGCTTCTGAACCGGGTCGATGCCCCGCAAAGTTTGAGCGATCTGGAGGCAATCGTTGCCACGATCCGCTTTAACAGGGTTTCGACGATCAAGAATGCGGGCAATAGCGGAACTGCCGCCATCTGTGCGCCCGTCTTTGATGCCTCTGGTAAGTTCATCATGGCCATCAGCGTCTTTGCCAAGGCAGGCCGCATCGATACCGGTCTTGATGGCAATCTGGTCGGCAAGGTCATCGCCACAACCCGAAGACTTTCGGATGCCATGGCGGGCCGGACGGCTTTCTGACGGCTGGTTTTATGCTCTCACGCGGGGAGTTGCATTTCGACCAGCCGGCACCAAAAGGCAGCGGCCTTGGGGATCAGGTCATCGTTGAAATCATAGCGCGGATCGTGCAGCCCGTGGCTGTCGCCATTGCCGATGGTCAAGAAGCAGCCCTTGGTTACGGCCAGCATGCTGGAGAAATCCTCCGAGAACATGTAGGGGCCCGAAAGATCGACCGTTTCAGGCGGCTGCCCCATGCTGACGGCCACGCGGCGCACCGCTGCGGCAAGGGCCGGATCGTTCTGGCAGGGGGGATAGATGATGTCGTCCTCGAAGTCGACTTCGGCCTGACACCCAAAGCTCTCGGCCTGCTGCCGGGCGATGGTGACCACCCGCTCACGCAAAAGGGCGGTGGCCTCGGGCGTGACGGTGCGCAGGCCGATCGGCAAGTCCACAAAGGCCGGGATGATCGTCGCCGTCCCATTGCCATGCATCCCGCCGACGGTCAGCACGCCCACATCGACAGCGTTCAGATTGCGTGAGACGACGGTCTGCAGCGCCATGATGATCGAAGCCCCTGCCACGACAGGATCGTGGGCCAGATGCGGCATCGCACCATGTCCGCCCTTTCCCGTGACCCTGATCCGCCCGATGTCGATACGGGCCGTGATCGGTCCGGGGCGCGTCTTGACCTGGCCCAGCACCAGCCCCGGGAGGTTGTGGAAGGCAAAAACCGCTTCCACCGGGAATCGCTCGAACAGGCCGTCCTGCACCATGTGATATGCGCCGCCGGAGCCTTCTTCGGCGGGCTGGAAGATCAGGTGAACTGTGCCGTCGAACCGGCCATTCAGCGCCAGAGACTCTGCCGCAGCCAGAAGGCAGGTCGTATGTCCGTCATGCCCACAGGCATGCATCTTGCCCAGAGCCTTCGAGGCCCACGGCAGGTCCGTCTCTTCGACGATCGGCAGCGCATCCATGTCGGCACGAATGGCGATGGCGCGGTTTCCCGTGCCGCGCTTCAAGGTGCCAACGACACCCGTCTTGCCGATGCCGGTTGTCACCTCATAGCCGAGGCGCGTCAGACCAGCGGCGACGAGGGCGCCGGTGCGATGCTCGTCAAACTCCAACTCCGGGTGCTGGTGAATGTCGCGCCGCAGAGCGGTAAAGCGGGTGTGGTTGGCGATCAGCCAATCTTCATGCATCGTGAACCTCGTGCTGCGGCCGGCGCATCAGGCCTTCACCGCGAAGATCGCCGTGACCTCGACCGTGATCCCGTCCGGCAAGGACCCCATGCCGACGGCCGCTCGGGCATGGCGCCCGTTTTCAGCGAAAAGCTGGACCATGAGGTCGGAAAACCCGTTCATGACCTTGGGATGCTGCTTGAAATCAGGGACAGCGTTGATCATGCCATGCACGGAAACCAGCCGCTCCACCCTGTCGAGCGAGCCCAGAATGCGCCGGACCGACGACAGCATCGCAAGGCCTGTCAGGCGCGCATGCTGATCGGCCTCCTCGACCGTAACGTCCCGCCCGACAACCCCTGTTGCCGAGGTTTCAAGGTCGATCAGCGGGCCTTCACCTGACATGTACAAAAGCCCATTGTGCAACACGCCCGGAACGAAATTACCGATCGGTCCCGGCGTCTCGGGCAAGGTGATGCCCAATTCCTGCAGTCTGGTTTCTGCGCCCATTCCCGTGCCCCCTGTATTACCCCGGCCCCTAAAGGGTCAGGTATCCTTCCATGACCCTGACCGCCTGCCCCGCGACCCGCACCGCCACCAGCTTTCCGCCTGTGACATCAGCCTCCATCTCGAGTTCCGATGGCCTGCCCATTTCATAGCCCTGTTCCAGCCTGAAGGCATGGGTGCCATCTGCAAAACCAAGGCTTTGATGCAACTGCGAGGCAAAGAGAGCAGCCGCCGATCCCGTTGCCGGGTCCTCGGCCCCCTCCCCCGCCGGGTTGAGCATCCGCGTACGATAGGCCGTGGCCGGGTCATCGCCGCCCGTCGCATAAAGGTAACCCCCCACCGCTCCCAGTCCGTTCAGGATGCCCGACCATTCCGGTTCACGCGCCCGCACCCGTGCCAGAGCCTCGCGTGAGGCGACGGGCACGTAAAGGAACCGCGGTCCGCCTTCATGAAGGCCCAGACCCTGACCAGCGGGGCAGATGTCGAAAGGCGCAAGTCGCAGGGCCGAAGCAACCGCCTCGATCGAGGGAAGCGGCGTCAAGACCGGATAGGGGATCACCGGGGCGGTGAACTGCGCCCAACTCACCCCGCCCGTGTTGCGAACCGTCACGGGCACCAACCCCGCCATTTCCTCCAGCCGGATTTCGATCTCGAAGGTTTGGCCCAGGCCTTTCAGCGTCTCGGCCAGAAGTATGGCACAGCCGACGGTCGGGTGCCCGGCAAACGGGATCTCTGCCGTCGGAAAAAAGATCCGCACGCTTGCGGTATTGTTCCGGTCCTTCGGAGCCATGACAAAGATCGTCTCGGCCAAGTTGAACTCGCGCGCAATCGTCTGCATCTCTGCCGTCGTCAGCCCGTCGGCGCCCAATACCACACCAAGCGGGTTGCCGCCGAAACGCTGCGATGTGAAAACGTCAAGTGTGTGGAACTTCAACTGCATCCCGGCCTTCCGTGTTCCTGATTTCAGCGCAGATACTTGCCGGATTCTGCGTCAAACGCAAACGCGCCGACGGGTGACATGGGTGACAGCTTCATCAATATCGAGCGGACTTGGTTCATATCCACGTCCAGCCAGCAGATGTGCAATGGCGTGCAAGCCGACTTGCGCGGCAAAGGCTGGCTCCTTTATCACAAAATCCCGCGCGGCCCGGATCAGCGTTGCCGGCGCCGCGTCAGAATGCGCTGCGCAGTCGAGTGCGAGATCGAGGTATTTCGCGGTCTTGGCGGCGGCGAACCATTTTCCTT
>CAMAQR010000124.1 GCA_945860375.1 Pseudorhodobacter antarcticus
TTGTCGACGAAAGCCTGAGTCTGGGTGAAGAAGGCCTCCAGCCGCACCGGATCAAGGGGGCGGTTGATATAGTCTATCGCCGGTTGCTCCCACACGGTGGTCCAGACATCGTTCTTGGCCAATTGCACCTTGCCGTAGGCGTCGACATCAATCATTCCGCTGTCTCCGACTAGGATATAGCGGTGTTCAGAATTGGGTAGGCTGGGCTTGGGGATCTGATACGACATCCAGTGTTGCGCCATGGTGCCGTCAGCAAAGGTCAGTTGGGACATGGCATTCAGCCCGCGATGGGGAACCGTGCCGAAAGTTTTGAGCGTTGAGAAGATGCTGTCAGGTTCTTTGCCGGTCAGGAACCGCATAAGATCGAAGAAATGCACGCCGGTGTCGAGAAAGGCCCCTCCGTGCAACTCGTCGCCGGCCCAAGGGCTGGTGCCGACCACATAGTCGGTGAAGAGCGACCGGCCCTGTAGCATGCGAAGTTGCCCGATGGCCCCTTCGGCAATCAACTGGCGCGTGCGCGACAAAGCGCCGCGAAACCGCTGGGTCTGGATCACCTCAAGATGCACAGCCGACCGCGCGCAGGCCGCGATCATGGCCGTGCAGTCCGCAACACTGGTCGCCATCGGTTTTTCGACCAGCACATGTTTTCCAGCAGCCGCAGCGGCGATCACCTGGCCACAGTGGTCGGCATGGGGGGTTGCGATCAGAACGGCATCGATATCGCTGCGGGCCAAGAGTGCGGCATAGTCCGCTTCAAAGTTTACGTCGTAGTCTGCAGCCAACCCCGGCGCGCGTTTGCCGCCCGATATGGCCACCAACCGCACCCGTGACATGTGCCGCGTGATGCACTCGGCATGCGTGCGGCCCATATAGCCCGAGCCGAGAATGGCGATGCGAAGTTCACCCATAAAAGACCTCCCAACGGGCGTTAAGCATGATGGCTGCCCGGCCAACCCATCAGCAACTGCACGTCTTTTTCCGCTTCGCGGGCGTCAGCCTCTTCCTTGAAGATCCGCAAGACACATTGCGGCTTGTTGCGATCGATCACATCGTAGACGAGGTGATAGCCCGTCTTATCAAGGATCGGCCCGATCCAACCCGCACAATGGTCGCAATAGCGCGCCCAAGTTTCGGCATCATTGTCCTTGGCCTTGGTTAGGCTTGGGCACAGATGCATCGTCAGCTCGAACTTTTTCTCGTCGTAGGACAGATCAAGTTTGCAGTTTTCTTCCTCGCGGATCATCGCCCAGTATTCGTACATGCCCGCAAAGCCCTTCTCGCGGATCAGATCGATTATGTGCTTTTCCTGATTCTTGCTGATTTCCAGAAAGTAGCTTTGGACATGCTCCTCTCCTTGGGTCTCAAGAAACTTGAACACTTCGTTGTAAAGGCGGGTGAAATGGTCGGAGGGGATCATGTGCGCCTCCGGATCACCTGGGTGCAGGCCCCATTGCCCAAAACCGTGGTATCTACCGCAAAGGGCGTACCCTCGGCCATTGCGGTGTTGGTAACGCTGGTTTGGTCACAAAAGAACGGTGAGACCCCCGGGGCAATCTTTTTGACATGGTGCCAAGCGGTGCAATGGCGCACCGTCAGGACAATCTCGTCCTCGCCCACGGTGATGTCAAAATCGGCGCCTTCGCGGTCGAAGAAATACCGCCAGTGTTTCACCAACTCATCGGCATCCCCCTCCATCAAGTGCTGGCGGATGTCTTGGTAGACATCGCGGCCGACTTTCTTGAAGATTTGGTGCATCGCCTCGATGCCGTAACCTTTGACGATGAAGTCGATGGTGGTGTTGACCGCACCGTGGAAGTCAAGGTGGACGTTGCCCTCCTCGTTATAGCGCAGCGGTTTGTCGTTTGGTGCGCTCATGCTACACGCTGAAAGAGGGATTGTCCCCCAACATAGGTTTGTTCCACCTCAAGCGTCAGCGGATCCAGCACCGCAAAATCGGCGAGTTTTCCAACCTCGAGGCTGCCGATGTTGGCCTGCATTCCCAACACACGGGCGGGCACGAGGCTTGTCGCATGCGCCGTTAGGGTCAGATCAGCACCGACCATCTTGACATAGTTGCGCATGGCTTCATCGGATGTCAGCGACGAACCGCACAGGCCGCCCTTGCGATCGACCACCGCCTTTCCACGCGCGGTGCGGACCCAGTAGCCGGGGTAGAATTCAAAATCGGCATCCTCGCCGCCGGCATATTTGTTGGAATCCGTCTCAAGGAAAACCCGGTCGGGCGGCAATTGCGCAAGGATCTTCATCATCTTGGGGTGAACGTGAATCCCATCGCAGATCAGACCCAAGGCGACACCACGTTCTGCCATCAGGGCGTCGGTCAGCGACAGGATGTGGATGCCCATTGTGCCCGGCGGCAGTGTCGGCAACGCGTTGAACATATGGGTCACCGCATCAATCCCCCAACTGACATAGCGTGACACATCCTCTGGCCCTGCTTGGCTATGGCCAAGATGAATACTGACACCCGCTTTCTTGAGCGTGCGTATAAATGCTTCGGCCCCCGGCATCTCTGGTGCCAAAGTCACGGCCCTAAGGCGGCCACTGGTCGCTTCCAGCATACGTTCGGCAAGGGTGACGCTGGGATTGACGATGTTCTTGGGGTTGTGGGCACCGGGAAGCGCGAAACACGGCCCTTCGCTGTGGACGCCCAAAGCACGGGCCCCTGTCGCCTTCTCGGTCTGGGCGGAAAGCCGGTTGAGCACACCTTCCATCGTCTCGGGTGGCACGCAGGAAATCGAGGGCAAAAACCCCGTCACGCCCCGGGCCAGCAGAAGTTGCGAGTTATGGGCCACGCAGCCTTGCTCGGTGTCGTTGTAAAGGTGCACATTGTATCCGTGCTGCAAGAGATCAATCATGCCGGGGAAGAGGATTTTCCCGCGCGCATCGATAGAATTCCAGTCCTCGCCGGTGGCTGCATTGCGTTCGACGATGCCTGTAATGCGGTCACCCTCGATCAGCAAATCACGTGCCACTTCACCCGTCGGGGTCACCAGAGTGGCATTGCGCCATCTTTGCTTCACTTGCATGTCCCCGCTCCTTTATGACATATTGTCATTATAACCACTTGCATGGTATATTGTCATAATAACCATTTAACACTAGACTTCAAGGAGAAAAGATGGATCGGTCGTGTGTCTGCATCACCGGATCGTCCCAAGGGATTGGTTTTGCGATTGCCGAGGCCTTCGCGCGCAGCGGCGCCCGCTTGGTTATCAATTCCCACTTGCCCGACACGGCCGCACTTGCCCGTCTGAGCGCCTTGACGGAATGCCATTTCATTCAGGCCGACCTGTCGACGGTGGACGGTGCGCGTGGTTTTGTCGACCAAGCGCATGAACGACTTGGTCGCCTTGACACGCTTGTCAACAATGCGGGTACCTTTCGCGATATCCCATTTGCGGAGTTAAGCGAGGCGCGGTTTGCCGAAACCTTTAACCTCAATGTGCGCGGCTACCTGTTCGCGGCGCAGGCCTTTGCAGCCCATGTCGAACCGGGGCGGGTGGGGGCCAGCATTATCTGCGTCGGCTCAACCAATTCCTTGGCCGCCGAAATGAACAGCGTGATTTACGATGCCTCTAAGGGCGCCGTGCTGATGCTGATCCGTTCGCTGGCCGTCACCTTGGCACCGCAGGGAATTCGGGTGAACGGCATTGGGCCGGGTATTGTAGAGACATCACTGACCGCGCCTGGACTGGCCGTTGCGGGCGTGCGCGAGGCCCTTGTTGCCCAAATTCCCTTGGGCCGCTTGGGCAGTCCGCCTGACATCGGCCCCGCGGCGGTTTTTCTTGCCTCGACAGGGGCCTGTTATATCACCGGCCAAATGCTCTATATTGATGGCGGCATTCTTGCCAACCAGATGACATGGGGAGTTGGACTTGAGCATCGATAGTTTGGATCTTGCACCACGGCACCTTCGGTTGCGGGACATTTTGTTCCGCCGGTGGAAGACCAATGGCGTCAAAAGTGGTGATAAGATCGAATCGCAGAACGAGATCGTCAAATTATACGAATTCTCGCTGATCACCGTGATTAAGACGCTCAAGGACCTTGAATTCGAAGGCATTATCCTGCGTCAGGTTGGCAAGGGTTCGTTTCTGCTAAGGACACCTTGGACAGCAGCGCATCACCGGATTGGCTTTTTCTACAACCGTGACATCGTCGGCGGTGGTATCTTTAACAACGACTTCTACACCAAGCTGGTGGTCGCCTTCGAAAAGGGCGTCGTTTCGGACGGGCACGAGTTTATTCTGGGCAGTTTTACGCAAAACAGCATGCCAATCCGCCTGTGGGACGCGTTGGACGTTGTGGTTCTGACCGGCATCACCAATGAGACCAAGCTCGACAAGCTGGTCAACACCTCCAGCCAAGTGGTGATCATGGACCTCGCTTTGGAAGGGCTGCCCTACCACGCCTACCGGATCGATTTCGAACCGGCATTTGAGCAGATGTTCAAGCGTTATGGTGGCAAAACGAACAAATGCCTCTACCTCGACTCTTTGATCGCTTCGAGCGAGCATGGCTTGCGCCTCGCCGCCTTTAAGCGCGCCTGTGCGGCCAGCAAAACGCCCCAGGAATTGCGCATCATTGCCGTTGACCAAGAGGCGGGCGTCGACACGACCGAGTTGGAAGCGGTGCTTGCCGACTATAAACCCGATTTTGTGTGCGGCCATATCCACCACACTTGGCTTCCGATGGTCTCGGCAAACGCGCAAGCCTATCGCTACACGCTCGACACCGAGCACCCGAGTTTTCATGTCAAGTCGTCGGAGTGGATGCAGCAGGTGCTGGCAGATATCTACGCTAACCTCGAGAACCGGATCCCTGGGCCCAAAATCTTTAACTTTCCCGCCACCTTCCGGCCCTGAAGGATGTATCAATGACCCATCTTAAGATCATCGACGCAGGCGCGCGGTCGCACCTGCCCTTTAGCCCCGCAATCATTGCCGGTGATTTCATGTATGTTTCGGGGCAGGCCTCGGTCGACGCCGAGACCGGAAGGATCATTGCTGAGAGTTTCGAGGCCGAAATGCGCCGTTCCATAGCCAACCTGCGCGCGATCCTAGAGGCTGGGGGCCTCAGCCTAGACCATGTGATAAATGTAAGCTCTTATGTGGCGAGCCAAGGCGATCTGGCACTCTACAACCAGATCTATCCCGAATACTTCGCCCAGCCAGCCCCCACGCGCAGCACCATCGTGGGCGTGTTGGGAACCATGCTGAAATTCGAGCTTGACTGTGTTGCCTACCGTCGTGCGACACGGCAACAGGCCACATGATCAAAAGAAGGTCAGTACCCCGTCTACGACATCGTAGCTGTCACTGACGATCGGGATAAACCGCCATTTGTCAAAGGCGGTGCAGGGATGCGAGATGCCGCAGGCGACCATGTCACCCACCTGCCAGTCGGCGTCGGGCCCCAAGCGGACATAGGCGTGCTGGTCGTTGGTGGCGATCACCACGCTGCTGCCCACGGCCAGAAACCCTGTCCCCGGCCTGTAGCGGCTTGTTGGCACGGGTAGGCCAGCGTCATAGGGAACATCGCGCTTGCCCATGCTTAGAAAGGCCAGACCAGGTTCTGGCATGGATTGCACATAGGCCCAAATCTCGAGGGCGGGCTTAAGATTG
>CAMAQR010000125.1 GCA_945860375.1 Pseudorhodobacter antarcticus
TTGCCAGACGGAAAGAACCCGGCCCATTCGCGCTCGAACACCTCCCAGTCGATCAACACCGCCAGCTTCACCAGCTCGTGCCGCGGGTCGATCATGTCAACCAGCCGCGGACGCAGCAAATCATCCTGTTCCAAAGGGCGCGGGCGATGCTTCATGAGCGTGACCGAAATTGCAGGGTTTCTGCTGAAATCATACAAAACCCTGCAGGACATGGCGAGAAAAACCACAACGTTTCAACGTAAAATCAATGGTATGAGTGTTGTTCAGGGCGAACTCATTCGTTCTGAGCCTAAATGGGAGGCACTCTTGATCTGCGCTGCACTGACCGACGCCCAATGGGCCATCATCGCCCCGCATTGTCTTGGCCGGGAGAGCGACCCCGGACGAGCCGGCCCTGATCCCCCAAGTTCGGCAGCAAATTGAGATTTCGAGATGGATGCGTTACCACTGCGGCAATATGTATCATGCTTGTCAGTCAGTATCTGAAATGTTAACCCCGTTTAAGTTTAGAGAAAGCTAAGACCGAGTGAGTGAATTCCTGAGTAGGCTCGTGGTGCTTGCGTCAACGCAAGCGAGTGAAGTGGCGATTCGGTCAGATGACAGACGGGTCACGTTTCATGAGCTACCCCAACTGGTAATGGCCGCTGCGGCGTGGCTGTCGATGCATGGCGTGCGGCCTGGCAGCGTTGTTGCCATGACCATATCGGATGATGCGGACCATTTCATTCTGTCGCTCGCCCTGCTGGCTCTAGGTGCTTGGCAGGTAAATGCCGCGAGCCATGATTCAGCGGCTACACGGGACGATCTCGCCCAACGGACCAGTGCTCATCTACATCTTACGGACGCCGCAGAATGGGCAATTCCTGGACTGAAGCAAATCATGTGGGAGGGCAGCGTGCACGCCCCTGCTGCGAGATCGGTGCTGCCAACAGGGGGTGGCGGCGCGTTCTTTTCGACGTCGGGAACGACAGGGCGACAAAGCATCGTCCGGATGGACGAAGCCTTGATGATCTATCAGGCCAAACGTGGCATTACCGAACGCGGCGACCGCCTGTTCAAGGCTTCGTCGATGGAATTCGGCCATGCCAAGCGCAACCGGATTTTTGCACTCTGGTGCGGATCACAAAACATCATCCGATCGTCGCGTGGCGGCAAACGCCTTTCCGCCTGGCTTGCGTCAAGCGAGACGACCATCGCCGATGTGTCGCGTGTCCAGTTGATGGGCATTTTGTCTGATGGTGCAACCGGGTTGCCCGAACACCTGACGTTGCGCGCAGAGGGGTCAGCTATACCAATCGCCGTGCGACAGATGGTGATGCAGCAGGTAACCAAAAATTTCCATATTCGATACTCATCGACAGAAACCGGTCTTATCTCAATTGCGGGGCCTGAACATCACGTGGTCGAAGGCGCATTGGGCCCTGTCCTATCAGACGTAGACCTTGCCATCGTTTCCGCCGAGGGCGAACCGGTTGCATCCGGCGAGATCGGGGAAATCTCCCTTCGCACGCCTTGGATGGTGTCGGGATATCTGGATGAGCCGGAAAAGTCCGCCCAACGGTTTTCAAACGGATGGTTCAGGCCAGGCGATCTTGGCAAGATCATTGACGATGGAAATCTGGTGATGTTTGGCCGCAAGGATGACGTGATCAACATGAACGGGATCAAGATTTTCCCGATCGAGATCGAGCGCATTCTTGCATCCCATCCAGATGTCCGCGCAGTCGCTGTGCTGCCTTTCCCCTCTTCTGTGCATGGGCAGATTCCTGTGGCGGCGCTGGAACTGCAGGCCGATGCTATGGACCGCCGAGAGTCGATCATGGCCACTCTCATGCAGATGGCCCGCACCGAACTGGGCGTCCGCGCCCCACGAAAATTAATTGCGTGCGAAACATTTCCGCGCAACGCGATGGGCAAAGTAATGACACGAGACCTCCTTCCCCAATTCGAGAAACACTCATGACACTTCGTTTACGCCAACTGGTCGCTGCCTGTGCATTTGCAGCCTTTGCCAGTCCTTCTTTGTCTATGGTCCCGTGCGATGCCGGAAGCGTGCGCATCATCAGCCCGCATGGAAGCGGCGTTTCAGACTTGATGGCCCGCGTGCTGGCCGCGGAGTTATCGGTACGGATGGGCAAGTCTTTCTATGTCGAACCGGTGATTGGGGCGGGTGGAGCGATCGGGATGCGGGCTCTTGCAGAAGCAGCACCTGACGGCTGCACGCTTGGGATAGTGGGTCTGTCCACCTTGGTGATCGCACCAGAGGTCGAAGATAATGTTGGCTATGATCCCCAAGCGGATTTTTCGCCCGTGGCCATGATCGGTGGTTCTCCCGCCATGTTCGCGGTCAAGGCTGATTTAGGTATTACGTCTTTTGCCGGGCTGATCGAGGCTATGAAATCCAATGGTTTGGTGCCGACCGTTTCGACGCCCGGCCGCACCACGATCACGGCCATCTTGCCCGCGACAATTTTTGACCGGGAAGGCATCGAAGCCGTCATTGTACCTTTCAAGGACTCAAGTGAAGCCTTGATTGCCGCCGCCCAGGGAGATGTCGACGCCGTTTCGCTGAGCTATTCGACCATGCGTCCGCAGATTGAGGCTGGCGCTTTGGTGCCGCTTTATGTCTCGGCCCCGCAGCGGTTGCCGGAACTTCCCAATGTGCCGACTCTTGCGGAAATTGGTCAGACCGATCTGGAAACCCTGATTTGGTTTGGTTTGGCTGGGCCTGACGGTATGGATCCGGAAATGGCTTCCGAACTGAACACGGAAGTGAACGCAATTTTGCAAGACTCCGATGCCGCCAAACCCTTGCTGTCTGCCAATGTTTCGTTGATGCTGATGAGCCCCGAGGAAATGTCAGGGATGATTTCGCGTCAGACGGCGGCTTACGCGCCGGCCATCAAGAAGCTGGGACAGAAATGATATCGTCGGGCCAGTCTGACCTTCGGCGTCAGGTGGCAGATGCGCTGCAGGCCGCAGTCCCGGCTCGTCCGGCGCAAATGACAGCCTTTCTTGAAGGTCACGGCGATTGTAAGCTGGATGAGTTTGAAATGGACAGTCTGGGACTGATGGAGTTTTGCATCGCTCTGGAACTGTCCACTGGCATCGCCTTGACGCCAGAAGATGTCCAAAATGCCGGAAGTCTTGCGGCGGTCACGATCTTGGCCGCTGGGCGGAGATGATCCTGTGAAAGGCCGGGATACAGTCAGAGGCACAAGCCCGCCCGGATCCGCGGACAAGGTGTGAATGCTGCGCTAAATTGGAAGGGTCTGCCCCAATACGGCGGCCCCCTCCACCCTGCACCGCGTGACGGACAAGGCCAATTTGTGCGCGCGAGCCAATTCGCAAGGCCAAAGCACGAAGCCTGGCTGTTCCGCAAAAGAAGCAAAAGGACGGCACAAGAAATGGGAGCAACGCGTATCTTGTTGGCGGTCTTGGTCCTGTTCGGGATCATCTCCATAGCAGATGGCCTGCGGTCCGGTCTGGGGTCCTCCTCCATGCCGGGCAGTGGCGGGTGGATACTTGTCATCGGATCTATCCTGACGCTGGCAAGCCTTTGTTTGCTGCTTGAAAAAGGAACGAATGACCGTAATCGGCATGGCGTCGATGGTCTGTTCTATGTTCCGGGTGCCGTGCTGTTTTTTGCGCTTACCTATGGTGTGGGCGGCTTGCTGGTCGCGGCGGTGGCAAGCGCTGCACTGGCCTCGCGCGCGTTTCCCGGGCGTGGGCAGGCTTGGATTGTGCCTGCCGCCGGGCTTGCAGCGCTGAGCCTGTGGCTGGCGCTGTCCTACGAGTTGCAGATGCCGGTGCGGCTGTTCCCGATCGGGTTAGGGGTTTAATGCTGAATGACATCTTTAGTGGACTTTCCACTGCGCTGGCCCCGGGGAATCTGATCGCCTGCATCTTTGGCGTGACGCTGGGCAACCTTATCGGGGTCCTTCCGGGGCTTGGTCCATTGGCAGCCATGTCAATTCTGTTGCCACTAACCTATGGGATGGACCCCGCCGCCGCCCTTATGATGATGGGGGGCATTTGGTATGGTGCCGCCTATGGAGGGGCGATTACCGCAATCTTGATCAACATTCCGGGGACGGCAATGGCCTCGGTTACGGCCATCGACGGCTACCCGATGACAAAGGCCGGACGCCCGGGCCCCGCTCTGGTGCTGGCGGCTCTGGGCTCGTTCGCGGGGGGCGCGCTAGGGGTCATGGTAACGATGATCGCCGTACCGCTTTTATCGAGCCACATGCCCGTCCCAAGTCCAGCCGAATCAGCAGCACTTGTGATTGTGTGCCTGTTCGTTGGAACGAGCGTGGGCAGTCGGGGCTTGGCGCGGGGCGCGGTGATGGTCAGTCTGGGCGCGCTGGCCGGTGCAGTTGGCGCCGACCCGCTGAGCGGCGAAGCCCGGCTAACCTTTGGTCTGGTTCCCTTGCAAGATGGCATCTCACTTTCGGCCCTTGTGATCGGTCTCTTCGGTCTGTCGGAAATCATCCAGCGGGTCGGCAAGCCGCATGTTGCCGTGCAATCTGCGGGAACGCGCCTTGCCGATTTGCGATTGACCGCCAAGGAACGACGCGCCCTGCTTGGGGCAGGACTTCGCGGTGGCGGCATTGGCGCGCTCTTGGGCCTTTTGCCCGGAATCGGACCGACCATTGCAAGCTATGTCGCCTACGCAATCGAACAGAGACGCGGCACGCCCGGACTCGGCCAAGGGGCGCCAGAGGGGATCGTCGCCCCCGAGGCGGCAAACAATGCGAGCGACCAGACCGCTTTTATCCCGACGCTGATGCTTGGCGTGCCGGGAAGCGCCGCGATGGCGATCATCCTTGTTGTGCTGATGATTCATGGCATTCAGCCGGGTCCAGCCTTTCTTGCACAGAACAAGCCGCTGTTCTGGAGCCTGATTGGCAGCTTCTGGATCGGAAATGTGGCGCTGCTGATCTTGAACATCCCGCTGATCCGGATCTGGGTAATCCTTTTGAAAATGCCCACCAGCCTGCTTTACCCCCTGACAGTAGTCCTGATGTGCGTCGGAACCGTGGCCGTTGGGCAGGTCTCTGATCTTTTCGTCATGCTGGGTGCCGGTGTGGGGGGCACTTTATTGAACCGGGCAGGCTTTCCACTGCCGCAACTGCTGCTGGGATACATTCTCGGTCCGATCCTTGAGGCCCATCTTGTCCGCTCCATGCTGATCGCTCGGGGAGACCCCGCATGGTTGCTGACCCATCCGGGACCGATTGTGATCCTTGCCATTGGTGTCTTGGTGGCCCTCATTCTGCACAAGGGCGACAGAGGCCTTGGTGTTCCGGATTGAAGATCTTTCCGCTTCGGTCCAATGACGCCCTTTGCGCGTACCGGCGCTGCGGGCCTGGTGTCGGGCATGCCTGGTGTCAAAGTCTTGCTGGCGGACCGAGGCTATGATGCCGACTGGTTCCGTAACGCCCTGATGGATAAGGGTATAACCCCATGCATTCCATCCAAGAAAAACCGGAAGGTCCAGATCGAACACGACGCCATCCTCTACAAGAAGCGTCACAAGATCGAGAACATGTTCGGGCGTCTGAAGGATTGGCGAAGGGTGGCCATGCGCTTTGACAGGCGCGCTGACATCTTCCTGTCGGCCTGCGCC
>CAMAQR010000126.1 GCA_945860375.1 Pseudorhodobacter antarcticus
GGATGCGATGGCGGTTGAGGTTGGGATCATCATGGGCAGCCAGTCTGACTGGCCGACGATGAAGGAAGCGGCGGCCATTCTGGATGAGTTGGGCGTGGCCTATGAGGCGCGCATCGTCTCGGCGCATCGCACGCCGGACCGGCTGTGGGATTATGGCACGGGCGCTGTGGCGCGTGGGTTGCGGGTGATCATTGCCGGGGCGGGCGGGGCTGCGCATTTGCCGGGCATGATGGCCAGCAAGACCCGTGTGCCGGTGATTGGCGTGCCGATCCAGACGCGGGCCCTGGCCGGGGTGGACAGTCTGTATTCGATTGTCCAGATGCCCAAGGGGTTTCCGGTGGCGACCATGGCGATTGGCGGGGCGGCGAATGCCGGGTTGCTGGCGGCGGGCATTCTGGCGCTGAACGATGCGGCGCTGGCGGCGCGGCTGGAGGCCTGGCGGGCGGCGCTGTCGGCGTCCATTCCGGAAGTGCCGGCCGATGAGTGAGCGTGTGATCGGCATTCTGGGCGGCGGGCAGTTGGGGCGGATGCTGGCGGTTGCGGCGGCGCGTCTGGGGTTTCGCACCCATATCTTTGAACCGGGCGCCAACCCGCCGGCCGCCGATGTCGCCCATGCGCTGACCACGGCCAGCTATGATGACGCGGTCGCTCTGCGCGCCTTTGCCGCGACGGTGGACGTGATCACCTATGAGTTCGAGAACATCCCGACCGCCGCACTGGATGTGCTGGAGGCATTGCGCCCGATCCGGCCGGGACGGATGGCCCTGGCCACCTCGCAGGACCGGCTGCTGGAAAAGGCGTTTCTGACGGGCTTGGGGATTGCGTGCGCACCCTATGCCGCCGTGGGGTCGCTGGCCGAGTTGCAGGCGGCGGTTGCGGTGGTGGGTGTGCCGTCGATCCTGAAGACCACGCGGCTGGGCTATGACGGCAAGGGGCAGGTGCGGCTGCGTGCGGCTGCGGATGCCGAGGCGGCCTGGGCGGCCATGCAGGGTGCGCCTGCGGTGCTGGAGGGGTTCATCGACTTTACCCACGAGGTGTCGGTCATTGCCGCGCGGGGGCTGGACGGGTCGGTGGCCTGTTACGATCCGGGGCAGAACGTGCACAGAGACGGGATTTTGCACACCACCACCCTGCCCGCCAAGCTGACCGCCAACCAGCGCACCGATGCCGTGCTGATGGCGGCCAAGGTGTTGAACGCGCTGGAGTATGTGGGCGTGTTGGGGCTGGAGCTGTTTGTGACGCCGGGCGGTCTGATCGCCAATGAGATTGCGCCGCGGGTCCATAATTCGGGGCACTGGACGCAGAATGGCTGTGCGGTGGATCAGTTCGAACAGCATATCCGCGCGGTGGTGGGCTGGCCCCTGGGCGACGGGTCGCGGCATTCGGATGTCGTGATGGAAAACCTGATCGGCGACGATATGCTGCGCGTCCCTGCCATTGCCCGCGAAAACGGCGCGGCGTTGCATCTGTATGGTAAAGCCGAGGCGCGGCCCGGCCGCAAGATGGGCCATGTCAACCGGGTCAGGCCGCTTGCTAACCCCGTCCACAAGGTCTAAAATCGTCCTTTTTAGAAAGTTGGGAGCTTTGATAAATTACCCCCCACGCGTTGCCTGCATGACGATGGTCAAGAATGATGAGAGTTTTTTGGACATTTGGAAAAAATATTATGCGACACAGTTTGGCGGCAGCAACTGTTATGTTATTGATCATTTGTCAGACAACAACGATGCGCTAAGCCGGGCGCAAGCGCTTGGCGTGCAAGTTCTGAGGTTGCCATATTTCTACCCAGCCAAAGCAGCAGACGGCAAGAAGAAGTCTCGAAAATAGGTTGCGTTCGATGGTTATAGTTCTTCTTTCTTGACCAAGATGCGAATAGCACTGCTGGAATTTTACGACATTGTGATCTTCCATGACGTCGATGAGATCTTGATCGCCGATCCATTAATTTATTCATCCCTCGCCGACTATATTACCACAAATGCACAAAAACTTGAAACCTGGAAAATTTTGGGTGGAGTGGGCGTAGAAATATTTCATGATGCGATAAATGAAGTCCGATACGATCCCACTCTGGCGGTGCTGCGGCAACGGAAGAACGCATCATTTAGACTGCCCGGCTGCAAGCCGGCCATTTACTACTCTGATGAAGCTAACACCCCACACGGAACCACCATTCCTTTTACCTTGGATGTGAACTTGTGGCTTTTGCATCTAAAATTCTTGGATCAAGATATAATGTTGTCGCGTCAGCCAACGCGGAACGCTGCCGTGGAACGTGGCGAAGTACCCAATTTCACCCGCTGGGCTTTAGATCCAACAGAATTGGACAACGAGCTTGCAAGATTTATTTCACGGCCCTTGGATGTTGACGAATCTAGAATGCGGAAGTTTCTCTCGCAAAACATGCGCAATGTAGATGATGGCTGCTGGATAGTTGATAGGAATCCGGTTGCCCCGCACAAAGTGTTTAAGGCTGTAAACGGGCTCCAAGCCGAAGCCGGCAAGAGCTTAAACGAATTTCGTTTCGTAATTCCCGAGCGATTTAAGGAAATCGTTTAGAGAATTTTGCTGGACCTAAAATCGTCCGGCAAGGCTCGCCCTATCACTCGATCGCAACAATGCACCAGAAGAATGTAGCGCGCCATGAACCTGTCAAGCATCACTTTAGCTCTAAAAGATGGCAGATATTCCGAAGCGAGGATGAAACTAGGGAAAATTGGGGTCTCTGTCGGTCGCGATCAAAGGGCGCCTTCAGTCCTTGGGCGGTCGTCGCACAAGATCAGGAATATTACTTTTATTTGCGGTCTACACCGTTCAGGAACAACTTTGTTTCACGACTATCTGGCAAAGCACTATGATGTGGCTTTCATCCAGCGTGCAGGTGTCCCTGAAAATGAAGGACAGTTCTTGCAGGACGTTTATCCAATGGAACGTCCTTTTGGTGGGCCAGGGTCGTTTGCTTTTTATCCGCAAATGCGGCCGCTGCCCATTCGCAACGCGGAGAAGGCGGCTCACATGAGTCACCGTCTTTTGGGCACTTGGGCCTCTTTTCTGAATGATCCAGACCATACCCATCTGCTTGAAAAATCGCCTCCAAACACGACTCGAATTGGGTATTTGCGAAGCATATTTCCGAGCGCACGGTTCATCGTTTGGACGCGGGACCCTCGCGCAGTGACATTATCAACACTCAAGTGGCACGACCAGCCAATCAACACGCTGATGCAGCACTGGAACTGCGCCTATATGACTGCAATCGATTGCTTGAGGGAGAAGGATTGCATTCTTCTTAGTTATGAGGATTTTTGTGCCGACCCGGGCGGACAGGCTGCCCGTGTTGCTGAATTCTGCGGAATTCACGCGAGGGAGACCCCGTTAGATCCGGCAACTCGGTTCGCGACAATCACGAATTCAAATCAAAAGTATTTGGATGCTTTTCCAGAAGACTTTCGAATGCGGGCGCGGGTGAAAGCGTGGAACTTGCTTGGTTATAGTATATGATCAACTTTCGTTAAGCGAAATAGTAAAAACTTTGTCATAATCCGCCGAAGCCGCTCCTTGTAACCTGCTGTCATAGCAACTCCGGTGGTGGTGCTGCGTTAAAAGTAATCTTCAACGCCTTTGGCAATGTCAGCCCATGATCGAATTTGCCGTTGGCCAGAAACTGCATGGTCTGGGCAATGACCAGTGGGTTCATCATCATGAAGGTATGGCTGACCGGCAGGACGATATGGTCGGTCATGCCGGCGATGCGGGTGCTTTCAACGCTGACCTTGCCGTCATTGGGGCCGGGGATCAGGGCGCCGCTGAGCGGGTTCAGTTGCACATTGCCCGCGATCACCCCCAAGGGGTAATCGGCATCGGGCAGGGCCAGCGGCAAGGACCCGTCGCCAGTGCCCAACTGCCGCCCGGCGGGGCCCATCAGCCAGTGAAAGGCCGCGAAATGGCCAAACAGGTCGACCAGTTCGGACCCCTTGTTGGGCGGGGCCAGCATCACGACGCGGCCCATCTGCGCGGGCCGGTGGTCGGCCAGCCACAGCCGCGCCAGGATGCCGCCCATGGAGTGGGTGACGAAATGCACGGGGTGCGGGCAATCGCCCACCGCCTGCCCCACCACCCCCACCAGATTGGCCATCGCCCCCGCCGTCGAGGGGTAGCCCGCGTTCACCACATCATAGCCGCGGGCATCCAGCGCCCGACCCATCGCCGCAAACGAGGTTTCGCTGCGGCCAAGGCCGTGCAGCAGGACGACGCGTTCCTGCAGGTCGGGGCGGGTCTTGCGGCGCAGGGGCAACAGGGGCATGGCCGCATCTGGCCCGCCCCCGCGCGCACGCGCAAGAGGCTATGTGCGCCCTCGCCCTTGACCATTTCGGCGCGCAGGCCCAGACAGGCGGGGCCGGACAATCCGTCCGGTATTCTCAGGGCGGGGTGCAATTCCCCACCGGCGGTATAGCCCGCGAGCGCTCCCGCGAAACTGACGTTTCGCTCGAGGTCAGCAGATCCGGTGTAACTCCGGGGCCGACGGTATAGTCCGGATGAAAGAGAATGGCGTGACCCTGCCCGGCGACGGGCGGGTTTTGCGGCATATCCCCCTGATTTATGTGGTCGTGAAAGGATAACACATGAATCAGACTGCTTATAAGGGTGCGGCCTATATGGTGGCGGCGGGCATGTTGTTTGCTCTGGCCAATGCCATAACCTGGACCGTGACCTATAAAATGGGCTTCAAGGCCCAATCGGACGCGTTTTGGCAATATGCCATTGCGACAGTGTTTTCCCTGCCCTTCATCTGGCGATCTGGCTTGGCGGCGATGAAAACCGCCCATCCGGTGCTGCACGGTGTGCGGGTTGTGCTGGCCGTTCTGGGGGTGCAGGCGTTCACCCAGGCCTTTGCCAGCGGCATGGCACCCTGGCATGTGATTGCGCTGGTGATGACATCGCCGTTTTTCGTGATGGTGGGGGCTGCCTTGTTTTTGGGCGAAAAGGTCGGGCCCAACCGCTGGATCGCGGCCAGCCTTGGCTTTGCCGGGGCGATGATTTTGCTGCGGCCATGGGAGAATGGGTTCACCCTGACGCTGCTGTTGCCGATGGTGGCGGCGGTGTGCTGGGGCGGGTCCAGCCTGATCACCAAACGCCTGACGCGGGACGAGCCGCAAACCTCGATCACGATGTGGCTGCTGGTGTTGCTGACGCCGATCAACGGGCTGTTTTCGTTGCAAGCCGGGTTTGAAGTTCCGACCGGCACCATCCTGGGACTGCTGATCGCAGGCGGTGCGCTGATGTTTCTGGCCCAGCACTGCCTGACGCTGTCCTATGCCGCGGCCGATGCGGCCTTTGTCCAGCCGTTTGACGATTTGAAGCTGTTCTCCAACATCGCGGTGTCCTGGGCCGTGCTGAGCTTTGCGCCCGAGGGCAGCTATTGGGCGGGGATCGTGCTGATCCTGGCGGGATCGGCCTATCTGCTGTGGTCCGAACGCGAGGGGCCGTTGCAGGCCGTGCCCGCCTAAAGGCTGGACAATCCTGCGCCAAGGCCTAAGCCTTGGCGCATGAAACACCGCTCGCCCCGTCTGGCGGTTCG
>CAMAQR010000127.1 GCA_945860375.1 Pseudorhodobacter antarcticus
CGCCTGCGGCCACAACATCCGAAAGATCCTAGCCCACCTCCGGGCTTGGCTTGCCTGGATTATCGCCGTGCTATGGACCCCGAAAATCCCGCCAAACCGCCGCTACCTGACCGCAGATGCAGCGTGAAAGCGTTGTTCAGGGCGAACTACCCAACGGATCGCCCGTTGCAGCACGCAGGCGGCCAGCCCGCAGATGAAGGCCGTGCCCTCGGTCTGACGCATGGGTTGCAGAGGAAGTTCCGCCGACCCGACAGGTCAGAATGACATGAATCAACGACAGGACTGAATCGATCCGTGATCATCAACGCCGAAGTCAGCGGCAGGTCGCACGTTGGTTTGCGCATCGTTTTTCGGGCCGGTCTAGATCGGAACGCACACTCGGCACCGGTTGAAAAAATCACTTGCGGCAGGGCCGAGTGAGCTGATCGGCATAAGGTACTTCCTGTTCATAAGGAAAGAGGTCAAAATGGCTCGAACCCGGAAGAAACCTCATCTCAACGCCCCACCGATGAATGCCGGGCTTCCGGCAGTGATTGAGCCGCCACGACCAACCGAGCACCCGCATCAAAACTTTGACCGCGCGGCCCGGGCTGCCGTGGCGCGCCTTTCGGGTGGCGTGTCCACCCATGCCTTCATCGAGGCCTGGAGCGACTGGGCCCAGCACCTCGCCCGCGCACCGGGCCGTCAGATGGAACTGGCCGAACACGCACAGCGCAATCTGTTGAAACTGGCGGCCCTGGCCGCCAGCCCCGGCAGCACTGCGCCCTTCGCTCCGAAACACTTTGACCACCGCTTTGACCATGAAGGCTGGCAAAAGCCGCCCTTCCAGATGTGGCAGCAGGGGTTTCTGGCGATGCAGGACTGGTGGGACAGGGCCACCGAACCGATGCGCGGCCTGCGCCCCGAGGACGCCGATCGCACCCGCTTTCTGGCCCGCCAGACGCTTGACGTGCTGTCGCCCTCGAATGCGCCGATGCTCAACCCGGAGATCATCGACGAAACGGCCAAAGCCGGCGGGCGCAACCTGACCGAAGGTGCTGCGCATTTCGCCCGTGACGCAATCAAGACATTGACCGGCCAGCGCGACCCGGCACCCGAAGGCTACCGGATCGGCAAGAATCTGGCCTGCACCCCCGGTCAGGTCGTCTATCGCAACGACCTGATAGAACTGATCCAGTATGCGCCGCAGACGCCGCAGGTTCACGCCCGCCCGATCCTGATCGTTCCGGCCTGGATCATGAAATACTACATCCTCGATCTGTCGCCCGAGAACTCGATGGTGCGCTATCTGGTCGGAAAAGGGTTCACCGTCTTCATGATCTCGTGGATCAACCCGACAGGCGAGCACCGCGATCTGTTGCTGGAGGATTACCGCAAGCGCGGCGTGATGGCGGCACTTGATGCTGTGACGACCATCGTACCGGACACGCCGGTTCAGGCCGTCGGCTACTGCCTTGGCGGCACCATTCTGGCGATTACAGCGGCGGCGATGGCGCGGGATGGCGATAACCGACTTGCCTCGGTCACGCTGATGGCGGCACAGGTGGACTTTATCGAAGCGGGCGAGCTTTTGCTGTTCCTGGATGAAAGCCAGGTGGCGTTTCTGGAAGACCTGATGTGGGAACAGGGCTATCTCGACCGCCCGCAGATGGCCCGCGCTTTTGCTGCCATCAGGGCCGAAGACCTGATCTGGACCCGCGCCGTGCAGCGCTATTTTCTGGGTCGCGAAGATGTGCCAACGGATATCGGCGTCTGGCTGTCGGACACCACTAGGATGCCTGCACGCATGCATTCGCAATATCTTCGCGGGCTCTTTCTGGAAAACCGGCTGACGGCGGGGCGCTTTGCGGTTGAGGGCCGAGTGATTGCGCTGAAGGACCTGTCAGCGCCGCTGTTCGTGATCGGCACCGAAATTGACCACATCGCGCCTTGGCGGTCGGTCTACAAGACCAAGCTGTTTACCGACAGCGACCTGACCTTTGTGCTGACCAAGGGCGGCCACAACAGCGGCATTCTCAGCGAACCGGGCCACAAGGGGCGGCACTACCGCATCTCGCGCCGCCCGGCAGGAGCGCATTATGTCGGCCCCGACGCTTGGCTGGCAGAGACTGCGTCAAAACCCGGATCATGGTGGCCGGACTGGACGGATTGGCTGGCTGCGCAGGGCGGAGGTCTAGTGACTGCGCCTGCAATGGGTGCGCCGGAAAGAAACCTTGTCCCGCTTTGCCCCGCGCCCGGCAGCTATGTGATGCAGCCCTGAATCTGGAACCAACGACAGGATCGCGATCTGGCGCTGCGGGTGCTGGGTGAAGGGCGCGATCCTGCCACGACGACTGCGGAACAGGTGATGACCCCTGGCATCGTCTGGTGCCTGACCACCCACACTGTCGAGGATGCGATACACATGATGGAGCAGAGGAAGATCCGCCGCCTGCCGGTGATCGACGAGAAGAAGCGGCTGGTCGGCATGCTGAGCCTTGGCGACATCGCCGATGCAATGCCCCGGCAGCTTCTGGGTGAAGTCGTAAACGCGTCGCCGATCACCACGCCTGAAACCCGGAGCCAGTCATGCAGCGCGAACCCGTCATCACTTGGCGCAACGTCCAGCGGTCTGAGGCCGTCGAGACAATCATCCACAAACGGATCGAGGCGATCGAAAGGCTTTGTCCAGATGCGTTGGGTCTCCGTGTCACGCTGGATGCACCGCAGAAACCCCGGCACGCTGCGCGCGGCTTTGACGTGCGGCTGCACCTTGAGGTGCCGGGCCGGATCTGGACGTTGCCCGCACCGTGCGCCACGGCCACGCAGCGGACGATATCGTCCGGGCGGTGAACGCAATCTTCACCGCGCTGGAAAAGCGGGTCCGAGAAAGCCGCAGGGTGAGAGCCGGGCAAGAAGTGAAACACCACCCCACCATTCTGCACGGCGTAATCGTCGAGCTTGAACCAGAACTGGGCTACGGCTTCTTGCGCGCCGACAACGGACAAGAGGTCTTTTTCCAGAGGGATGGGCTTGTGACAGGCACTTGGGAGGATCTTGCGCTGGGCGCCCGGCTGCGGTTTCGTGAACAGATGGGGAAAAGAGCCCCTTCGCCTTGGACGTGGCACCCGCCCCGCAACGGGCGGGCGCCAGAACGGTCAGCCAATCGAAAGCCGATCGCGCACTTCGCGAATACCGGGTGCCGCCCAGACCGCCTGTTCAGCAACTCTGCGTTCTGTCAGGCTGTGGACCTTGCCCTCCAGCGTGACGGCACCATCAGACACTTCGACTCGGATATTCTGTATATCTAGTTCGGCCTGCCGCTTGAGGGCCTTCACTATCCGATCGCGGATATTGGCAGGACTTGCCTTGGGCGCGATCAGGATCGCATTCGTCACACCCTTCACCCCGACCATGTCGCGCACCGCGCGCGCTGCTGACTCGCGCTGGTAATACCATTCGACCGTGCCCGAAAGCGTGACCCATCCGGACTGAACCTTGACCTTGACAACATCGGCGGGCAGGCTCGTGCTCCACCGTAGCACGTCAAGGATCCGCCGTGCGATTTCGTCATCGGCAGTCGGATGCGTGCCGACCGGTCGCACCTCGATTTCCTGCGCGATACCCTTCACACCATGAACGGCCATTGCCAATTCCTCGGCCTTCAGTTTCTCGGCGTATGTGGGCACATGACCTGTCAGGGTCACGATGCCGTTGTCTACGGCCACGCCGATGCTTGCGGCGTCGATGCTGGGTTCAAACTCAAGCGCGTCCAGAACGCTTTGTCTGATATCAATGTCAATCATCGCATGTTCTCCTTGTTGAAACAGGCCAAACGACCCATGAAACAGCGTTGCAGGGAGGGCCTTGATTCTCATTGATGATTGTCAATGTCGCGCCGGACCTTGAGGCCAATGATATTGGCGACGAAGAACACCTGCTGGATGACATTGGAATCGATTCCATGGACTTTGTGAATCTGCTGTCGGCGCTTCAGGCCCGACTGGGCATCGTTCTTCCCGAGATCGACTATCCACGGATGATCAGCGTTGCAGCGATACAGAAATATCTTGCCGAACATGGCAAATGACGCTGACTTGCCGATCTGCGGTCACCCCCGGCTGCTTGGACAGTGCCGCCAACGCAAGGCCGCAGGTTCTTGACATTGATCAATGCGCAGGAAGCAGACCATCTGCTACGATAAACGATGGGTTCAATTCGGGGTGCTGTGGCATCATGGCAAGAATCACCTCCAAAACGTGGGCATTGGTAATGAACGGCGCGCGCTGCCGTGTCCTGCGCGGGGTCTCGGAGAGGAATGACGACACGCCTTCGGAACTGGTCTTGCGGTCCGAATCCCGCAATCTGCGCGACATCATGTCGGACAAGCCAGGGCGGTCGTTTGCCTCTTCCGGGGGCGATCGGCGGTCGGCAATGGAATATGGCAGCGATCCTGTTGCCGAAGACCAGCGGGAATTCATTCGCCAGATCATCGCCCTTCTTGAAAGCCATCGGCGCGCGGGCGACTTCGACAGGCTGGCGATTTTCGCCGAACACGACATCCTGGGGCATCTGCGCCAGATGATGCCCCAATCACTGGCTGATCTGGTGATCCGCGAGGTGCCGAAGAACCTTCTGCACCTTTCGACGCAAGAGTTGGCAGAGGCGGTTTCGCGCGGGTTGCCAGATGGCACCGGCATGTCCTGATCGACGGGCGGGCGTGGCGCCCATGGTCGGGCAATGCCTGTCCCGGATGCACAGCGGTCAGGCAATCAGCCCGGTCCTTGATCCAGCCGGGATGAGCCGATGAACAAAGTCGGGCGGATGCCGCCAGTTGCCGTGAATTGTCGCTGTACCATCGCTTAAAAAGATCGGGCACTTGCCCCCAATCGCAACACCACAGGAAAGAGATTGCAATGCCCGCAAACAAGCCAAAGACCCAAGACCCGACACCAGCCCAGCCGTCAGGATTGGCCGCAATCGGAGATCCCATAGCCGCCGGGACCCTGGCCGTTCAGATGTGGGCAGATATGGGAACCGAAGCGGTCCGGTTTGTCTGGGACCGGCTGCAACAGGACATCAAGACCCAGCAGGCGATGCTGGCCTGCACCAGTCTGGAGGATATGCGGAAGGTTCAAGCCGAGTTCTTTACTGCGGCGCAGGAACACTACGCGGACGAAGCGGGCAAGATGCTGGATCTGATGCGCAAGGCGGCGTCTGGACTGACGGCCTCGCCAACAGCGCGGCGCTATGATGATGTGCCCCTGTAGCAAGCGGCGGGGCGGCTACTCCGCTGCCTGCGCCAGTCTTTGCACCACCGGGGTTGCGTAAAGATAATCGCGGGTGATCGGCACGGCATCCGGCCTGCGGCACAGCTGGAACTGGAACACATCCTGAGGGCCATGCCGGAAGGTTTGCTCCGACGCCGCC
>CAMAQR010000128.1 GCA_945860375.1 Pseudorhodobacter antarcticus
TTCAGTGTAAGGATCTGCGCCCGCGTCAACCTTGTGAACTGGGCCAGATATGCGACGGCAATTGCGGCCATGGTGCCCGTTGTTCCTGGCCCGATGATTGCCACGAGGATCAGCGCAATCAGAATTTCTGGGAAGGACCAGGTGAGGTCTACCGCCGTCGTCACGACTCGATCGAACCAACCTCCGAAATAGGCAGCGGTTGCACCGAGGGTAAGGCCCGCCATCAGAGACAGGCCGATTGAGACGCTGGACACCGTCAGAGATGTCCGCGCGCCGTAAAAGATGCGCGTCATCAGATCCCGGCCGAACTCATCGGTGCCCATCCAGTGGGCGGCATTCGGTGGCATTTTGGCATTGGCAAGATCTTGGATATCATAGTCGTAGGGTGTCAGCAGATGGGCGAGAACGGCGACCGCGATGAGGATCAGCAGCCAGGTGCCGGCAACCATTCCCGATGGCCTGCCAAACGCTGCGCGCAAAGGGGCAAGCCACCGCATCATGACAGGCTCACCCGTGCTCGTGGGTCCATAAGTGCTTGAAGGACGTCGCCCAGGAATGTGCCCAGAATGACGGCCATCGACAGCATCAAGAGGCAGGCCTGCACCACCGGGTAATCATGCTGCATAATTCCCCTTACCAGTAAGGTACCAATGCCTGGACGTGCAAAGACGATCTCCACCGTGATGGCGCCACCAAGGACAAAGCCGATCCTGAGGGCAAGGATGGTCACGACAGGGATCAGCGCATGGCGCAGCACGCGGACCAACTGAATGTGAAGAGGATGCATGCCCTTGGCGTGCAAGAGCATGACAAAATCTTTCCTTTGGGTTTCCACCATGGCGACGCGGGTGATACGTGCCACAAGTGCCGTACCGCCCAGACCTATGGTCAGAACCGGCAATACAAGGCTGCTGACGCCGCGCGCGCCCGAGACAGGCAGCCATCTGAGCCAGACGGAGAAGATCAGCATCAAAAGCAGACCCAACCAGAAGCTTGGAAGCGTCGAGCCGAAAAGCACGCCAGTCATGATTGTTCGGTCTGGCCAGCGATCCCGAAACAGCGACGCAGTGACCCCAAGCGTCACGCCAACAATTGTGTAGAATAGAAAAGCGGATGCCCCGAGCGCGATGGAATAGGGAAGCGCCTCGGCCATCAAATCCGCAACAGGGCGGCGCATGATGATGGCGGTGCCAAGGTCCCCACGCAGGATATCCCCGATCCAGATGCCGTATTGGACGATAAGCGGTTTGTCCAATCCATAGCGCTCGGTGATGATCTGCCGTTGCTCGGGCGGGGAGCCAACCGTCAGGAGACTGTCGACCGGGTCGCCGGGAACCAGGTGGATAAGCAGGAAGACAACGATCGACGCTGCAAAAAACACGGGGATCAGGAGCAGACTTCTCTTGATGATAAAGCCAAACATTTCCCGATCCCCGCCCCTTCTTGTTAGTTCGCCAGCTTCAGGTCCATGATGGCGGCACGCTGGAAGACCGGGGAATTGATGGTCTCGGGCATGATCACGCGATCACCGTTAAAGGCGATATTGCCCACCGGTTCGTAGATTGGAGCGAACGGGAACTGCGACAGGATGTATTCGTGGTAGGCGATGAAGTTTTTCGTGAACTCTTCGCTGGTTTTCGACCCTGTCATTGCAACGTTGCGCAGCTCTTCTGCCTTCGGATCGTTGAACATGGAGATATTCGGATAGCCAGGACGATCACCGCCGAAGAACCAATCCAGAATGGTGGCGTTGTCATAGAAGTAGGACCGAACCGCAGCCTGATGTGTGCCGGCCTTGTATTGATCGCGGATGGAGGCACTGTCGAAAGTCAGAAGATCGGCCGCAAAGCCCGCATCCTTTAGTTGTGCCTGGATGACTTCGGTCACGCGGCGGAAGTTCGAATCCGACTGGGTCCAGAGCGTGATTTTCAGGGGTTGGCCGTCCTTTGCCCTGACGCCATCGGCGCCTGACATCCAGCCAGCTTCATCTAGCAAGGCCTTGGCACGATCCAAGTCAAACTTGATGCGGAACTGGTCGGCGACCTTCTCTTCCGGCAGGGACGCTATCATGAACGTCGAAGGAATGTTTCCGGCCTCGCCGAACAGGTTGTCCTTGATAGCCTGTTGGTTCACCGCCAAGGCAGCCGCTTGGCGGACACGAATGTCGTCGAAGGGTGCTGCGGTTACGTTCATGACCAGATAGTAGATTTCTTGGTCGGGCATCGTCATCAATTTGATGTTGGGCTGTTTGGTGGCTTCGGAAAGGAACTCCTGCGGCACGCCAAAGAGCATGTCGACGCCGCCCGTCGTAAGTTCGAGGAAGGACGTCGATGCTTCGCCGATCTCGCGCAGGCGGATACGCTCAATGTTGGCCGGACCAGTGTTGGCTGCGGTCTTGGCACCCCACGTGTAATCATCGTTGCGCACGAGAACTGTTTCTTGCCCGACGGCAAAGCTTTCAAGCTTGTATGGCCCGGTGCCCACGGCGGCGGTCAAACCGTAGTTGTCGCCGTCAGCTTTCCGCGCACCAGGCTCCATGATGCCGCCGAAGGGGGTGGACAGGTTGTAGAGCAGGTTCGGATCGGGGCGGGTCATGTCAAGACGAATGGTATGTTCGTCGACAACGACGATCTCCTTGACTGCGCCTAGATAGTACTCGAAATCCGTTCCCTTGAACATCGCCAGCCAGTCGGCAACTTCCTTTGCGTTGAAATCAACGCCATTGTGGAACTTGACACCTTGCTTCAAGTGGAACGTCCACTGCAGGCCGTCCGGCGCTTCTTCCCAGCTTTCCGCCAGGGCGGGCACATAGCCGTGGTTGGCATCCTGTTCGATCAATGTGTCGTAGATCAACGTGCTCGCAACGTTCGAGTTGATGGCCTTGAGCATGTCATAAGTGGCCACGCCCACTTCAGCACCTTTGAGTGCGGCAACAAGCTCATCTGCCTTTGCGGGAGCAGACAGGGCAAGCAATGCGCTCAACCCCAAGCCTGCCCAAAGATGTCTTTGGTGTTTCGTCATTCTTATTTCTCCCCTGTTGAAGATGCGTTTTTGGACTTCTTTTTCAGATTTCGACTGGAGCCCGTATGGCCCACAAACTTTCCGTAATAGTTGGACACCTCAGCCATTCTAGCTTCCACTTCGGGTCCCAGAACGGTGAAGATTGCATTCAACATCAGCCCAAGAAGACTGACCATCGGTGTGGTCGCATCCCAGAAATGGTTGAGATCACTTGGCACTGCGAAAACCTCGGTCGCAACGTCGCGCCCCCAATCGCAATAGGTGTCAGTGATGAGGATGATCGGCACCCCACGCGCCTTGGCAGACTGCGCAAGCTCGAACGACAGGCGGGAATAGCGCCGACCATCAAGTAAGACGAGACAAGACAAATTCGGGTCCGCGGTCAGAACATCGGCAAAATGACCGTCGGCAGAGGAGGTGAGCCGCACTCCCGGGCGCAGATAGACGAGAGAATCCACAAAATAATGCGCAAACCCACGTTCAGCCTGAAAGCCAGCCACGTAAACTTCCTTGCGCGCTGCCAACAAGTTGACGGCACGCGCAAACCCTGACGAAGCCGCTAGTTCGTGAACGGTAAGGATCGCCGACATTTCCTTTTCAAGAGCAAGGCTTGCTTCTTCCGTTCCTCGCCGCGATCGTTCCTTGAACTCACGCATACGATCGCCCGGAAGCCAGGCATGCGCTCCCATGTCAGCTTGAAGGCGCGCCTTTAGGTCCTTGAAGTGTTTCAATCCAATTGCGCGACAGTACCGTCCCAGGGTGGTTTCCGACACGCCGATCTTGCTAGCTGCCGAAGCCGCCGTCTCGAATGGCAAGCTGGAGAAGTTCTCCAACATGTAGGTCGAAATCGCGCGCTCCGCTGGCGTAGCGCTTTCCCGGCTCTGCTCCAACACCTGCTGAAGCGCCAGAACCGGTGCAGATTCGTCCACCATTTCGATCCCTTTTCTAACGTTATAGTTTGAGAATGGAGTTTTTCTGTCTTGGAGTCAACTCTTGCAAGAAAAGTCCCATTTTGCTAAGAAGCCCTCAGGTTTCAGCAATGGTCAATTCGAGTTTGATACTTCGCTGCCCCTGAGGGTCGTAGCTGCAGGACTGGAAAGCCGGGTTGCTAATTCCAAAGAGGCTAAGCCAGCTTGGATTAGGAGAATAAGATGACAACAGCGTTCTATCATGACGAACGGTGCCTGTGGCATTCTTGGGGTGAAGCTGTCCTGACGCTGCCTGTCGGCGGCTATGTGCAGCCACCTGCCGGGACAAGCCATCTAGAGAACCCAGAGACCAAGCGGCGGTTCAAGAACCTCCTCGAGGTATCCGGCCTTTGGGATCATCTGGATGTCCGCAAGGCTGATCCGGTCACTGTGGAAGACATTCTGCGCGTCCACACCCAGCCTTACGTCGATCTGTTCCGCGAAACCTCCGCCAATGGCACGGCCGCGCCCGGCAAGACCCGTTTGATGTTGCCTGGCAGTTTCGAATCGGCCTCTCTCTCGGCTGGCCTCGTCAAGCGGGCGGTTGCGGATGTGCTGTCACGCAGTGTTCGCAACGCTTATGCCTTGGCAAGGCCGCCCGGGCATCATGCCGAGCCAGTCGCGGGCACGGGCCTTTGCCTCCTGGCGAATATCGCGATCGCGCTGGAGGCTGCGCGCGCCGAACACGGAAGTCTGCGTGTTGCGGTGCTCGACTGGGATGTTCACCATGGCAATGGGACCGAGACGATTTATTATGATCGGGATGACACCCTGACGATCTCGATCCATCAGGCGGCAAACTATCCGGTCGACCGCGGGAAGGCCGAAGATCGGGGTCGGGGCGCGGGCGAAGGATTCAACATCAATATCCCTCTCCTACCCGGCGGAGGCCATCAAAGCTACCTTGATGCCTTCGAACGAATTGTTGCCCCGGCGATACGGCGTTTTGCGCCTGACCTGATCGTTGTCGCCTGCGGCTTTGACGCCAACGGCCTGGATCCGATGGGGCGGATGTTGGCCACATCGGAGACGTTCCGCTCTCTGGCCGAAGACACACTGGCCCTGGCCGAAGAACTCTGCGACGGACGCCTCGTCTGCGCGCATGAAGGAGGCTATTCGGAGGCCATGGTGCCCTTCTGCGGTCTGGCTGTCGTGGAAACCCTAGTGGGGCACCGAACTGACGTCGTCGACCCGCTTGCCGACGATCAGATGCTGCAACAGCCACCCGGGGTCTTCATCGAGCTACAGCGCACGTTGATAGACGCACAGACGCGGGATCTGGGTCTGGCCTGAGGGTCAGAACGTCCCCGGGTAGCCCCCACCATCCATCAGGATGTTCTGCCCGGTGATATAGCCCGCATGGTCGCTGCACAGAAAGGCGCACATCGCGCCAAGTTCCTCGGGCCGGCCCATGCGGCC
>CAMAQR010000129.1 GCA_945860375.1 Pseudorhodobacter antarcticus
TCATGATCTTCAGTTTGCCGACGGCCGCCCAACCGGCGATATCGGCAATCGAACAGCCCCAGCGGGCCGAAGCTTCGTGAAGTGTAAAAAATACACGCGGTGGTAACGCCACAATGAATCCATCCTCAATGAGACCAGAGGAGGAAACGTGCCTGTGCCGCCTGCTGATCATGGTTTCGTATCTGCAAAGCGGGAAATATCGGCATGCAGGATCAGGGCGCAGAAGCGCCCTATTTGACCCATAAATGCTGGTTTTTATAACCTGTTCTGCTTTTGATTGAGGACTGCTCTCCCCATGGGTGCAAGCTGCACCCGGCCTAGATTCGAAGCAAGAGGGCGCTCAGAACGAATCTGTGGATAAAGGGGAGACAAGAAAAATCTGCAAGAGGTCACATCTTCCGGCGAAGATTTCTGCCGCGCCGCATCACGCCTCGATGGTCGACAAGGATCACAAGCACCATCCATGTCAACGCCATGTCAACGCGCATACGCCATTCTGGCGCGGTCCATGCCGGTGAAAATCGGTCAATGCCGGTCGTTGTCGGAATGGAAAATGCGCGAAATCAAAGGCTTGGCGTGTAAGTCATTGGTTTTGCTAAGCTATTGGAATCGCTGGAGTTTTGGCTCATAACCTGAAGGTCACAGGTTCAAATCCTGTCCCCGCAACCAAAATCTCAAATGATATCAATTGCTTACACGCCGTCCTCCGGGGCGGCGTTTACGTTTGTACTATCCGTGGAAGCACTGTGGAAGCAAGAGAGCGCGAAGTCCTTGGTAGCAAAGCGAAAATCAAGATGTCTCATTCAAAGCACCCTCGTCAGGCGATGGCTGAGAAACGCGCGAAAGTTGGTGATGCCCTGAGTGCGTGTTCCACGCGATGGCGGGCATCGATTCCACGGGATCGCGGGCAGCCATTCCACGCGAAGGTGGGCAGTCGTTCCACGGGATAGTGGGCAGGTTTGACCGGCAATCAAACGGCATAGGTGTTGGCTGGTGAACAGCTAGGAGCCACCATGCCAACCGAGAGATTGTCGATGCGCAGAATACGTGACTTGTTGCGACTGAAGTATGCTCAAGGGCTGAGTGAGCGGGCGATTGCCCTGTCGCTCGGGCTTGGGAAGAGCACGGTTGGGGATTATCTGGCGCGGGCGCGTCAGGCGGGTTTAACCTGGCCGCTGCCTTCGGAACTGGACGACGACAGTTTGGAGTTGCTGCTGTTTCCCAGCCCGACGATGGCCTCGCGGTTGAACCGGCCTGTGCCGGATTGGGCGGTGATGGACCGCGAGTTACGCCGACCTGGCGTGACGCGGGCGCTGTTGTGGGAGGAGTATCGGGCCCAGTCTCCGGACGGATTTGGCTATGCCTGGTTCTGCGAGCATTTCGATGCCTGGAAAGGTCGGGTGCGGCCAACGATGCGCCAGACGCATGTGGGCGGAGAGAAGGCCTTCGTCGACTTTGCGGGTGACACGATCGACGTGATTGACCCGGTGACGGGCGAAGTGCGGGCCATGAAGCTGTTCGTGGCGGCGATGGGGGCGTCGAATTATACCTATGCCGAGGCGGTTGCGTCTGAAGGGCTGGAGGACTGGACCCTTGCCCATGTCCGGATGTTCGCCTTTCTGGGCGGTGTGCCAAAGGCCATCGTTCCGGACAACTTGAAGTCGGCGGTGATCAAGGCCGACCGGTTTGATCCGGGGTTGAACCGGACCTATGCCGAGATGGCGGCGCATTATGGCACCGCCATTCTGCCTGCGCGGCCTCGCAAACCCCGTGACAAGGCGAAGGTCGAGGTGGCCGTTCAGGTGGCGCAACGCTGGATTCTGGCGCGTCTGCGGAACCACCGGTTCTTCTCTCTGGCGGAGTTGAACGTGGCGATCCGGCGTCTATTGGACGAGTTGAACATGCGCCTGATGCGCGGCTATGGTGCCAGCCGCGCCGACCTGTTCACCACACTAGACCGGCCCAACCTGCAGCCGCTGCCGTCCGATCCCTATGTTTTCGCCCGCTGGAAGCGCGCCCGTGTGGCACCCGATTACCATGTCGAAGTCGACAGCTCCTGGTATTCCGTCCCCTTTGCCCTGATCAAACAAGAGGTTGATGTTCGCGTATCAGGGCAGACGGTCGAGATATTCCATCGCGGACAACGGGTTGCGAGCCATGTGCGCACGCCAGGTCGGCGCAGCCATGTGACGGTGCCCGATCATATGCCTTCCGCGCACCGTCGCTTCAGCGAATGGACGCCAGCCAGAATGTTGGCGCAGGCGACGAAGACCGGCCCGGGCGTAGCCGCCTTTTGCGAGATGGTGATGGCGGACCGCCCGCACCCCGAGCAGGGGTTCCGCACCTGTCTGGGCGTGCTGGCCCTGGTCAAAACCTATGGCCCGGAGCGGGTCGACGCTGCCTGCCAGCGGGGTGTCACCATCCGTGCCCGCACCGTGACCTCGATCCGTTCGATCCTGAAGACCGGCCTCGACCGAGCCTTCCTGGAATGCTCCGAAGAATCCTCCCCCGTCCAGCACGCCAACATTCGTGGCGGCGGCTATTACCACTGAGAAAGGACCAAAATGCTGACCCATCCCACTCATGACCGATTGCTGGCCCTCGGCTTGACCGGCATTGCCAAAGCGCTTGACGAGCAGCGAAGGTCGGCAGCCTTCGATGATCTCTCGTTTGAAGATCGCCTCGGCCTGCTGGTCGACCGCGAGGCCGCCGAACGTGACGGCAAGAAGCTGGCCTCGCGTCTCAAGTTCGCCGCCCTGCGTCAGGACGCCAGCGTCGAGGATATGGACCTGCGCACACCACGCGGCCTTGACCGCAGCGTCATGGCCCATCTTGCGGATGGCGGCTGGATCGCGCGCCATGAGAACCTGCTCATCACCGGACCCACTGGTCTTGGCAAAAGCTGGATCGCCTGCGCTCTGGGCCATAAGGCGTGCCGTGACGGGCGGCCCGTCCTCTATCAACGCGCCCCGCGCATGTTCGAAGCCCTTGCTCTGGCCCGCGGTGACGGCCGCCACGAACGCATCCTCAAAACCATCGCCCGCATGGATGTGCTGATCATCGACGATTGGGGCCTCGCCGTCCTCACCGCCCCGGAACGCCGGGACCTCCTGGAAATCCTCGAAGACCGCCACGGCCGCGCATCCACAATCGTCACCAGCCAACTGCCCGTCGAGCACTGGCACGAAGCGATCGGCGACCCAACCTTGGCCGACGCCATCCTCGATCGTCTCGTCCACAACGCCCACAGGCTCAAACTTATCGGAGAAAGCATGCGAAAAGCCGCCGCCCGCAACACAAGCCTTGACCTGTCAGCACAAGCCTGACTCCATGAAACCGTCGGTCAGATCAGCTGCCCGCGATGCCGTGGAATGAGTGCCCGCGATCCCGTGGAATCGATGCCCATCTTCCGTGGAATGCGCAGCCCTGAGGGGCGGCATATCATGGCGGTGTTCAGACGCCGTCAATTCTCTGCTGAGAAAAGGATATGCCACATGTCAGAGACTACCGTTACTCAACTTCCCGATCCATCGGGATTTAGCGCCGACCCGTTCACGGATGTTATCCGCGATGGAGCCCGCAAGCTAATTGAACAGGCGATCCATGCCGAGCTGGCCGCACTCATGAATGCCTTTTCCGGGGAAAAGCTCGAGGACGGGCGGGCGCGTCTGGTCCGTCATGGTCACCTACCGGAACGCGAGGTGATGACGGGCATTGGTCCGGTGCCCGTGAAGGTTCCGCGTGTGCGGGATCGGGGCGCTTGCGAAGACAAGATCACGTTCGCGCCCAGCATCCTGCCGCGGTATCTGCGCAAAGCAAAATCGGTCGAAGAACTGCTGCCGTGGCTTTACCTCAAGGGCGTGTCCACGGGTGACTTCACCGAGGCGCTGGAGGCGCTGCTGGGGCCGAACGCCAAGGGCCTGTCTGCCAAGACTGTCACGCGGTTGAAGGCCGACTGGTGGCAGGACTACGAGGCTTGGCAGAAACGTGACCTCGGCAACCGGCGATTTCTCTACATCTGGGCCGATGGCGTCTACTTCAAACCGCGCATGGCAGAAAAAAAGCAATGTGTTTTGGTGATCGTGGGCGCCGATGAATATGGCCGCAAGGAGCTGCTGGCGATGACCGACGGCTTTCGCGAAAGCACGCAAAGCTGGCGCGAGGTGCTGCTGGATCTAAAGCGTCGCGGCCTGAAACAGGACCCGAAACTGGCCATTGGCGACGGCGCACTTGGCTTTTGGACGGCCCTGCGCGAGGTGTTCGCCGCGACGCGGGAGCAACGGTGCTGGGTCCACAAGACTATGAACGTTCTGAACGCGATGCCGAAATCCGTGCAGACCAAGGCGAAGGCACACCTGCACGACATCTGGCAGGCCGAGACGAAAGCCAAAGCGAACGCAGCCTTCGATTTCTTCGTCGATACTTACGGCATCAAATGGGACAAGGCGGTCGCCAAGCTGATCAAGGACCGCGACGCGCTGCTGACCTTCTACAATTATCCGGCGGAACACTGGAAACACATCCGAACGTCGAACCCGATCGAAAGCACCTTCGCAACGGTCCGGCATCGCACAAAACGCACCAAGGGCTGCCTCAGTCGCAAGACCGGCTTGGCCATGGCGTTCAAGCTGATGATGTCGGCGCAGAAGAAATGGCGCAAACTCGACGGCCAGAACCGCCTCCCCGAGATCATCCAGGGGATTGAGTTCCGAGACGGGATCCGCCAACTTCAAGTTGCCGCCTGATCAAGCGTCACCAACTTTTGCGCATATCTCGCGATGGCTCGTCGGCATCCGCTTTGATAATAGCCTGCAGATCGGCAAGATGGGTTTTCGTAAAGTAGATCGTCACCTCTTGGTTGGCTAGAACGACAGGAATCCGCCTCGTGCCTGCCAGGACGATGAGGATGCCACCTCGGCGCAGCCGAACCCCTTGATCAGACGTTCCTTCAGTGGATGACAGGTCGATCATAGTCGCCAGGCACGCTCATCTGCCGCCTGAAGGACGAACACACAGGGGCGATGCTTTCGCAAGATAATTAGCCGCGCGATCGCTGGTCTTGCACCCAAAGCACCATGCGTCGGAAACGTTGATGCAGAGGATGTTCTTCCGATATTGCACTATCAAATAGCTCGTTTCTAGATTTTGAACTGGAGGCTTTCAAAGCCAAGGTACTACGGTCAACAGCAGCACCGCTGTCGGCGGGAGGTCGCGACGCCGTTGGTCAGCTTGATCGAGGGCTGGGGATAGGTCAGGACCTGCTCAACCCCCAGCCAATTCCGCACCTCGACCGGGCCGAAATACGTGCCGAAGATC
>CAMAQR010000130.1 GCA_945860375.1 Pseudorhodobacter antarcticus
CGCTTCTGGCCATTGGCCCGTATCTCCACCCCGTAGTCCCTGAGAAACTCCACCGTCGTCGCCATCGCGAAACTCCCCCGCCAATTCTGTCAGATGCGGAGTCGCAGGTCAGGCGGAAACTGGGAAGGTGCGGTCCAGGAAACGCTTACCAAAGAAGCCCTGATCGCCGCAATAATGCCAAAAATAGGAGTGGGGAGGATATGTACTCCAGCCGTCGAGAAAGGCTTGCAACTCCGCGCGGGTCGCGGGCGGTGGCAGGGAGGATCGATTGGCCGACCGCAGCTCTAAGATTTCTCTAGGATTGAAGTCGTGCCCGGGCTGACTGAAAAAAGCGTGGATCTGCTGATCCTTCAGTCCGGCATCGATCATCGCCAGAATGAGTCGGACGTCACGGCGGCAGATGTTTAACGGGCCGGTTCGCACCAAGCCGTTGAGACGCAGAGCGGAAGGGAAGGTGTTCAATGGCCGTCTCGTTCTATGATGATGTCGCGTTCTGCCGATAACGCGCAGAAGTATGCGTTTTCGACGATTTAAGCGTGCGATCCCTCTCCCAGAGGGCCTTCGTCAGGTGCTGGGTCCGAGGAAGGGTCGGATTCGGCCCTCTGTGGACCTTCAGCAAGAGTTGTTCAAACGGCGGCTTCGCCGCACTTTCTACAACAGAAACTTTACGGCTCCGCTCTCGGATCAGTCAGCAGCAGATATTGTGCTACACGCAAGAAGCGCAAAATTGACTCACAAGCCCAAGGCAAGCAAAAGCCAACCTTTCAGACTTCCAAGCAACACCGCCAGTTTGCCCCAGTATGGTAGCGCAAGAACTGCGGCGGGAATCGTGGCAGCGGCAACGACACCAAGAGCCGTACCGAATGACTTGCAGAAAGCTTCGACCGTCGTGTCAATTTTGCCTGTAATCCAGCCAACCGCCTTTCTGAGAAACGATGCCTTTTGAGCCACAACCTCAACATTGGGCTCATCCGAGGCAAGTTGTGCTTCAATCGCCCCAATGCTCTCAGTAGCTTCTTCGAGTTCTTCCCCTTGAAGTTCAAACTCTTGAGGTGGGTGGTTGTGGCCGATCCCTCCATGTGAAGCAGGCTTGGGCAGGTCGTCTTTCAGAGCGGCAATTTGTTCCAGGACTGCTGCGCGTGTAGCCTTCTCTTCCTCGCTACCGAGTCCCGCTCCTTGGCTTTCGCTGGCGATCTCTTTGAGTGCTTCAAATGAGAATTTATCCTGCGCATAGTCTTCTGCAACCGCGTCCTCATAGAAGTCGATGCTGTCTGGATGCCGATGCGAAGGAGCCCAATCGAACAGGCCATCGCTTTGAATTTTCTCAACGGCCACAAGAATAGCATCTTCCGGCACCACGTCTTCGAAATTCTCCCGAAGCTCTTCCTCCGCCGAATACGGCCCGCCCTTGATGTAGAGATAGCCACCCTCGCGGCCATTGTATGGAGTTTCGTTGGCAGGGTCTTCGTAGAAATAGTGAAACCAGTCCACCAAGTATTTCACCACCGTGGCCTTGGTCATTGCCTTCGTCCATTCGGGGTTGTTCTTAAACCTATCTCGAAGGTTTGCCGGGTACTCGTCGTCAAACTCGGGCTCATGTTCAAGGCCGTAATCAAAGTCTTGGATAACCCGATGCATGCCGACGTTTGTTTCCTTAAAGTTCTCCGCACCAGCCGGATACTCCGAAATTGTCCAGCGCAAATCACCTAATTCGTCATGTTCGATCAAGGCTTCATAGATCGTTTCGGGCCCCATACCTCGGTCGTCACCACCCACTGGCTCCCAGTCCAATTCATCATCGTAAATTTCGAATTGTTCGCCGGAGTCGTGATGCTCAATTATGGCGGTCCCCCGAGCGTAAATGATCACAGCTAGGCCTCTGACTATCTGAATACTACCCACCCGCTTGTACTACGCGATCCGCGGGTGGCTCCACCTGAATTTGCATCGTCGCCAACCTTCACAACAAGTCGGACCTATGAAACTCTTGCCCCGAACTTCCGCTTTTCCTCCCTAGGCTGCCGGTACGGGCCTCGCGCCTCGACCGGCCGCTTCCCGCACCTTACGTTGCCGAGAGTGAGAGCCGTGCCGGTTTTCCGTTGACGGGTTGAGGCTCGGGAGAGTGGCTCCCGGCGCCCGTCGCGGGAGATTAACGATGGGTGTTGTGGAAGTTCTGGACCCGGCCGCACCGGCGCGGGTTGGTGGTTGGAAAGTGGATGTCAGCCGGGGTGAACGGAACGGGCGCGTGTCGTCCGAATGGTTCAACCGGCCCGATGATGAGCGGTATCTGTCGCTCGACGATCTCTGGGCATCCGTAAAGGGCCGGTCCGAGCGCAGCCGGAGCCGGGTCGTGCAGACGGCCGACATCCGGGTCGAGGCCGCGCGCGACAGTGCAGAGCGTTTACATCTCATGCTGCCGAAGGCGCAAGAGCCGGTCGCGCCCACACATTGGGCCTTCGGCCAGCTTGCCAGCATCGTCGGCGCCCCGGCCTCTTACCTGCGACAGCTGCCCGCGCCGCTGGCGGGGATCAACCTGCAATACGGCCTGACCAACCACCGTGCCGAGCAGGTGAAGACCTTTGAGACGGAAGATGGTCGCACCGAACTGCGCGCCGTGACCGGCCCAGACTATGGCCGCATCCACGATCATGAGCTGGTCGAGGCGGTGCAGCGCATCGCGGGTAACGGCACCGGCGACACGCGCTGGAAGGTGCCCGGCGTGCTCGACTGGTCGACCGGGGTCTACAACCCCGATGTCGAGATCAGTCGTGACACGACCACGCTCTATGCCTCGGACCGCGATGTCTTCCTGTTCCTGGTCGACGATCACAATCCGATCGAAGCTGGCAGGCTGCCGGATGGCTCCCCTGATCTCTACTTCCGGGGCTTTTATTGCTGGAATTCCGAGGTCGGGGCGAAGACCCTTGGCATGGCAAGCTTCTACCTGCGGGCAGTTTGCCAGAACCGCAACCTCTGGGGCGTCGAAGATTTCCAGGAGATCACCATCCGCCACTCGAAATACGCCGCCTCTCGCTTTGCCCATGAGGCGGCCCCGGCGCTGACGCGGTTTGCCAATTCCTCGCCGCAGGGCTTTGTGAACGGCATCAAGGCCGCGCGGCAGCAGATCGTGGCGCGGACGGACGAGGACCGGGATGACTTCCTGCGGAAACGCGGCTTCTCCAAGGCTGAATCCGGCAAGATCATTGAGAAGGTGCTGATGGAAGAGGGCCGCCCGCCCGAGAGTATCTTCGATTTCGTGCAGGGCATCACGCGGCTTGCACGCGACAAGACCCAGCAGGATGCGCGCCTCGACATGGAGGGGCGCGCCAAGAAGCTTCTCGACCGGGTCGGCTGAGGCAGGGTGGGGCGCCTAGCGGGCGCCCCACTGAAATCGTCGCGATGAGCCCAATTCGGTCATCTCACTTGTCAGGATTGTCGCCTTGCGATAATCTTCATCGTATAGGCTCGGCCCACGCCTCCCCCCTCCAACCGGGGAAGTATCACACATACGGGGTATCTGGATCATCGAACCATCTGTTCGAGCGTTCGCATAAGGAGGGGTTGCGTTTCTGGCTCGGAATGGAGGTTCTTCAATGCGGCTATCCGCCCCGGTCTACCAGTTGAAACGTCGCGCCAAACTCTTGGCGCGGGACGAAAAAATGACGCTGCACGAAGCGCTAGATCGCATCGCGCACGAAGAAGGTTTTGCAGCGTGGAGCCTGCTTTCTTCCCGTTTGGCGATGAACCCGCCGTCAAAAGCAATCCTGTCCCGGCTTGCGGACGGTGACTTGCTGCTACTAGGCTCCCGCCCCGGACAGGGCAAAACCATGCTGGGGCTTCAGCTTCTGCTTGATGCCGTGCGCGCCAACAGAAGAGCAGTTTTCTTCAGCTTGGAATACACCGAACGGGACACAAGGGAACGCATCCGTTTATTGGACGACGATGCTCAGAGCCTGAGCGAAAAGCTGGAAATCGTGACCTCGGACGATATCAGCGCCGATTTCATTGTCCGGTATCTTTCCGATTCGCCGCGAGGAACCGTTGCGATCATCGACTATCTGCAAATACTTGACCAGCAACGCAGCAAACCTACGCTTTCAGACCAGATGTTGGTTCTTCAGGAGTTTGCCCGCAGGACGGGGATTATTCTGGGGTTCATCTCGCAGATCGACCGTTCCTTCGACCCGGAACGCGAGCCCGTGCCGGGTGTCCGGGACATTCGCCTGCCAAATCCCATGGAGTTAGGTATCTTCTCTAAAGCATGTTTTCTACATGAAGGAGAGGTCCGGCTTCAGGATGTAGCCTGACCTAATCTTCCGGCGGGATGGCACGAAGCTGTCCCGCCGGGAGAACTCCGAACGTCCGCTTCGTCCGCATTGCTGACGTCGGCTTCGACTATCCGCCGCCCTTCGAGGAAGAGGGCGGGCGGTTTGGTCTTTGACGCTTGAGGCGGGGAGAGAGGCTTCCCGCACCGTCGGAGGCATCATCAATGTTTGACCTTCCCCTTCCGGCCCTGTCTGCGCCGTTTCCGGCTGGTTTCGTGCCAGACATCGCGCACAGCACTTCTGACCCCTCGCTGCCCTTTTCCCTGACGCTGCCTGATCGCTACCCTGCGGCTACAATGTCGGGAGAGGCGCGTCCCAAGATTGTTGGTCATTTCACGACGCTGGCCGAAGCCATGAGTGGTGCGATTGCCATGGCCGAAGAACTGGAGCCTGCTGCTGCACCGCGCATGGTTGCGGTCCTTGCTCGCGATCAGCGTCTTGTCCTTGCCGG
The DNA here is from genome assembly GCA_945860375.1 of Pseudorhodobacter antarcticus. Next base: position 4,777 of record CAMAQR010000130.1, read on the forward strand.
TGCTGCAGCGAATGGCGCTGTCGCTTGGAGTGCCCCAGTCATCAGCGCCGCTGAAGCTCGGGCCGTGGTCATGGAAGCAAGCCAGCTTCGGGCGCAGGCAAGCCGTGCAGCTGACTGGCAGGAAATTGATCTCGCGACCCGCTTGCGGCAGCGTGCCGATCTCTTGGAGGCTCGCCTGGTCGATCCACTTTGGCGCGCCTTTGCTGCGCGCGCCCTGCAGATCGCGGCATGACCCCAGAGAGGCAGAGGAGGGCAGGGGGCTTTTGTGAGTTTCGCTGGGGCAAGAGAGTACCCGGCGTGCTCCAATCCTTTCCCCTTCTTCGGAGACCCCCATGACCCACGTTGAACCCACGCTTCCGGCGCCGATGCCGCCGTCCTCCATCGACTTCGCCGCAGTGTTCGCGGCGCAGGCCGAGCAAGCCGCCCGCGAGGCCGAACTGCGTCCGGCCAACAA
>CAMAQR010000131.1 GCA_945860375.1 Pseudorhodobacter antarcticus
TTGATGCCGGGGTCGCCACATCTTGTGGGGCGCAGCCTCCGGGGGGGACGCCGGTCTTTCGTTGCTGGGACATGTGAGTGAACGGATGCAGGCCGGAGGACGACGCTCGGCGATCTTTGGCAGTCGGGATCAGGCGCGCTGATCGACGAAGTCGCGATAGGTGGCGGGCCTGAGGTCCATGCCGATCCCGAGGAGGCGATCAAGGGCGATGCGGGTGTGGCGTCGTCGGTTCCAGCGGAAGACGAATTCGTCGAGGTAGCGCTGGACATGGGCCTTGCGCAGTCCGTGGAAGACGCCCTTGGCCCATCGCTTGAGGTTCGAGAAGACCCGGTGGATCCACTTCAACACCTCATGAGCCTTCTGCCCCTCGACAACGCGCACCTCGTGTGAGTTGTCAGGCGGGTTCTCGTAGCCCAGCCAGCCGTCGGTGATCACCCGGGCACCCGGGGTTACCACCTTCCCGATGAACCCGTGCAGCGTCTTCGAGGATCCGTCGGGGATGTGGGCCAGACGGATGCGGCGCGGCTGGCCGTCATCAGACAGCTCGACGGCGCCCACGATGAAGATCTTGCCAACCGGGGAGCGCCCGCCCTTCTTCTGGTCGACGGGGTCGCGTTTCGAGCGGAACGGCATCTCGGTTTCATCGATCTCGACGAGGGTTTGCAGCGGGCTGCGTCCGGGATCGACCATGGCGCGCCGAAGCTTCTGGAGCAGGAGCCAGGCGGTCTTGTAGCTGCCGATGCCCAGTTGGCCCTGCAACTGAAGGGCGGAGATGCCGTTCGAGTGGGTGGCGACGATGTGGGCGGCAAGGAACCACGTCTTGAGAGGCAGATGGCTGCGATGCATGATGGTGCCTGCGGTGACTGAAGTCTGCCGCCTGCACTCTGCGCATTCCCACGTCGGCCTGTTACGATCCAGAGTCCAACCCTTTCGGGTGTCGCAAACCAGACAGGTGAAGCCTTCGGGCCAGCGTTTCTTGGCAAGGTATTCCGCGCAGGCCGCGTCGTCGGGAAACAGCGCCTCGAACTCCTGGCGCGACATGGGGCGATCTGATGACCAGCGTGCAGGCTTGCGGGAACATTACAGGAACATTCGGCGCGCCGCAACCCCCCGGCCACCACATCTTGGGAGACCGGGCTCAAGGGGATAAGCCTTATGCCGGAGATTGACAAATCTTTGTCAAGTTCAGCATCGCCGCAAACGGCCCCACCAAGCCCAAGCCCTCCCACTCCCACTCCCAATATTTCCTATCCCTGCCAATGATTTAGGTAGGAATAATCCGCTGCTGACCACACAATTGTAGATAACAGTTGTGAGGCAAACAATGACCTGCATGAAACTGCGCGATGGTGACATAACCCTGAAGTGACACGGCTACGCTTAAAACGCTGTGTTGCCACAGCGTTTTATGATACCGTGTTCAACATAGCAAAACGCATTCTGCGCCCAAAATGCACGATAGCACATTCTGTAGCACACCCATTTCTTGGGTTTAATTCACGTTTATTATCAATGCGTTACCGTCAAGCCAAATCTTGAAAATCCGCGTGTCGCTGGTTCGATTCCGGCTCTGGGCACCACTTAAAACACTCAAATGTTTGAATTTTTGTGGCGAGCGCGTCAGCGTGTGTTGTGCAGGTGGTTGCTGGGCAACATATGGGCAACAATTTCACGCCGATCTGTCGCGGCAAGAATGAACATGGGACTGGAGCCTTTCTGTCGAATTTTTTTACCATCCCATCCGACACATCGGGAAGCTAGGCGTATAGGAAAGCATCGGCAACCAAAACAAAGGCTCAGCCATCATGCACCCACTGTCCCTATCATCAGATGAAATCGGCGATTCTCATTTTCTCTCAGTCGAACAGGTCGCCAAGCGCTATGACGTGTCAACCGACAGCATCTGGCGTTGGGTGCGCCAGAAGAAGTTCCCCTCCCCCGTTCGGGTAGGGGCTGGCACCACAAGGTGGCGCCGCGCCGACCTCAATGAACATGACGGTGCGTTGCGGTGCTGCTTCATGACAAGCATGACGATGTCTTTGGCGGCGTGACCATCGGGAAGAAAGGACGAGACAAAAGGCTGTGCTCCCCGGGGAACGGCGCGCTTCCCAACCACACGCCTCATCCCGCGTCGAGCAGTTCGCGCAGCTTGCGGACCCTTTCCGGTGTGACCCTTGGGTCGCGCCCGCCGGAAATGACGCGGATGAATTCGATCCACGCCTTCTCGTTCTGAGACAACTGATCCCACGGTCCCACAGGTCCCATCGGTTTGGTGAAATATCCCTCGCTCATTTGCCGAAGATCCCCCGAAGGGCCGAACGGGACCGCACGGTGATGCGCGGGTCGGCGTTGTCAGACGCATCGCGGATCTCGACGATCCAGCCGAGTTCGTTAACCGTGATGGGGGTGCCGAAGCACTCCACGATGGCGTTAGCGGCCGTCACGCCGACCGACTGCTCCAGCGACAAACGCATCAGGTATGCGGGGTCAGCCGAACGCGTCATCCGCAGTTTGGACAGGATCATCGAATGGCGCGGCAAACCAAGCTCCATTCGGGTTGACAATGGCCCCGAATACATCAGTGAAAAGCTGATGAAATGGGCTGAGAAACAAGGAGTTGCCATCCTCCACATCCAGCCCGGCCAACCCCAGCAGAACGCCTATATCGAGCGTTACAACCGCACGGTTCGGCACGAATGGCTCGACCAATACATCATCGAAAGCATCGAGGAGGCCCAAGACTTCGCAACACAATGGCTATGGACATACAACAATGATCGCCCGAACATGGGCATCGGCGGCATCACACCCGCACAGAAACTGAAAATGGCCGCGTGAGTTCTACGACTGCACCCCGTTCAAAATGGGGGGACTACCAGGGCATTTGTCGCCAGCCAGTGTCCTACCCTTCGGTCGATGTCTTGGCGGTGACCGAGGTCGTCGAATGCAATCGGTCCGTTGCAGTGCCGGGTGGGTATCTGGATCGTCATTAAGATCGTGCAGGAAAGATGTCTACGGGAGTGCTCGAATCCTGGGTGCGCGCAGAGCGCCTTGGAGGCCCGCCAGAGCGCGTCTAGCGCATTTTGGCGGCGAGGGAAGCCAATGGCAATACACCTCCGTGCAGCCCTCCTGTGCGCGGCGCAGGTGGCGCTAGTCCCTGGTCGGGCGCCACCAAAATGGTCGACTAGGACACCCTCGAGACGGCCATCAGCTGGACATTGCCGTGGCTAGGTCTACCACAGTTGATGGACATGAGGCGCGATACGTCGGTTATAGATCGCCCGCACCTCTTCCATCGTCGCGTCCGGGATTGCCGGCTGTTCAGAAGCCCGTGCATTGGCTAAAGCCTGCTCCGCCGTTTTCGCGCCCGGTATCACCGTCGTTACACCAGCATCCATCAAGATCCAGCGCAGGGCAAACTCGGCCATACCCTGACCGGGTTGTAGCAGTGCCCGGATCTCTTCCACCGCCTCCAGCGCGATATCATAGGGCACGCCGGCAAAGGTCTCGCCCTTGTCAAATGCCTCGCCGTTGCGGTTGAAGGCGCGGTGGTCGTCGGCTGCAAAGTGGGTTGCAGCCGACATCTTGCCGGTCAACAGCCCCGACGCCAGCGGCACCCGTGCGATCACGCCGACGCCGCGCGCGCGTGCTTCGCGCAAGAACAGCCGCGCCGGGCGCTGACGAAAAATGTTGTAGACGATCTGCACCGAGGCGACGCCGGGATACTCCAGCGCCTTCAACCCCTCCTCAACTTTCTCGACCGAAACGCCATAGGCTTTTATGCGCCCCTCGGTCACCATGCCTTGCAGCACATCAAACACCTCAGGGCGGTAAAAGACTTCGGTCGGCGGGCAATGCAACTGGACAAGGTCCAGCGTCTCGACCTCCAGGTTCTTTCGCGAGCGGTCAACGAAGGCGCGCAGGTTGTCCGCAGTGTAGCCCGCCGCCAAATGCGGGTTCAGCCGCCGCCCGACCTTGGTCGCCACAAAGGGACGCTGCGCGCGCGTCTTAAGCACCGCAGCAATCAGACGTTCGGAGCGACCATCGCCATAGACATCGGCTGTGTCGATAAAGGTTACCCCGGCATCCAGAGCCGCGTTCAGCGCGGCCTTGGCATCGGCCTCCGACACCTCTCCCCAGGACCCACCGATCGCCCATGCGCCAAAGCCAATCTCCGATACCCCGCGCCCAAGCCTTCCGAAATTCCTGTCCTGCATCACAACCTCCGCTCTCGGGCAGAAGGTGAGGGCAAAGCCGAGGAAAGGCAAGATCTTGCAGGACAGCGAAATGCTGCCCACCTGTTCGCGGTGCGGTTCACAAAACCGATTCCACATTGACCGGGTGAACACAAAGCTGCCGGTATTGTCCCTGCATCATGGTGTTTGTCCTTTGTTGGACCTCGGAAACGTTTGTAGCCCGCAGACGAAATTAATCCAGCTAGATTTCGCGTCCCGGATTTTGCGTCCCGGAAGGTTACGGGGCGCGTTGACGAACAGGTGAGCGAAGTCTTAGAAAAAGCAGGTAAGGTCGATGGGGATGCGTTCTGGCACCACAGGTCGGGACAGATAAACCCTCCGGGTTCAGTTATCTGGCTGAAGCTGCCCGGCCGTCTCACACATCGGCTTTGACAGACGAGTTGACGTCTTCCTACCGGCCAGCGCCCTCGCGGCAACCGTGTTGTTATGGCTGTGAGTCCCGAGCATGGTTGCCGCTCCTTCCGCTCAAGTCCGGAGGCTGTATCGAACGCCGAAGGAATCACGTGATCCACCAAGAGAATCACGTGGTCGTGCCGTCGCCTGAAAGGCTTTCCCGGAAATGCCATGTCATTGCAAGGAAGGCGAAATCTTCATTCTGCCGGTTTTCCGTCATGGTCGAAGGTGAGCCAAACGAGGTGTGCGTCTCCAATTGCCTTGCACGCAAGAAATATGGCGGCAGCGCCTTTGGCGTTTCTATTTGCCGAAATCGGCCGTTGTTCACAAATAAGGGGAAAGCCGATTGTTTCACCGCATTTCGGATGCGGGACGAGCCATCGACCAGCACTTTTGCCGGAACTGCGGTGATACCGTCTTTTGGTTCGTTGAATTCGATGAAGACGCTGTCGGGATACACGTCGGATTCCTCGAATACCCGATGCAACTGCGCTCCCAGTTCGGTCAGTCGTGGACCTGAAGCTGGCCCGTGCTGCATTTAAGGCTGCCGGTCCACGCTCCGTTGAACTGA
>CAMAQR010000132.1 GCA_945860375.1 Pseudorhodobacter antarcticus
AACCGCCGGACGCTCTACTACTGGATCGAGCGGGGCCATTTCCCGCGGCCGATCCACCTAGGCCCACGCACCGTGGGCTGGCTGGACCGCGATATCGAGGCTTGGATCAACGAGAAGGCCCAAGCGTCGCGCGACAACTCTACGTTGGGGGTGCGTCATGATTGATAAGCGCGAACTCCAACCCGAGACACAGGTCCTGGCATCGTTCTATTCGAGCCAGAAGCTTATGCCGGCTAAGGCCTTTGCCGCCTTGCTCGGTGTCAAACCCGAGACAGAAAGCCAAATGCGGGCGCGCCGACAGACGCCGCCCTTCTACAAGTCAGGCGCGGCGGCGTTCTACCGCTTCGAGGACGTCGCGGAGTGGTTGCAGCAACAGCGCGTCGACGCCGAACGTGGCAACGCCGGTCAGCGTCAAGCTGTCAAAGACATGCTGGGCTGACCATGTTGGATCGGTTCAATCCTACATCTTCAAGGCAAAGTTCGATCGAACAGCCCACCGGCGCGCAGCTTACGCTGCTGCGCCGGGATGGCTTCATCGGAAAATGGTTCTTCTTGGATGAACAAGGTCGGCTAGAAAAGGAGGCTGCGGGCCATTTCACTGAGTTCATCGGACGCACGTTCGACATCGGTAATGCATTCCTGATGCAGTCGCTCGTCTGCGAGATGACCCCGGACATGGCTCTCCTCTTTGGCATCGCGCCCGATCTGCCCAAGCAGTTCGAACTGTCTGTCCGCAGTCATCGGCGAAATCAGGAGACATTCAAGTTTCAGCCTGGTCCCGGATGGCTATTGCTCGACTACGACACCGACCAGATGCCTGATGGGGTCCGGCAACGCATTGCGGAACTGGGTGGCCCACTTGGCGCCATGGAATACATCTGGCCGGAACTGCGGACCGCCTGCCGTGTGTTCAAGCCATCCAGCTCGTCCGGTGTCTACCGGCTGGGCGACGACCCTCCCACCAAATTTGGAGGGTTTCATCTCTACGTTCTTGTCCGTGACCAGCGGCAGAGCGCCGAAATCTTGAAATCCATTGAAGCGCGCGCCTGGGCAGAAGGCCTGGGTTGGATCAAAATTAGCAGTAGCGGCAGCCTGCTAGTTCGTTCGATCTTCGATGCGATAGTCGGTGCGCCGGAGCGGTTCGTCTTTGCTGGGCCGCCAGAGCTGGGTCCAGGCGTCGAAAGGGTCGTCTTTCCGATTGAGTGGCAGGAGGGGGTTTTGCTGGATGCTCCAGCGTTTCCGACTGGTTTAGAATGGAAGAAGCGCATCGCCGAGGCCAAAGAAAGTCTGCGTCCCGCTGCAAAGAAGTCTGAACGTGAATGGCAAAAGCGGCAGGTGCGTAAGAGCGTCGATAACGGCGTCCCCGTTCGAGATGCCATAAAGGCCGTTAAGGTCCGCCTGAACGGGGGTATGCTAACTGACGACGCTATCCTCGATCTGAATGATGGCAGCACGATACGCGTGGGCGACCTGCTAGATAAAGGAGAGCCGCTGGGCGGTAGGCTGTCGTTGCCGTCGCCGCTGGACGGTATCGAGTACGGACGCGGCAAGGCAACGCTCCTGTGGGCCACCGGCGCTCGTCCAATCATCGTCGACCACGCCCACGGTATGCGGCGGCGCTTTACCTTTGCGCGCTACGATGGCGGCGGCGGCGCTTCGGTCGTAAATACAAAGTTCTTCTCGGTGCCGGATATTTCCGCCTCGTCACGACGGGAGATCACAAGAACTCTGCAAAAGGCAGACGCAACGAATGCACGTAACCGTGTCATTGCCGTGTCAAAGCGACTATTCTGGTCTGTGCCAGCCGAGTGGACCCTCTCTGGCATGCTGGACTGGATCAGGATGCAGGTGGCCCATTGCACGTTGCCGTCCGAATTCTGGCACGAGCTTCAGGCACATCTGGAGCGATGGCTTCAGTCGCGACGGGCAGCGGTCACCGCGACTGCAGTGGTTCAGCCCATGACCACAAAGCGGCACAATGTGAGGCGGGTTCAAAGCTTGCTTGGTGCCGTGAGTGATTTGCCATCTGGCGTGTTGCTGGTTCAGGCGCCGCTTGGCGCAGGAAAGACGCAGCACATTGGAGCCCCGCTCGTGGCGCTCGCAAAGGGAATGGGGCTAACCGTCATGGCCATCTGTCACCGGGTGACCCTGACAACAGAGTTGGCATCACGTCTCAAACTTGCGTTTTACCAGAACGCTACCCCCGAAGATGTTAAGAATGCAGGCGGCGTCGCCGTGTGTCTTCCCTCGATCAAGCGAATGCGTTTCGGGCCGCAGGATACATACCCAGATGTGGTTTTCATAGACGAGATCCGGCAGGTGATCGACTTTCTGGCAGATACCAAATGCTTCAACGCTACCTTTGCCGGTGCCAAGGATATTTATGATCACCTGACCTTGGTAATCAAAAAAGCGCGTTTGGTTGTCGGAGCGGACGCCCACCTTAACGACAGGACGATCCAGTTCCTCGAGCAATGTCGGCCCGGAGAGGTGTTCACAATACTGACGATGTCGCCAAGTGTTCGGTCTGGTCATGTGGAATTTCGGCACGGGGCGCCGAAACCAGTCCGATCGTGCATTGTTGATGCCGTGATCTCGGAACTTGTCGCAGGCGGAAAGGTGTGGCTTGCTTGCGAAAGCCGCGAACTCGCCGAGGCACTTGACAAGTATATGAGAGAACTGGGTTACAGCAGCATTGCAATCACCGCAGGGAACAAGGGGGGCACTGCGCAAGCAGCATTCCTCAGCGATGCCGATGCGGAAAGCCGCAACTACGACGTTGTCGTGTCCTCACCTGCGATCTCGAGCGGTATTTCGATTGAACATCGGCAGGGCAAGCATTTCACCCTCGGGGTGTTCATCGGTGGCGGTCATGCAATCTTGCCGACGGACGCCGTCCAGCAGATCGGCCGGGTGAGATATCTGGAACGCATCCTGATCGGTGTGATGACGAATAACCTTCACGGCCGGATACATTCTTCCACGATATTGGCCGGCCGCGCAGACGCTCTCGAACTGCAGCATACGCCAGTCGCGCCTGATGAGTATGCGCGGCTTGCGGCTGCGGTGGAAGCCGAAGGTCGGAACGCACGAGCTGACTTCGCGGCCTCCCTCTACTGGCTCATGGAGGAAGAGGGCTGGGCTATAAGAACGGTTGCGGCCGCATCGGGGTCGATGGCCGCTGAGGAAGCGCGCGCTGAGGCGTCGACTGAAAAGCTAGAACGGTTGAACGCAACGCCTCTAGAGGCGGTGGCAGATGTCGCTCAGAAGTTTGAAGACGCAAGGAGGAATTTTCGCCCTGAATTTTCCGGCATTGACGGAGGCAAAGCAAACCTCGTTGAATTCGAGCTGCGCCTAGAGGCGGCGCGCATACGGGAGTGCCTCGGTGTGACCGAAATCCTCTTCGAGGGCTATAAGCTTTGGGACGGTGGCAACGCGATGAGCAAGATTTCGCAATTTGAAAGCCTTGTTCGTGCAGACGCCCCGAACGCTGCTTGCTTTCAGACTTCCGATTTCTGGCAAGCGGACCTTTCATCGGCCCGCTGGCGGCTTTACCGCGACCTCTTCGAGGGGTTTGACATCCGAGCCGATGGTTGGCTGACGCCGGGCGCGGCGGAGCAGATCGTTGACCGTGTTATGATGCGGCCTGCGGCCTTTGCTGCGGTCGGCATAGTGGGTCCAAAATTTTACAGCACCGGTTCTAGTTCTGTCCCGAAGCGACCCGCGTCAGCTGCGAAAACAGTAGGCGAAATCATGTCGCGTGCCGGCCTCGCGTTGAGGGGCGAGCAGAGGCGAGTGTCACAGATGAGGCCTGTTCTAGTTAATACTAACGGCACGAAGTGTGACAGTTCGCGCGTGCGGGTCTACTCGACGGTCGGCTTCGCAGAGGTAGCGGACTTGCTTCGCCTGCGGCAGTGGCGGAGGCGAGATCCACTTCTGTTCCGAGAAAAGCTGAACTTGTCGATCAAGCAGCTGCGGCGCTCTTTGCCCAAGCTACTGTCTGAGACCCGGCAGACCTTGCAGAAATGGGTCGACAACGACGACGGCGACCAAGAGGCGCACTGGTAATGTGCGTTCGTGGGTGCCCAGTACCAGCGCAGACCAACGGCTTTTTGAGATTGGTTTGGGCGGCCCGATACCGTAATCCCCCAATCAAAGCGGCACAGGAGCCAAGATGTCATACACTGACGAAGCCCTCGACCATCTGGACACGCTGCTGCAGGCGCTGCCGCAGGAACAGTTCCCGATGACGGTGAGCGAGCTGAACGGCTACCTGACCGGCATCCTGGTATCCAAGAGCCTGATCCCGCCTTCCGAGTGGCTGCCGGGGGTCTGGAGCGATGACGGCGCCAGCAATTTCCCCGACCTTGTGGCAGCTGAAGCGACAATCCAAACGGTCATGGCGCATTACAACGACACGGCCACCCTGATCAACGGCGGGGGCTGGATCGAGCCGATCTACGAGGAAGACGTCAACAGCGGCGAGACGCTGTGGGAGCCTTGGATCGACGGCTTTACCCGTGCGATGCAGCTGCGGGAGGCAGAGTGGCTTGCCATTGCCAACGGGCCTGCCAGCGACGCGCAGATGTCGGTGAACATGCTCTTCATGATGCAGGAAATTTGCGAGGGTACCTCCGACCTGTCCGAAGACGAAATCACGAACATCGATGACGATGCGCCTGACCTGATCCCGAACCTGATTGCCATGATCCTCGCGGAGACCCGCGGCATCGACCCGTTCACCGCGGACGAGGCGGCTGATACGGGCATCGTTCTGCCGTTCCGCGCGCCGAAGCTGCCGGGTCGGAACGACCCTTGCCCTTGCGGTTCTGGCCTTAAGTACAAGGCATGCTGCGGGCGGAACTGAATGCCACAAGTGGCGAAGCGAACCGGCTCCGCCACAACCGCCAAATTGCTGCCAGATCAACCTCAGGCGCACGCCGTTGCGGGCGCGCCTGGGCGCGCGCGGGTATCATATTTTGACCAATTGGTCAACTTTGCAGGGCGCGAACAGCAGCGCGACCGATACGTTCACGCAGACCTCACCAGTGCGACAGGCTATCACGACTGTCTCTTTGGGGTACACTCGTAGCAGGCGTCTCCTGCTGCACCTCTTTGCGTCTCTTTAGGATTGATTTCGCATTCGTAGACGCACAGAGTGTTAAGGTCTAGATATCAAGGAGAC
>CAMAQR010000133.1 GCA_945860375.1 Pseudorhodobacter antarcticus
GATACGCTCGATCATCGTGGCAAGCGACAGGCTGACGATGCCGATCATCGGCGGCGCGCCGCCCGCCTCGTGCATCGCTTCGGTGAAAATCGTCGCAACGCGCCGGAACATCGCGTCGCTGACGGCGTAGCCTTCACCAGCCGTGCCGAACACGTAAAGATCGGGAAGGCCCGCTGCGACCAGATTGCGAATGGTGCGCCGGAACAGCGCCTCGTCAAGGTCGCCGTCGCGGCGCCAAGGCAGGCAGACCGTGCCAAGCACAGTATGGGGATAGCGCGTCATGACGCGAACGCGATGGCGACGCGGTCGATCTCGACATAGCCTTGGGCGATGCTGGATGGCCAGATAGGATAGTCGCGGCCAGCGCGCAGCAGATGCGCGTCGCCCACAATATCGCCCATAGGCTTGGGTGTCACGGGAAACATGATAAGGTGGATGTTGACGTTCACATTGGCCAAAATATCCGCCAGCGGCCGTTCACCATAGGTGTCTTTGCGGTCGTGACGCGCGCCGATGCTGGTCCACTGTTCCGGATCGGGGCGCGCGGTGATGGTGGTCTCGGCCCAGTTCGGGCCGACAGGAAAGCTTTGCCCGGTCAGCACCCAGCCCGAGATCAAGCCGTCGATCGAGCCTTGGATCAGCAGCGACAGCCTTGTCCCCGCCGCCTCAAGTTCGCCGCGCGTGCGCAAAGTGATTTTTGCATCTGTGAAGTCGGTTGGAAACCCTGCGGTTGTAAATCGGTTGCGGCCCGACACTTCGCGCACAGACTCACCCGACGGCCCCTGTGTCACCAAGCACATCAAAAGCTGCAAATAGCCGCCGCCGGGTGGCGCGTGGTTGTAATCAACCCACCATGGCCCCTGACAGCGGACGACGCCGTCGCGAATGGGCAAGGGCTGCGGCGGATCGAAATTGTTGGCAACCCGCATCCATCCACCGGGACCGTCGTCAAACTCTTCAACATACCTGCTCACGGATGCGCCTCGCCCATTGATTATATTATTATTTTAATACTATAACGTGAATAATGTGTCAAGCAGCTGGGGGGCAGGCCATGGCCGACAAACATGCGATCATCGTCGGGGGTGGGGTGACGGGCTTATCAACCGCTTATCACCTTAAGCGCCTTGGCTATGGCGAGGTGACGATCCTTGAAAAAGACAGCATCGGCGACGGCTCTAGCAGCCGCGCGGCAGGGATTTCGACGGGCCTTTTATGGTCCAAGACCGGCGTGCTTGCCCGCAAGACAGCGCTGCGCCGGTTTCGCGAGATGGGGCGCGAGCTTGAGGACTATGTATTCCACAACGAACATGGCTGCCTTGGCCTGTTCAGTCCCGAACAGTGGCCCGCCCGTGAGGCGCTGTTGCCGCTTTATGATGACCTTGATGTGCCCTACCAAATCCTAACGGCCGCCGAAATCCGCCGCCGCTGGCCGCAGCTTAATCCTCAAGAGGATCACATTGGCCTTCTTGACCCGCTGGGCGGTTACAGCGAGCCCACGGATTATCTGGCGGCGCTGACGGCCAAGCTGCGCAAACTCGGCGTCACAATTGTTCAAAAGACGACCGTGCGCGAGATTGTGGTCGAGGGTGGTCGCGCCACCGGCGTGCGCACCGATCACGGCGTGATCCGCGGCGATGCGGTGGTGGTGGCCAATTACGCTTGGGTGATGCCGCTGTTGGCAACCGCCGGTCTCACGATTCCGGCTAAGACCTTCGTCCATCAACGCTACGTGACGGCACCCTTTGCCTCGCCCTTCGTGGCACCGCCGGTGAATGCCGACCCCTTCCTTGGCTATGTCCGCCCTGCTGCGGGCAATCGCATCCTGATAGGCGCAGAGACAGCCGATCGTGACGACATGACGGTCAGCGATTTCGCCTTTCGGCTTGAGCAGATTCAGGATGACCCCGCAGTCCTACCCGCCGTGCTGCAGCGCTTTGGTGACTTTGTGCCGGCGCTCAGGGATGCGCGATGGGAAACGCGCAAGGTGGGGCTGCTGTCTTTTTCGATGGACGGCGAGCCGATCTTGGGGCCCTTCGGCGCGGTGGAAGGCCTGTTTGTTGGCGTGTGCTTTCATTCTGGCGGGTTCAGCTACAACCCGGCCTCTGGCTTCTACTTGGCCGAGTTCGTGGCAAAGGGCAAAACCTCCATCGACCTTAGCGCCTTCTCGCCCGATCGATTCGCCACCGCCGAGACAAAGGCCTATCTCGCCTCTCCCGTGCCGCAGCGTCATGCGGCGCGCCGCCGTCATTAGGAACCGCAAACATGACAAATGCCATTGACCGCGCCGACATTCAGCCAACCGACCTTGACCAAGCGATCTGGGCCGAGGAGCTTTCCGACTTCGTCCCCGACACCGTCTTTGATGTCCACACCCACATCTATCGCTGGGCTTTCGATCTTGATCCAAACCGCGCAACGGGGCCCTTTGCCAACAACATCGGCCGCTACTTCCCAGAGGTGACTTGGGACCTTGCCGATCAGGTCGACGCTCTTCTGATGCCGGGCCGCAAGATGGAACGGCTGGCTTTCCCGTTTCCCTTCCCGCATCCCTGCGATTTTGACACCTCCAACAGCTATGTGGCCGCACAGGTCAGCAAGGGCCCCACATCGCGCGGACTGGCCCTTGTCCATCCCGGCATGAGCAGCGCTGAGGTCGAGGCGACTGTGCGGCGAAACGGGTTAATCGGCGTCAAGCCCTACCGGTTTTATGCGTCAACAGGCGATGCCGTGGCGTGCCGGATCACCGATTTTATGCCCGAGCATCAGATAGCGGTCGCCGACAGGCTGGGGCTTATCATCATGATGCATATCTCCAAACCTGACGCGATAGGCGACCCCGACAATATCGAGGACATCCGCCGGCTGAGCGACAAATATCCCGACGTCAAATGGATCCTCGCCCATTGCGCGCGCAGCTATTCGCCCTGGGCCATTGAAAAGGCGGCGGCCTTGATCCGCGATCTGCCCAATGTATGGTATGACACCTCGACGGTTTGCGATTCCGATGCGATGGACGCGCTTTACACCGGTGTCGGCGTTGACCGCGTGATGTATGGGTCGGACGACATGATCGGGCCGATGCGCGGCAAGTACGTCACGTTCGGCAGGGCTTGGGCCTATCTGTCGCCTGACAACCATGGGATGGGCCTGACCCATTGCGACCCACGGATGACTTACGTGCGCTACGAACAGTTGCGGGCCATGAAGCGCGGCGCGCGGCAGATTGGCCTGACGACAGAGCAGCGGCAGGCGCTGTTTTACGGCACCGCGCGGGCGCTGGTGGAGTCCGTCGCCCTGCCCCGATAGCACGCGCGCCATCCTTCATGACGGACAAGATGCAGGTCAGTGCCCGGCCGGTGCCACAAGGTCGTTCGATTCGATGTTGCGCGCACCCAGCGTCGTGATGTCGGTTTCGCCCATCAGGCCCAGTGTGGTGTCGGCTTCGGCGCGGAGGATCTCGATAATCCGCGACACACCGGCCTCTCCTGCCACGCCAAGGCCATACAGGAACGGCCTGCCGATGAACACCGCCCGCGCGCCAAGGGCCACGGCCTTGAGCATGTCGTGGCCAGATCGCACACCGCTGTCGAGGTAGATCTCGCACTTGCCACCCACGGCATCGACGATGCGCGGCAGCACGCGGATGGTGGACGGCGCGCAATCAAGCTGGCGGCCCCCGTGATTGGACACGATGATCGCATCCGCACCATGGGCCACGGCAGCCCGTGCATCGTCGGGATGAAGCACGCCCTTCACCACCAGCGGCCCCCCGAACCGCTTCTTGATCCAGATCAGGTCTTTCCAGTTCAGCGTCAGGTCGTCTTGCTCTGACATCCAAGTGGCCAAGGCGGAAACGGTGGTCGCTTCCGGGATATGGCCCGCGAAATTGCCGAAGGTACGCCGTTTGGTCGCCAGCATCGCCAGCGCCCAGCGCGGCTTCATGGCCATCTCGGCCAGGAATTTGGGACTCATTTTCAGCGGAACTGTCAGGCCGTTGCGGACGTCCTTGTGGCGCTGACCGCCGATCTGACAATCCATCGTGACCACAATCGCCGTGCATTTGGCGGCTTTGGCGCGGTCAATCAGCCGTTCGTTGAAGGCGCGGTCCTTGCGGACGTAAAACTGGAACCAGAAGGGTGCCGTCGTGGCCTCTGCCACGTCTTCGATCGAGCAGATGCTGACGGTTGAAAGGGTGAAGGGAATGCCCGCCTTCTGGGCCGCCCGCGCGGCCTTTATCTCGCCATCGGCAGTTTGCATGCCAGCGGCCCCGGTTGGCGCCAAGGCCAGCGGCATCGACACCGCTTGGCCCAGCATCGTGGTGGAAAGGCTGCGGGTCGAGATATCGACACCGATCCGCTGCTGGATGCGGATTTTTCCAAAGTCCGTACTGTTCTCGCGGTAGGTGCTTTCCGTGTAAGCCCCCGAATCTGCGTATTGGTAGAACATGCGCGGCACGCGCCGTTCAGCCACGCGCATGAAATCTTCGATGGTCAAAAGGTGGTCAAGCTGCGTCATCTCACTCTCCAGAAACGAACCACCGCATGTCGTAGCGGTGCGTGCTGCGGTCAAAGGCAAGGGTATAGGGATCGCACCGCCAGCGTTCGACCTGGCCGTCTGTCCGCGCCACCAGCCAGCAAAAATCCCAACCACCGCTGCTATAGCGCAGCGGGATTGCGGGCTTGACCCGAACGGCAGGGTGCGTGCCCGTGAGGAAGAGCTTTCGGTCGGTGTAATAATAGCAAGAGCCCGCGTGGATGAAGGCCTCGTTCTCGGGCGCTGTCTCGCCCTCGGGGACAAGGCCCACGCTGAACTTTTTGATGGCAACCTTGACCGGAGCGCCGCGCAAGAAAGCGTCCGTCAGGGCTTCGATAGACCCCGAGATCGTTTCGCCGTTGTAATCGTGCGAAAGCACTTCGCGCCAACGGTCGTTTACCATGAAGCGGTAGCTGTCAAAGTCGTAGACGAAGTTATGCGACGGCGCGTTGGTACCTGCGTCAAAATTGTCGAACTGGTGGTAGCGCGGCACGTCAGGGATATCGGCGAACGGCGAGGTGCCGCGCGCGCCTGTGGCGGGCTGGCCGTCCAGATAGGGGCGGGCGATCGCCTGCGTGCCGTCTTGATTGTACAAAAAGAACGACATCGAGGGTCTTGGCCCAAATCCCTCGGGCAATTCCACCGGCAT
>CAMAQR010000134.1 GCA_945860375.1 Pseudorhodobacter antarcticus
CTGTCGCCATCGAGCAACAGGTTCTGCTGGCTGACATAGGCGACATAAGCCGATTCGTCATTTTCGGCGAGCAGATGGTAAAAGGGCTGGTCCTTGCGCGGCCGCACGCCTTCGGGAATGGCGTTCCACCACTCTTCGGTATTGTTGAATACCGGATCGACATCGAAGATCACACCGCGAAACGGAAACAGCCGATGGCGAACGATGTCACCAATGGTGAATGTTGCCGGTATCGCGCTGCCATCAACAGCCGCCCCGCTTCGAAATTCAGTGCCCTTCATACGCTCGATCATGCATTCAACCCTGTGTCCCGCCCTGCAGCCCGGGGTAGTCCAACCGCTAATATAGGGACGGATCGCGCCGCGTGAAGGCCTTGTGACGGGATGATGACGCCGCAGCCCGACATAGGGCTTGGCAACCCCGCCCCGCCTCGTCTATACGCGCCGCCTTCGACCGGTTGCTCAAAAAGCGGCCAGCCCCAACGGGCCACCCCTGAGGAGAGGTGCCAGAGTGGTCGATTGGGACGGTCTCGAAAACCGTTGTGCCAGTGATGGTACCGTGGGTTCGAATCCCACCCTCTCCGCCATCGCCGCTAGCCACAAATCTCTCTGTGAGCCGGGCGGTGTCAGAAAATCCCGTTGTATTACAGAGTTTGTCCGAACTGGCTCCGGACCGCGTTTCCAGGGAAACGGCCGATTTTCTCTCCGAACGGGCTGATTGTCTCTGGACCTCCGCACCGTGGCGATTCGGTGCGGAACTGAAAACGTCAGTAATTTCAGCATGATTTGAGACCGTCAGGGCGGCAGGTTTGCGAAAGCACCGGCTCTCGAGACAAACCCAGAACGAACCAGTGGCATTGGTGCCGCCGCCCTGGGGGCACCTGGGGTCCTAACGGCGGGCTGCCCGCCACTCCCAAGGCATGTCGAACTGCCCCGACCAGACCCCACGGCTGGCCGCCCGTGCCTGGTCCTCAGCGCGGACGTAGTCCCGCGAGTAGCGCCGATAGGCAACCGCCCAGCCCTGTATGACCAGCCAGCCATTCACATCCAGGCCGCGGGAGCTGCAGACCGCCACCGTCCTACCGTAGCGATCGGTGTCGCGGGGATCACACGAGACGGTCGATCGCCCGATTTGATCAGACAGAGCCAGAGATGCCTGCTGGCCACAGCGCCACCGCTCGCCGGTCGGACGGGTACAAAGCTGGCGGCTCTCGGGCGCGTCGATGCCGTGGAGGCGGATGCGCACGCTATGGATCTCGATGGTGTCGCCGTCGATGACGCTGGCTAGGCCGACAATCGCTGCTGGCGCGGCAGGGCTGGACGTGCCTGCGAGGATCGTCAGGCCGAATGCAAAACCACTTATGAACCGGCGAATATTCATGGCTACCCTATAGGGGCTGGCCCCTGTGTCTGCTAGGGCTCAAGCGTCGCCCGGTGATCAGCCCACACCACCGGAAACCCCGTCAGCAGCCCTTTTTGGATATCACGCTCAGTGCAGCTGCGGCACCGGCAACCATTTCGCAAACTTAGAAGTCTTGATCATCTTACCGCAGCACTTTTGAATATTAAGTCCTGAATTGCACGGACACAATTCCCGCGGATTGAAAGACTCAGGGTCGTTTCTGATTATTCTGCGAATCGCTTGTTTTACATGACTCGAAATCGCCTCGCCTTTTGATTTTAGGGCAATATCAATACGCCCTAATTCGTCTACGCACTCCCCAACGATTTCAATTCCCTCAGCGAGCAAGCATCCGAACGTGTCCAGAAAGACCGTGCCGACGTGTCTCTGTTGGTGATGAGCTGAGTAGCCGTGGATATCTATTACTTTGATCTTCGACTCTGTTCTCTCGTAATTAGTCAATACACTGGCGAGGTTTGGGTGAGAGAATTCGCAGAAAAATTCGTAAGCGGCCCTGACACCCTTGATCCGCTTATCTAATACGTCGACGCCATTGAGTAGATCTTTCGCGGTCCTATCTGCAAAATCGCCTGGCTTATAAGAAAATTTCCTCGTTCCGCGCAAACCGTGTTTCTTTAGTACAGCGTAATCAACCCTGACCCCTTCGAGTCGATCATCAATAAGAGATTGAATTGCATTGAACCAATCCATCCGCGCAAATTTTTCATCTTTTGGCTCCGAAATTTCTTGGAGGTCTATTTCCAAAAGAGCGGCGTTTCCAGAAATCTCTATGATCGAACGCAAAGCCATTATTGACATAATTAGAGATTTTTCTTTAGCGTTAATATATGCCTGCGTTGCAAGTTCATCAGCATTTGAAGAGCGTGACCACCTAAAAAAATCAATCGAAGATTTGATAGAGGACCAGCTAAACACAGTCCCCCTCTTGTGCATCAATTTTTCCGAAGAAGAAGCATTTTCAATAAATTTATCTCTACCCGCAATATTAATTTGTAGATTTGCCAATATTCTATGGTTGAGCGTTAGGCGTTCGAAATTCAGACCGTGATTCGGATTTTTCGCTCGACTAGCTAATCTTTCCAAATTCCCGACGATCAGAGAAAAGTCGATCCTATCTTCTGAATTTCTGGCCATGCTAATGGTCTTTCGTACTATGCTTTTCCGCCAAGTATCTCGTTTCTGCGAATGAGGGCTTGGGCACTTGGAGCATCGCCGATAGCCACCGGGCGTCTAAGGGCCTTGCCGTTGAGGTGCCCGTAGTCGGTTTCGAGCAAGCTGTTCGCCAACATAACAGTATGCGAGACTGTGTCTATCGTGATCAAACCGCAGTCGAAAAGTGTGTGGATGTCAGCCCGCAGCAGGAGCCCGTTGTCAGTTCTATTAGTAAGCGGTCCTAGGTAGGGCACGATGTGCGCCGCCTCGAGAACGTCCTTCACGTCGCAATCGGTGATGGCACATCGACCGCCGTAGGCGCGAAGCAGCGCTTCGCGAAAGGCTCGCTGCCCTCGACGGCGGCTGATCTCCCGCGAAATACGCTCACGGGCGTCTTCCAAATCTCTTGGGTCAAATGGAGTGTCGCACGACTCATCCGGTGCGATTTGAGAGATCGGCTCAGCCCCTGCCGCACGCTGAAAGGCCTCAGCTTGCTCCGTGCTTATCGGGTCTCCGCTGGCTTGGGCGGCAAGCTGGTTTGCCTTGAGAATACTAATTGTCGTGGTCTCATCGACAATAGATGCCATCTGCGGATCGACCAGACGGGAAAAGCGGACCAACGCCATCGGTTGCAGCTTGCCATTGCCAGCTTCTTGCATCATTGGCGGCTGAAGAAGGGTGCCTTCTCCAAATATGACTTTGGGTCCCGGCCCCTGTTTCAGAAGCCAAACTCGAGCCCCGACCTTGGCTTTGCGCGAAGATCTCAGCCGCCAAGGCTCATCGACGTAACCCTGAGATTGGAGGGTGGCGATCATCCTTAAAATGTTCTCGTGCGGCCATCCGGACGCTTTCCAGGTTAGGAGGAACGCCGAGCTTGCCGCCTCTGAGCGGCTGTCGACTTGTACCTCAAAGCCTAGGCTTTCCAATGCTTTCATGACCGTGTTGCGGCCGCCAGTGAAGTCGGCCGCCGACATCGGCCCAAGTTCCGGGCGCGCATATCCGTGAGCGGCACCGAGAATGGCTTTGGAGTCGTAGCGTCGACCCTGCCAGATCAACTCGTAAGCCCGCGCCGGTCCAAAGCCGTACTTGGCCAGAAACTTGGCTCTGCCCAGGGCGTCGAATTCTTCGATCGCGCGCAGCACAGAAGTTCGGTCACGTATGGCAGAAAGCGACAATGTAGATCCTATTTGAACAATACAGCCTTTGGCCGACTGCTGATTGGCGGTGGCGGCAGTTAAGTTCTTGGCTCGCTTGGTAACACTGTCAAGTGAACCGGCTCAGGTTGGTTCGAAAGATGTAGGCGGACTCATAGGCAGTGACCAGCCACGAGGCACGCCCGCTGCTCGGCCCACACCACCGGAAACCCCGTCAGCAGCCCGGCCATCGTCATGCCGGTCGGCTGTCGCCCCTCCATAATCGCCTCGATGATCTCAGGGGCCAGCAGCGTCAGTCGCAGCACGCGGCCCACGTAGGACGCGTTGATTCTCTCCGCCGCGGCGACCTGCTCGATGGATGCATGGACCCCGGTCTCGATCAGCTTTCGCCACCGGAACGCCCGGGCGATGGCCTTGATCATGGTATTGTCGACCCGCGGCCTTGGGGCTGCCCAGATGGGTTTTCCGCCATCGGGGGCGAGGATCAGCTTGCGGCCTCCGCGCTTGCGGATCTGCATGGGAATGCGGACCGTGAAGGTGTCGGTGGCGCTCATGCGGCGATCCTCTGCACGGTGCTGATGCTGGCTAGCTCGGCGGCCAGGGAGGAGAGCCCGTCATTGCGCAGGCGGATCGCCACCTCGTCCGGGTGGATGTCGACCCGATCGACCAGCAGCTGGATCACGCGGGCCTGCTCGCCGGGGAACAGCTCCTCCCAGAGGGGATCAAGCTGGACCAGGGCCTCGCGCATCTCCTGCTCGGTCAGGTCGTCATCATGGCGATGACCCTCGCGCCACGCCGCGACGATCACCTCCGGCGCGCGCAGCATGTGGCGCACCTGCTCGATCACCGCGGCCTCGATCTCTCCTGCGGGGACACGGGCGATCGCGCTCGAACCAGCCCCGTGGTTGATGACGGTCTGGCTGACGTAGTAGCGGTAGAGCCGCCCAGACTTGCGGGTGTGGGCCGGTGACATCGCCCGGCCGTCAGGACCGAACACCAGTCCTTTCAGCAGCGCCGGCGTTGTGCGGCGGCTGTTTTTCGCTCGGGTGCGGGGACTGATCGCGATGATCGAGTGGACCTTGTCCCACAGCGCCTCGTCTATGATCGCCTTGTGTTCGCCCGGGTAGCTGGTTCCCTTGTGGACCGCCTCGCCTCGATAAACCCGGTTGCGGAACAGTTTGTAGATCTGGCCCTTGTCGATCGGCCTTCCGCTCTTGCTGCAAAGCCCCTGGGCGTTGGCGTCGCGTACCAGCGCGACGACCGAGCCCAACTGGGCGAACCGCTCGAACAAACCACGCACCACTGCGGCCTCGGCCGGGTTGATGACCAGCTTGCGGTCCTTGACGTCGTAACCCATCGGGGTGTGACCGCCCATCCAGATGCCCCTGCGGCGGGATGCGGCGATCTTGTCGCGGATGCGCTCGCCGGTGACCTCGCGCTCGAACTGGGCGAA
>CAMAQR010000135.1 GCA_945860375.1 Pseudorhodobacter antarcticus
TATTCAAGCGGCTTGGTGGTGTTCTCGATCATGCAGACGAATTCATCTATTTCACCATACTGATCGATGCGCGACACGTCTTTGCACGATATACACACCCCATCAATATTGGGCAGGCCGTCCGCCAAGCGCGTGATCATCGCCAGATCCGCGCGTTTGCTTGGTCGCGGTTCCCCGGTTTCGAGGTCAAAGATCGCGATGTTTGTCATGCCGGGAAAAAACCAGGTGTGTTTGTCGTCAATCTTGATGGCCTTGGTTCCGTCGCGGTTCCAGAGGGTGCAGGACTTTGCGCTGCGCGCCAACGCGCGATCAATCACATCAACCGGCATGCGCACGATACCATCACCGACCATCTGGCAGCCGGCGGCCGTCAACAATGCCTCGGCCTCTGTTCCGGGGGCAAACACGACACCGGTTTCGGATAACAACTGCTTGGCACCGGCGATGATCCTGTCAACGGCGGCGGTTGTTATTCCGGCATAAGCGGCAGTCGGGCCGGCATGAAGACCGGGATCCGCAACCGGCGCTTGTGAATCTGCTAAGCGTTTCCTTGCTGCCGCTCTGCGCATAACGTGCCCCCATTGACTGACTGGTCAGTCCATAGCACAGTACGGGTGTTAAAGTCCAGTTAGAAGCCGGGAACGAACGGGAGAGTACAGTTGCAACAAGACAACCGTTACAGACTATTGTTCGAACCCATGCGAATTGGCCCGGTCACTGCGCCCAACCGTTTCTATCAGGTGCCGCACTGTACCGGCATGGGATATGCGCGTCCCCATACCCTGGCTGCGATGCGGGGGATGAAGGCTGAAGGCGGTTGGGGCGTCGTTTGTACCGAGTATTGCTCGATCCATCCCAGTTCCGACGCCGGCGGCTTTCATTTCGCATCCCTCTGGGACGACGACGATATCCGCGCGATGGGCCATACCGCAGACAGCATCCATGCGAATGGCGCCATCGCCGGTCTTGAGTTGTGGCATGGCGGCAGCAGTGCCGCCAATTTTCTTTCGCGTGAGCCAACCTTGGGCGTTCGGTCGATGCCAAGCCATGATGGTCCGATCCAGTCCCACCCAATGGATAAGGCTGATATCAGAAACCTGCGCAAATGGCATCGTGATGCCGCGCAGCGTGCCAAGGCCGCCGGTTTCGACATCATCTATGTCTACCCGACGCATGGTTACCTTTTGCACGAATTCCTTTCACGCAGCCTGAATGGGCGGAGCGATGAATATGGCGGAAATCTGGAAAACCGTGTGCGTCTGGTGCGGGAATTGATCGAGGAAACCCGCGACGCGGTGGGCGACACATGCGCGGTCGCCGTTAGGATGTCCGCCAACGGGCACGGCAAGGATCATCTCGACGAAACCGAAGCCCATGATATGATCGAAATGCTCGGCCAGATGCCTGACATCTGGGACATGGTGATCTCGGATTACGAAGAGGAAATGGCCACCTCGCGGTTCGGGAGCGAAGGGGGCTTGGAAAAATACATGAGCTATGTCCGCAGTCTCACGGGCAAACCGGTGGTCACGGTTGGGCGGTTCACGTCGCCGGATACGATGGTGTCGCAAATCAAGAATGGCATTACCGATTTCATTGGCGCCGCCCGTCCGTCGATTGCCGATCCATTCTTGCCGACAAAAATTCGGGAAGGGCGTCTTGAGGACATTCGTGAATGTATAGGCTGCAATATTTGCTATGCCCATGACAACATGAGCGCCCCGCTGCGCTGCACGCAAAACCCTACGATGGGCGAAGAATGGCGTCGTGGCTGGCACCCGGAGAATGTCAAAAAAGATGGCGAGGGCAGTGTTCTGGTCGTGGGGGCAGGTCCGGCCGGTCTGGAGGCCGCCCACATCCTTGGCAAGCGCGGTTTTGATGTGGCCGTGGTTGACGCCCAGAACCACGCAGGCGGACGCGTAACCCGCGAAAGCAAACTTCCCGGACTGGCGGAATGGGTCCGTGTGCGTGACTATCGGATGGGGCAGATTTCGGCGCTTGAAAACGTTTCGCTGTATCTGGGCAGCCTTATGACGGCCAGGGACATCATTGATTATGGGGCCGACCATATTATCCTTGCCACGGGTGCGAAATGGCGCGCTGACGGCACGGGCCGCTGGCACAGCGCGCCGGTCAAATCCTTTACGCATGCGGCGGTGTACACGCCCGACGACATCATGGACGGGCGCCTCCCCCAGGGGCGGGTCGTGATTTTTGACGACGACCACTACTATATGGCACCCGTCCTTGCAGAGGCGCTTGTCAAAGCTGGTGCCAAAGTCACCTATGTCTGCACGGCAGCCAGTGTATGTTCATGGGGCGAAAACACGCAGGAACAATTCAGCAGTCAGGCGCGGCTGATCGAACTTGGTGTTGAACTGGTGCTCAGCAAAGCTGTGGCTGGATTTGACGGCGAAAAGGTGCGGGCTTGCTGCATTTATACGGACCATGAAACAGAAATTGCGGCTGACGCGCTGGTGCTGGTGACGTCCCGCGAACCGAATAACGGGCTGCATCGTGACTTGCTGAATCTGGGCTGTGACGAAACCAGGGTGTCTACGATCGGTGATTGTCACCAGCCATCCATCATCGCCGCCGCCGTCTATGCCGGTCACCGGGTGGCGCGCGAACTGGGCAACGCCGACCCTGCGCCCGCTTTGCGCGAACGGGTCGTCCCCGCGCGTCAGACGAAAACGCCTTGAGATGTATTTGCAGGTTTCGCGTCCTCTCCGAAGGGTTGGGGGCCATCATTAACGCGTGTGGCCAGACGTCAGCCAAGAAACTGTCCTGCAGTGTCAGACCAAGCCGAATGGCCGGACCACGGGATAAGCGTAGTAAAAGGAAGCCAGATAATGGCAGATTCAGATGCGAAAGCCACCTCCTCTGCAAAAAGCACCGCAAAACGAGGGATGCGCAACGGTGGCCGGGCCGCGCGGTTTGATCAGGGCAAGGTCCTGCCGGACCAAGGCCGCCGCGCCGTATGGGGCGGACTTGAAGGTGGCTGTTATAACCCAATGAGCCAGGCCGAAGTCCTGCGAATCCACCGTGCAGCTTTGGAAATTTTGGAAGATGTTGGCATCGCTGATGCCACCGACGAAGTGATTGAATTCGCCTGTGCGAAGGGTGCTTTCATCAACCCCTTTGGCCGGCTGAGCTTTCCGCGCGCCTTGATCGAAGACCTGCTGGCAAAAGCGGCCCGGGAATATGTCATCTATAGCCGCGATCCGGCGCATGCCGACCTGCATGTCGGCGGCAACCGGGTCTATTACAGCACCTCGGGTGAAGCGGTGTCGATGCTGGATTTTGAAAAGCGCGCGTACCGTCCTTCGACCCTGAAGGATTTATATGATATGGCACGGGTGGTGGATGCCTTGCCCAATATTCATCAGTTTGGTCAAACCGTGGTGCCAACTGAAATCGAAGACCTGTTTGAGCATGATATCAACGTTGTCTACGCCGTGTTGGCGGGCACGCGAAAACCTGTGGAACACACGTTCAACAGCGTCAAATCGATCCCGGCGGCGATGGAAATCTATTCGATGGTTGCGGGCAGCGAGAAAAAATTCCGTGACCGGCCCTTTGTCAGTTTCGGGGGATGCCCGATTGTTTCGCCCCTCAGGTTTGCGCAGGACAATCTGGATGTGTTGGTGAAAACCAGCCGTCTGGGTCTGATCAATGACATCGCCATCGCGCCGCAATCCGGGGCCACGGCACCGGCGTTTCTGGCAGGGGCATTGGTGCAGGTGCTGGCCGAGGGGTTGGCCTGTTTGGCGATCGTCAACATTATCAACCCCGGTTGCCCGATGTCCTTTGCCCTTTGGCCGTTTGCGGTCGACCTCAGAACAGGTGGCTTTTCCGGCGGGTCGGGTGAGGTCGCGGTATCTATGGCGGCAGTGGCCCAGTTGGGGCGGTTTTACGACCTGCCCACCACGGTGGCGGCCTCCATGTCCGACGCCAAGATGCCGGATGCGCAAATGGGCTATGAAAAGGGAATATCGGCGGTGGTAGCAGGGCTGGCCGGGGCCAACAGGGTTTTGGAAAGCGCCGGAATGATGGCCAGTCTGATGGGTTGTTCCTTTGAGGCATTGGTGATCGACAACGACATGTTGGGCATGGCGCAGCGCGTGCTGCGTGGCATCGAGGTGACAGACGAAACCCTGAGCATTGAAACCATCAAATCCGCGGTCCTGGGCCCCGGACACTATCTGGCGGCCGAGGACACGCTGAAATGTATGAAGACCGAATATGTCTATCCAGCGCATGCCAGCCGAAGCTCGATTAATGTCTGGACGTCCGAGGGGGCAATGACAATGGATGAGCGTGCCCATACTGTGGCCAAAGACTTGCTTCAAAAGCACGTGGTTACTGGTATTCCCGACGTGATTGACCGGGCTATCCGCGACCGGTTCCCGATCCTTTTGCCCAGAGAATATATGCGAGTCTGACCATTTCGAAGGCACTGTTATAGTAACGCGATGATCGGACCGGCGGCAGGTAGTTGCCCTGAAGATCGTCACGGGCATTCCGCCAATCGCGTGTGACGAAGCGCGTATCGCCGGACTGGTGCAGATCGAGCCCGCGGATATCCTGCCGATGTTCCGGCGTTGTGGGACTGGTCCGCAAGAAGCGCATTTGCGGCGTGTGCGGCAACTCGAAGGAGAAGACTGGCTCTATATCACCGCCCCCGAGGAAGGCGTACTGGTCTCGATCGGCGATCTGATGATCCTCGGCCAGGAAGTACAGCGCTTTGAAGATGTCAACAATCTCTTCGGCCGTGTTGCAGAAGGCGCGGGGCTTGGCGACGACGGGGACTACGATTGGCCCGGGATGAGTGTCGAGATCACGCGCCGGGTGTTCGAAGAGGGCTTGCCCAAATCCCAAGCCGAATGGATCAGAGAGTTGCAGGACTGGTTCGGCGCGCAGTCGGAAACCGGGGAATTTCCGGACGAGCGCTCGATCCGGCGGCGATTGACCCCGATCCTCAAAGCCGTGAAGTTCAGGAACCCGAAACGGTAAGATGTTTCGCGCCAGCGCGCTGGCCAGCCCTTGATGGCGGGCTGGCCGCAGCAGCGGGCCGATCTGCGACATGAACC
>CAMAQR010000136.1 GCA_945860375.1 Pseudorhodobacter antarcticus
TTGGTATAACAATCGTCGCCTGCTCGGCCCTATCGGATACATCACCCCCGCAGAAGCAGAGGAGGCGTTCTATGCAAACCTGAACACAATCGATATGGTCGCCTAGTCGTTGAACAAATCACCCTCCGATAAACCCGGGGCGGTTCACATTGGCCATCTTGATGAACAGATCGCGCAGATAGGCGTAGGGCTCGACGCCGTTCATTTTGCAGGTGCCGATCAGGCTGGCGAAGCGGGCCCAGTTCCGGCCGCCCTCATCATGCCCCGCAAAGAGAGTATTCATTAAGGCGAGTGTGACGCCCACAAGAAACCCTTGACGCGATTGGCGCCTTCGCCGCAGAAACTTTCTTCCGCTGTGTAATTGGACACGTGGCAGAAGCTGCGCCGCGAAGTCGCCAGCACACCACTTTGGCCGCCATCCCTGACCGGCGACGACGCCTTGCGTCTGGTTGCGGGCCTTGTGCTTAATGCCGCGCTGATCTGGCTGCACCCGGCTGTGATCGGCGTCAGCCCGTTGCCATGAGCGTCAGGTCGAAAAATCGTCAATCAGCGGATTTGGCTTGGCAAACCGTTCCAGGTCAATCTGATCATTTATATTGATCCGTGTGCCCTCGACTGACACACCATAAGGCAGCAACCCCTTGAACGCGCGGCTCAGGTTCTCGGGCGTCATCCCAAGTACGGATGCCAGCCTGCGCTTTTCGAAGTCCAGATCAAAGGCCGCACGGCCACCGGCGCGCTTCTGCTGCCGCAAAAGATAGTTCGCCAACCGTTCAAGCGAGGTTCGCAGCTTGACGTCCTTTTGCGACTTGATGACCGAGCGATAGCATTGCGCAAGCTCTGTCACGATCACACGTGCAAAGTTGCCGTCGACGTCGAAAATGGCACGCACTTCCTGACTGGGGATCAGGACAATTCGGCTTTTCTCCAGTGTTCGCGCCGACATCAGATAGGGGGCGTTCTTGATCGTGGCTGCAAGGATAAAGGTCGAAATCGGCCGCACAGTGGCGAGGCTGGTTTCGCGCCCGTTCCATTGCGAGAACAGATCGACCGATCCCGACAGGACGACGTGCAGGAAGTCACTCGGTTCGCCCTCGCTGATCAATTCGATCTGCGGGGGGAAGTTTTGCACGTAAGCTCCCCGCATCAGCGCAAGGAAATTCTCAACTGTCATTCCTGAAAACAGGCCAAGTGCCCTAACTTCGGGGTAATGCAGTTCTGGCATCGCTGCACTCCCTTGTTGGTCGACGCCAGCATCCATTCGACGCTTGATATTTGTCAAGCGATGAATTGATCAGCGCCGTATTGTACTTGACCAAGCCTGCGCGCGCAGATGACAATTTCCGATAACTCATTTATTTCGCAGCATATTTTGAGAGATGTGATCTAGATCAAACTCTTTGGGCCGCCTTGGCCGCAGGTCTGGTGCCAATCCCCGCCTTGGGGTGATCACACCATTCCTGCCGGAGGTCCCTGCCATGCAGTCCCACGCCACTGCCTCGCGCGCCGATCAGAACCGCGCGCTGGGCCTGAGTACCATCGCCTTTACTGCCTGTTTCGCGGTCTGGACGATTTTTTCCATCATCGGCGTCGCCATCAAGGGCGAACTGGGCCTGAACGATACCCAGTTCGGTCTTCTGGTCGCCACGCCGATCCTGACAGGGTCACTGACCCGTATTTTCCTTGGCGTCTGGACCGAGAAATACGGCGGACGGCTGGTGTTCTCGACACAGATGATTCTTGCGGCTTTGGCCACATGGGCCCTGACCTTCGCCGACACCTACATCATGTATCTGGTCGCGGCACTGGGCGTCGGCCTTGCTGGCGGGTCTTTCATCATCGGCGTCGCCTATGTCAGCCGCTGGTACGACGCGGGCCATCAGGGCACCGCACTTGGCATCTTCGGGGCTGGCAACGTTGGTGCTGCGGTGACCAAGTTCGTGGCGCCGTTCGTGATGGTGGCCTATGGCTGGCATGGTGTGGCGAACGCCTGGGCGGCGGCTCTTGCGCTGATGGGCGTGATCTTCTTCGTCTTCGCCAAGGACGATCCGGCGCTGGTCGAGCGGCGCCGGACGGGGGCAAAGGCCCCCGGATTTTCCCAGCAGTTCGCTCCGCTGAAGAACCTGCAGGTCTGGCGCTTCTCGATGTACTATTTCTTCGTCTTTGGCGCCTTCGTGGCGCTGGCGCTGTGGCTGCCGCATTACCTGATCGACGTCTATGGCGTCGATGTGCGTGCGGCGGGCATGGCGGCAGCCTCGTTCAGCCTCTCGGCCTCGCTGTTCCGCGCCTATGGCGGGCATCTGTCCGACAAGTTCGGCGCACGGTCAGTCATGTACTGGACCTTTGGCTTTTCCATGCTGTTCCTGTTCATGCTGTCCTACCCGCCGACTGATTATGTCATCCAGGGCAAGGACGGCGTCATCGCCTTTTCGACCAGCATGGGCCTGTGGCCCTTCATCGCCACGCTGTTTGCGCTTGGCTTTTTCATGAGCCTGGGCAAGGCGGCGGTGTTCAAGCATATCCCGGTCTATTACCCCAATCATGTGGGCTCGGTTGGTGGCCTTGTCGGTATGATCGGTGGACTTGGCGGCTTTGTCCTTCCTATCGCCTTTGGCGCTTTACTGGACCTGACGGGCATCTACACTTCGTGCTTTGCACTGCTGTTCGTGCTGGTCGCCATCGCGCTGAGCTGGATGCATCTGTCCGTCCGGGCAATGGAGCGCGCGGCACATGGCGAAGCTTTGGACCGGTTGCCGCAACTGCCCGAGATGCAGGCGATCCACCATCCCGAGCGCACAGCCATGCCCCGCGTCTTGCAGGACTGGCATCCGGAAGAGGCGACCTTCTGGGCCAACAAGGGCCGGGCCGTCGCGCGGCGAAACCTTTGGCTCTCGATCCCGGCACTGCTTTTGGCGTTTTCGGTCTGGATGGTGTGGTCGATGGTTGTGGCCAAGCTGCCGCTGATCGGCTTCGCCTTCACCTCGGAACAATTGTTCTGGCTCGCCGCGCTGCCAGCCCTGTCGGGGGCGACACTTCGGATTTTCTACGGCTTCATGGTGCCGATCTTTGGTGGCCGACTTTGGACAACGCTGTCCACCGCCTCGCTGATGCTGCCTGCGATCGGCATCGGTTATGCCGTGCAGAACCCACAAACGCCCTATTTCATCTTTCTGGTTCTGGCACTGCTGTGCGGCCTTGGCGGGGCCAACTTCGCCTCTTCCATGGCCAACATCGGCTACTTCTTCCCCAAAGCCGAAAAGGGCAACGCGCTGGCGTTGAATGCCGGTTTGGGCAACCTGGGCGTCAGCGTCATGCAGTTTCTGGTGCCGCTGGTCATCACAGTGGGCGTGTTCGGCGCAATCGGCGGCGCGCCGCAGACCGTGGCGGAAACCGGCGCCAGCCTGTGGATACAGAATGCGGGCTTTATCTGGGTGCCGTTCATCCTGATCTCGACCGTGGCTGCTTGGTTGGGCATGAATGACATCGCAGACGCGAAGGCCAGCTTTGCCCAACAATCGGTGATCTTCAGGCGGACACATAATTGGCTGATGTGCATCCTGTATATCGGTACTTTCGGCAGCTTCATCGGCTATTCGGCGGGCTTCCCGTTGCTTAGCCGGATCGCATTTCCCGATATCAACGCGCTGCAGTACGTCTTCCTCGGACCGCTGGTCGGTGCGCTTTCCCGTGCAGGCACGGGCTGGGTTTCCGACAAGTTCGGTGGCGGGCGGGTGACGTTTTGGGTCTTTTTGGGCATGATCGCGTCTGTGTTCGGTGTGATCTTGTCCCTTCAGGCGGGCAGCTTCGCTGGGTTCTTTGCGGGCTTCATGGCGCTGTTCTTCTTCACCGGGGTCGGCAATGCGTCCACCTTCCAGATGATCCCGGTCATCATGGGCCGTGAAGTGCCGCGTCTGATGCCAAAGCTGACCGACGCTGACCGCGCCCGCCAGATCGCCATGGAATCGGGCGGCATTGTCGCCTTCACCAGCGCCATCGGGGCTTATGGCGGCTTCTTTATCCCCAAGGCCTATGGATCGTCGATCGCCATGACGGGCAGCCCGATCGGTGCGCTGTGGCTGTTTCTGATCTTTTACGTGCTGTGCCTTGCAATCACTTGGGCCGTCTACACGCGCCCCGGCGGACTGCTGCACGATATCGAGCGCGGCCGTGCCCCTTCGGGCTCCACTGCCCACCCTGCAGAATAACGAAAGGACGCCGCGATGAGCCACCTGCTCGACAGACTGAACTTCTTCCATAGCAAAGAGCTTGAGCAATTCTCGGACGGCTGGGGTCAGACCACGCGCGAGAACCGCGATTGGGAAGACGTCTACAGAAACCGCTGGCGGCATGACAAGATTGTGCGCTCAACCCACGGTGTGAACTGTACCGGATCCTGTTCGTGGAAAATCTATGTCAAATCCGGCATCGTGACATGGGAAACCCAGCAGACCGACTATCCGCGCACCCGGGCGGGTCTGCCGAACCACGAGCCGCGCGGCTGTGCGCGGGGGGCGTCCTACAGCTGGTATCTCTATTCCGCCAACCGCGTGAAGAACCCGCTGATCCGTGGCGCTCTGATGCGGGCCTGGCGCAAGATGCGGCCCACCATGACGCCGGTGGCCGCCTGGGCCGCGATCCAGAACGATCCGGCCTTGCGTGCCAGCTATACCAAGACACGCGGCAAGGGTGGGTTCGTGCGCGCCACTTGGGACGAGGCGACCGAAATCATCGCGGCGGCCAACGCCTACACCGCCAAGACCTATGGCCCCGACCGGGTGTTCGGCTTCTCACCGATTCCGGCCATGTCGATGGTCAGCTATGCCGCAGGTTCGCGCTATCTGTCGCTTCTCGGCGGCACCGGCATGTCCTTCTACGACTGGTCTTGCGACCTGCCGCCCGCCAGACCGCAGACCTGGGGCGAACAGTCCGACGTGCCGGAATCGGCCGATTGGTATAACGCGGGCTTCCTGATGCTCTGGGGCTCAAACGTACCGCAGACCCGGACGCCCGACGCCCATTTCTATACCGAAGTGCGGTATCGCGGCACCAAATCCGCAGTGGTCAGCCCCGACTATTCCGAAG
>CAMAQR010000137.1 GCA_945860375.1 Pseudorhodobacter antarcticus
GGCGACGCGGCCTCTTTCAAGGTCGTGTCGCCCTCACAATAGCTGAAGATCATCAACCGGGTCGGGTTGGCCCAAGTGCCAAAGTAGGACGCGTCCTGCGCCGTATCGACCTGTGCCCATCCCTTTTCGTAGCTGCAGAGCCCGAAATCGTAGACGTATCGATCGCAAGGTCAGAATTTGCGGGTGATCTTCATGCTGGCACCTGCGCGCGGGCGGTGATGGCGATCACGCAAAGGTCGCGGTAGCGCGCCATCGCCTTGGGGCTGGAGGAGACCGGGTTGATCTCGAAAGCCTTCAGACCGCCGAAGTCGCCCGCCTCGGCCAAGGCCACGATCTGGGCCAGCTTGGCGCGGAAGCGGGCATGGGTCGGTTTGGAGAAATCCGGGGCGGGCGGCAGGGTGCCGCTCTGCGCAAGATCGACAACGGCCTGCCGCTTGCCAATGACGGGGGCGATCGTGAGGTTTGGCTGGTCGACCGGCGCCGGGATAGGCTCGCCCAAGGGGTCGGGGTTGCCGTAATCCAGCACCAAGGTCAGCCGGGCCTCCGCCTGATCGGCAGTGTCGGCCGTCAGGATTGAGGTGAAGGCAAGGGCGGCGCGCTCGGTGCCGATCCTTGCAGCCAGCAAGCGGGCGAAGTTGTCGCCTGCCTTCTTGGCGCTGGTGGCCGGTTCGATTGGAGTTTCGGACATGCGCTGGGCAAGCATGTCGATCTGCGCGGCGGTAAGGGCTTTGGTTTTCATGATCGGGTTCCTTCAGGCGTTGGTGATGTGGGCGGAATGCCCGAGGCTGGTGACCGCGTAGATCATCGTGCGGCCGTCACCGATCGCCGCGCCAAAGGCCTGCGCCTCCGGCAGGGTCGCGAATTGCTCCCGCGTGCGAGTAGCGGGCGTGCGGCCCCGGGCGGCGACAAAGTGGGCGGCGTTCTTCAGGCAGAATTCTTCGTGGGTTGTCAGGGGCTTCATGGCGGTCTCCGTTGCGCTGCGATGGCTGCAGACAGCGCCGGACGACGAAAGAGAGCAACTCCTAAGTCACTGACTAAATGGGGTTTTTGTAGCACTAGCGCGCCGATCATCGCTGGAAGACTATCGCCCGCCCACCAATCGGGACGGTTGACGCGGGTGCTACTTGGTATTACTTTGCGGCAAAAGGAGTGCCCTTATGACGGTAAAATCCTCGATCTCGCTGACCGACGAACAGCACAGTTTCGCCAAGGAACTGGTCGAAGCCGGGCGCTATTCGAGCGTCAGCGCGGTGCTGCAACAGGGGATCGACCTGCTGCGGCAACGCATGCAAGACGACGATCTGCATCGGACGGCGCTAAAAGCGCTGCTGGATCAGCGCAGCGCCGGGGCGTTTATCAGCGGCGCCCAGATGGACAAGACCATCGCGCGCATGATCACTGAGAAGCGCCGCGCACATGCGGTTCAGAATTGAGTTTTCGGCGGAAGCCGAGCGTGATTTTGCCCTGATCTTCGACCACCTGTTCGAAAGCTACCGAAGCTTCGGCGAAAGCGTCGAAGCGGCACTGGATCATTGCGAGGCCCGCATCCACGAGATCCGGCAGGAGGCCGACCGGCTGTGTGCGGCGCCATATCGTGGGGAGCGTCACGATGATCTGCTGCCGAGTCTGCGACATCTGACGATCGATCGAGCGATCTACTGGTTCGAAGTGGATGAAGCGGAGCAGCGGGTCCGCATATTGGCAATCTTTTTCGGCGGTCAGGATCACGTCCGCCAAATGCTGACGAGACTACTTACGCCTTGATGCGCGCACTCCCATAGCTTCGCATCGTTGTGTCAGGCGGCGTTATTCCCAGAACACGAAAAAGGCCGTCCTGGTCAGCATGGGCTGTTCACGTCGCGACCATGGGTCGCGTATCGCGCCGCCGAGTGATTCACGGACCGATACAGCCAAGCGGCACCTTGGAGCGTGTCGTCGCTCATCCGATTCAGGATTCCCAAGGGGAGGGGATTTGTGATTCCCTAAGCCTGCCAGATGTAGGGGGGCATGATGGGCAAATCACATCCTATGGAACTTCGCACCCGCGTCATTGCTTTTGTCGAGGAGGGGCATGGACATCGAGACGATCGGCAAGCCGCATAATCAGACTAAGAAGCACGCGAATATCGAACTCCCTCGGGTACATGGGAATCAAACATGCTGGCCACGATCCGCGTCAGGGGTTTGCCGTCAGGAAAAATGGTAAGAATGGCGCCCTCACAACTGACCAATGCTCCGAACCGCTTTGCGACCTGCTCAAGGATCGGGTTAAGTGCTGCCGCGCTTGTGCCGAACTCTGTTTCCAAGTCAGTCAGGTTGAGGCGGAAATCACACATCAGGAATTCAATCGCTCTGGCGCGCAGGGCATCTTCTCCTGCCATCGCGTGCCCGCGTGACCCTGCGAAACCTCCTGCCGTGATACGCTGGATATAGGCAGCCGTTGCGGGTGCGTTTTGCACATAGCCGCCAGGAAACCGTGAAATCGACGATGCGCCCAAACCGATCAGCGTTTGACAGCCGTCGGTGGTGTAGCCTTGGAAATTGCGGCGCAAACTTCCGGTGCTTTGCGCCTTTGCCAGAGCGTCGGTCGGCCGGGCGAAGTGGTCGATCCCGATGGCCTGCATGCCAGCTTGACCAAACCGTCCTGCGGCGAATGTTGCAAGGTGATATCGTGTCAGATCATCTGGCAGCGCGCTTTCATCAATCAACTTCTGCCGCTTCGACACCCAAGGTACGTGCGCATAGCCGAAAAGGGCGACGCGGTCGGGCGCAAACGTCAGCACCTTTTCAATCGTATCGGCGATCCGTGCTTCAGTCTGATGCGGCAGGCCGTAAACGAGATCGGTATTCAGCGACGAAATTCCCGCAGCCCGCAAATTCGCAACACAGACTTGCGTAAGCTCAAATGGTTGCTCCCGTCCAATCGCCTGTTGAACTTCTGGCGCAAAATCCTGAATGCCGACTGAGGCGCGGGTCATTCCCTCCGCCGCCAAGGCATCAATTTTGGCCCGGTCGACCATCGTCGGGTCAATCTCGACCGAAAACTCGAAGTCTTCTGCCGGTTCAAACACGTCGCGGATAGTGCGGGCCAACCTGTGAATCAAGATTGGCGGCAGAATGGTCGGTGTGCCGCCGCCCCAGTGCAACTGGCCCATCCGCAGGCCACTTGGCAGGATATCGCGAAGCAAAGCCAGTTCTGCCTCAAGCGTTTCGATGTATCCCTCCACTGGCCCCAACGTCTGGGTGCCTTGGGTATGACAGGCACAAAACCAGCATAAACGCTCGCAGAATGGAATGTGGACATAGACCGAAACGGGTGCGCGTGGATCCAACTCCGCAAGAGCCTCCGCCTGAAACGTCGCACCGATCCGGGGCGAGAACACTGCGGCCGTCGGATAAGACGTGTAACGTGGCACGCGCGCGTCAAAGAGGCCAAGCGCGCGAAGACTGTCTATGTGTTTCATTTTTCCTATGCTACCGAAAAAAACTGGCGTGACGTTGCGCCATATCAAACAATGAGAACCGCCCGAATGCGCCGGAACACAATGGTTGAGTCAGAAAACACGGGCTACATCGGGCAGCGCTTCTGAACACATCCTTCTCGCGAAGCAGCTTTGGGTTACGCAACCGCAACCGTCTTCGCATTACATTCAGAGATCCATGCTTCCAGCGCTCTGGCTTCCGGGGGCAGGCTTGTGGCCATCCCCTCTGCGAAGATCTCGAAAGCCGGGAGGTTCAGCGCATTTATGCCAACAATTACCGGAATGCCCATGGAAAGTGCTTCAGCGATCACGCCCCGGAATCCGCGTCCTTCGCTTTCGTGTTTGCCGAATTTGTTGACGATTAATACGTCGGCACCTTGTCCAAGGCTGGCCGAAACCAGCCCGACTGCCGTCTCAAGCGCGGCGGGGTCAAGTCTGCAGCCACGCGCAGACCGACCAAGGTCCTGGCTGATGCGCAGCACGGGGCCGTCCGGAAGGACCTGAACGTCCATGTCACAGGGCCCTGTATCGCCGCGTTCAGAATTGATCTGGACCGTGCCGCAGCAGCGAAGGCCACGCGTTGCCAGCACTTTCGCGAGCTTCAAAAGGATCAGGTCGGTATCGCCGCGTCCGGGCGCCATGGTGTAAGCGAGGTTCATTCTGGGCCTCCTCAGGTCCGGCAGAAGGGTTGAAATTCGACGAGCGCGCCTGCGGGCAGGAAATCGCAGTCAGCTGGCAAAAAGATTAGACCGTCCCTGTCAGGTAACGCACAGACATGGGCGGAATGGGTTTCAGCATCAAACGTCACGACCTCGCGCCCGTGGCCGTCAAAGCCCGTGCAGGTCGCCGGGCGCAATTCGCAGCGCCCGGCCTTTCGGGAAATCGCCGCGCCCGTGACGACGTGGCGCCGAACAGCCTGTCCTGCCTCGCCGGTCAATCTGGCGACCAACGTCGTTCCGAAAAGCTGCCAGGTGACGAAGGCCGACAATGGATTGCCCGGCAGGCCCAGCCAGGACGCGCCCCGGACACAGCCGAAAGACACCGGCTTGCCGGGTTTGAGAGCAACGCCGCTGAAATGAATGTCACCGCCCAAGGCAAGCAGCGCTGGTTTGACGTGGTCCTCTTCGCCGACCGATATACCGCCGGTGGTGATGACAAGGTCGGCACAGGCAGCCATCTCTGCCAATTGCAGAAACAACCCGTCTCGGCTGTCGAGACCCTGTTCGACGGCGACAAGATCAAGGTGGGGTTGCGTGATGGCGGCGGATAACATTGGGGTGTTTATGTCCCAGATCTGAGCGGCGGCACGCCTCGCACCGGCCGCGCGGATTTCATCCCCGGTCACCAGAAGCGCCACGCGCAATCGCCTGCGCGCAGGGATCGATCCTGCCCCGGCGGCAGCACAGGCGGCAATCGCGCGCGCGTCAAGGCGCCGACCCTGATCCAGAACT
>CAMAQR010000138.1 GCA_945860375.1 Pseudorhodobacter antarcticus
TGGTGGACAAGCACGGGACCGCAGGGTTTGAGGGGGGCTACTGCCCGGAGGCCTTGATCGAGCCGTCGATGATGCCAGCACGCACGGCGGCGAGTTCGGCCTTCAGCTCGTCGGGCACGACCGCCTCGAAATCATGCAGGGGCGCAAGATCGACACCCCCCGAGGCAAGCGGACCCACGACGACGCCCCCTGCGAAGCTGCCATCCATCGCCTGCTGGATCACCTGATAGACGGTCTTGTCCATGCGCTTGGTGATCGAGGTCAGATAGACATGCTTCTTGGCAGGGTCGGTCAGGTAGAGGTCGGCATCCACCCCGATGATCATCAGCTTGTCGACGCCAAGTTCATCGGCCAGCGCAGCCGAGCCAAGTCCCACCGGACCGGCCACCGGAAGCACGATGTCCGCGCCTTCGTCATAAAGGTTCTGGGCGAAGGAGCGGCCGTCATCGAGGCTTTCGAAGTTGTTGGTGAAAAGGCCTTCGCGCGTTGCGGGGTCCCAGCCAAGGACGCTGACCGAGGTACCCTTCTGCGCGTTATGGTAGGTCACCCCGGCCACGAAACCGTCCATGAAGATCGTCACCGGTGGGATGTTGATGCCGCCGAAGGTGCCGACCGTGCCGGTCTTCGTCATCCCCGCCGCAAGGTAACCAAGGAAGGCCGCCTCGTCGGTCGCATAGACCTGGCCCAGGATATTCGGCACCACGGGGTCATAGGCATAGTCGACGATCGAGAATTTCTGGCCGGGGTTCGCCTCGGCCGCAACCTTTGTTGCATCGCCCAGAAGGAAGCCCACCGTGACGATCAGGTCACACTGGCCACCGATCAGCGAATTGATGTTGGCGGCGTAATCGGTTTCGGCCTGGCTTTCCAGAAAGCGCACCTCGATGCCAAGCTCGGCCTTGGCGTCTTCGACGCCCTTCCAGGCGGTCTGGCTGAAGCTGTTGTCGTCGATCCCGCCGGTATCGGTGACCTGGCAGGCCGTAAAGGCGTGCCCCGCGACAGCAGTGAAAAATACCATCGTCGAGGCCAGGGCCGTAGTGTCAGCGTCTTTTGCAGATGCATAATGGTCATTCCTCCCAAGTTGATCCGACGCCAACACCGGCGTCGTCTGACAAACATCGCTGCACTGCGTCCTCTGCACTGCGTCAAGCCACTCTTCGTTTATGGCAGACTCACCGGTCTCCCGAATTGATCTCCGTCAACGCCAGTCATATGGCCGCGTTGCTCGTGCGGGAGGCTCCGCGCAGACCGCGACGCGGTGCGGCGCATTGGGCCGACGCCATGTTTGATCGCCCCGCAAGGGTTGGGGCTTTCTCACTCGTCCTAACCCGTATCCGCTGGATCCTTGGGCCTGCGGCGCAAGGCTCGCGCCAGTTCTGCGCTTGGCCGCCTATCGGTGATCTCGCTGTTCGGCCACGCTGAGCAGCGCCTCAAGAAGTGCCAGAGCGACCACTGGGCCGGCCCCCAGACCCACCAGTTCGATCTCGTCGCTGCCCCGGGTTTCCCTCAGAGAGCAACGCCAGTGGCCATCTGGTTCCGCTGCCTTGCCCGTAAGATTGATCGACCATGACGGTAGCGCTAGATCAATCAGATGCAGCACGTCCTCGACCGGCTCTGCCCCTCTTGGAGACAGGGCGGGTACGGCAGGAAACACTCGGCGAATCACTGTTGACGCTTCGGAAAGCAAGGTGGCGTCAAGCGCAGAAGCGCCCTTGACCCGCTGCATCGCGTTCAGGATGTCCGTCTTGGTCATCTCGGTCTCCATTCCTCTGTTGTTTTCGAATGAAACAACGAGATTTCCCCGACCGCTTTGATACCGGTCAAAACTGGGTCCGAAAAAAGGGCGCATGCTTCCTCATGCCATGCTCCGGCCCGGAAGGAGAGCGCGATGTCGAAGAACCCTGTAAACGTTCTGTGGTTTGAAGATCTGTCGCGTGGCGATGTCGCCTTGGTCGGCGGCAAGAACAGCTCTTTGGGAGAGATGGTCCGCCAGCTTGGCAAGAAGGGCATCAAAGTGCCCGGCGGTTTTGCCACCACGGCGGATGCCTACCGCACCTATCTGAACGCCAACGATCTTGACGCCAGGATCGACGACGTCATTGCGCGCTGGCAGGATCACAAGATCACGCTGCACGACGCCGGCGCGCAGGTCCGCGCGATGATCCTGCAGGGCGACTTTCCTGATGATATCCGCGACGACATCCTGGCCGCCTACCGGGAGCTCTCGCGCCGGGCGAAGACGACCGATCTGCCCGTCGCTGTCCGTTCGTCGGCCACGGCCGAGGATCTGCCCGATGCCAGTTTCGCCGGTCAGCAGGAAACCTACCTGAACGTGCGCGGTGAAAAGGCGGTCCTCGCGGCCTGCCGGCGCTGCTATGCCTCGCTCTTCACCGACCGCGCGATCACCTACCGCCAGATGAAGGGATTTGGCCACACCAAGGTCGCACTTTCGATTGGCGTTCAGCGCATGGCCCGGTCGGATACCGGCGGCTCGGGGGTGATGTTTTCCATCGACACCGAAAGCGGCTTTGACAAGGTCGCCCTCATCACAGCCGCCTGGGGTCTGGGCGAAAACGTCGTTCAGGGCGCGGTGAATCCCGATGAATACGAGGTCTACAAGCCATTTCTGGCGAACAAGACCCTGACCCCCATCGTCAAGAAGTCGCTCGGCGCGAAAGAGATCAAGATGATCTATGCCGGCAGCGCCAGCGGCGAGACGAAGAACGTCCCCACCTCCAAGGCCGAACGCGCCGCTTTCGTTCTGTCGGACACCGAAATCCTTGACCTCGCCCGCATGGCGGTGACCATCGAAGACCATTACGGCCTGCCGATGGACATGGAATGGGCCCGCGACGGCGACACGGGCGAGCTTTTCATCGTCCAGGCCCGCCCTGAAACGGTGCAATCGCGCACTGACGCTGGCGCGATCAAATCCTACTCGGTGAATAAGGCCGGCAAAGTGCTGCTGAAGGGGCTCAGCGTCGGCTCTGCCGTCGCCACTGGCCGCGTCAGCATCATCGAGTCGGCGCATGAGATCGACCAGTTTGTCGACGGCTCGATCCTCGTGACCTCCACCACCGACCCCGACTGGGTGCCGATCATGAAGCGCGCCTCGGCCATCGTCACTGACCACGGCGGCCGTACCAGCCACGCGGCCATCGTCAGCCGCGAGCTGGGCCTGCCCGCCATTGTCGGCACGGGCAACGCGACCCATCTTCTGCACGATGAACAAGAGGTTACCGTCTCTTGTGTAGGGGGCGACGAGGGCGTGATCCACGAAGGCATCGCTGAATTCACCACCGAAACCCTGCGCCTGGACGATCTGCCAAAGACCCGCACGCAGATCATGCTGAACCTCGCCAACCCCTCTGCCGCCTTCCGCTGGTGGCGGTTGCCCTTTGACGGCGTCGGCCTTGCCCGGATGGAGTTTGTGGTGAACAACGCCCTGAAGGTTCACCCGATGGCGCTGGTCCACTTCGACAGGTTGAAGGACGAAGCGGTGAGGGCCGAGATCGCCGCACTGACCAAGGGCTTTGCCGACAAGGCCGAATTCTTTGTCGATGGGCTTGCCCGCGGCCTGTCGCAGATCGCCGCGGTCGCCTACCCGCGCCCGGTCATCGTGCGGATGAGCGATTTCAAGACCAACGAATATGCCGAGCTTCTGGGCGGGCGCGAATTCGAGCCGCATGAGGAAAACCCGATGATCGGCTTTCGCGGTGCCTCGCGCTATTACTCGCCGCGCTATGAGGCGGGCTTTGCGCTGGAATGTCGTGCGATCCAGCGGCTGCGCAGGGATATGGGTTTCGACAATGTCATCGTGATGATCCCCTTCTGCCGCAGCCCGGCCGAGGCAGACCGGGTGCTGGCGACGATGGCGAAACACGGGTTGAAGCGCGGCAAGGATGGGCTGCAGGTCTATGTCATGGGCGAGATCCCCGCCAACGTGATCCTGGCCGAGGCATTCGCCGAACGGTTTGACGGCTTTTCCATCGGCTCCAACGATCTGACGCAGCTGACCCTTGGGATTGACCGCGACAGCGAAGACCTCGCGGACCTGTTCGACGAATCCGATCCGGCGGTGCTGTGGATGATCGAAAGCCTGATCGCCCGTGCCCACAAGGCCAGCGCAAAGGTCGGGCTCTGTGGTCAGGCGCCCTCGAATGACCCCGCGTTCGCCCGCCTGCTGGTGAACGCGGGAATTGACTCGATCTCGGTCACCCCCGACAGCTTTGTCGCCGTCAAACGCCATGTCGCCGAAGCGGAACGTCCAAGGACAGCGGGACGGACCAAAGGTCCGCAGGCGGCGCCCGACCGGCAGGTGGGCGCCGATGGAGACAGGGGCTGATCCGGTTGACCGACATCAAGGCGATGCTGGTCGAAGTGATCCAGAATCACGCCTGCAACGTTGACGAAGCGGTGACCCGGTGATGACTGGAACGGCGGGCAATGCCCAGGATGAAGTGATCGCCTTCTTGCGGTCAGGCAAGGCTTTCCCGACCGCCGGCCCGGTTGATCATGTGCAGACGCACTGTGCCCACGTGTTTCTTGGCGGTGATGTCGCGCTGAAAATCAAGCGGGCCGTCCGCTATGATTATCTTGACCAGTCCACCCTGGACCTGCGCCACGCGCTATTGGATCGGGAGTTGTCGCTGAACCGCGCGGGCGCTCCGATGATCTATCGAGACGTGGTGCCGGTGACGCGGACTGCCGATGGTGGTCTTGTGCTTGACGGCAGCGGGCCGCCCGTCGAGTGGGCCTTGCGGATGCATCGATTCCCGGCCGATTGCGAAATGCCCGCGGTCGCCGCCAGCGGCAGACTGACCGATCCCGTGGCCGAGGCGCTTGGGCAGA
>CAMAQR010000139.1 GCA_945860375.1 Pseudorhodobacter antarcticus
TTCCATCTCAACCAGCTCGACCAGTTCTTCGTCGTCAACAAGGTCGATCTTGTTCATGTAGCACACCATATAGGGAATGCCGACCTGGCGACCCAACAGGATGTGTTCACGGGTTTGCGGCATCGGGCCATCCGAGGCCGCGCACACCAAGATCCCGCCGTCCATCTGTGCCGCACCGGTGATCATGTTCTTCACATAGTCAGCGTGGCCGGGGCAGTCGACATGGGCGTAGTGGCGCGCAGGTGTCTCATATTCGACATGCGCGGTCGAGATCGTGATCCCACGCGCCCGCTCTTCCGGCGCGCCGTCGATCTGGTCGTAGGCGCGGAATTCACCAAAATACTTGGTGATCGCTGCCGTCAACGTCGTCTTGCCGTGGTCAACGTGGCCAATCGTGCCGATGTTGACGTGCGGTTTGTTCCGTTCAAACTTTGCCTTTGCCATGATGGCGCGCCCTTGCATTCGGGGGCCATCGCTGGCCCTATTCTACACGGGCGGGCATCTAGCCTTTGAGGCGGGAAGAATCAAGGCCGTTCAACGGCTGTCGTCAGGGCGTATCGCCCACGATCACAGGTTTTGGGCCTTTGGCAGGCTTGGCCGGTGTGACGGGCGGCACCACGACGGCAGGCGCCGCGGCAATGACCGGTTCCACTGTGGCGGGTTTGCTGCCGTTGGGCGGCAGGCCAAACCATGCCGGGTTTTCAAGAAACCATTCCTCAACCTTCTTGGCGGCGTTGTAGCTCAGCACTTCCATCTGCTTTTGCTTGGTCTGGGTCACACCAGACCCGATCACCGTTTCCGCCGACATCTTTTCAAAGATGGTGAACTGCTTGCCTTCAACGTTCAGCTTTTTCTGTGCGGCGTCGTCCCAGACATTGGCGGTGATCACCAGCACCGACTTGGGTTTCAGCACCAAAGGCACGCCCGGAGGTGCCAGCGCATAGGCGTCAATCGAAATCCCGATGTTGTAAAGCTTGGTGCCCTCGTAACGACCAAAACGGTCGGCAATGGCCTTTTTCATCGCAACTTCCCAAGCGTCGGGGGTGGTTTCGCGGGAAATCGGTACTTTCTGCACATTGTCGGCCACGGCCACGTTCAGGCCCAGCGCGAACCCGCCCAGAGGCACCGGCGGCTCCATCAGATCATTGGTCTGACAGGCGGCCAACAGCGGTAGGCCAAGGCATAGGGCGATCATCGGGGCAAAGCGCATCGGGCGATTCCTTTGGCGGCAAATTGCGGCGCCTTCGGGATAACCTTGCCGCTGCGCCTGCGCAACCATGCCGCCTTTGTCCAATGGCGTTTGCGAGCTATCTTTGTGTTGTCAGCCAAAGGTGAACCCATGACCGCAACCCCCGTCCGCGTTCCGTTGCACACCAAGCCGTTGGGGATCTGGGGCTCGTTTCAGGCCGGGCGGCGCAATGTGCTGGAACTGATCCCTGAAATTGCCACCCGTGTACCGATGCTGTCGGGCAAGACCGGCAAGCGCTGGCATATGGTGATGGATCCCGGCGCATTGCGGCAGATTCTGCGTGACAAGGTGGCGGATTATCCGAAGTCCGAGGTCACAAAGCTGATCCTTGGCCCGGCGATTGGTGACAGCCTGTTCGTGGCAGAAGGCGCGCATTGGCAATGGCAACGCCGCGCCGCTGCCCCGGTGTTCACCCATCGCAACGTGTCGGCTTTGGCCCCGGTGATGACGGCGGCGGCGGAACGGTCTGTGGCGCGGATCGCCGATGGGGTGGGGCGGGCGGTGGATGTCTATGCCGAAATGGTGACGGCGACGTTCGAGGTGATCTCGGATGTGACTTTTTCCGACGGCGCGGGTTTTGACCGCGACTCGGTCCATGCTGCGATTGAAACCTACATTGGGCAGACGGCCAAAGTGTCGCTGCTGGACATTCTGGGCGCGCCCGCCTGGGTGCCTCGCCCGCATCGGATGTTCGGATCACAGGGCATGCAGGCCATGAAACAGGTGGCCGATACCGCCATAGAACAACGCCGCAAGGCAGGCCCGAAACCGGTGCCGGACCTGCTGGA
Source organism: Pseudorhodobacter antarcticus (assembly GCA_945860375.1). The sequence goes on from CAMAQR010000139.1 coordinate 2,038, forward strand.
TCTGCTGCTGGCGGGCGAAGACCCGGCGACCAAACGACAAATGACCACGGCGGAACTGCGCGACAATCTGCTGACGTTCATCGTGGCGGGGCATGAAACGACGGCGCTGACGCTGGCGTGGTCGCTGTATCTGTGCGCCTTCGATCAGGGTGTGCAAGACGCCGCGCGCCTTGAGGCGCACTCGGTGTTAGGCGACCGTGCCGCGACCGCTGCCGACTTGCCCGCCCTGCCCCTGACCCGTCGCGTTGTGGATGAGGCGCTGCGGCTGTATCCGCCCGCCGCTTTTCTGTCGCGGACAGCGCAGGCCCACGACAGGCTGATGGACCGCGAAATCCGTCCCGGCGATACCGTGGTGCTGCCGATCTACGCGCTGCACCGCAACCATCTGTTGTGGCAAAACCCCGATGCTTTCGACCCCAGCCGCTTTGCCGACCCCAAATCGGTGGACCGCTTTGCCTACCTGCCTTTCGGTGATGGCCCCCGCATCTGCATCGGGGCCAGTTTCGCGCTGCAAGAAGCGGTGATCATTCTGGCCACCTTGCTGGCGCGCTATCGGTTCAAACGGGTGCCGGGCAAAGAGCCCAAGCCGGTGATGATCCTGACACTGCGGCCAGGGGGCGGGGTTTGGCTGGGCGTGGAGCGGGTCTGAGCTTTTCGGGTCAGGGCAAAAAGAGCCGGGCCTGCGCTTGCCGACAAGTCCGCCGCCGTGGTGGTGGGCAGCCCCACCACGCAATGGTCAGGGCAAAGGGCAGCGACCAAACCTCTGCCCGTTTGGCCAAGAGGACACGGAAAGAAAACTCCGTCAAATCGTCCAGCGCGCCCGCAGTCTGCAACACAGGCCCTTGGTGGCAAAGCCGCACGGCCCGGTCACGCAGAACCTTGCATCTGTTCAGTTTCCGGCTGCCCTACGCCTTGTCGCGCACGATCAACGCGTTGTTGGGCCCGGCCTTTACTTCAAACCGCCCGGATTTCTTCAGCAGGTCCGACAGTTTGGCGCTGCCATAGCTGCGCGGGTCAAAGTCGGTGTGCAATTGGGTCAACACCTGCCCCAACTGGCCCAAGGCATACCAATCCTGATCGGGATCAATCTTGCGCATCGCGTCCAGAATCAGTGGGATCACCTTCACCGGGGCCTGCTTTTCCGGGCGCGGCTCGGCGGGTTTTTCGGTCTTGTCAGACGGCACGGGCACCGGGGCCGCATCGTCGATGTTGACGATATTCTCGATCAGCACAAAGCGATTGCACACTTTGCGCAGAGATTCCGGGGTTTTCGCCTCGCCGATGCCGATGACCTGCAAACCATCCTCGCGGATGCGGCTGGCCAGCCGGGTAAAGTCGCTGTCCGATGACACCAACACAAAGCCATCAACCTTGCCGGCGTGCAAGATGTCCATGGCGTCAATCACAAGGCCAATGTCGCTGGCATTCTTGCCCTTGGTGTTGGCCGATTGCTGATGCATCACCAGCCCCAGATTGCGCGCCTGTTCCTTCCACTGACCCAAGGCCGAACTGGACCAGTCGCCGTAAACCCGGCGCAGGCTGGGGTCACCAAAGGAGGCGATTTCGTTCAAAATCGCCTCGGCATTGACGGCACGCACGTTGTCGGCGTCGATCAACACGGCCAATCTGGGCGCGCGCCCGGCGATGGTGTGGGGTTCAAGTGCCATGGAGCCTCCGGTTTTTCTATGGTGATGCCTGAAATCAAACGCGGCTGACAGGAAAATCGCACGCGCCGAAATCCGTCACATCTGATGGAACATGCCATGCCCCGTGCGGGAATATCACGGGCGGGGGCGTGATACCCCCCCCGGATCAACAGATCACCGCGATCAGACGGGGGCCTTTTGCGCCATCGCCTTGGCAAAGGCCATGTTGAACCCGGCCGTATCGGACACCACTCCATGCCCCTTGACCAGCGCCACCCAGTCCAGACTGGGTTCCACCACGTCAAACATCCGCACGGCGTTGCGGCCCACCTCCGTCACCCCGGCATTCGCCAATTCACCGCGCAGGATGTGACAGCCCCGGGCAGGGCTTGAGTGGCGGCCATGGCGGAGGTTTTCCAGCGGTCCCGAGTTGGGACTGATTTTTGTTTGTTTTATAACAAGGGGTTGGGGGTGTGAAATTAAGGGTTTGTTAGGGTTTGGAGGCTCTGCACGATTCACAACGATTCTAGCATGCCTTGTCTTGCTCCCACGCCTTAAGCTACCGGCAGAACTGGAACGACAATGGGGGTGGAAAGTAAACCAAGAGTCTCCAACTTTGCATCAAACGCCTTGATTTCATCCACTAGATCCTCAATGTCTTTCAACTCTTCAGCGAATGGATCTCGGATCGTTCGCACAGACACTCTGCTTGACTTGTGAACCATGTCGCCTCTCTTCTTCCCAGTCTGGTCCAATTGGATCAAGAGCGCCTCTAGGAAATCACTTGGCAGGACGCCCAGCGGGATCAAGAGTTCAGCAACGTTCGACCTTTTGATCCCATTATTCCCACTGATGACATCATTGTGAACATTGATACATTCTTCCACGATAGACGCAAAGTTACCTCCGCTATGTGGACTTATTGGATTATTCGGAACAGAAACTCGCTCAGGTCGTCGAAAAGCTACAAGTGTGGCAATGACCCTATCGACAATCGTTAGCGTTTTCCACCTAGGCTCAGAACTCATTAATCCACTTGTTTCCGGCCCGTTTCACTGATTCATTTGCGGCATCGGGGAGGTGTCGCATGGGTGATCTATTCTGGCTGACGGACGCGCAGATGGAGCGGTTGAAGCCGTTCTTTCCTTTGTCGCATGGG
>CAMAQR010000140.1 GCA_945860375.1 Pseudorhodobacter antarcticus
CCGGGAACAACGGTGGGCTCTGGTTCGACTTCTGCCGACTCGATGCCGCCAGCGAAAGCGGTGGTGGACGAAGCTGCAACCGAAGCAGCCATCAGAAACGCTGTGATCTTTTTCATTTGTGGGCTCCAAATTTTTTCCGACACTGTGCTTAATCTTATACGCCTGCTGTGTAAAAGAAAAGCCTTGCAAGGTTGGGCTCAGGGTATCGCTGTGTCAAAAATAGCATAGCCTACGCCCTGAGACACCCATTGGCGGGATTTAACCAGCCGATTTCCACCTGAAATCCAGAAATCATTGGTGATCAGGCCCGCGTCGCTGCGGCAGGTTTCCTGAATATGGGTTGTATTGGGCATCTTGTCGCCACCCGGCTCTGCGGCAGCGGTGCAAGTGTAGCTGCGGCGAATCGGTGTGTCAGTGCCGTCCAGGTAGTGATGGGTGCGGCTGTGGTCAGCCAAAAGCCCTGCCACCGACGGAACATCGGCTGACATCAGGTCCATGCCAAAGCCACGGGTCGAAATCAGGATGCCATCGCGCAGTGCAACCTGAGCCCCGTCGGCTGCAGCCCACAGGCGCACATTGCCATCCACATCCAACTGTTGCATCGGAAATTTGATGCTGCGCGATACCAAAGTCATCGCCATTTGCGGGCTGTCTTTGGCGGGCTTTATCGCTGCCGGGGCGAGCGGGCCGGCAGCCCGGGCCAAAGCGACCTTCACCAAGGGCGAGCCACAACCCGCCAAGGCAAGACAGGCTGTCAGGACCGCAGCCAGACGGAGAATGGGGTGCAGCATCATTTCCAGAACCTTCCCCATTCCGCATCCAGTGAACCCGCATGGTATTCACGAACGGTGTTGTAAAGCCGGCCGTCCACATCGAGGCGCGCACCACCGTCCCGCAAGATCGGTCGGATGATGGTTTTGTAGGTCTTGCGCGTCTGCTTGCCCGTTGCCCAGGCGAAGGGAATCTCGACGCGGATGCCTTTGTCAAACGAACCTTCACCAAAGTCGTCGAACGGCACGTCGGTCAAAGTGGCAAAGGCCCCGATCTTCCAGCCGTTTGCAAACTCCCGGTCCAAAGACAAGGTGGCCCCAAAGTCACCCGCCAGATAGCGACCGACATCAAGTTGCGCCATGAACCCGTTCCGCAGCGCGTAATAGCCCGACACATGACCCGTCACGATGCCGTAATCCTGAAAACCAAAGCCCTGATCAAAATCACGCTGTTGGGCATAGTTCACCTCGACGCCAAAGGCGTAGGGCTTGTCGACAGGTTTCCACAGCACTTCGCCGGAAACGCCGCCATACATGCGTTCGAGGTATCCCAGCGTCACGCGGCTGTAGAGGTTGGGCGCAGGTTTGGCGTACCAAGCCAAGGTCAGGTTCTCCAACGAGGGATCGCCCTCCCGGTTGTAAATGTTGGAATCGCTGCGCACATGTGGCAAAATTGAGTTTGAAACCCGCGTTGAATCGCCGATGTTGCCCAACAGCTGCTTTGTTACGGCGCCAGACACGACAAGCCCCGGCGCAATGTCATAGCGCAGGGTGGCCCGCGCACCGATGCTGTAAAGCAACGGATTGTTCGGATCAAACAAGGCGGTGCGCATGTAAGGGGCGATGCCCCAGTCCAGTTTGGGATAAAGGCCCTTGCCCATCACGGCGCCTTCTGGCTGTGCGCCTGACAGAGCGACGATTTCGGCGCGGTCACGGATGATCGCGTCCTGACCCGCAGTGAATTCCAGTGCTTCCAGATCGGCGCGGCGCAGCACCACCTTGGACAGGGCAACACCCTCACTGACCGGCACCACTTCGAAGATCTGCACCGAAGGCGGCAGCGATGCGGCCATGGCGCGGGCAGCGCGACCAATGGCTTGTGGGCCACTGTCGATGCGGGTGTTGCGCATGCGCAGTTGCGCGCGGTTGCCAGTCACGGCGAGCGATTCAATGACAATGCCGTCCACGGACAGTAGGGTTTGCATCCTGTCACGGACGGCGATCACACCGCCGGTAGAGGCCACGTCAGATACCGTCCATCCCAGATTGCCCCGGATCGGCAGGGGGCCTGCGCCAATTTGTCCGCCTATGGGGCTGTGTTTTGGGTCCAGCACCACCTGTGCTGACACGCCGATTTCGCTGCCGTACAAGGAGTAAACGCCAACTCGCAACACGTTTGCGACCTGATATTCGAGGCCAAAGTTGAACGGGCTTTTGCGGTCAAAGATTTCGCGTTTTGCCGATTCTTCGAGATAGGCATCGGAGGAATACTCTACCTTCAAGCCGATTTTCTTTGATACCTGCCATTCCAATCCAGCAAACGGGGCTGCGTCGCCCTTGAACCACTGGCCCAGACGCGGCGTGCCACCCATCCCGGAATCAACCGCCGGACGCGGGCCGAATGGCGCGCCAATGGGGCCGTAGCTGCCAAACCGCCCCCAACCCAAGCCCGCGGTTGCCTTGATCTTGTTGCCGAATGATTTGGTGGCGGCAATGTACTCGCCCGCCATGATACCTGTGCCGATGATGTCCTGCAGACCAACAGTTACTGCCGGAAGATACTGGCTTTCCTTCACAATCTGGTAGCGCAAATCAAAACTGCGGTCAAAATTGGTCGCCAGAGGCGCAGGCACAACGTCGTCCCAATTGCGCAGGGATGTGTAACGAAAGCTGCCTGACAGCCGGGGCGTGATCTGAAACGAAATGGTTGTGCGACCAACAGGACCAAAGCTTGACTTGGCGACATAGAGCGTGCCGTCAGCCTGACTTTCGCCACTGGGCATGTCGATCAGGCCGGTCACTCCCGAAAAGGCCAAGGTCGGACGCATTTCTGCGAAAGCCGGGGTCAGGCCAACCAGAACAGTTGCCGCACTGCCAAAGAGTACCCGTTTTGCCGTCATGTTCTGCAACCCTAAATGTTCTGCAATCCTAAAACCGAATGATCGTGACCCCCAACAGGGCCTGATCCTGCATAAGCCAAGTCAGGAAACAGCACCACTGACGATACACCAAAATTGGCGCGCTGTTGAATTTATGCCGACGTTTTTCAAGCCGGACAAGCGTTCAATTGTGAACCAGTGTCAACCGATGCACCTCTGCCGATGGCATATCACTGCCCGCGACTTCCTGCTTCCAGCCATGATCGACGATTTCATAATGCGGCTGAAAGCCGGTTTGCGATTCGATCAGAAGGGCGCGGATGCGTTCAATGTCACCGCGGTCACAGGCGGTGGCCAATTGATCCAAAGTCACCGCAAGTTCGTCTGGGGTGCGGCAGATTTCCGTTGCAGTCATGATGCGCGGATGGGCGGTGCTTTGCGGCTGGTTGCCGATCAGCAGTTCTTCGTACAGCTTTTCGCCGGGGCGCAACTGGGTGAAAGTGATGCCAATCTCCCCCGGCCCGGTTTTCACGACATCCGGGCTCGAGAACAGCACAGGTTTCAGCCCGTGCAAGCGCGCCATCTGGGCGGCCAGTTCCACAATCCGCACCGGTTGCCCCATGTCCAGCACAAAGACGTCGCCCCCTTGCGCCATCGCCCCGGCTTGAATGACCAACTGCGCCGCTTCGGGGATCGTCATGAAAAAGCGGGTGATTTTAGGGTGCGTCACAGTGATCGGCCCACCCGCAGCGATCTGACGGCGAAACAGCGGAATCACCGAACCCGAAGAGCCCAGAACGTTGCCGAACCGCACCATCGACAGCTTGGTGCCCCTGTTGCGCGGCGACAGCGCCAGCGACTGGCACACCATCTCGGCCATCCGTTTGGAGGCCCCCATGACGTTTGTCGGCCGCACCGCCTTGTCGGTCGAGATCAGGATAAACGCCTCGACACCGGCCGCCATCGCCGCCTCGGCCGCTGTCAGAGTGCCAAATACGTTGTTGCGGATGCCCTCGACCACGTTGTGTTCGACCAGGGGCACATGTTTGAACGCTGCGGCGTGGTAGACCGTTTGCACCTGGAAAATGCGCATGGTGCGTTCAATCCGGCGCGGCACCTGAACAGAGCCAAGCACCGCGCTGATTTTCACATCCAGATTGTGCGCGCAGACATAGGTCAGCAGTTCCTGTTCGATCGAGTAAAGCGCCAGTTCTGACAGTTCAAACAACACCAGATGGCGCGGCGACTGGCGCAAAACCTGACGGCAAAGTTCGCCGCCGATCGAACCACCGGCCCCCGTCACCATCACCACCTTGTCGCGAATATTCGCCGAAAGCAGATCGTTGCGCGGCGCAATCGGGTCGCGGCCCAAAAGGTCTTCGATGCCGATTTCATTCAGATCGTCGATGCGGGCTTTTCCGGTCAGAATGTCATCCATCCCCGGAATCGAGCGCAAGCGCAACGGATAGCCTTCAAGCGATTTCAAGATCTCACTGCGACGGCCTTTGCTGACGGAAGGCAGCGCCAAAAGCACCTCTTCAACGCTGTTGGACTGAATCAGCACGTCGATCTGACCAGGCCCATACACCCGCAGGCCCGCGACCAAGGTGCCCTGCGCCTGTTTCGAATCGTCCAGAAACGCAATCGGCTGGTAATCTGTGCCCTGTCGCAACACGTGCAGCAATTGCCGCCCAGAGGCCCCGGCTCCATAAATGACAATCTTCTTCTTGCGACGATTCTGTCTGACCGCGACCAACTCGCGAAAGCCAAAGCGAGAGCCACCGACGCAGAGAAAGGTCAGGATTGTGTAGATCATCGGCACCGAGCGCGGGATCGGAAGGCCCCCCAATTGCGCCGTCACCGCCAAGGCAAGCCCGGAAAGCACCGACCCCAGCATGATCGTGGCCAAAGCCCGCAC
>CAMAQR010000141.1 GCA_945860375.1 Pseudorhodobacter antarcticus
CTCTCTTGGCGTGATGTCCACCCGCACATCGTTCCACTCATCCGTAGGGATGTCCGACAAGCGGCGCTCCATCAGCGCCTCGCCGGTGGAGACGATCTGGATGACGGCCGCATGGCCTGCTGCCAGATCGGCATCAATTGACGCGATCAAGGTAGGGGTTTTCATCGAGGTCAGGAGATGACCGAAGAAGCGCTGCTTGGCAGACTCAAAAGCCGAACGTGCAGCAGATTTGGCCTGACGGTTCAGCGTGCCGTTCTCACCCGTGATGTTGGCGGCCTCCATCGCAGCGGCGAGGTTGTTGTGGATGATGGCGAAAGCCCCGGCATAGGCATCGTAGATGCCGCGCTGCTCCGGGGTCAGCGCATGCTCCAGCATCTCGTATTCGACGCCGTCATAGGAGAGCGAACGGGCGGTGTAGAGGCCAAGAGACCGCAGGTCGCGGGCTAACACCTCCATGGCGGCGACGCCGCCTGCCTCAATGGCCTCGACGAATTCGGCGCGCGTTGCGAAGGGGAAGTCTTCCCCGCCCCAAAGGCCGAGGCGTTGTGCATAGGCGAGGTTGTGAACTGAGGTCGCCCCGGTGGCCGAGACATAGACCACCCGCGCATTCGGTAGCTTGTGCTGCAGGCGCAGGCCTGCCCTGCCCTGCTGCGAGGCCTCAGTGTCGCCACGCTCGCCCTTCGAGCCGGCGGCATTGGCCATCGCGTGGCTTTCATCGAAGATGATGACACCATCGAAGTCGACCCCGAGCCAGTCCGCGATCTGGTCGACGCGGGATTTCTTGGCCCCGCGTTCTTCTGAGCGAAGTGTGGCGTAGGTGGTGAAGAGGATGCCCTCGGTGAGGGGGATGTCGCGGCCTTGCGCAAAGCGCGACAGCGGCGTGACAAGCAGCCGCTCTTGCCCGAGAGCCGACCAATCGCGCTGAGCATCCTCCAAGAGCTTGTCGCTCTTTGACACCCAGAGGGCCTTCCGGCGGCCTTGGCACCAGTTGTCGAGCAGTATCCCGGCCGATTGGCGGCCCTTGCCCGCCCCCGTGCCATCGCCAAGAAAGAAGCCACGACGGAAACGGATGGCGTCAGGGGCATCATCGGGCGCGGCCGAGACCATGTCGCCGGTTTCATCGACTGTCCACAACCCCGCGAGACAGGCGCCATGCGCTTCACCAGCGTAGATCACGGTCTCCAGCTGCGCGTCGGACAGAAGGCCATCGCGCAACACGGCAGCGGGCAGCTTCGGGCGGTAGCTGGGTTTTGGGGGCGCGGCCGAGGCCATGGCCGCCGATTGCACCAGCTTGGTCGGGTGTGGTTCTGCCCCGGGGATGTCGATCGCCTGCAGGCGGAAGGTCTCGTAAATCGCATCCGACAGGCGCGCAGTATCATCGTTGTCGCGCCCCTCGCACAGGGTATAGGCGAGGTCTTCGGCCTCGATCTTAGCGATGGCTTGCGCGGGTTGGGCCGCAGAAGTCACGCGAGATATGCCAATGGCCTTGCGCGTGGAGGGGGCAGAGTTTCCCGCGAAGAGGGAAAAACGGCTCTGACTTGCCGTGGCGGCCTGATCCGACTCAAAGCGTGGCGGAACGTCAGCGGTGATCCGGGAGAGGAGATGCGCTACATCCGGAGACGTTGGCTGACGCAGGTCAGCGGTGACGCCACCCATCTCGCCACTATAGCATTTGTCGAAGACCGAAATCCGGGTCTCGAAAGTGGTGCCATGCTTGGCGAAAGCCGCCCCCGACACAGCGCCGGTGAAGACGAGATGTGCGGTTTCGGTCAAGCGGGCGAAGGTCTCGGCCCAGGCCGGGGCATCGGGCGCGAAACCTGCCCCGGTGATGACCACGAGCCGTCCACCAGGGGCCAGCCGGGCAAGCGCCGAGCGCAGATGCCGCGCCGTCGCTTCGGTGGAGCGGCCATCGACATTTGCCACCGCCGAGAACGGCGGGTTCATCAGGATGACGCTCGGGCGCATGCCCGCGTCGAGATGATCGTCAATCTGCGCGGCGTCAAAGCGAGTGACCGGGCAGCCCGGAAACAGCAGTCGCAGAAGGTCGGCGCGGGTGTCTGCCAACTCGTTCAGTGCGAGGCTGCCGCCCGCGATCTCGGCGAGGATCGCCAGAAGCCCGGTCCCGGCCGAAGGCTCGAGGACCAAGTCACGGGGAGTGATCTGCGCAGCCGCAAGGGCCACGAGCCCCATGGGCAGCGGCGTCGAGAATTGCTGGAAACGCTCCATCTCCTCCGACCGTCGGGTATGCGTGGGCAAGAGGCCAGCCACCTTGGCGAGGATCGGCAGGAGCCCAACAGGCGAGCCAGCCCGAGCCAACAACGCGCGGCCGAATTTGCGCAGGAAGAGAACCAACGCCACCTCGCCCGCCTCATAAGCCAGCTTCCAATCCCAGGCGCCTGTCGCATCGGAGCCACCGAAGGCGCGCTCCATTTCGAGACGCAGGCGCAGGGCGTCGATCTGAAAACCCTGCGCCAGATCCGGCTGCAGGGATTGCGCTACGATCACAATAGCGGCGGCGGTGTCGGGGCATTGCAGCGGCGCTACCAGCGGCAGCGCAGTTGCAACAGAAGTCTGAAACGTCATCGGGGATCTCCGGATTGGGACAAGGACAAACCGGCGGGGCACTCTCTCTGTCCCCCTTCGGCTTAGCCCTTTCCCGCTCCCCTCTGCCTCTCCAACCCCGGAACTACGGATGTGCAGCTTGATTTTGTTCCCGTAATGTTCTATATACAAATTCAACGCCACAAGGGAGATATCCCATGGAAGCCACGACCTTTGCCCTGCCCGCCACCCCGCGTCAGATCGCCTATGCGCGGTCATTGGCCCTGCGAAACCAGACCCTGCTACCGTGGGAGATCCAGCAGGATCGGCGCTCATTAAGCGCCTGGATCGACGCGCAGGCGCAGATGAAACCCCTCTCCGCGCTCGGCAGCCTGCCGTCATCCAAGCAGGTCGCCTTTGCCGAGCGTCTCGCTCGCATCAAGCGCCGTGCTGTCCCGGATGAATGCTTTCGCGATAAGGGTCTGATGTCGAAGTGGATCGACGGGAATAGGTGACTGTGTGCGGTCATCGAACCCTCGCACTTTGGCGAGTTTCCGATAGTCTGGCCCTATAAACGCGGACCGGAACATCGCCATGTCATCGACAACCTCGAAAGTGCTGGCAAAGGTCAACGCCTCCTACGCGACTTGGGTCACAGCTTCCGAGCTTGCCAGTAAGATTGCCCGCGAAGACAGCGTCAGCCGTTGCGACAGCCATGTCTTCACCTTTTTGTCCGAAGTGCCCGCGAACCTGCAGCAAGCATTCATCGAAGAGATGGGGGTCAGCAAGGATGCCGTCTTAAGCGTGGCTGAGGGATTTTCTGAACTCGCGGGCTTCGACATGGCACTCCGTGGCTAACAATCCGTAGGCCGCACCACGTCGCTCCAAAGGTTGACCGCTCAAACGGATTGATTTTAGGTATGAAATACAGTACTGGATTTGGCATCAAACAGCACATCCCAGTTGCTGTCGCAGGAGAACATGAAATGCAGCGTGTGGAAGCACAAATCGCGGTCAGTGTCTCTGACCTGAAAAAAAGCCCGACCGCGATCATGGCAAAAGCGGATGGCGAAGCCGTGGCCGTGCTCAACCACAACCGGGTTATGGCCTATATGGTGCCGGCAGATGCCTATGAGGCGATGGTCGAGCAGCTTGATGATCTTGCGCTGGCAAAAATCGCCCGGGCGCGCGCCAACGAAGTTCCGGTGCGTGTAAGCCTTGATGACCTATGATCTTCAGTTTCTGCCCTCTGCACTGAAGGAATGGCAGAAACTTGGCAGCACCATTCGCGAGCAGTTCAAGAAGAAGCTGACTGAGCGACTTGAGACGCCGCGCGTTTCAGGAGATGCGCTGCACGGGCTTGAGCATCACTACAAGATCAAACTGCGCTCTTCTGGTTACCGTCTGGTCTATCGCGTGGAAGATCAGTCCGTCACGGTCACCGTGGTGGCTGTCGGTAAACGCGAACGCAGTGAGGTCTACAAAGCTGCAGCGGCGCGGACGGACAAGCAATAGATCGGTGTTCATGTCCTGAACCGCTGATCAGCTCATTGGTCGGCGCTATTTGATGCAGGAACCTCGGGTATCTTGCAATGGAATGACCGAAGAACTGCAGATGCAAGCCAAGTAGGGTACTGCTGAGCTGCATCGACCAGCTCCACAAAGACTGGGGCCGGAAGGCTGTGTTTCAGCGTCCGCAACGCGCTCTCTGCCTGCTCTGGCCCGAGCCATGCCAAGGCCCTGACGGCCTGCCCAGCAGTTTTGCCGGCAAGCGAGAGCTGCCACTTCGGCGCATGGCGCAGCTCTACGGATTGCTTGCCCATCATCAGAGTTCGGCTGCGCCCGGAGGTCAGGTAAACAGACCGGACAGGTACTTGTGTCGTTAGGCCAAGCGCATTCGCAGCGGCCGCACCATTGGGCACAATGACCTCTCCACGTAGCTGAGCCAAAGCCTCAACCGCTTGCTCAATCGAAGGGCTTCTCGGCCCAAACCGCGTTTGGACAGGACGCAGATAAACGCCACGCCCGGCCCGGATGAGTTGGCCGCGCTCGGTCAGGCGCGAGAGGGCCTGATCCACTGCAGCCCGCGATCCGAGGTGCAATAACCC
>CAMAQR010000142.1 GCA_945860375.1 Pseudorhodobacter antarcticus
CCCAGTCGCGGCTGTTGAAGATAACCGAGTGGGGCGCGAATTGCCGGTTGGCCTGCAAGAAACGCTCGGTGCGAACGCGGTCGCTCAGCACCGCTTGCACCCGTGTCCCGCAGCCCTCCTGCTGGAACCTTCCCAGTTGCGCAATAAACGGGTCAGAGAACCCGGCGCCGGGCAGGATCGTCGCATCCCATTGACGATCCAGCGCCGCGTCAATCCGGGTGGCCTCCATGCCTGTCGGTATCCATGGGCCGGTCGTGTCATCGAAGGCCATGCAGATCGAAATGCCGAAAGGTTGCACAGCGCGGTGCATGCGCTGGAACCTCAACAATCCGCCGGCAAGGACGTTTTTCTCCGCCACCACCAGAATAGACCTCCAAGTCGGGGCGTGTGGTGGCTGCGGCATGGACGGATATTTGCGGGAAAAATCAATCTTTTCGGTACGTTCCAAATGCTTTAACCCTGCTGCGAGTACTCCACGACATTCCCCAAGTGGCCTGCCATTTGACGGGAGCTTCGCCTGAAGCTGGGCGCAAGATCAAGCCTTTTTCGACCCGAGCGGTGTTGACGGTCGCGGAAACGCCGTGGCTTGGTCGGAACGAGCCATGGGTCCGTGCCATGCTTCCCCGCCAGAGGTATTTTTCAGCGCGGCGGAAGGAGTTGACGTTCTGCTTTTGTTGAGTTTGAACCCGGATCACAGTCAGGCGCATGACGGTGACCGATCGCGGCGAGGATGGCGCGCACCATCGGGCCGGTCACGTCGACCTCGGCCAGCTGGAAAGTGATGGCGCAGATGTGACGCACCACGCGGCCCCCGATCTTGATCAGCTTGGGTTGCAGGCTGGTCAGCGACCTCGTACCCTAACGCCCCTCCAACGCTACCAGCCTCGCTTCCAACTCCGTGACCTCCAGTGTACGGCGGAAGCTGTCCACCAGCCCCATGACCTGCGCGCCCTCTGTTGGGGTCAGGTCACCCACGGACACGGCCTGCAGCACGGCCCCAGCGGCCTGTGCGGCGTCACGGGCGGTGGTCATGCGGGGCAGCGGGAACTGGACGGGGCTATCCTTGCGGGGCGGTGCCAGCCGGTCAAGGCAAAGCCGCAGGGCCACGCTATCCCCCGCCAGCGCCATCTCCACGGCCTTCCGGCTCAAGGCCTCAGCCTCGCCCTCCAGCAGCGCCATGACCGCCTGAGTGGTCCTGTTGCGGGCACCCTTGGGCCGTCCGGCGTTGCCGGTGGTGAAGGTGCCAGCCGCAGTCCTGCCGTTCATACGGGGAGCCTCCTGAGGTTGTCTTCCAGCAGGTCGAGCTGGGCGAGGGTCATGTGGTCGATGCCCACCGCCAGCCAAAGCGCCAGCACTTCAGGATCGAGGTCATTGGCATCTACCATCTCCACCGGACCCTGTGCGGGGCGGCAGGCTTCAAGCTTGGAGAGGCGGCGATGGAGGGGTGTCATGAGTTATAGTATAACACTAGTTAGAGGCGGCGGCAAACCTCAATGCCTCCCCCGCTGACCAACCGTATGACGGATGTGACGGGTTTTCCCAGATGCTTTCACCTACACTGCATATACCCCGTCTTTCTTGGGGTTATATATTCGCTGGAAAGCATTTCCATGTCGAAAAACCCGTCACATCCGTCACACGAGGGGCGCAGTCAGGTGTGCCAAGCTGTGTTCCCACAGCAACCAGCGCTTGGCACGCGAGCTGCACGACTCAGTCTAAAATTTCGCAACTGTTGGTGTGCTTGTGTTGCATCTGGCTTCCAGCTCTCTGAGCGGCCATGCCGAATGCGATGTCACGTCAGCAAGCCTCGCCAAAGCGAGCGCCTGAATGCCTCGTGAACGGGTGTTGGCGTTACTGCCTGTTAAGTCCATGACGTTGATTCGAAGCCTCAAGCCTATGATTTCGTTGCAATTGGCGTTGATATCGGCTTTTTAGTGGAGTCATCAACGCCAGCGTGGTGACCGCCAACCGGCGGCAGAAGCTTCCGCTTCACTGCAGAACCAGCGCTCGCCTTTTGCCTCGTTTATACGTGTTTTTTCATACCACGGCGACCATGGCGCATGATAGATTCGCCCTTTGTCTGAGATGTTACCCTTTATAGGACAACCGGATGGTGCTTCTTGCTCGGCACTTGCCCACTTCTGCTGTCTGAAATCCCAAGGGCGCTGAAAGTTGCCTCCCCAAAGGCCAACCGCTTGCGTGCGTGCAACTTCTTCCTCTGGTACATATTCGGTGGAGTATTTCACATAGGCATAGGCAAGCCCCCGCCGCACCATCGCGGCCCCAATATCCTGACCAGTGACCGTGCACTTCCCTATGACGCGGCCATAGGCATCATCGCCCAAGGACTCGCACTCAATAGGGCCAGAACTAATCAAGGATTGCAGGTACTCAAGAGCCTCAGCTCCGCAATCCCAAGAGCCACAATTTTGCCCGTACTCTGGCGCGTCGATGCCGTTGATCCTTATCCGAACACCGTCAAGATCGAACGTATCGCCATCCACAATCGCAACTTCACAGATCGCGGGGCCTGCCCACCCAATTGCGCAGATGGCTGCAATCACAGCAAGCATTCTAGTCATCATACGCCCCAAACCCTATGCTGCAACGAGCCCGTAAGTCCGCCCACACAGGGAATGTACTATCCCGTCGCTACTGTCTAGGTTGCGGCACTGGCAGGGAGCCGATGCGCAGCGGCGACCAAAGCCATTGGCAGGTGCAGTTTGAGAAAAAGACTGAGTAAATATGACGGCAACGAAAATCGTGAAAATTACGTTTAGGGTAACACTTTCAACTCGGATTGATTTGGATCAACGTAATGTCTTTCTTGATCTTGATTGTCGGCAAAAAGCAGCCTGAAGGGACTAAAACATGAAAACGAGAATGATAGCACTATGCATGATCTGCTTTGGATTTTCCGCTAATGCACATGGCGGTGGCCTGAACTCAGAAGGTTGCCATAACAATCGCAAGACAGGCGATTATCACTGCCATCGAGCAGCTGCACCCGTACCAAAACAGCAGAAGTTTGTGCCCCTCGAAGCTCCGAGTTCGTCTGGCGCAGCATTCAGAAATTGCGCTGCGGCGCGCGCGGCTGGCGCTGCCCCTGTTCACTATGGAGAGAGCGGATACGGATCACACTTAGACCGCGATGGCGACGGCATCGGCTGCGAGTAACCCTGCCCTGAATGAAACAAGTCGGTGGTTCAGCACTTTGGTGCTCAAGAGCAACGTAAACCTCATTTACCATTTGTCTCGAACTCGACGATGGGCGTCTAACCGGGGAAGTCGGCGGTACAGGCTGGTAACATATTGTCCAGAATAGAAAATGTCGGTGATAGCTGAAAAATAAAATATGATACCGCCGCAGGTCAATGACGCCCCACGGCGGGAATGCTTCCCTGTCCTTCTATATGTGTGTATGCTTCACAAAAAAAATGCATCCGCGAAAGACAGGAAACATTCCCGCCATTCCCGTCATTCCCCCCACAAACCGGCTACCATCAGATGGGTCACGATGGCCTCCGCCAGTTCTGGCCCGAAGGCCGCGATCATCGGGGCTGCGTTGGTTTCGAGGTAAACCCAGATACCGCTGCGGGGGCAGGTCTTGAAGTCAGAGGCGCAGAAATCTAGCCCCATCTCGTTAGTGAGGGCGAAGAGGCCCGCGCTCAGGCCCTCTGGCACGGGTGCAGGGCTAACAAGCGCCGTCAGGTCGGTCCGGTAGTCCAGCGCGTCGGAGTGGATGCGGAAGCCGAATAACTGGCCACCGACGCGGTAGATGCGCATTTCCGGCCCGACCAGACGTTCCTGTGCGATGATCGCCGTGGCACCCGTCAGGGCCTCCGCGACCAGCGGGCGGCAGTAGTCGCCACCCTCAACGGGTTTGCGAATGGCTGGGGCCTGAGCGGCGAAAGCTGCAAGGCCCCGAGGATCATTGCCAGCCATGGTAAGCGGGATTGCAAGGCCATGGCGATGGGCTGCGGCCAAGGCACTCAGCTTGTTGACCGAGGCAGAGCGGCCAAATTTCAACGGATTGAGCCGCTTGATCGCGGGATGACAAGCCAGCCAGCCGCGCAGCACGGCGGTGACCGACATTCTGCCTGCGCCAAACACATCAGCCCGCAGGAAGGCCGCCGCGATGCCTGTGACCTCGTGGGCGTCCTGCCACAGCTTCATCGTCAGGGGATCGAAGGTGATGACAGCCGTGTCGGTCCAGAGGTCCATGGTCTCGACCCCAAGCCTGCGCGCGGCGTCATGTATCGCACCGATGGACGGATCGGACTTGCCCCCGGCGATCAGAAGGCGCGCAGACATTACTAACCCTGTGACAGGCGCAGGCGTGCCATGATATCAGCGACCGACGATGGCGGCTGGACGAGGAAACTCTGCAGCTCGGGAATATCCAGTGGCTGATCTTCGATCATTGTGCCTCCACCATCCTCTTCCTCGCCAATCGCCATCGTTGTCACAACAGGTCCATGCCCGTCTTCCTCGCCAATCGCCATGGTGGTCACCACGGTGCCGCCGCCATCCTCCTCTTCGCCCCAAGCC
>CAMAQR010000143.1 GCA_945860375.1 Pseudorhodobacter antarcticus
GCGGCTACTCCGCTGCCTGCGCCAGTCTTTGCACCACCGGGGTTGCGTAAAGATAATCGCGGGTGATCGGCACGGCATCCGGCCTGCGGCACAGCTGGAACTGGAACACATCCTGAGGGCCATGCCGGAAGGTTTGCTCCGACGCCGCCAGATAATAACGCCACATCCGCACAAACCGCTCGTCCTGCAGCGCCGCTGCCACCTCTGCCTTGCTGCTGAAGCGGTCAAACCAGCAGCGCAGCGTCATGGCATAGTGCAGTCGCAGACACTCGATATCTCCGATCCGAAGACCGGCATCCTGGATCGCCCCGGCAACTTCCGACAGTGAAGGCACATATCCGCCCGGAAAGATGTACCGGGCGATCCAGGGGTTTGTCGCATTTGGCGGCGCTGTTCGCCCAATGGTATGGATCAGTGCCACGCCATCTTCGGTCAGGCGGTCGCGCACCACATTGAAGAAGGTTTCGAAGTTCGGAGCGCCCACATGTTCGAACATGCCCACCGACACAATCCGATCGAATTGCCCGCCCATGGCCCGGTAGTCCATCAGCTCGAATGACACCCGGTCCGCCAGCCCCGCCGCTTTCGCGCGGTCGCGGGCGGTGGTCAGTTGTTCCTGCGACAAGGTGATCCCGGTCACCTGCGCCCCATGTTCGCGGGCCAGCGTCAAGGCCAACCCACCCCAGCCACAGCCGATCTCCAGCACCCGCATGCCCGGCGAGATCAAGAGCTTGCGGGCGATATGGGCCTTCTTTGCAGCCTGCGCCACGTCAAGCGAATCGCCCTCCTCCGCGAAATAGGCGCAGGAATACTGCCGGTCGGTGTCCAGAAAGAGATCATAGATCGCCGGTGTCAGATCATAGTGGTGTGCCACATTGCGCCGGGCCCGGGCTTCGGGGTTGGATTGATGCAGCCGCCGCCGGATGTGGCGCGAAACGGCAAGGACACGGGCCGGAACACTCAGCGCGTTCGTCTGGACACTGTTGCGGACCACGATCGCCAGAAGGCCTTGCAAATCATCGCCGTCAATCGAAAGCGAGCCATTCATGTAGGTTTCCCCCAAGGCCAGTTCCGGGTCTAGCATCAGCCGCAGCACCGTGGACTGGTCCTTGATCCGGACAGTGACCTTCGGCCCCTCTCCGTTGCCGAAAGCCATCGCGGGGCCACCGCCGATGGACAGCACAAGATGGCCGTCGCGGATCAGGCGGTGTAGAAAGCGTTCAAAAAGTGCTGTCCACATGGCCCCCTCCGGCAAAACCCAGCCAGTCACGACTAGCGCAGGAACCGGTCTTTGGCATTGACGGGCGTCAACTGCTGGCGCGGCCTGGGCAACGCAAACCCGTTGCGCTTCGTCAATGCCAACGGCGACCTCAGGGCTATCCTGCAACGGTCACAGCATTCGACGGTGACCCTCGTTCATGGAAGGAAGAGCAATGTTCAGATCTTGGATTTTGGCGACGGCAACCTGCTTTCTGGGTGCGACCGCTGTCTTTTCACAGGAAGCCGATCAGGAGTTCAGGATCGGACAAGAAGAATATCTTGTCGCCTGCGCCGCCTGTCATGGCGAGGCCGCCGATGGCAACGGCGAGATTGCGACGATGTTCAAAAGCCGTATCCCAGACCTGACAGGAATAGCAAAACGCAATGACGGCGTCTTTCCTTTGCTTAAGGTGATTCAGGCGATTGACGGCCGTGCGGTGATCCGGGGGCATGGCAACCCGATGCCGGTGTTCGGGAACCGGTATCGCGCCGAAGCGGACGGTGGGAACGCGATCTTCGGAGCGGAAGCGAGCACGCGCGGTCGGGTTCTGGAGCTTGCGCTTTATATCCAGTCAATTCAGGAGTAGGCCGACGACGATGCGGAAAACGGCACAAGCAGCCGTTTTCTCGGCGATGTCAGAGCCGCTTGCCTGCCGTGCCGACCTGTCCTGCGTCGAGGCACATTCCGTAGTTGTCAGACAGACTGGGTGGCTTCAGTCGTCCTGACGCGTCAGATCATCGCCAGCGGCGCCGATCAGCGCCTCTTCGTCGGCAATCTTGAAGTGGTAGGGATCGACGATCTGCAGGATACCCTTGCCTTCAAGCTCATGAAAAGCCCGGCTCAGGGTTTCTGGCCGGGCCCCCAGATAATTTGCCAAATCCTTGCGCGAAAACGGAACATGCACCACAGTGTGACCGCCATTCCGTTTGAACTTTGATCGCCGCAGCAGAATGATCAGGAATGACGCAAGGCGGTTCACGGCCTTGCGACCGCTGATCAGCAGCAGCCACTCCCGGGCTGCGTCAACTTCATCCAGCAGATGCACCAGAAACAACCGTTCGGCCTCCGGATTTTCCCGCAGCACCTGTTCGAAAAACGCGCGCGGGAAGGACAGGATGTGCCCTGACGTCAAGGACTCGACCCGGTAGTTCGACGGTCCATCGAACAACCGACCGTAGATGTCTGTCGGAACAAGCAGCCCGATGATGTGTTTCTTGCTGTCCTCCAGAACCTGAACCATGGCCAGTGTTCCATCCAGCACATAGCCGACGCTCTCGGACCGCACGCCGCGCTCGATGATCATTTCCCCCGCAGCGACATCACGCAAAACCGCTTGCGACAGAAGCCTGTCTGTGACTTCCGGTTGAAGCGCGTCGAGCAATTTCTCCAGCAAGCCATTGCCGTGGCTTACGGCTGCTTTCAGCGCGTGCGCTGTTGTCGTCTGCCTTGGCATGTCGTGGACCCCGCTGTGTCGGGCGAAGCGCGTACTCGAAAAACCACTCCACTTGCCAAGCTTCGCGTACCCTAGTCTAACCTGAGTCTAACCTGAAATTTCCGCTTTGTCATTGACAGCGATCAATGCACCCCTGCCCAGCCGATTTCATCATCATTTGCAGGAAACGGTCGATTCGTTGCACAGTGGTGGTAAGCGCAAATAACTTTGAGATGATCATGCGGGAATCTCCGCTCACTTTCTTTTAGACGGGATTTGGGGAAACACGATGGAACAGCAACTCATTGCACGGGACGAAGCGACCAACCGGGATATTTTCCCAGTCAGCACCTCGGCTGGTAGAAGAAACAATGGCATGCGAACCAGCCTGCCGGTTAGTAAGACGATGGTTTATGGCGCAGCAGGGCATCTCGAAGACCGGGCTGCGGACAGTGAATTGATATCGGGTGGCACCCGCAGTCGTTATGTCTGGTTCGTCAGATCGGGTATCCTGCGGCTGCAACGCTATGGCTACTCTGGTCGGCGCCAGCTTCTGTCGCTGTTTTTTCCCGGCGAGATCGTGGGCTTTGAAACAGAGTTCCGCGAGGGAGTCTCCCTCGAAACCGCCACTGATTGCGGTCTGTGCCGCATTGAGCGGCGCTCGTTTGATTCGTTGGTAAATCAGACTGACGATTTGCGTGCCGAACTGTTCCGCCAGAAGCAGGATCAGCTTGACCGGCTGCACTGGCTGACCTGGTCGCTTGGCGCATTGAGACCGGATGAGCGGCTTTGCGCTTTCTTCGCGCTGTCCAGCAAGTTCATGCCCTTTCAGCCACTTCCCGACGGCACCGGGGTTCTTTCGTTGTCTTTGCCAAGGAAGGACATCGCCGATCTGCTGGGGACCACGGTTGAATCGATCAGCAGGTCCGTTCACAAACTGGCCGATGTCGGCGTCATCGAGATCAAGGATCCGGCACACTTCAGATTTCTTGACCTGTCCCGACTGATCGCACTTGGAAAGATCGACGGGCTCTTCGAAAGAATGACCATCGGCCTTGCCAGACGCCGCGAGCGTCTTGAAAGCTTGGTGGCACCGGATCCTGAGGCTTCTGCCTGCTTTTGTGGTCACTAGCCGGGTGTGTTGACAATGGTCAATGATCCGCTGGCGCAGGCTGTTATCTTCTGTGTCATCGGGAACCTGCTTACAGGAGGAACTGGGAGATGACCGAAAAAAAGACCGAGATTGAGGTGAAGCGCGAACCTGCGGGCGCGGTTGGGGCGTCGGTGCCAGATTGGCAACCTATCCGGTCCCTTCGCCAGCAGATCGACCGTCTGTTCACCGATTTCGACTGGCCCGACCTTCGCCTTGGCTGGCCGCACAAGGCCGCCATGGTACCGCAAGCCTGGCCCGGGTTCGACGTCGCCGTTCCGCCGGTTGATCTGGTCGAGCGCAACGGCGGATACGAACTGCAAGCCGAGTTGCCCGGCCTGACGGAGAATCAGATCGAGGTCAAACTGGCCAATGGCGTGGTGACGATCAAAGGCGAAAAGTCGTCCGAACGCGTCGAGGATCAAGATGACTATCACCTGCGCGAACGCAGCTTCGGCTCGTTCCAGCGGTCCTTCCGCGTGCCCGCGAACGTGGATGCAGACAAGATTGAGGCGCGTTTCGAGAAGGGCGTGCTGAAGGTCAGCCTGCCCAAGTCTGCAACCGCACTTCAGGAAGAACGCAAGATTAACGTAAAAGCGGCCTAGGCTTGCCTGTCCCTGTCCCCAACAGCGCCAAGGACGCTTTCAAGGGCCGCACCTGCTGCGGCCCTTGTCTTTTGTGTGGTGCCCCCGGC
>CAMAQR010000144.1 GCA_945860375.1 Pseudorhodobacter antarcticus
CCGACCACGTCGGTTGATATGCGCCGTATTTCGGACGGGGTGAAGGTGGCTGAACGCTGGCGCACGACCGAGATGGTCGAAAAAGCGACGGTGGATGAACGGGAATATGATTTCCTTTATGAGGACGGCGAGGGGTTCCACTTTATGGAACCGCTCAGCTACGATCAGATCACCGTGTCGGAAGATGTGGTGGGCGACAGCAAGGTGTTTTTGGGCGAAGGCGTGAAAG
Source organism: Pseudorhodobacter antarcticus (assembly GCA_945860375.1). The sequence continues at coordinate 230 of CAMAQR010000144.1, forward strand.
CCTATGTCCAGACCTTTGACGGCGTGGCCATCGCCATTACCCTGCCGCTGAAAGCGGTCGTCGAGATCGCCGAGACCGAACCTGTGACCAAGGGGCAAACCGCCTCGTCCTCGTTCAAGCCCGCGATCTGCACCAATGGTCTGCGCGTGCTGGTCCCGCCCCATATCGGGCCGGGCACCAAGATTGTGATCAACACCGAAGACTTAACCTATCAGGAACGTGCCAAGGACTGAGTTGGTTTGCTTAAGTGAACAAAAGCCGGGGGCATCGAGCCTCCGGCTTTTGTGTTGCCAGCGCCCTAAAGGGGCTGCGTTGTGCGGGGGGATGCAGTCCCCCGCTTTTTAGATATTTTATCGTTTATATGTAATGAGTTAATGATCACTATGATCATATGGTATGCCGAATGGTATACCCATAAGTCTGCCCGTGGTCGAAATTGACCCATTGTCGAGTACCGTCATGTCCGCTTGTGCCAGCCTTGTGTCACCGTACGATCAGGAAAGTTGCGCCATGACAGAGACACTGCGATCTTACGGAAGGTGTTGGATCGCTGGCAAGCAGGCCACATGGACGCGCACCCTGTACACCGGTTGCACCCCACGGCGCCTGTTCGGTTTCCGCCGGTGAGGGCTTGCTGGACGCGATGTAACCCAAGGCTGGTGCAGCAATAGAAAAGGGCGGGCAAATGCCCGCCCTTTCCGTTGGGTTTGGGTGGATTAGAACGAGAAGTTCATACCGATGTCATACATGCTGGTCGATTCAGTCGTCAAAGTCGGTGCAGAGGCCGTGTTGGCAGAGGCAGTCGCTTCTGTGAATACGGTCGCACCTACATTAGCCCAACCGGCAGTGATCGATGCGCCACCGCCCAGATTATAGCTTACGCCGACGCCCGAACGAGCAACCGACGGACCATCGTCTGACAAATCGCCAAGGTCGATCTCAGTTGTAACGGTGTACGCAGTCAACGATATCGCATCGATCACATGTACGACCGACAGACCCATGCTGTTCGCAGCCAAATCATACGTCTCGCCACCTGCAGTTGTTTCATCAAGGGTTAGCGATTTCTGTTGGTAGATGCCCTTGATTGTGGTGGTACCCATTACGTAAGTCGCAGACACCGAAGTATCCGTGATTTCCGCGTCAAAGTTGTTGGCAGTGCTTAGGTTGGTCGTGTTAAGGCCTGCGATCTTTGACCCTGTCGAGCCATAACCGACGGCAAAGGTCAGAGCGCCAGTGGTGTAAGAACCACCAATGCCAAACGACGGGGTTTCAGTGTCGCTCAGCTGAGCTGTCGACGCATTTACCGTCAAACCGTTGGCAGAATATGTGTAAAGAACCCGTGCTGAGCCACCAGCAGTTTTCTCTGTGACAGTTGCGACAGTATTTGTGGTATCAGTCAGACCCAGAATGCCGCCGTCAGCTGCGTAGCTGATCGAGTTGCCCGAACCCAGACCCGTGAAACCGACCGAAGCCAACTGTCCAACCGAAGCAGCGTCGCCCGAGTCAACCGAACCCATGGTGATTTTGCCGAAAGCGCCCGATATGAAAACAGAGCCTTTTGACGACTGGTTTTCGTCGGCATCCCCAGCTTCACCAGCGCGGAACGAACCGCCGAACGACAGGCCGGCATCAGTGGTGCCTGAGCCGGAGAACTTGATGCGCATGCGGTTCCAGAATGCGGAAGAGCCATCGGTCGAAACGATGCCCATACGGCCGTCGCCCGAAACCGAGACGTCTGCAGCTGCGAAGCCGGCGGACATGGCCAGCACGGTGGTAGCAAGAAGAATCTTTTGGAATGTTGTTCTAATTTGACAATGTTCATTCAAATGTTTGGTGCGCGGCTTCCTAAAGCGGTGGGTTTTTGGAACTGCCTTGGATCGGACCAATGCGTCTTTTCTTGATATTTATTAATTAAATCAATGCTATGTGTACAGTTTCCCCAAGATTGATCTGGCTAAAGGCTAACCCAATCTCATCTCATGGTGGGCTGAAGGTCGATAAGTTGACAATAAACTCGTTTGGTCGGAAGGACGCAGACCATGTTTTGTCAGAAACAATCGTGTTATATTATAACAAATGTTACTGCTGTCCCGCCGCCTTGCCAAGCTTGAAGCTCGCCGCCCAGCGCAGGGACCGGCCCAGATGATTGATGCCAATCTTCTTGCTCCTGAGGTGCTGGCGCTGTGGCTTGCGATAGACATCGACCATATGACCCTCGCCCAATTAGACCTGCTGGAAGAGAACTTGAAAAGGATACCCGTATGAACGACGGTAAATGCGGACGGAATGCAGATGGAACCTTTGGGGCGGGCAACGCAGGCAAGCCCCGTGGAACCCGCCACAAGGCCACACAGGCTGTTTTGGCGCTGTTGGAAGGCGAAGCCAATGCCCTCAGCCGGAAGGCCGTAGAAATGGCGCTGGCGGGCGATGGCGTGGCCCTTCGGCTTTGCCTTGAACGGATTGCACCACCCCGCAAAGACAGCCCTGTTCAGTTCACGATGCCCCGCATGGCCAGCGCCAACGATGCCGCACAGGCCGCTGGGGCAGTGCTTGCGGCAGTGGCAGACGGCGACCTTACACCAACAGAGGGCGCACAGGTCATGGGCTTGGTGGACAGCTTCAGGCGCACATTGGAAGTTACAGAATTAGAACTAAGGTTGGCGGCGCTGGAGGATAGTCAACACCCCGCAAAGTTGCGCAGATTTGGCGGTTCCTGACAATTTCTGCAGGTGGGATGATACCAAACCGTCGCAGACCTGTGACGGTCCGCGGCGGGAATGACGGGAATGGCGGGTATGTTTCCTATCCCTTTATATGTGTGTGCTTCAGAAAAAATTTGCATCCGCGAAAGACAGGAAACATTCCCGCCATACCCGCCATTCCCCCCAAATTAGGGGACGCCCTCCTTTTCCACTCGGTAGGTTACGGCGTCTTTGCTGTTCAGCTTGCGGGCTGACAGGTGCAGGCCGTGGGCTATCTGACCCTTGTGTGCCGACAGCAGCTTGCCGATGCTGCGCGCGTTGGAAGAAATATCACGGCCCGCCAGATCGTTGAGGGCTTCCTTGAGGGTCAACAAGATAGAGACATCAATGACCCTCTGCACATCCTTTCCTGTAAACCACGTTGCGCCAAACCGATCTGCCAGCGCCTGCAACAGGTCGCCCAGCGCATCCACCATGGGGTCGTCGACCTGTGCTTCGCGGACAAGTTCCATCGGATCGCCAAATTCGCCGATAGACACGGTTGCGCCGACCCACACCACGGTCTGGCGTACGATGTCATCCCACTCTTCAAAGCTTGCCATGCGCCCCTTTGCACGAGCAGCCCCAGAAGTTTGGTACGCACGGATCAATGTGCAGGCTGCCGCAACCATATCGTGACGGTGGGTGCGAACATGGTCCAAGGGGTCCATCGCAAATTCGCGGGCGAAGGGCGTGGCGGAACGCGGGTCGATGCGGCACTTGATGACACGGCGGGGCATGTCGCCTTCGAAGGTGATGTTGTTGCCCGTGAAGATCAGGAGCGCACGGTTCGGCAGGCGTAGCGCCTGCGATTTGCCTAGCACACGGTCTGCCATCACCGGTGCCGTCAGGAAGCCCGCCATGGCAGCACTGTCGAAAGACCCCGTCACGTTGTCCCACAGGAGCGTGGCTGTCCCCATCACCAGCGCAGCAAACAGTCGCTTGCGGATCTCTTCGTCATCGCGGCCCTTGGTGTGGGGGAACGTGTCAGGCTCCCGCCCAGTGGCTAGGTAGCCCACACAGCGGGCCAAGAGCGTCTTACCGCTTCCCTGCACGGGGGCATCGAAAGCCAAGGCCGGTGCTGTGGGCAGCACAGGGCGTTCAACGGCCGTCAGCAAGGCGGCAAGCATGGCACCCTTGGCGAAGGCATCCACGAAGGGGAAGCTCTCAAACGGCGCCCAAAGCATCGCCAGCGCTGCCTCTGCCTCATCCATCGTTGGGTTTGAAGGCACAGGCTGCACCTCTTGCCCCATGGGGTCAAAAAACAACCGCGACCCAGCATGATACCCCGACTGATCCAGCACGCTCCCGTCTGGCAGCACCACCGGCGCATTGATGACCGCGTTCAGGGGTTTGAGGTTCCGGCGATCTTTCAATCCAAGGGTTTGGCGCAGCAGGTTTGACGTTGGGTCGATGTCATAACGAACATCGGACTTATTCATCTTCCAGAACTGCAGGTCCTGCCCAAGGTGATTGGCCAGCGTATGTTCGTCCAAGACATGAAGACGGCCCTGATCGACCAACGCCAA
>CAMAQR010000145.1 GCA_945860375.1 Pseudorhodobacter antarcticus
GTATTGACCCAGACCAAAAACCCCGAAATCATCACCACAGACGAATGACAGCAGCACAAGGACCAGACGTCGCACAACTGTCCGGGACTTACTGAAACGGCTGTCCGCGACTTAGTGAAATCGCTGTCCGGTGTTTCCGAAATCCGCACTTCTTATCATCGGGGCGATGACGCGGATCATCGGACGCGCGCGCCACAAGGTTCCGGCCGAGAGCTGGATCGGGCGGATGCTGGCGAAGAAGCCGAAAATGCTGGTCGGAATCGCACTTGCGAACAAGATGGCGCGGCAGATCTGGGCCATGCTGACGAGCAGCAAGGATTACAGAGATCCGGCGTTGGCAGTTTCGGCATGATTTGATGTCGCAAACGGCCACCGTCGGCGCGAAGGGGGTGTGAGAAGCCGATGACCTGAATGGGCGCAACGATCGAACAGATCCGGATCTGGAAAACCAGTTGAACCACACGAGCACGCAAAGCTCGCGTCGTAGATTTGGACCCGATCCGCTGATCACCATCTCGGCCCGCGGCTTCTGGAAAGGCCGCACTTGCGAGGCCTGAAAGAAGAGCGCACTCGATCACACGTCAGCAAGGTCAAAAACTTCTTGCATAACGGGCGGCAACCAAAGAAGTGGTTCAGGGTGCCGACATCGCCCCAGTTGATCTCGTCGGGGTGTATGTTGAAATGGTCGTCGCTCAGGGCCTTCAGACGGTCCAGCATCGCGTCGATCTGGAATTTGGTGGTCGTGAAGGCGTCGATGGCTTTGGAATTATCGGTGAGGCGGCGGATGGTCATGGCGAAGTCTCCTCAGGTGAGCTGCATCGTTGATGCGCAATCAGAATCGCTCCTCGCCGGAGCGTAATCAACTGAATAGAAAGCAATATCATGGCATTTACTGGCATAGAGGCAGTCAAGCCATCGATGTCTAGATACGAGTACGCCGCCTTTCCGACTTGTCGTCATGGACCTCCAAGACCGTCGAAGCGCCAGTCTGATCTGCATCAAGGTCACGAATGCCGGGCAGTGCGATGCTTGGTCATTCACACATGCAAGTTTCCGGGGCTGCCGGTCATGCCCGGCCCAGTGGGATTGGGGTACCAGATGGGAAATCACGCGACGCCGCCAGAACCATCGGGACCATCGGATTTATCCCGGATCCTGTGGCCGCTGGTCTTCATCCTGTTTGGGTTCTTCTTTCTGTCCACGCAGATGCCGTCAGGAACATCGACACCCTCTGATGTCTCCTATAGCGAAATCAAAGCCCTCATCCGCAGCGGGCAAGTACGCGAAGCAACGCTGCAGGCGACGGCCATCGTCGCCGACCTGCACAGCCCGACCGCCACAGGTGCAAACCGGGTGCGCGCGATAACGCCACAGCAACCTGATGCCGGCCTGTTACCACTGCTTGAGGAAATGGGTGTGACGGTGACAGCCCAAGAGCCACGAGCACCGTCGGCTCTGATATCCATGCTGCCGTGGCTTCTGATCATCGGCTTCTACTTCTGGCTCAGCCGCAGGATGATGGGAAGTGGAATGGGCGGCGGGCTTCCGGGTGGCATCGGCGATTTTCTGGGCGGGCGGGCGGCCAAGCCTGTCAAACCCACCCGCAATGTGACCTTTGCCGATGTCGCAGGCCAGGACGAGGCCAAGCGCGAGGTGTCAGAACTGGTTGAATTCCTGCGCGATCCGGACCGGTTTTCCAAGGTTGGCGCGACCGTGCCGCATGGCGTGCTGCTGATGGGCCCGTCCGGCACCGGCAAGACCCTTCTGGCGCGGGCACTGGCCGGTGAGGCGGATGTGCCATTCTTTTCCACCTCGGGGTCCGAGTTCATCGAGGTGTTCGTCGGCGTCGGCGCAGGCCGGGTGCGCAAGATGTTCGAAGAGGCGCGCAAGCAATCGCCCTCGATCATCTTCATTGACGAGCTGGACAGCATCGGGCGCACGCGGGGCACCGGCCTTGGCGGGGGCCATGACGAGCGCGAACAGACGCTGAACCAGATCCTTGCGGAACTCGACGGGTTCACCGCGCGAGAGGCGGTGGTGGTGCTGGCCGCCACAAACCGCCCGGATGTGCTGGACCCTGCCTTGCTGCGGCCCGGCCGGTTTGACCGGCATGTGACGCTGGAACTGCCCGACAAGGGTGCGCGGCGGGCGATCCTCGATGTGCATGTCAAGGATCTGCCGCTGCGGGCCGATGTCGATCTGGATCTGGTCGCCGCTGGCACGCCGGGGTTCTCTGGGGCCGATCTGAAGAACCTGCTGAACGAGGCGGCGATCACGGCGGCCAGACGGTCGGCGGCAGACATCACCCGCGACGATCTGGATCAGGCGCGCGACAAGGTGATGATGGGCACGGTGCGCACGCTGGCGATCCAGCCCGACGAAAAGCACCGCCTTGCCGTGCATGAGGCCGGGCATACCGCCGTGGCCTTCTACAATCCCGGTGCCGATCCGATCTACAAGGTGACGATCATTCCGCGCGGACGCAGCCTTGGCAGCACCCACATGCTGCCCGAACACGACCGCCACACCCTGCCAGAGGCCTATTTGCGGGTGCAACTGACCACGCTGCTGGCCGGGCGGGCGGCGGAAAAGCTGCTGCTCGGCTCGGTCAGTTCGGGGGCCGATGACGATATCCGCCGCGCCACGGTTCTGGCGCGGTCGATGGTGGCGCGCTGGGGCATGGACCCCGACATCGGCCCGGTCGATCTGCGCGACAGCGAGGATCACCCGTTCCTTGGTCAGCAGATCGCCCAGCCGCGCAGCTTTTCGGACCAGACGGCCACGCGGGTGGATCAGGCGGTGATCACCCTGTTGCACGAAGCCGAAGCGCAGGCATTGCAGATCATCGAGACGCACCGCGACCAGATCGGACAGCTTGTCTCCCGGCTGGAGGCGGCTGAAACTCTCGATCTGCCAGCGATACGGGAATGTCTTGGCCTCAATGATACGGTCACCCCCTTCGTCAAAGACCGGGTTGGACGCAGACCGCCCACTGACAAGACCCGATAAGGCTTTTGCATACGTGAACAGCACAGGATGATGGCAGTGTCCGAGACCATCTTTCACACCAAGGGCCTGACCAAGGTCTATCGCAGCGGCGCGCAGGAAGTGCATGCCCTGCGCGGGGTGGATTTTCAGGCGGCACGGGGCGAATTCATCGTCATCCTCGGCCCATCGGGATCAGGCAAATCGACCTTCCTCAACATTGTCGGCGGGCTTGATACGGCAACGGCGGGGGAAGCGTGGTTTGAAGAGCATCAGTTGACTACGCTGGATGAACGCGGCCTGACGCAGTACCGGCGTGAACACGTCGGCTTCGTGTTCCAGTTCTACAATCTGGTGCCCAGCCTGACCGCACGTGAAAACGTGGCGCTGGTGACCGAAATCGCCCGTCGCCCGATGTCGCCGGATGATGCCCTGGCGCTGGTGGGCCTGACAGACCGCCGCGACCATTTCCCCGCGCAACTGTCGGGCGGTGAACAGCAGCGAGTCGCGATTGCCCGCGCCATCGCCAAGAACCCCGAGGTATTGCTCTGCGACGAACCGACGGGTGCGCTGGATTCTGCGACGGGTATCAAGGTGCTGGAGGCGTTGGCCGAGGTTAACCGTCGTGTGGGCGCGACCACGCTGGTCATCACCCACAACGCCGCGATTCGCGAAATTGCCGACCGGGTTCTGCGCTTTGCCGATGGACGGATCGTCGAGGAAACCGTCAACGCCACCAAGAAGAGCCCGGCGGAGGTGTCCTGGTGATCTTGCCCCTGCGCCGCAAGGTGCTGCGCGATCTGCGCCGCCTTTGGGCGCAGGTGCTGGCGATTGCGCTGGTGCTGGCGGCCGGGGTGGCGACGCTGATCCTTGGCAACGGCGCCTATTCCTCACTCTATGAGACGCGGGCGCGCTATTATGACGACTACCACTTTGCCGATGTCTTTGCCGATGTGACCCGAGCCCCGCGCGCCTTGCTGGGCGATATCCGCGAGATCGACAGCGTGCTGGCCGCAGAGGCCCGGATCGTGAAGCTGGCGCTGCTGGACATGCCGGCCATGACAGAACCGGGCACGATGTTCCTTGTCTCGCTGCCCGAAGACGGCGACCGCGGACTGAACCTGTTGCACCTGCGGCAGGGTCGGTTGCCAGACCCGCAATCGGCCCGCGAGGTGGTGGTGTCGGAAGGCTTTGCCGCCGCCCACCGGCTGCGGCCTGGCGCGCCGCTGACAGTGCTGATGAACGGCCAGCGGCGCGAACTGCTGGTCACCGGCATCGCCCTGTCGCCCGAGTTCATCTATGCGTTGGGGCCGGGCGAGATGATGCCCGACCCGAGCCGCTTTGGCATCGTCTGGTTGCCACGCCCAGCGCTGGAAGCGGCCTTTGATCTTGATGGCGCGTTCTCCAATGTCGTGCTGAAACTGGCGCCCGGCGCGTCGGTGGATCGCACGATCGAGGCGCTTGACCGGCTGACCGCGCCTTATGGCG
>CAMAQR010000146.1 GCA_945860375.1 Pseudorhodobacter antarcticus
GATTCCCAAATCAGTTAATAGGTGATTCAAGGTTTGCGGAGGTGATCCGTCATGCCGCATCCTTTATCGAACGACCTGCGTGAACGTGTTGTGGCCTTTATCGAGGCGGGGCATTCCCGCCATGAGGCGGCAGCCCACTTTGATACCTCGGTGTCCTTCGCTGTGAACTTGATGAAGTTGTGGCAAGAGACGGGTTCGGTCGAGCCGCGCCCGCGCGGTGGCTTCCGGCACGGCAAGCTGAAGCCGCAACATGACTTCATCCTCAAGACCGTTACAGCCCGCAGCGATATCACAATGCCGGAACTAGCGCTTGCACTGAAGACGGCGAAGAGCGTTGAGGTGACACCTTCCGCCCTCTCAAAGTTCCTGATCTCCTGCGGGTTCAGCTTCAAAAAAAACGCTCAGAGCAAGCGAACAAGACAGGCCTGAACTGGCCAGCGCCCGGGCCGCGTGGAAGGATGCCCGCCAACCCATCATGCGAGAGCAGCGCCATCGGCTGATCTTTATCGACGAGACCGGCACGACGACCAAGATGACCCGCCTGCGTGGCCGGGCCAGAAAGGGCGAGCGGCTGAATGCCAAGGCTCCCTTTGGCCACTGGGGGACGCAAACCTTCGTGGCGGGCCTCAGATGCGATGGCCTGGTCGCACCCTGGGTCATCGATGCCCCGATGAACCGCGCGATCTTCGAGGCCTATGTCGAAACCCAACTCTTGCCAGTTCTCCAGCCGGGCGATGTCGTCATCCTCGACAACCTGTCGAGCCACAAGAGCGAAACCGCAGAGCGGGCTATCCGGAGCAAAGGTGCCTGGATGCTGTTCCTGCCACCCTACAGCCCGGACCTTAACCCCATCGAAATGGCCTTCGCAAAGCTCAAGGCCCACCTTCGATCTGCCGCTGCCAGAACGATCGATGCCCTTTGGAGAGCCATCGGCAACATCTGCGCACTTTTCTCGCCAGACGAATGCTCAAACTACTTTGAAGCCGCTGGATATGGATTCAATTGATAGAACGACGCTCTAGACAGATGGACAACCACCTTTCCAGAGTGGGCTACCGTGGCGCATCATGTCCATCGGTCTGAAGGACTGGGCTCACGCGTACCAATTAATGCGGCTTAGTATGGCTCGCCGACCCGCCCCGGTCAGTCGGTAAGCTTGAGCTCAATCCGACGGTTTTTCTTGAGATCCTCAGGTGCTGAGCCCGTCGCGATGGGGTGGTTCTCGCCATAGCCCGCGGCTGCCAGGTGGTCGGAAGCGATGCCATTCTCCTCGAGCAGGCGGAGCACTGTCAGCGCCCGGCGCGTGGAAAGCTCCCAATTGTCCTTCACCACACTTCCCGGCTTCATCTGCTTGATGTCCGTATAGCCATTGATCTGCAGGCCCCATTTCAGGTCAGCGGGAATGCTGGGCGCGATCTCTTTCATCACCGCGGCAATCTTGCCGACTTTAGTCCGTCCCTCGGCGGAGAGTTCATAGGAACCCGAGTCGAAGAGCACCTCCGACTGAATGATGAAGCGGTCACCGACCACCAGTATGCCTTCCTTCGTGTCAAGTTTTTCCAGCAAGAGGGCATAGAATTTGGATACAAATTTGCTGGTGCGCTCTAATTCCTCTTCCACAGCCTGACGCGCTTTGCGTTCCGCGTCGAGGTCTGTCTGGAGCTCGCTGTTCCTCCCGTTGGCTACCCCGAGTTGAGCCCCCAACTCGCTAGCCATCTTCCTAAAGTCCGAGAGCCGTGCTTTGGTCTCAGCATGCTCCTTGCGTTCCGCGCCGAGGTCTGCCTCGAGCTCGCCGATCCGACCTTTGGCCACCCCGAGCTCAGCCTCCAGCTCGCCAGCCCTCTTCGTTGCGTCTGAGAGCAGCGCTTGGGTCTCCGTATGCTCCTTGCGTTCCGCGCCGAGGTCCGCGCGGAGCACGTCAATTTGACCGTTTGCCACCCCAAGGTCATTCTCTAGCTCACCCACCTTCTTCGCTGCGCCCGAGAGCTGTTCCTTGGTCTTCTCATGCTCCTTGCGTTCCGTGTCGAGGTCTGCGCTGAGCTTGCTGATCCGACCGTTTGCCGCGCCGAGTTCAGTTTCCAGCTCGCCAACCCTCTTTGTTGCGTCCGAGAGCTGTCCCTTGGTCTTCTCATGCTCCTTACGTTCCGCGTCGAGATCGGTCTTGATCCCGTGCACGACGGCTTCAAGGTAGGTGATCCGGCCGTTGGCCGCCCCAATATCAGCCCTCAGCTCGGCGACCGTCGCATTGGCACCGGCGAGTTTTGTTTCCAGCACGCGAATGCCTTCCTCGAGGTCGGAAATCCGTATGGCAGACGCGTCGATTTTGGCCTTCAGTTCGCCGATCATGGCCTGTGCTTTGCGGAGCTCTTCAATCTTTTCCTTAAGCTCCACACTCATTTGCTCGATGGTCTTGTTCAGTTGCTCGATGGTACCTTTCAGACCCGCCACCTGCTTGCGCAGGTCCTCGTTTTCGATGGCCTTGTCGGACACGAAACCCTGTAATGTGCTGTTCTTTTCGGTCAGTTCTGCAATCGTTTTCTTCTGCGAGGTGACCTGACTGTCCAGGCTGCCGATGCGGGCGAGAGCCTCCGTCAACCGGCTCGAAACCTCACCAGATTGAGTTTTCAATGCATTGAGTTCGCTGATCTTCAGGTTGAGGACGGAACTCACCTTGTCGTATTTCTGCCGGGCTTCGTCGGCCTCCTCCATCGCCTTGCGCTGTTCTTCTCGGACCTTGCTGATGTCCCCCGTCAGCCGTCCACGCTCCTCGGACAGGGTGGCGATCTCCTCACGCTGCCGCTCCGTAACGGAAGACGTGCTTTCCAGCTTTTCCTGGACGGCTGACAATTCCGAAACCTTACGCTGCAATTCGACGAGAAGCGCCTTTGCCTGCGTCTCGCCCGCAGCGACCTTCTGCGCGGCCTCGGTGAGCGAAGAACTGAGTTCGCCGATCTTCTTGAGGAACTGTTCGATCAAGGCCGACTGAACGCCGATCTGGCGCGCCTGCGTCTCTCCAACCTTTATGAGCAATGAAAACCACCGAAGTGCGCCTTCGTAATCATCCGGCACGGCGATCGCGAGGTAGCCCAACCCGTTGAATGCTTCGGTGCACCCCTGCTTCAGGGCCTCCGCAAGCCGACCGAGTTCGGCGGCCTGCTTGTCCTCCGGCAGCGCCCCAAACAGTTCAGGCTTGAGCCAGGGCCCGTCACAGGGCCCCGCAGCCAGCGCTGGCGATGTCGAGATCGCCAATGAAAGTCCAGCAAGAAAGAGAAACGGCTTCATGGATATCCCCCGCAAGTAAGCAGTTAGCTATCAAAACGTAGTAATCTATAATCTTTAATTTTTTGCAATCCGTAATCTCCGTGCGTTAGCGCAGAGCGAGAAATTCCCATTTCTGCTAAGTGAGACTTTCCCGTTCACGATCATGAACCGTGAGGGTTCGGGGTGTGGAGCTTGGTCTGTTGGTGATGTGTGCTGGCGAGGGTGAACGAACGGAGTTAACCGAGGTCAAAACGGAGGTCGTGTCCCCGGGTGAGCGCCCCATCCGCGAGCCGCGCACAAGTTCAGTATTGAGAACCTGAAGCAGCCGCCCACCGCCCCATGCAAAGTTGGTTTCCTCGAGAACCTTGTAAACCAGAACAAGACCACTTCCATCCCACGCCAGGGCTTTCAACCGGTCGCCGCGTTTCGATCTGAAGATCACCGTGACGCCGGAATAGGGATCGAGCTTCAATACGTTCTGCACGATCAGCGCCAAGGCCTGATGGCCGCAGCGGAAGTCGACAGGCCGCGCGGCAACCAGGATCGGCAGCCGCTGGCCGGCGACAATCACGATCCGCTCCGCAGCGCCCGCACCAGTGCCATGACCCGATCATCCGGAATATAGCCCGGCACCCGCATCATCACGCCGCCGCCAAAGTCGATCGTGATGCTCCCGTCGGGAGGCCTTTTGTCTTGCTCCTCGGATGCCACCATCACCGGCACGAAGGCAGCTCCCCCATCCTCGACGACACCCGCCATCATCTCCGCTGGCAAGGCCAGCAGGCCCTGCCGTGCCTGCCGGCGCCAGTCCGAAAGCTGGTGTGAAGCCAGGCCATGACGGCGCGCAACATCCGCCACCCGCACACCCGGCTGAAAGCTCTCCGCAACAATACGGGCCTTCACGTCATCCGGCCAGCGCCGGTAACCCCGTGTCCGACGGACGATCTCTATCTGCCCGTCGAAACCATCCACAACAACCGTCATCGCCGTCTCCTTCTGATGAATCAGAACGAGACTCGTTCCTCGGCAGTAGCGGCGGAAGAGGGATATCCTATGGGGTGTAGACGGCGCTTACAGATAAGGCTCCACGACTGACTGTCTTCCATTGGAATGCGTCACAAAAGATTTGGAAGATTCTCAGTCATGCCAACTTCAAC
>CAMAQR010000147.1 GCA_945860375.1 Pseudorhodobacter antarcticus
ACCGGGCCCATGGCCGCAGCGTGGGCCGCGGCGATACGGTCCGACAGATATCCATTGGGATTGCCCGGATAGATCCGGTTCATGTCATAGCTGAATGTATCCAGCGGGTTGCCACGCTGCGCCGCCTCAAACGCGGGCACGTTCAAGACCGGGCACAGTACAAGGGTTCCTGAAAGCTGCGCCGGATCAACTTCGGCCAAGGCAATCTGGCAGGCCAGCGGCCCTTCGGGTTCATCGCCGTGAATCGCTCCGTTGACCCAGAAACAAGGTCCAGATTTCGCGCCATTCACGATGACAACTGGGATTTCAACACGCGTGCCCCCGGCAAGCGTGGTCACGGGGATCGCACCGCGCACGATCATGCCGGGAGCTGCGGTGGCGGTGCCAACAGTCACATTTGCCATGGATCAAATCCCCTTGAATGCTTCGTATTCTTTGAGCTGCTCGGTCGTGTAGACCTGCATGAATTCTATCTCGATCCCGCCCGCGTCATTGTCGAGGAACGCAACCCACCCCTCGGGATGAGGGTGAGAGCCGTATTTCTGGCACGCCTGACAGATGCGCAAGGACGCGCCCTTGGCCTGCGCATGGGCCAGTGCTATATCAATATTGTCGACCTCGTAGCAGATGTGGTGCAGCCCTTCGTGCCCGCGCGCGTCGATCCATTTGGCAAAGCGGCCTTCGGGGTCCAATGACTCGCACAACTGGTATTCGATGCCACCCAGGTTAAACAAAGCCACCTTGTTCTTGGATTTAGGATAGACCGTAATAGCGGTTTCGGCTGGCACATCCAAATACCGCGCATAGGTTGCCAGCGCCTTTTCTGCATCGCGCACACCAAAGGCCATGTGTTTGATGCCGATCACATTAGGGTTGTCGGTTTTCATGCCTGTGCTCCTGTCAGGGCGTCACGGCGAATGCTGTCAACGACAGCCTTCATGCGGCTCATAGCTTCGGGAATGCGGTGGGTGGTCAGCGACATCCGCACAAAGTCGTCGGTATAGTCACCGTAGATCGTGCCGGGATACATCAACACCCGGCCCTCGCGCAGCAGCCGCTCACAGAATGCCGCAGCGCCTATCCCAACGCTGGCCACATTGGCATAAATGTAGAACGCCCCTTGCGGTTCAGCATAGGGAATGGCCATGGCGTTGAGGCCACTGCACAATTCGCGGCGCCGCCCATCATAAATCTGGCGCATATCCTCGACGCAATCCTGCGACCCTGTCAGCGCGGCAAGTGCGGCGTGCTGGCTGACCGATGCGGTGGAAATCGCAAAAGCATGGTTGATCTCGGCCAGTGCCGGGATCAGGTCGGGCGGGCCAGCGAAATAGCCAATCCGCCAGCCGGTCATTGCATAGGCTTTTGACATGCCCGAAAGGGTGATGGTGCGTTCAAACATCCCGGGCAGGGCCGCCACCGGTTGCACGGTATGGTTGCCATAGGTGAGACGGGCATAAATCTCGTCTGAGATAACGATCAGGTCGTGCTTTTTCGCCACTTCAGCAATCCGCGCGACTTCTGCAGGCGGGGTCACGGTGCCGGTCGGGTTGTTTGGGTTGATCAGCACCAGAATCTTGGACTTCGGCGTGATATGGGCCTCGACCATTTCTGCCGTGACGCAGAAATTCGTGGCCATCGAGGTGCGGATGTGCACCGTCTCGGCCCCGGCGAGTTCGGCCGCCTGATGGTAGGGGTTGTAACCCGGACAGGGCACCATAATCTCGTCGCCGGGGTTCAGCAGCGCCAGCGCGATGATGAACATCGCCTGCTGCCCGCCGGGTGTCACCACGATGTTATCGGGTGCATAATCTGCCCCGCCATAAGCCCGGATGTTATCGGCAATCGCTTGCCGCAAAGCTGGGATGCCCAACGGATGCGTGTAATGCGTGGCCCCATTGGCCAGCGCGTCTTGACCAGCTTTGATGATATGCGCAGGCGTATCAAGATCGGGGTCGCCGCGCCCCAGCTTGATCACATCGGTCAGACCATCAGCAATATCGGTCATCCGAGTGATCAGATGCGCGTCCTTCAGCTTGACCCGCGTGGCAAGGCGCGATGAACCATCCATCCTTCTAAACCCCATAGATTTCAGAATATTTTGATGTCAGATGCGCGATATAGGGTGCGGGGTCCATCGTTCGCCCCGTCGCCTTGACCAACAGTTCATCCCGGCTGAACCGGCGACCATGCTGGTGCACATGCGTCGTCATCCATTCCCGCAACGGCGTATAGTCGGCCTGCGCCATACCGCTTGCGACGCCTGCGTCCTTGTTGGCCGCCTCGAACAACTGGCCCGCCATGACGTTGCCGATGGTATAGTTGCAAAATGTGCCGATCTGCCCCGAAGACCAATGCACATCCTGCAGCACGCCGCGTCGATCGTCGGGCACCTCAAGCCCAAGATACTCCTTGATCTTGGCATTCCAAGCCTCGGGCAAATCCTTGACCGCCAGGCTGCCGTCGATCAGTGCGGCTTCGATATCGACGCGCAGCATGATGTGGAAATCATAAGTCAATTCATCCGCCTCGACACGGATAAGCCCTGGCTTGACGCGGTTCACCCCGCGCCAGAACGCCTCGGCATCCACATCGGCGAGTTGGTCGGGAAAGGCATCGCGCGCGGCACCAAAGTTCAATTCCCAGAATTGACGGCTGCGGCCAACCTGATTTTCGAACAGGCGTGATTGGCTTTCGTGCGCCCCGAAACTAACCCCGCTGACAGCATAAAGCCCAACCAGATCAGTCGCCAGCGGCGTGCGCACATACGCCGGATCGCTGAATTGTTCGTACAGCGCATGACCCGCCTCGTGCAGCGTGCCAAATAGGCTGCCCGGCATCCAGTCTTCCACGATCCGCGTGGTGATGCGCACGTCGTTGCGAGTGAACGAGACTTCAAACGGGTGTACGGTTAGGTCCAGCCGACCCCGGTTTAGGTCGTAGCCCAGCTTTTCAGCCATCTTCAAGCCAAAGGCTAGTTGCTGATCCGCGGGATAGTGGCGTTCCAGAAAGTCGGTCCGCGGTGCGTCTTTTTGGGCAATCGCGCGCAGCAAGGGCAGCATTGCGTCCCGAAGCTTGGCAAACAGCGGTTTAAGCGTGGCGACTGTCTCGCCCGGCTCGAACCGGAACATCAGGGCATCGTAGGGGTGGCCCTCATAGCCAATGTAGTCAGCCATTTCGCGGTTGAGAGCGACGGTTTTGGTCAGATGTGGCATATAGGCGGAGAAATCGCTGGCAACGCGGGCATGGGCCCAAATCTCGTGCCCGATCGAACCAAGTTCAGCCCGCTTACGCACAAGCTCGGCCGGAATGCGCAAATGATAGTCAATCGCTTCGCGCACCTGTCGACAGATGACCGCCTCGACGCTGTCTGCGGGCCGCCCTGCAATCTCAGCCTCGGCCTTGTCCAGTAAACTTCGGGTATCATCGGCCACAAGCAGATCGCGTGCCATGACGGACAGGGTGGCCAATTGCTTCGAGCGGGTTTCGGCACCTCCGGGCGGCATGTGCGTCAGCGCATCCCAGTTCAGAATCGACTTGGCATTCAGCAAATCGTTGACTTGGCCCATTCGCTCCTGAAATGCCAGATAACCCATTGTTTTTTCAAGCTCCACAAGTGTGCTTCGGGTGTCAGCAGATTCGATCCGTGCCACGGGCACCCATCTATTTTTTCTGTCGATTAACCTATTGTCGACCGTCGACAAACTAACTATCGTATGAGTCGGAAGTACTTGTCAAGACGACTCTGACCGCAATCGCAGACCGCAATTTTCGGGGGATCTCATGGCCGACAGCCTGCAGTGGAACGTGGATGATCTGGTCGAAATGGCAGTCACGGGCCAGGTCAGCCAACCCACGATGCGACCGAACGGCTATGTTCACTGGCCGGATGGGAAGGCTGCCGTTTTGCCCGGCATGTCAGGCATCGCCTACAACGCTCGGGTCGGTGACCGCGCCTTTGGTTGGGCAGGTGACCATGTGGAACCCGGGGTCTCGATCGCCCATTCAGATGAGAAATCTGACTTTGCGCTGCATTATCTGACCTGCATCGGCAATGAGGCAACAGTGATGACCGGGCTTGCGCGCGGTGCAACCGGAATCGTTACAGGCGAACATGCCCGCATCTTGGTCGATTTTTCCCCTGGGGTGTTGGAAGACCTGATGATCGGCGATCAGGTTCAGATCAGAGCGAAAGGGCGCGGTATCGGCTTGACCGACTGGCCTGAGATCGAGTTCAAGAAGACCTCGCCCGCTCTGGCACGGGCCTATGGCCTGCGGGTCGAAAACGGCCACCTCATTTGCCCAGTTGCTATGGAACTTCCCGCCCGGATCATGGGGTCAGGAGCGGAATT
>CAMAQR010000148.1 GCA_945860375.1 Pseudorhodobacter antarcticus
GCGACTTGCCTTGACCGCCCCGTCAGGCGTTCTCATCCTGCCCAACACTCTATTTCAGGGTGCCACCGTCGGCACGCTGGCGACGGCCTCGATCTGCCACTTTACGCTTGCCCAACCCAACCCCACGCCCGGCTTTCTGCTTCCCAATGTGGGCGAAGAGTTGCACATCCAAAGCCTGCTGAAATTGTCGCTGCACCTGGCAAGGGAAGGCCGGGACGAGGACATTCCAAGGCGCAAGCGCTTGTTGCTGACGCTGCTCGACGGTTTTGCGGCGCGCGCCACAGCCCCACCCAATCGGGATGGCGGACGCCTTGCCGAAGCTTGGCGGCAGGCCACAGAGAACCTGCATCGCATGCGCACCCTCGCCGACGTCGCCGCACTGCTGGGCCTGAGCGAAAGCACGTTTCGCGCGTTGCATCGCGCCGCTTGGAAAACATCCGCGGGCGAGCATCTGCGCGAGCTTCGGTTGACCCGCGCCGAGGAACTTCTGGCGGGCACCGACAAGTCGGTGGCGCAGATCGCAGCCGCCGTTGGCTATGGGCATGCCGCCACGCTCAGCGCTGCTTTCCGAACGCGCCGGGGCAAGACACCGGGCCAGTACCGTCACTGGTCCAATCCATTCACATAAAGGGTCCCTCGCATGCAGCGTCTTGAAGACTTCACCCTCTACCAAAATCCCGATCCGCTACTGGTTAGCCGGCAGGCGACCTTTCCGGGCATCGTGCAGGTGGCCGACGGCGACTTGGTGGCGATCTTTAGCATCGGCCAAGCCTTCGATGCCGCCGACAACCGCGCGCATGTCAGCCGCAGCACCGACAACGGCAGCACTTGGTCGCCACCGGTTCGCCTGAACGCGCATGAACCCAAGCCAGAGGAATCCGAAAGCTTCAAGCCGCTTTTGCTACGCGACGGGACGCTGATCGCAACCGGCTATGTCTTCGTGCGGCCCACCGCCTTGGCCCCCGTGGTGGACCCTACAACCTTCAAACTTCTCAGGCTGCGCAACAAGGTCAGTCGTTCCACCGATGGCGGGCGCAGCTGGACGGTTCCTGCCTATTTTGACATCGACGGCGAGCCGCTTGAACTTTCTGGCCCCTGTATCGAGCTTGCCTCTGGTCGCATCATTGGGGCCGCAGCGCCGTTCCATCTGGGCAAGACAGGGCATGCCGGTTGGATCGTGGCCAGCGATGATCGCGGCCACAGTTGGCGCAAGTTGTCAGAGTTCTACCGCGCGGCGGGCGGCCATGTCTCGACCTGGGAATCCCGGCTGTGCGAATATGCCCCTGACAAGGTCGCTGTGATCTTCTGGGCCTACGACAATGCGTTGGGCGTCAATTTGAACAACCATATCGTCTTTTCGAATGATGGCGGCCAGACTTTCGGGGCTGCCCGCGACACGGGGATCAAGGGTCAAGCCTCAAACCTGATGCCGCTCGGCGGTGACAAGCTTTTGACCATACACGCCCACCGAGAGGCACCGGTGGGGCTGGTTGTCCGCCGTATCGATATCACCAATGGCGGCTTTGAGGTTGAGGAAGAGTTGGACCTGTTCAAGAATGACGCGATGGGCAGTGACTCTGCTGACATCAAGAAGCAATTTGGCAGCCTTAAATTTGGCCAGCCGTCGCTGCTACGACTTAAGAATGAGGAACTGCTTGCGGCGTGCTGGAGCTTCGAGCAGGGCCAGTATGTGATCAAAGGCTATAAAATCGCGCTTTAGCGCAGAGAGGGGCGCGCGGCCATGCCGTCGTCAACGCAAGCTGCTGCAGAGCCAACACGGGTTGCAACGCAGTCGGATTACGACAAGCTGCGCCGCATCCCCTATATGTACGCCTTTAACGCCCTTAACATGGTGGCGCTTTTGTGCACGGTGAACACGCCGCTGGCACTTTTTGCCGCTGAGTTGGGCGTTCCCAAGGATCGCATCGGCCTACTCGGCGGGATCATCCCTTTCGCGCAGGTGTTCTGCATCGCCTTTTTGCCACTGGTCATGCAATACGGGCAGCGCCAGATTACCGCCTTAGCCTATGCCAGCCGCTACATCTTTATCCTGCCGTGGCTCGCGGCCCCCTTGGTCCTGAACCATCCAGATCTTGTGTTCTGGATCCTTTTTGGATCAATGGTGATGTATTCGATCAGCCGGACGCTGGCTGAGACGGCGCTTATTCCCTGGTCGCAGGAATATATCCCCAAACATGTGCGCGGGCGTGTAAGCGGCATTACCTCGGCCATCATGTTGCCCTTCGCCCTCCTAGGATCCCTCTTCGTGCAACTTTGGCTTGACGGCCACACCGGCATCAGCCGCTTTTATCCGGTATTTTTGGTGGGCATCGTGTTTGGCATGGCAAGCGTCTTTTGCCTCGGCGGCCTGCGGGGCGGCAGCCCGCGACCGGGTTCGACACGTGGTCTTAGCGCCATTCGGGCCATGCGGGCGCCGCTGGGCGACGGCAATTTCTGGCTTTATATTTACTCGTCCGGCACGCAGTATTTTGTCTATATCGTGGTCAATCTGTTCCTTGTCTTGTTCTTTCGCGAACGGATGGGAGTAAGTTCAGGGCAACTGGTTCTGATCGCGGCGTTCGTGCCGTTGGGCGGTACCGTCGGCGGGTTGATTGCCGGCTGGTTTGTCGACCGCTACGGCACCCGCGCCATTCGCATAACGCTTCAAATCCTGCAGGTTGGCTTGCTGCTTGGCCTGCTTTTGCTCAACCCAGGCCTGCCCGGCGTGCATGTTTTGGCCGGGGTGATCTTTTTCCTGTTCGGCCTGTTGTTCCAAAGCAGCATCGCTGTGGGCGGCATCTACCTTCTCAACTATGTGCCCCCCGCCAAGAAAGAGAGTTATACGACGCTCGCCTATGCCACCGACGGCATCATTGGCGGCGGCGTCACCATCCTTGCGGGCATCCTGCTGCAATCGCTGGAGGTTCGGCCGATCACGTTTATGGGTACGCAACTAGGCAGCTACGAGACATTGTTTGTGGTCAGCGCTGTCGTCACCCTGACCTCGGCCATCGCTTCTGGCCTGCTTAAAGAAGAGGGCGTCACAGGGGTGCGCGACTTTTTCCGCCATTTCGGCAGCGGTAGCGCCATTCGGGCACTGATGAGCATCTACAGCTATCAAGCGCTAACCTCTGAAGAGCGGCGGGTGGAGTTGACCTATGGCTTTGGCGGCACACGCAGCGCGCTGGTCAAAGAGGAACTGATCGCGGCCCTGAGCGACCCGAGTTTCGATGTGCGCCACGAGGCCATCCTGTCTTTGGGCCACTTGCCCCCCACAGCAGCCGTCGTGCGCGCCCTGGAATCCATGCTGGGCTATGAGGGCCTTGTGGAATTGCAATATGCAGCCTTAGGCGCGCTGGGCCGTTTGCGCGCCCGACAAAGCGGCGACCGGGTCGCCCATTTTCTGGAAAACGCCAACCCACTTCTGCGGGCCCGCGCGATTCGCACTTTGGGAGATATTCGCGATGATACCTACCTGCCGCGGATACGCGCACTTTTGCAGGACGACCCAGAGATTGACTGCCGCTTGGCTGCGGTTACAGCGCTTGGCAAGTTTCGCGACCGTGACAGCATCACGGGCCTGCTGACCATCTACCGCCAGTTGGCCAGCGATGACATCAGCATGGCCGGCGAACCGCGCAGCAAGGTGGTGCTTCTCGCCCTTGCCAAGATCCTCGACTGGGAAGAGAGCTTCTCGCGAGAGTGGCGGCGCGAGGAAAAGGCCATAGGCTACCGCCTGCCCAGTTTGGTCGAGCGGCTTGGCACGGCGCTGCGGCGGCGTGCGACAGACGAGACCCTTCAGGACTCGCGCTTGCTGACCCAAGCGGCTGCGGCTTTGGGCACTGGCCGCACCGGACACGTCTTTAAAGCCTTGCAGGCCCTTCGGCCTTACGTGGCGGCAAGTGGCCATCCCGAGGCCGCGCTGGTTTTGCAAATCATGGACGGCACGCGCGACATCCCCCAGCCGCACCGAGCGCTGTTGATCCTTTTGGCGCTGGCGTTGCGGCCGATCCTGACACCCTAGCGGCGCAGCCGCGCCCACCGCACATCAAGCGCCCCGGCCTCGCCAGCGTAGTAAACCACCATCGCATCGCCGTCGGCCAAGGCCTCGGCAAAGGGCAGGCCAAAGTTCCACAGCCCCATACTGGCCAGCATGTCGCCGGTGTCGGCACTTGCAGCCTCGGGCTTTGGATGCTGATAAACCGTAACCTCGCTTGAGGCGGGGAAAGGGGCCGCAACGTCCAAGGCCTGCCGCGCCCGGATCGAGCGGCTGCCAAAGCGATCAACCCAAGCCAATACGATGGAACCGTCGCTAAAAATGGCAGGCCGCGCTGCTTGGTCTGAGACGCC
>CAMAQR010000149.1 GCA_945860375.1 Pseudorhodobacter antarcticus
AGGCGCTGGACTTGGTGCGCCGCAACAAGGTCGAGGCGCGTGTTGGCTATATCCGTCGTGTGGCGGAGGAAGTGATCGCCCTGCGCAACCAGATCGTCGCGGGTAAGATCGGCACGCTGCGGTTGGCCTATCTCAACGCCTCGCAAGAGTTTCCAAAATACCGGCCAGATTTTCAGCAAACCTACTACGCCCGGCCAGAAATGGGCGGCGGTGCTATCCTTGATGCGGCAAGCCACCTGTTTGACATGCTGATCTGGATCATGGGCAAGCCCACGGACGTCAGCTGCATGTTTGACCGACTGGTGCTGACGGGAACCGACACCGAGGATACATGCCTTGTCTGCATCCGCTTTGCCAGCGGTGCCATGGCCAATGTCACCATCAATCAGTTCCAAAAGCCCAATATCGCGACATTCGAGTTCATCGGAACCGCTGGAAACCTGATGATCGACCACTCGGCGCTTAAATTTGCGGACGACGACAGTGGCATCTGGAAAGAAGATCACAATTACATGCAAGGCTTGGTGCCCGTCGAGGCGCATCAGGCCCGCTTCAAGCTGCAGGCCAATGCTATGCTGGATGCGATCGAAGGCAAACCCTGCTGGCTGGCAACACTGGATGAGGCGCGCGACAATCTGCGCGTCGCGCTGGCCGCCAAGCAATCTTGGCTTGAAAAGAGGATTATCGGCCTATGAAACCCTTTGATCTCAGCGGCAGGACCATACTGTTTGCAGGCGGTGCTGGGTATCTTGGCCTGCCCTGCTGCAAGCTTTTGGCGCAACTGGGCGCAAATATCGTGATCGCTGACATCGACGCGGCCCGCATGGCCGCAGCCAAAGAGGCAATTGGCGCGCAGGGCGGCGCTGTGATGACGGTTGAACTCGACATCGGCGACGAGATGTCGGTTCTTGGCTGCGTCAAGGCAGCCGCTGACCGATTTGGCACGCTGTGGGGGTTGGTGAATGCGACCTATGGCACGACCGGCAAGTGGTTCGACGATTTGACCGCTGCTGATTTTGACCGTGCCAACCGCCTCAACCTCACCGGCACGTTCCTTTTGGCGCGACAGGCGGCCAAGCTCATGCAGGGTGGCGGCAGCATAGTGCTTTATGCTTCGATGTACGGGGTCGTGGCGCCCAATCCGGCCAATTATCCCGACGGCATGGCCCCCAATCCCATCGAATACGGCGCGGGCAAGGCGGGGATCGTGCAGATGGCCCGCTATATGGCCGGACACTTCGGGCCGAGCAACATCCGCGTCAACGCCTTGGCACCCGGGCCTTATCCGCACCCGTCGACACAGGAGGATTCGGCCGAATTCATGGGCAACCTCGCCCGGTCTGCCATGCTTGGCCGCATCGGTCAGCAGGCAGAGATGGCAGGACCAACGGCCTTCTTGTTGAGCGATGCCGCAAGTTACGTCACGGGCCAATGCCTCAACGTCGATGGCGGTTGGACCGCTTGGTAAGGACCAGATATGACCAATTTTCCCATCCGGAAAGACCAGATCCGCCTCGCCATGCTGGGGATGGTGGAGGGCAACGGCCACCCCTATTCGTGGAGCATCATTGTCAACGGCGGCTATGATCCCGACGCGCTCAACGCCTGCCCCTATCCGGGCATTAGGGACTATATCGTCAAGCAACCGACCAGCACACTGGGCATTGCGGGCGCAAAGGTCACCCATGTCTGGACCGACAATCCCGCCGATGCGGTGGATGTGGCGAAAGTGGCGCTGATCCCCAACATCGCCGAACGGCCCGAGGATGTGATTGGCAAGGTCGACGCCGTGTTGATCGCAACCGACAAGGGGTTCGAGCATGTCGCCCGCGCCCGCCCCTTTATCGAGGCCGGCATCCCGGTCTTTATCGACAAACCGCTGTGTGACAACCGCGCCGATTTGGCGCAGTTTTCGAAATGGGTGGCCGAGGGCAAGCCGCTGATCAGTTCATCTTGCATGCGCTTTGCCAAAGAACTTGTCCCCTATCACCGCTCAACGCACGCCCTTGGCAAGCTTCGTCACATCGGGGCAACTATGGCCAAATCATGGGAGGCTTACGGCATCCACGCCTTGGAATCGGTCTATCCGATCACCGGCCCCGGCTATGTTTGGGTGCAAAACATCGGGGACGAGACCAGCAACATCGTCCATCTGCGGCACCGCGACGGCATTGATGTTCTAGTGCAGGTGACCAAGGACATGAGCGGCGGGTTTGGCATGCTGACACTGGCTGGCACCTCAGGTGGTGTGCAGATAAAATTCATGGACACTTACCATGCGTTCAAGACGCAACTGGTGGGCTTTGTGAATTACTTGCGCAGCGGTGAACCGCCGGTGCCTTGGGCTGAGACCCACGAACTGATGCGGCTGGTGATCGCGGGCATTGAAAGCCGTGAACAGGGCGGCCGCAAAGTGCTGCTAAGCGAGGTGGAGTAGGGCCATGGGAGTGATGGAAAGCTTTTCACTGGTCGGCAAGGTGGCTTTGGTGACCGGCGGTGCGGGCCTTTACGGCCGCCAGATCGTTGCCGCCTTGGCCGAGGCTGGGGCGCGGACGTTTATCGCCGCGCGCGATGTGGCCAAGCTAGAGGCAGTTGCAGCCGAAGAACGTTCGCGCGGTTTTGATGTCACAGCGCTGTCGCTTGATCTGTCGTCAGACGAGTCCATCGACGCATTGCATCAGACCGTCATCGCGCGGGCCGGGCGGTGCGATGTGCTTGTCAACAACGCCGTGACCCGCTCCGCCCTCAGCGGCTGGGCGCATGATCTGGAAGCCTTTGACAAAAGCCTGCGCGTCAACGCCTCGGCCCTGTTCAAAATCACCCACCTTTTTGGCCAGACGATGCGCCAGCAAAAGGCAGGCTCGGTCATCAACATCGGCTCGATGATGGGCATGGTCGGGATCGAGATGGCCAATTACGACGGCACCGACATGACCCCCAATCCCTCGCCCATCTATCACTACGAAAAGGGCGGGATGATCAATTTCACGCGCTGGGCGGCCAGCATTCTGGGGGCTGACAATGTGCGGGTGAATTGCCTTTCACCGGGTGGTCTGTTCAGCCACCAGCCAGCGCCTTTCGTCAAAGCCTATTCCGACCGTACACAGCTGGGCCGTATGGCCAACGACACCGACCTGAAGGGGGTGATCGTGTTTCTGGCCTCGGACGCCTCGGCCTATGTCACCGGCACCAATATTCCCATCGATGGCGGCTACACCGCCAAATAGCGCAGTCAACAGGAGATCGCCTTGGCCGAAAATCAGCCCTATGAAGCGGCACCACCGACCCAGTTCCGCATGCGCCCCAGCCGCGTGCTGCGCACCATCCGCGAGGGCAAGGTTGCACGCGTGCTGAAGCTGAACATCTCTGATCCCAAGATCGCCGAGATTTTCGCCGCAGCACAGCCCGATGCGCTTTGGCTTTGCCAAGAGCATACCTCGGCCGGCTGGGAGGATATCGAGAACCAGATCCGCGCCGCCAAGCTGTACGATGTCGACACGCTTTTGCGGGTGTCGCGTGGCAGCTACAGCGACTATATTCGCGGCTATGAAATGGATGCCACGGGGCTGATCGTGCCGCATGTGTTGGACGCCGCCGACGCCCGCCGTGTGCGCGACATCACCAAATTTGCGCCCTTGGGCCGTCGGGCTGTAGACGGGGGCAACAATGACGCCCAGTTCACCCGCGTAGGCTTCACCGACTATCTGCAAACCGCCAACCGCGAGCGTTTTGCCTGCTACCAGATCGAAGATCCCGAAGCTATGGCCCACCTGGACGCCATAGCCGAGATCGACGGCGTCGACTGCCTGTTCTTTGGGCCCGGAGATTTTTCGGTGGCAAGCGGCATCCCCGGCCAGATCCAGCACCCCGACGTCAAGGCCGCGCGCCGGCGCGTGGCCGAGGTTGCGCGCAAACATGGCAAGATCGCAGCCACCGTCAGCAACCGCGAGCTGATCGGCGAATATGTCGATATGGGCTACAATCTTCTTTCTGTCGGTGCCGACGTCGTGGCGCTTGCTGTCTATGCAGACGAGTCCATGGCAGCCTTTGACAAGGCACTGGGATGACCCTGAACGATATCAAGGCAACACTCCTTGACCGCAGGACAAAGGGCATCCCGGGAACCGCCCAGCCTTTTGCCTTGGGCGACATCGCACAGCAAGGCTGGAATGTCCTGCGCGAGGATATGCCATTGCCGCTGATGGTGCTGAAACGCGCGGCCCTAGACCATAATGCCGCAGTCTTTGGTGCATATTTGGTGGCCAACGACCTATCCCTTGCCCCGCATGGCAAAACCACGA
>CAMAQR010000150.1 GCA_945860375.1 Pseudorhodobacter antarcticus
CGCGGTCGGCAACCGCAAAAGCTACAGGTCGACAGGCGGTCAACCTTCCTCGCTTGTCGGCTTCAATGCTACGATTCGCAAGGGCATAACGACATTTAGACAGAGCAGTGACTTCAGCCACATCATCTTGAGTGGCAAATGTGATAAACTCGCCCACGCTTGTCTTGGGAACTGGTGCTGATCTGCAGACCGAGCCTCTTCTTTAGGGCACCAGCGATCATGCCGCGTGCTGAATGCGGCGCCCATCCGGTCATGTTGGAAATTTCGGAGATAGAGGCGCCTTCAGGTCGCTGCAGGAGCGCGATGATCGCCGCCTGCTTGGTGCCTGCGCGGATGACGACAGGCTTCGGAATGCTAGGATCCGCTTGTGTTTCGGCAGCGTTTTTCGGCGCCGTGACCACCTCCAGCTTTGCCTTGCGCAAGTTGGTCATGGTCGTCGCGACGACGGGCTCGATGCCGATCGCGGCGAGGCCAGCTTCTGTGGCGATCAGCGTGGTGCCATGACCATCGCCGGTCTCGCGCCAAAGGGGCTCGCCGCGGCGCAGGTTGGCCTCGACCTCTTCGAGCCAGCCGCGCTCGATCATCTTGGCCACCGCCATCTTCGCGGCAGCACCAGCCAAGCCTTCGGGCAGCGGCAACGCGAGATTATCGGGGCGGGTGGCCGCGCGGCTGAGGATGATGGACTGCGTATCGGTGAGCTTTGGCATCTCGGCCTCCTGTCGTGATGGGAATATCGGGGATGAGTCAGTCGCTCTCGGCCATCGCGGCGGTGACGGCGAAGTGCTGCACCCAGCCGGTCAGGTACGGCAGCCCCGCGGGGATGCCGTGCTCACGCTCGGTCTTGCGGTCAATGCGCCAGTCCTGCCAGCGACGGATCGCGGAGCCAATGGCGGGTTCGAGCCCGATGTTGCAGCCGGTCATGTTGCCGACGACGTCGTCGGCAAAGTGGCGGCCCATGTTGCTGTCCAGGAAGTCGCGGATGCCGATCATCTCGTCCTCGCTGCTGGCGCCTATGGCTTCGGCGATCAGGCGCGAGGCAAGCATCCAGACCTCCGCGCTGCAGCGGTCGCGCTCTGGGCAGACGGTCAGGGTGCGGAAGAAGCCGTAATCCTTGTTGCGGCTGGGAAGGCAGGGGTGCGTAGTCATGGTCGGGATCCTCGTGATGGGCGCGGGCGGGGCGCTGGGCCCCGCCGGCTAAGGCTCAGGCGGCGCTGAGAGCTTCGAGCGCGGCGATGTGGTTGCGGAGCGTGGCGGCCTCTTCGCGCGCGGCGTCCGCCCAGAAGGCGGCGCGGGCGTTGCAGGCAGCTGCAAGGCGTTCTGCGTCCTCACGGGTGAAGCGATTGACCTTATGGGCGCTGCCATGACCCGTGCAGGTGGCGCGGTGTTTCTTGTCCTCAGGCGCGAGCGTGAAGGTCAGGGGGCCGAAGTCGTCGATGACGATCCAGTTGTGCGAGGCGATCGTGGCGCAGGCGCTGGGCGCGAGGCGGGCTTCGATCTCTTCAGCGGCGCTGCGGAAGTCGGCGATCAAGGTGGCGGTGGCGTCGGTCATGGCTTGGGCCTTTCAGGTGAGTTGCATCGTTTTGGTGCGACGACATTCGCTCTTACTGGCCGATTAACGTAGCAAAATCAGAGTAATAACCTTGCTTTATGATCACTCGGCAGAGGTCGTTGCATCGACCCACGTACCGTCCTGCCGGACATAGAGGTGGGACAGTTCGCAGGTCGGGCGCGGCAGGATGCGGGGCGCTCGGGGTGGATCGAAACAGTCCAGCGCCCCGGCGGTGGCCTGTCGGATTTCCCGGGCGGCGAGGATGTCCTCGGGCGTCCAGGCAGCAAGCGCTGGCAGCATGTGGGACGGGTAACCGTCGTAATGCACATAGATCTGCGCCCATTCCTCGGGCCCGATCTGAATGGCGATCTGCGCGCGGGTGCTCATCGTCGCACCCTCAGATCAGCTGAAGGCTCGCCAGCAGGGTGCTGGCAGCGGCGAGCTGAGTGGTCGGCAGTTCAATCTTGATGTGCGAAATCACGTCAGAGGCCGCGGACGTGATCCCTGCGTCGCGCAGCTCGGCCTCGATGACCTCGGCAACGACGTCGGGGCGCGAGCGATCGAAATGTTCCGGCAGCGCGGCGTGGTCGATGCGGATGGTGGTGATGGCGGTCATGGTCAGATCCTTTCAGTGTTGGGTTTCCGATGCGCTTGCGCGACGTCCAGCCTCAAAGGCTTCCTCGAGCGCCGCGCGGATGGACCAGACGGCGACATCGTGAAAATCCAGCCGGTCCCAGTTCCGGGTCTCCAGTGTCTCGACACGGAACTGGCGCTGGGCGATCTCAAGGAGTTCAGCATCGCGGGTGACGTTGGGATCGGTGGGCTTGCGGCGTGCCATGGTCAGTCCTCCCAGCCGTGTTCGGGGTGGGTGGTGCGCGCGCGGACTTGCTCGCGCATCATCTCCTGGGCGCGTGCCATCTCGACCATCCCGTCGGCCTGGCTCATCCGCCCCGACATCACTTCGTCCATCACCCAGTTCACCCGCTCTTGGGCAGGGCTGGTGTGATCCCGCCACCCTTCGCTCATCGAGCTGTGACCCATCTTCTCCTGTGCGCGCATGGCTCTCTCCGATCCTTGAGTGCGGGGTGCGATGCACCCGCATTCTGGATCCATGAATCGCTCTATCGCGGAGTGTAATCAACTCAAATAGATCATTTTTCCTGTTTATTTCCAATATGTTGAGGCCAATCAAAACGCCATGGAAGGTATATCAGAACGCGCCTATGCCGAGCACACGGGCCTCTCGCGCGGGGCCGTGCAAAAAGCGCGCAAGACCGGGCGGCTGGTGCTCTTCGCAGATGGCTCGATCAACACAGCTGCCTCAGATGCGCGGCGCGGCAGCATGACCGATCCCGACCAGCAGATACGGTCACGGGGCGGGCTCGGCGCAGGTGGTGAGAGTTCAACGCTGGCTCCCAGTGCCGTCTCCGGCCCCGGCGACGGCACATCCTATATCAAGGCCCGCACGGCGCTGACCGTCTATCAGGCGCAGGAACGGCAGCTGTCGATCCAGAAGAAGAAGGGCGTGCTGGTCGATCGTGCGCGCGCCGAGACCCTGGTGTTTCGCCTCGCGCGCCAGGAGCGGGACACATGGGTCACCTGGCCCACCCGCGTGGCCGCCCTCATGGCCGCGCAGTTATCCGCAGAGTTGGAGAAGACATCGGGCAGACCCGTGACGATCGAGACTGCGATCCTGCAAAGGGTGCTGGAAGCCCATGTCCGAGAGCAGCTCGATGCCCTCGCAGACCTCCGGGTCTCGCTTGCATGACAGGGAAGGGGAAGATGACCACGACCTGACCGAAGGCCTCGATCTCGGGTTTGACGGTGCACAGGACATCTTGCGTGTGTGGCGCCGGGGCATGCGGCCTGATGCTGACCTCACAGTGTCAGAGTGGGCGGACAAGCATCGTTGGCTGTCATCGCGCGCGGCAGCAGAACCTGGCCGGTATCGGACGGCACGCGCGCCCTATCTGCGTGAGATCATGGATGCGCTGTCGCCAAGGCACCCGGCACAGCGGATTTCGTTCATGAAGGCGGCGCAGGTTGGCGCGACCGAGGCCGGGAACAATTGGATCGGCTTTGTCATCCACCACGCGCCAGGGCCGATGCTGGCGGTGCTGCCCACCGTGGAGATGGCCAAGCGCACCTCGCGAGGGCGGATCGATCCCTTGATCGAAGACAGCCCGGCACTGAAAGAACGCGTGCAGCCCGCGCGGTCGCGCGACGCGGGCAATTCCATGCTGTCTAAAGAATTCCCCGGCGGCATCTTGGTGCTAACCGGCGCGAACAGCGCGACTGGTCTGCGTTCGATGCCAGCGCGCTATGTGTTTTTGGACGAGGTTGATGCTTATCCGGCCTCAGCCGACGAGGAGGGCGATCCGGTCACACTGGCAGAGGCGCGCACCACAACCTTCGCGCATCGGCGCAAGGTGTTTATGGTGTCGACGCCGACGATCCGGGGGCTGAGCCGGATCGAGCGCGAGTTCGAGGCGAGTGACCAGCGGCGGTATTTCGTGCCCTGCCCGCATTGCGGCCACAAGCAATGGCTGCAGTTCGAGCGCCTGCGCTGGGCGAAGGGGAAGCCCGAGACAGCCGCCTACCATTGCGAGGGTTGCGAGCGGCCCATCGCTGAGCACCACAAGACGGA
>CAMAQR010000151.1 GCA_945860375.1 Pseudorhodobacter antarcticus
GACGGGCGGCCACTATCGGTCGACTTCTGGGATCTTGTGAACGAACTGCCGTCGGACGAGCGCCTTTTGGCGGTGCTGGGGTCTTTGTCGGGGGCCCTGACCATGACGGGGCGGCTTAAACCTTTGCGCTTGTCGCTGGAGGTAAAGGGGCGCGCCGAAATGGTCTGGCCCGAGGGGCGACTGCCGTCAGATACGGCACGCCGCGCTGCGGCAGAGGCGTCTCAACGCGCGCGACCGGCCTTGGCAGGGTATTTGCCCGGGCATGGCGCCTTGGCCGACGGGCCGACTGCGGTGGCAATTCCTATTCCGGTTCCCGGAGAAATCCCCGCGATCTTATTGCTTGAGGCAGAGATTGCCGACCCCGAGGCATTGAACTGGGCGATGACCACGCTGTCGCTGGCGATGGGCTGGGTTCCCGCGATCTTGCTGACCGAACATCGAAAAGACGACACGGGTGCGGAACAATCCGCGCTGCTGTCGTTGAAAGCGATGACGGCTTTCATTGCCCATCGCCGGTTTTCGGAAGCCGCACGCGCGTTGATGACACATTTGGCCGACCGCTACGATTGTGACCGCGTGGCCTTGGGGCTTAAGCGTGGCGAACGCATCCGACTGGAGGCGATTTCGCACACGGGGGTCTTCTCGCGCGCTTTGGGCTTGTCGCGGCGGATTCAGGCGGCGATGGAGGAGGCTTGTGATCAGGAACGCGTGATTCACTGGCCGCTGCCAGAGGGCGAAGCCGCTGACCTGATCGTGGCCGCGCAGGCAGACCTTGTGGCAGGGGTGTCTGACCGCTTTGTTCTGTCTGTGCCGCTGTTTGATGGCAAAACTTATCGTGGCGTCATTTTGTTTGAACGCACCGGCCGTCGTTTTGGGGCCGAGGAGCTGCGCCGGATCGAGGCGCTTTGCGCATTGATGACGCCAATCCTTCTAGAAAAGCGCGAGAATGATCGCTGGCTTGTGGTGCGAGCCGCCAAATCGGTGCAGCGGGCTTTGGCACTTGCCTTTGGGCGCAGCCACTTGGTCATCAAGGTTTGTGTGGCGGCGGCGCTGGTGGCCAGCGGCGGTCTGGTATTCCTCGACGGCGACAGGACCGTCGTTGCCGAGGCGGTTGTGCAGGGCACCGAGATCCGCACCATCGCCGCCCCCTTTTCGGGGTTCATCGCAGAAGCCCCGTTCCGCGAAGGAGACCATGTTTCGCGCGGGGATCTGCTGGTGCGGCTGGATGATCGTGATTTTACGCTGGAACTGACACGTTTGAAGACGCTGCGCGGGCAAACCGAGTTGGAGTTGGACAAGGCAATGTCCGAACACAAACGCGCCGAGACTGCGCTGGCCGAATCGCGCATCCGGCAGAATGATGCCGAAATCGCCCTGACGGAACAGCAAATCGCGCGCACCAAGATCGTGGCCGCTTTCGATGGCACTGTGATCTCTGGGGATCTTAGCCAGAACATCGGCGGATCGGTCGATCAGGGCCAGCCCTTGTTGGTCGTGGCCCCGCTGACGGATTTTCGCGTCGATCTTATGGTGCCCGAAGATGCCGTGGACATGATCAAGGTTGATCAGGTCGCAGCGTTGAAAGTGGCCCCGCTGCCCGAACGATCCTTTGACCTAACCTTGCGTCAAACGATGCCCGTGGCCCGCTATGAAAACGGTCAGACCCGCTATCAGGTTGAGGGGCGTTTTGTCACAACGCCCGAGGGATTGGTTCCGGGGATGACGGGCATCGCCCGGATCAACCTTGGGCGTGCGTCACTGGCCGAGCTTTGGCTTGGGCCTTTCTACGATCGCCTGCTGCTTTGGCTTTGGCGTAACGTGGCATTCTGACATGGCGACAGCCTTTCTCTCCTCGGACTGGTATCGGGTGGCAGACCTTCGGCTTCGGCGGCAAAGTCATATCCGAGCGGTCCGCCATGTCTATCGGGGCGAGGCTTGGCATGTTCTGCAAGACCCGCAGAACGGCAAGGTCCACCGGTTAGCAGACGCCGCCTATGGGTTTTTCGCGCGCCTTGATGGTCGGCGTACAGTGCAGGAAATATGGCTGCGCCTGTGCGATCTGTTTCCCGAGCGTCCGCCATCGCAAACCGAAATCCTTCAGCTTCTGGCCCAGTTGCATGACAGCGACCTTATCCTTGGCGACCGGATGCCGAATCTTGTGGAAATCGACCGGCGGGCCCGTGCCGAAGAGCGCCGGACCCTGCTGAATTATGTGAAAAACCCGCTTTCGTTGCGCTTTCCGCTGTTTGACCCTGAACCCTTGCTGTTGCGCACGGGCTGGATCGGCCGCGCCATGTTTTCGATGTGGGGTGGCCTGGCCTGGATCTTGCTGCTGCTTACGGCACTTACGCAAGCCTTCTTGCATTTTAAAACCGCGCAGTTGCCCAAGCTAGAGCAGGTTTCGACCGCCTCAAACCTCGCCTATCTGGCGGTGGCCTATGTCGTGATGAAGGCCTTGCATGAACTGGGGCATGGCTGGGCCATCAAACGCTGGGGCGGGGAGGTGCGCGAGTTTGGCGTCATGATGCTGGTGTTTTTTCCGGTTCCCTATGTCGATGCTTCGCAGGCGACGTTCTTTGCCAACAAATGGCACCGCATGGTTGTCAGCGCCGCGGGGATCATGGTGGAACTGGCTGTCGCGTCTGGGGCCTTTCTGGTCTGGTTGGCCGCTGACCCCGGCACGGTGCGCACGCTGGCCTATAACCTGATGATGATCGGCGGGATCTCGACCCTATTGTTCAACGGCAATCCGCTGCTGCGCTTTGATGGCTATTTCGTCTTTGCCGACTTCTTCGAAAGCCCAAATCTGGGCCAGCGCAGCAACCAGTATTTCTGGTATCTGGTCCGGCGGACCATTTTGCGCGATCAAGAGGCACGACCACCGGTGATGGCACCGCGCGAGGGGCTGTTTTTGTTCCTCTATGCGACGATTTCCTTCGCCTATCGGATCATGGTTTTGTTTTTGATCTCGATCTTTCTTGCCCTGACGATGCCACTGATCGGCACTTTGATGGTGGTCTGGAGCCTGTTCACAGCCTTGGTGATGCCCATAGCAAAGGGTTTGCGCTATGTAGCCACAGATCCTGCAATTGATTTGATCCGGGGTCAGGTGATCTTGAAGGTGGGCGGTGCGCTGAGCTTGATCTTTGCGGTCTTGTTCGTCTTGCCGCTGCCCAATGTGACCGATGCCGATGCGGTGCTGCAACCGCGCAATGGCGATCTGGTGCGGGTGCAGGGTCGTGGGTTTGTGGAAAAGGTTTTGGTGGCAGATGGCCAGAGGGTTCAAGCGGGCACTGTCGTGATGGAGTTGAGCGATCCTCTCGTTTCGCTGCAGCGCAAACAGGCCGAGGCCGAGCGGGACGACGCTGTTCTGCAATTGGGTGCCTTGCCGATGTCTGACCAGAATGGCCGGCAGCTCTGGCGCGATCAGGTGGCCTATACCGAGGCGAAACTGGCCGATCTGACCAAACGCGAGGCGGGTTTGATCGTGCGTGCCGAAGCCGCCGGCCAGGTTTTTGTGCCAAACCAGACAGAGTTGCCCGGCCGTCTTGTCCAGCAGGGCGAGGTGGTGGCCGTGATCCTTTCGCCCGGCCCGACACGCTGGCAGGTCGCTATTCCCGCGACAGAAGCGCGTTATGTTGACGCAGGAAACCGCTCTATTGACCTTGTGCCGCGCCCCGACCAAGATCTGAGGCTGCACGCACAGATCTTGGCGCGCGCCCCCGAAGTGACGACATCTGTGCCGTCGTTTGGGCTGACAACCAAAGGTGGCGGCAAGCTGTTGATCGACCCCTCGGCCAAGGCTCCGGTCAGTCTGGAACCTGTTGTGAATTACCTGCTTGAGGTTGCGCAAACCGACGCAGGGCTTTTCGCGCAGGGCTCACGGGCCAGAGTGCGTTTTGTCCACGATCCTTCGCCCATCGGGCCGCGCATTTGGTGGGCTGTGGAACGCACCTTCCTGCGACAATTCGGCGGCTGATTGATGGCATCGCGTATCCTGCCAGACATTGAAGACTATCCCGAACGCCCAGTGGTGGCCTTTACCGATTGGGATGCCCGCATCCTGCGCATTCTGTCGCGCCTTGACCCGCGTCGGTCTGTCCGGCGCAGTTGGGGTGGGGCGCACAGATTTGCCCGTGTCGTTGCCGCCGAAAGTCAAAAGATCCGCAACGACGCTT
>CAMAQR010000152.1 GCA_945860375.1 Pseudorhodobacter antarcticus
AAGCTGAGCAGTTTCAGCACCATCAGCAACCGCGCATGGGCGCGCGGGATGGCATCGCCCACACCGCAGCAATGCGACAGGATCAGGTTGCGTTGCAGGGTAGCCGTGTCTTCGGGGGCGATGCGCAGGGACGCCAGTTTGCCAAAACCGGTGTTCACCCCGTAGACCGGAACGTCGCCAGCAGCAGCAGCACTGATCGCAGCAGCGGCAGCCTCGATCCCCGGTCGTGCAGCGCGGTCCAGCGTGACGGCCAGTTCCTCGCGGTAGATGCGCGCCAGTTGCGCCAAGGTGGTCTGGCCGGGAACAAGGGTAAGAGCGGTCAAAGGACGCCTCCGATAATGCGTTGGTGAAGGGGATTAAAGCCGATCCGGTAAGCCAGTTCGGCCGGATGGCCGCAGTTCCAGACGGCAAGATCGGCGTTCTGACCCACGGCCAGCGTGCCGCTATCAGCCAGACCAAGCGCACGGGCGGCGTGGGTGGTGGCCCCCGCCAAAGCCTCGGCCGGGGTCATGCGGAACAGAGTGCAGGCCATGTTCATCGCAAGCAGCAGCGAGGCCATTGGGCTGGAACCAGGGTTCATATCGGTCGCAACGGCCATCGGTACTGCGTGCTTGCGCAGCAGATCAATCGGCGGCATGCGGGTTTCGCGCAAGGTGTAAAACGCGCCGGGCAGGATCACCGCAACGGTTCCGGCAGCGGCCATGGCGACAACCCCCGCCTCATCCAGATATTCCAAATGATCGGCAGACATCGCGCCATACCGCGCAGCCAGCGCAGCGCCGCCGAGGTTGGAAAGCTGCTCGGCATGCAGCTTGACCGGCAGGCCAAGACTACGGGCTACTTGAAACACCCGTTCAATTTGGGCGACTGAGAACGCGATACCTTCGCAGAACCCATCCACGGCATCGACCAGCCCTTCGGCATGGCCCGCGTGTAGCGCGGGAATGCAAACCTCGTCGATATAGGCGTCGGCCCGGCTTTTATACTCCGCAGGCACGGCATGCGCCGCAAGATAGCTGGTCCGCACCAGAACCGGCCGCAACTGGCCAATCCGCCGCGCCGCGCGCAGCATCCGCAGTTCGGTGTCCTGCTCCAGTCCGTAACCGGACTTGATCTCGATCACCGCGATGCCCTCGGCAATCATCGCATCAACAAACGGGAGCGCCGCCGCAACCAGATCTTCTTCCGAGGCCTTGCGCGTCGCGGTCACGGTTGAGACTATCCCGCCCCCTGCCCGCGCAACCTCTTCGTAGCTTGCCCCTTGCAGCCGCATCTCGAATTCCGCAGCACGGTTGCCGCCATGGATAACGTGGGTATGGCAATCAATCAGCGCCGGTGTCACCAAACGCCCGCCCATGTCCCGCAAGGGCAATGCGGCGTAGTCGCCCGGCAAATCCGCCTGCGCCCCAACCCATGCGATCTTGCCCCCGACCAATACAAGCGCCGCATCGCCAATCAAACCGTAGGGATCAGCGCCCGGTAACATCGTTGCCGCCCGAAGTGAGGTCAAAACGACAGAGGGATTCTGCACGCGATATGCTCCGCAAAAGGTGTTGCCTGCGGGTTATGTATGCAAGTATGAATATTATGTCTACACATAAGGAGTCACCATTGTGATTTTTGCAGAACGCGCATTGCTGCCCGACGGATGGGCCGAACAGGTCAGACTCACCGTGGCCGATGGACATATCACCGGGGTGGCCAAAGCAGCGGCACCGCAACCCGGCGATACGCGAGTGTCAGCCCTGCTCCCTGCACTTTCAAACCTGCACAGCCACGCGTTCCAGCGTGCAATGGCGGGCATGACCGAACACAGGATCGCGGGCCGTGACAGTTTCTGGACATGGCGCGATCTTATGTACCGCTTTCTGGACCGCTTGACGCCCGAGCAGATGGAGGCGATTGCCGCTCTTGTGTTCATGGAAATGCAAGAGGCCGGTTATGCTGCCGTTGGAGAATTCCACTATGTGCACCACCAGCCAGGGGGTGACGCCTACGCCGACATTTCCGAACTTTCGAACCGCATCTTTGCCGCCGCCAGCCTGACCGGTATCGGCCTGACGCATCTGCCAGTGCTTTACACCTATGGCGGCGCGGGGCAGCAACCCCTGGCTGCCGGGCAGTTGCGGTTTGGCAATACGGTCGATGGTTTTGCCGCTTTGCTGGAGGCCGCACGCGCAGCTGCAAGCGCGCTTCCTCCTGACACCCACGTTGGGATTGCACCCCATTCGCTGCGCGCTACCAACCCAGCCGATCTGGCCCGCGCTTTACCGTTGGCCGCAGGAAACCCCATTCACATTCATGTGGCCGAACAGCCCAAGGAAGTGGCCGATATCTCAGCATGGCTGGGTGCGCGGCCCGTGGAATGGTTGCTGGCCAACACCCCCATTGGTGCGGATTGGTGTGCTATCCACGCCACCCACATGACGGCGCAAGAAACGGCGGCACTGGCAAAAAGCGGTGCGGTTGCCGGGCTGTGTCCGATCACCGAGGCCAATCTTGGCGATGGGCCGTTCAACGGGCCGGAATGGCTGGCCGCAGGCGGGGCGTTTGGGATCGGGTCCGATAGCAACGTCCGCATCTCGCTGACCGAAGAGCTGCGCACTTTGGAATACAGTCAGCGCCTGCGCGACATTGCCCGCAATGTCATGGTCGCGAAGGACGGCTCAGTCGGTCAGTTCCTCTACGTCGGTGCCGCACTGGGCGGGGCAAGGGCTTTGGGGCGCAAATCAGGACAGATTGGGGTCGGCAGTCTTGCCGATCTGACAGCAATCGACCTGTCGCACCCGACGCTTTGCGCGCTTCGCCCCGATCACATTCTGGATGGACTGGCCTTTGCGGCACCCGATACTGTGATCACAGACCTATGGTCGGCAGGCCGGCATCAGGTGAAAGAGGGGCGCCATGTCCACCGTGCACAGATCATCGCGGGCTGGCGAAAAGCGGTGAAAGGCTTGATTGACACTGTTTGAGCCCGCGTCAGACCAAATCTCACAGGGTAACCAATATCCCACCGGCGCCCGCCGCAAGCGCTATGTTTGCGCCAGTCCCCAAGGCGAACGCCCCGACAGGCAACCCGTCACCCGCAACGGTGACGGCGCCTGAAAGGCACAAGAACCCGACCTTTCCGGCTGCACAGCTCAACAAGGCTGGCCCCAAAACCACCTCCACCGCAGGCTCGATAGCCTTCGCGTCATAGATCAGATTCAGGTTGCGGACAGGCCCGCCGACCAACTTGGCTGTCACATCGAAGTCACCAGAAAACTGGACTGGGCGGGACGGCCTCGCCTCCAGCGCGCCTTGCGCAGACAGAAGATCAATCCCCATTCCGTCAATGACTGTCAGAATCCGTGTCATGCCGGGAAACAACGAAAACGGCCCATCCGAGCCGACCTCAGCAATGCTGATGCGCCAATCCCAAGCATCACCAACAGCGTTCCGCGCAATCTCATGCGTAACGCCGCCACCGTTCTTCCACGGGTTGGTCTGGAATTCATCTGCGTTCATGATGCGAAACACGGGACCAATCCTTGCCTTAAGCGTACACATAATCGTATCAAGGGTTTCACACGGGGCCAAGAGGCAGACCTGAATGGCGACAACACCGATCTTTGAGAAGACCACCTTCAGGGACGTCATGGCAGAAATCCTGCACCGCATCACCGAAGGCCCCTGGGGCCCCGGAACCCTGCTTCCGGGCGAGGTGGAGTTGGCGGAAGAGTTCAGGTGTTCTCGAACAACGATGAACCGCGCCCTGCGCGAAGTGACCGAGCTTGGTTTTCTGGACCGAAAGCGCAAAGCCGGAACGCGGGTTCGCATGGCTCCGATCCGCCAAGCGCGCTTTGAGATGCCCATCGTTCGCGCGGAAGTCGAAAAAACCGGCGCGTCGTACCGCTATATGTTGCTCAGTCGCGAAATCCTTATGGCTCCCGACTGGCTGCGGGCCCGGATGAACCTTCAAGTTGGCAGTGAAGTGGTTCATCTGGTGTGCCGGCATTCTGCCAATGGCGAAGCATTTCAGCTTGAGGACCGCTGGATCAATGGGGCGGCGCTGCCACAGGCATTACAGCAGGACTTCACCGAGGTCGGCCCAAATGAGTGGCTGATTGCAGCTGTCCCGTTTTCCGAGGTGGAGATCAGCT
>CAMAQR010000153.1 GCA_945860375.1 Pseudorhodobacter antarcticus
CTGCGGGTTTCGCTAAGTCCCGGACAGCAATTACGGTAAGTCCCGGACACGCATTTCATTAAGTCCCGGACAGGGATTTCGCTAAGTCCCGGACAGTTCCGGGTGGTGTGACGGTTGGTCTTTGCCTGCGATGTCGCGGCACTCTGTCGATCTTTGAAGGGATCGGGGGGGAGCATGCCACGACGCAAGCAAACGAGGCGAATGACCGTGCAGGATATACGAACGATATTACGGCTGACGCATGAACAGGGTCTCTCGGTTCGGGAGATCGGGCTTCGGCTGAAGTTGAGCAAGACGACGGTGGCGACCTATCTTTTGCGGGCGCGTGAGGCCGGGCTCAACGGCTGGCCGTTGTCGCCGGGGCATAATGATGACGCCACGCTGGAGGCGGCGCTGTTTCAGCGGATGGGCCGTCCACCACAGGATAATCAGGAACCTGACTGGGCCAAGGTTGCCACGGAGCTGAAGCGCAAGGGCGTTACCTTGGTGCTTCTGTGGCAGGAATACCGCGCAGCCCATCCAGAGGGCTACGGCTATACGTGGTTTTGTGAACAATTTCGGACCTTTGAGAGCCGCACCAGCCCGAGCTTCCGCAACCGGCATGAGGCGGGTGCGGTTATGCAGACCGATTATGCCGGCCACACGATCCCAATCACCGATCCGGCGACCGGGGTGGTGCATCCGGCACAGATCTTCGTCGCCGTCCTCGGTGCCTCCAGTTACACTTTCACTTGGGCCAGTCTGACCCAGACGCTGCCCGACTGGATCGAGGCGCAGGTCCGGGCGTTGAAGTTCTTCGGCGGCGTGCCAAAGGCCATCATCTGCGACAATCTCAAGGCGGCCGTGGTAAAACCCCTGTGGTTCGAGCCGTCGATCACCAAGACCTTCTCCGACATGGCGTCGCATTACGATACGACCGTGCTGCCCACGCGGCCGCGCAAGCCTCGCGACAAGGGCAAGGTCGAGGGCGCCGTGCTGATCGTCGAACGCTGGATCCTGGCGCGGTTGCGCAACATGCAGTTCTTCTCGGTTGAGGCGCTGAACGCGGTCATCGCCGAGCTTCTGGCCGACCTGAATGACCGCCCGATGCGCCGGATCGGCCGGTCGCGCCGCGATCTGTTCGAAGACATTGAGCGTCCCGCCCTGCGCGCGCTACCCTCGGAACCCTTCGAATATGCGGAATGGAAGCAGGCCAAGGTTCATCCCGATTACCACATCGACGTGCTGCACAGCTTCTATTCCGTGCCCCACCGCCTGATCGGCAAAAAGGTCGATGTTCGCCTGACGCATCGGATGGTCGAGATCTTCCACAACCATGAACGCGTCGCCGTTCATACCCGCCGGGGCACGCGCGGGGGCCATTCCACCGTGAAAGAGCACATGCCATCGGCGCACCAGCACCATGCCGGCATGACCCCGGAATATCTGATCACCCGGGCAGGCCGTCTGGGATATCATGTCGCCGTCCTTGTCGAACGGCTAATGCGCGACAGGCCGCACCCAGAACAGGGCTATCGCTCTGCCCTAGGGGTGCTGAGCCTTGAGCGTAAGTTTAGCCGTGACCGGCTTGAGGCCGCCTGCGATCGGGCGCTGACCCATAACACCGTCAGCTATGCCTCGGTGCAATCGATCCTGATCACTGGCCTCGACAAGGCTGCCGCAGATCCCGAACCCATCCGGCCGCCCCCGCACCACGACAATATCCGTGGCCCTGCCTATTACCAATAAACATGAAGGAAAGAAGGACAATGCTGACACATCCAACCCTCGATCAGATTGCCAGTCTCGGCCTGAACGGCATGGCCGCCGCATGGCGCGCCCTGGCCGATCAGGACCCCGGCGAAGCCCTGCACCGCAATGAATGGCTCGGCCTCATGCTCGACCGCGAGGTCGCATGGCGCGCCGACAAACGCTTCGCCAACAGACTCAGGAATGCAAAAATGCGCTTCCCTAACGCCTGCATCGAAGACATCAACTTTGCCGCCACTCGTGGCCTTGACCGTCGGCAAATCCTGTCACTCGCCCAAGGCGGGTGGCTCAAGGCGCATGAACAGATCATTCTCACCGGCCAGACTGGCACTGGAAAGACCTGGTTGGCTTGTGCCTTCGCCTATCAGGCTGCGCGTCTGGACCAATCCGTCGCTTATGCCCGCATGCCGCGTCTCTTTGAAGAAATGGCCACCGCTCGCCTCGATGGCAGGTTCCCGCGGCTCATCGACAAGCTCGCCCGCGTTCAGCTCCTTGTCCTTGATGACTGGGGAACACACAGCCTGACCGATCAGCAGCGCCTTGGACTGCTCGAACTCTTCGAGGAACGCTATCAGCGGCGGTCCACCATCATCACCGCTCAACTTCCCGTCTCAGGCTGGCATCAGATGATCGGCGAACCCACCATCGCAGACGCCATCCTCGACCGCATCATCCACAACGCCCACCGCATCGAACTGAAGGGAGATAGCATGCGCCGAAAAAACGCCGAACCCGTATTGACCCAGACCAAAAACCCCGAAATCATCACCACAGACGAATGACAGCAGCACAAGGACCAGACGTCGCACAACTGTCCGGGACTTACTGAAACGGCTGTCCGCGACTTAGTGAAATCGCTGTCCGGTGTTTCCGAAATCCGCATAAATAACAAGCCTTTGATTTCACGAATCTCTCCACGCCGCATTTACCGACATTCACCCGCATTCGGCTGCAAACACGGCGCGAAACATGCATTCGCGGGTTGATTTGGCGTTGATGTAGATAAAATCCCTTCCCCGCTGGATGATGATTGCGAACATCCCAAAGCCGCCGTTCGCACAGCAATCTGCGTTACGGAGCGGCTTGATCGGTGTGGATATTTGCAAGCCACATCTGTCTGGGGTGGGCCTCACTGAGCAACTGTAGTCCGTCCTTGCGGCGGGCACCCGTGAATTACGCAACACTCTTCCATTTTAGCGGGGTGACGTAAACAATGCTATCACCGACACTGACCATCACATCGCCGTCCTGAATATTGATCTGCAGCCTCATCGCGCGGCTTTCCCTTGGGCCCCACAATCAGATCAATCTGACTGAGAACCTCCACTGAGCGCTCCATGGAGAACCTCCCATCCAAATACACTGCATGGGCTGAATCTCAGATCACGAACGGATACGGAAGGTGGGGTTGGTGCACCGCTTACCCTGTTCCAACGGAGTGGTTCGGTCATTCTCTTCGGACAGATATGCCAAAATGCTCCCAGCGATCCGTTCGCAAAGCTCGCCCGATATCGCATCCTTATTCCAAACGCCAAGCCACCCAACGGCCAGCGAAACGGCGAAGCGTTCATCGTCAGATAGATGAAATGCGGTCATGAGATGCCATTCATGAACATGCAACGTGATCAGAAGATAAACACATCTGACGCCGTCAGGATCGTGCCTGCGGTCAGTTGCGCGATCTGGATGGCTGCTGTCGACTCCGTGCCATCGGCATCGAAGTACAAAGCACCTGTCGTCTGGTTGTAGATCACACGGTCGGTGCCATCATGGCTTGCAGTGATGCCAGCCCCGCCCCAGAAGGCATCTACCACCAGAGCACCCGTGACACTGCCCAGACCTGCCATGACCGCCTTTGCCAACCGGATCTCATCGTCCACGGCGTTGAAGTCGGTGATCGTGTCTTTGTTGGTTGAAGCATTGGGCGCAGTGTTGAAGACAAACACATCCGCCCCCAGACCACCGGTCAAGTTATCGTTGCCAAGACTGCCAACGAGCGTATCAGCACCCGCACCGCCAATTAGGATGTCGTTGCCCGCTCCGCCATCGACGCTGTCATTATGGCCAGACCCCGTGAGCGTGTTGATCCCCGCATTGCCGAGGATCGACAGGCCGTTGGCTGCCAATGCCGCATTTACGTTGATTGCGGTGGTGGCGGTTGTCACTGCCGCTGCCGCCGCAGTGCCCGTGCCGATCACAACGCGTTCGACGGCCACGCCAGAGGTTAACGTGAGGGTGCTGGCGGCAACCGTGGACGTAAAGCGCAACTCATCCGTGC
The DNA here is from genome assembly GCA_945860375.1 of Pseudorhodobacter antarcticus. Next base: position 4,028 of record CAMAQR010000153.1, read on the forward strand.
CGTTCCCACCCGTGATCACCTCGCCCGTGGCTAGGTCT
>CAMAQR010000154.1 GCA_945860375.1 Pseudorhodobacter antarcticus
CCTGACCGACGGGCGCATCGAGATCGACTCCAACAGGGTCGAAAATCTAATCCGCCCCATAACCCTCAATCGGAAAAATGCGCTCTTCGCCGGCCACGATGAAGGCGGCATCGCCTGGGGCCGCATCGCCTCGCTGATCGAGACATGCAAGATCAACGGCATCGAGCCCTTCGCCTACCTCAAGACCACCCTGACCGAGATCGCCAACGGCCATCCGCAAAGCGGCATCGACGACCTGCTACCGTGGAACTTCAAGCTGTCAAGCTAACCTGACCGTGCTGTCCAGCGACCGCTTACCTTCTTTGAGGATGCATGGTTGGTCGAGTATCGCTTCCACCCTGTGGGACAGGGCATGCTTCACTCGGGCGCATTGCAGCAGGGGCGCCGCCAGCCCTTCACCTGGATCTATGATTGCGGCAGCGTAACCGCGGCAGCGCAGTTCGAGAGCGAGCTGGATGCTCTATGCACCGCGCGCAACGCTGCGCCTGGGTCGAAGCCCAAACTCGATTTTGTCGCGCTGTCGCATTTCGACGCGGACCATATCTCTGGTCTCGTCCATCTGCTTGGGCTTTTCGAGGTGAAGATGATCCTCCTGCCCTTCCTGCAGCTTTGGCAGCGGTTCTGGATCGCGGCATCAGCTGACGATCTTGACGCCGCCTTCCTGCAGTTTTTAGTCGACCCTGCCGGCTACCTTCGCGGCGTGGACGGCGGTGGGGAGGCGAGGATCGTTTTTGTGCCACCGAGCGCGGGCGATCCGCCGCCCGCGCCCGACTTCGGTCCGCCTGAAGGTCCGCGTGGCGAGCTCGACGACCGGCCGATGAAATTACGGCTGGAGACTGACCGCGTCCCGGACGTGGTCGACGGCGAGATCCCCGACGTGACGGGGCAGCGCCTGTCGGCGGCGGAATTCCTGAAAGTGGGATCGGTGCTCGACATTGACGGATTATGGGAGTTCGTCCCGTATAACGACGCACACCAGGCCAAGCGTTGCCCGGCAGGTTTCCCGGCGACCGTCGAGCCGCTGATCAAGACCTTGCTTGCCGCCGGCAATCCGGCTGACCGGAAAACGGCCCAGGATGCACTTAAGGCCCATTATGACACAACCTTCGGCGACAGCGCCTATCGCCGCAATATCATCTCACTGTTCCTGTACGGCGGTCCGGTGTCGACACCTGCCGATGCCTATTTCGAGACCGGCGAGACCCGACTCGGTAATACGGCCTGGAGCCATGAGCCAGATAGGTCGGGCCTCTCTACAACCCATTTCTCGATGCTGTTCACAGGAGATGGTTCGCTGAACTCAAAGCCGCGTCGGACAGGGTTCGAGAACTTCTTCACGCCATATGGCCGGCTCGACAAGGCATCTGTTTTTCAAGTGATGCATCATGGCGCGTCCGGGAACTCGTCGCCCGAGGTCGCTGCCCTTGTGGCGCCGCGCGCGAGCATCTTTTGTTCCGACCCTAGCAAGGGCCAAAAGCACCCCGATGCCGCCGTGTTACGGCAGTTCTGGCCCTATAACTGCATCCAGGTCGATGATGCGATCGGCTGGCAGATGCTTGGGTTGTTCGTGTTCTAGGTCGATGAGGTCGTTCGCGCCCGCAATACGGGCGAGAAGGGTCCCGAACGGATGATCGGTCGTCCACCGGCGATGCCGATATCGTCGCTCTTTGGCGCGAAGAACTGCTACCAAGCCCCGATCGGATTTTGGCGTTTAAGGGTGTGAGGCCGACCGCTCTACAGCGTAAGCTGCCGTCCCACCTTCGGCTTGGGAATGATCGAAAATTCCCAAGATTGACCTTCTAGCTGGTGATTTTCTGCGAAGCACATCAAACGACCGCTACGGGGAGCGCAGCCTCGCAGCATCTGTGAAACTCGAACGTCCGATATGGGCCGAGGCTGTCGATCTTGTCCTTTGCCTTGGCAACCCGCGTGCGACCGGGGCCTGAAGCCCGGCGGGTTTCTCCGCCGAGCCCCTCCGGGGAAACCCCGTTCTTTTCAGAACGGGATTTCGTCGTCACGGTCGACCAACTCGGGGTTTTCATTCTCGGTCGCCTTCGGGCGGCTGAGGAAGTCGACCTTCTCGGCGATGATCTCGCAGCCGTAGCGGTCGGTGCCGGTTGCGTCGGTCCACTTCGTGTAGTGGATACGGCCGTGGACCATGACCTTCATGCCCTTCTCGCAGTGCTCTGCGACGGTCTTGCCGAGACCGTTGAAGCAGGTGATGCGGTGCCATTCGGTGTCCATGACCCGGTAGCCGTTTTCGTCGCGGATCGCACGGCCTTCTGCAAGGCGGGGGCGCGAGGTGGCGAGGGTGAAGTTGGTGATCTTCGTGCCGCTTTGGGTCGAGCGGACTTCGGGCTTCTGACCGATATTGCCGGCGAGGATGACGATGTTCTGCATTTGGTAGCTCCTGTTTTTCCTGTCCCTGGGACCGTCCCTTCGACAAGACCCGAAAGAAGCCTGTCGGGTGAGACGTGCACGGCTGGGCCATCAGACCAGACGGAAACCCCCAAAGGTCCGGGGTGGAGCGGGCAGGACGCAAACGGCGGCCAACACGGCCCGGACTGACGCGGGGTTGCACGATTGAACCCGAACAGGCTTAGGGGATTGTCAGTCGAAGGGATGGCACCGGGGACAGGAGTGATCGGGGGCTCTTGCAGAACATGTCTTTCCTCGCCCTGATAAGACGGTAAGCCCGAAGTCCTTACCCCCATAGCGGCAGATCACTGAGCCCCTTTGCTTGCCATTCGCGCCCCAGCCCGATCGGAGTTGCGAGCCCGCGCCGTGACGGCTATCCCAAGGGCATCAATTTGGACACGAGGCACCCATGGCTGAATTCGACGTTGAGACACTGTCGCTCAAAGAGCTCAAGAGCCTGCAGAAGGATCTGGCCAAGGCCATTTCCACATTTGAGGATCGGCAGAAAAGCGATGCCCGCAGCAAGCTCGAGATCATTGCCAAAGAGATGGGCTATTCCCTGGCCGACCTGATTGGCACCGAGGTGAAACCCACCCGTGCGCCCGCCGCCGCGAAGTACCGGCATCCAGAAAACACGGCCCTCACCTGGTCAGGCCGGGGGCGCAAACCGCTGTGGTTTGTCGCAGCCCTTGACGCGGGCAAATCGCCCGAGGATCTGGCAGTCAACTGACCGCCAATACGTGGCACCCATCTTAGCACCGCGCTAAGGAGTTAAGGCGCAGACATGCGCGTTTCTATTTCTTGGATTTCGGGATGCCGACACGCCGTCGGCACAGTGGGCCTGTCAGGCTCTTGAGGGCAGACAGGCGAAAGGCCCAGAGGCGCATTCGCGCCGTGCCCGGGCCTTCTTAACGACCGTGGGCATTATGCCCACGGGTCGATCTCAACAAGCACCTGAACCTCGTCGCCGTCGATTTCATCGGCGGGGACGGCACCAAAGGTTCCATCCCCTGCCTGGAAGACCACGATGGAGACCATGAGCGTGGCTGCGAGGGAGGCTGCGAAGGCGTGAGCATCTTTGCGGGACATTTGTTTTGGCTCCTGCTGGGAGGCGAGGGACCATCCCCCGCGCTGACAGGAACCCGCAGGACCAAAGACGGGCTGACATCACCGGGTGCGTTCGGGCTTGCCCCGAATCCGGCCGGCGGCACGGGCTCGCCCCGTAGTCCGACCCCTTGCGGGTTGATCTCGAAGACCGGCTTTGGGCCAAGGAAGGGACTGGCAAGCGGGGGATAGTGCTCTGACGACAGGTGCCGAATTGTCCCGCTGATGCTCACCCTGCCAGCCTTGCAGACATGCTCTTAGTTGACCGAGGCCTTACTGGGGATGGAGCCTTTGGTGCCCCGCGCAGATGCGCGGGACAGGTTGGTGCTGGATGAGAGGCCCGGGTACGGCTGGCCTATTGGGCTCTGGAAAGGCTCAGGCGACG
>CAMAQR010000155.1 GCA_945860375.1 Pseudorhodobacter antarcticus
CAATCCGGTTATGACCTTGTGCTTCTGACCGGATCCAGCCTGCCCCGACTGGCGCCCGCAGGCACCGTGCAACCGCTTGACCGCAAGGCTTTGCCGCTTTGGGGCAATCTTGACTCGGAAATTCTGCGACTTGGGGCGTCCTGGGACCCTGGCAACGCCCATGGCTTTCCCTATACCTGGGGCACGGCTGGCATCACCTACAACGCCGATCTGGTAAAAGAACGGTTGCCCGATGCCGACCTCACCTCGCTTGACCTGATCCTGAAGCCCGAGAATGCCGCGAAACTGGCGGACTGCGGCATCACGCTTCTGGACACGCCAGAAGCAGTGCTGGGCATGACCATGGCCTATCTGGGTCTTGATCCGGCAGCGCTGACGGCTGAAAACATCGACGCGGCGGTCGCGGTGTTAATGGGGGTCCGGCCATCAATACAGGCCTTTGACAACACCAATTTTCTGAACACCCTGCCCGCGTCCGAGGTCTGCGTCGCCAACACCTTTGCCGGAGACTATGCCACCGCCGTTGGCCGCGCGATGGAATCCGGGATCGAGGTGAATCTGGGCTACTTTGTCCCGCGGACCGGCGCGCCGATCTGGGTGGATAACTTCTGCATCCCGGCTGATGCACCCCATCCCGCTAACGCACACCTGTTCCTGAACTTTCTCTTGCGCCCCGAGGTCATCGCGGCGACCACCAACTACACCTATTATGCCAACGCCAACCTCGCTTCACGCACCTTTGTGGCGCCCGACATCCTGGCCAATGCAGCGATCTATCCCGATGCCGAGGTCATGGCGCGGCTTTACACCCAGCCCACGCCCTCAGATGACCAGATGCGCTTGCTCATTGACGCATGGCGCAAGATCAAGAACGGGTAGCTGAGCGACTTGCCACATTGGGTCCGGATTCGGGTTCGCAGTGGTGCCCGTCAAGCCGGATGGGTCTGATGTTGGTGCCGATCGCCTTCAATCCAATTCAGGTTGAAGGCGATCCGCTCAGTTTACCGGCCTGCCCCTGTCAATGTCGACAAACGAAGGTAACGCAATCCGCAACCATGCCCCGACGAACCGGATGACGAAAGTCGGACCCTGCCTGGCATCACCAGTACATTGGCAAAAGACCGGGCCCGACCGACCGTCAAAGGCCCAGCTTGTCCAGTGGCGGGCCGGGAAAGCGTGCGTAGTCCGGCGCGCCGTCGGGGGTGCCGAGCAGATCGCGCACAGCCCGCACCCTTTGGTCGATGGCGGAATGCGCATAGGCATAGGCGCCGGAATCGGTGTTGTCGATGCTGATGCGGCCCCAAGGCTGGCGGGCGGTCTCAATCGGCAGGGGGCCGTCGGGCCAGAACTGATCCCAGGGTCGCATGTATTCATAGGCGTAGCCATGGCTCCAGCGGTTGCAGGTGATGGCTTCGATATCGGTCGCAGGATCAAAGCTGGTGCCAGCCAGCGCCTTGGACAACAGCTCGCGGATCGAGCGTTCCATATCCTCGAAAGTCAGGCCCATCAGCGCCCGTTTGCCCGCAAGGGCTTGTTCGCGCGACGACAGCCCCGGTTCGACCATGACCTTGGACAGATGCAGGATCACCGGGTCTTCGGGCGTGTCAGCGAATTTGTAGTCGCCGATGGAGACAGGAAAGTCGATCTCGAACCCGCTCCAGAAATTGCCCTTGGCGCGGGCGCCGTCGATCTTCAGCTCGCCCAGCGCCTTCCAGTTGCGCAAAAGTACGTTGGTATAGATCAGTGGCACCTTCTGCTGGTCGTTCAAGGCGGTGATCTGGTCGGCCGAAATCTCATCCGTCAGATAGGGGATGACCCGGTGCCAGCAGGCCAACACCACATGACCCGCCTTGACCGAAGCAAGGCCAGAAGGCCCAGCATAAGTGACAGTGACCGAGGTGGCAGAGGCTGGATCGCCGTCATGCGCCACTTTGACGGCCGTCGAGTTCAGCCGCAGTCGCACCGGGTTTTCGGGCAGATCAACCTTGGCATAGTCAACCATGCCGACGACCTGATCTTCCATGGTCGATCCGGGCAGTGCGGCGGGGATCAAGGCCCGGACCAGATGGCGGGCGATCCCGGCGTTGCCGTCGGGGAAGTGGTAGATGTAGGGGTCGGGATCGCTGAACCCGAGCCGCCCCGAGGGGCTGTGGTATTTCGACACGCTCTCGCCCAGGTCCATCCCGTCGAAGCCGGGGTTCCAGTTGCCGCGTGCGTCCAGCGCCGTAGTCGCATCAATCCCGACGCCGAAATAGCCGGTGGTCGAGGTCTGGAAGTAGTCCACCAACTGCGGGTCGGCCTTTACGTAATCCAGCAGGAATTCCTTGTAAGTGATCTGCGCCAGCTTCTCTAACCGCTCTTCCGGAGCCATGTCGGGAAGGTAATCGCTGGGCGCGTCAAGAAGGTTGATCAGATCGGCCTTGGCTTTGTCGTTCAGCGGCGTCTGGGCGACCCAGTCCGCCGTCTCGCCCGACTGGATTACCAGCTTGTCCACGCCCCAGGTGGCCGCGTCGAAGAAGACCGCGCCTTGCAACCCGCGCTCCTCTGCCCAGGACTGGTTGAAGTAGGTTTCGAACTTCGCCGGTTCGATGCCGATGGCTGCAAGCGTCGCATTGACCGCCGGGCTGAAATAGCTTGGCGTCTGCATCGATTGCGAGCCGCCATAGCCGATCAGCCGATCAGCCGCTTGCCGCCGGAGGAGGTGAACTCGTTGCGTTTGGCATGGCCGCCGAAATCTTCCAGCGCATCGACAAGCAGGACCTTGGCATCCGGCTTCTGCTGGCGGTAGGTGAAGGCGGCGGCAAGGCCGGAAATCCCGGCACCCACGACCACCAGATCATAGCTCTCGCCCGTGTCGGCAATTGCAGGGTTCGAAGCCCAGAAGCTGCCGTCGCGGATGGCGTGCATCACGTTCTGGGCCGCATCGGTCTGGCCGCGAAGGCCGGAGCCAGCGGGCGGGTAAGCTGCCGTCTCGGCCCTTGCAGGCCGAGCGTGAAAGCCGCCAAGGGCGGCGGCACCAATGGTCAGGGCAATCCCGTCCAGAAAGTCGCGCCGGGTGATCCCCCGGTCCATTCCAAGGCGTTTGTCAGTTTCAGTCCATTGCATCAAATATCTCCTGTTGTGGCCGCAAAGGCAGGCGGAAATCCAGTTGGTGGACAGGAAAGGCGCGCAGATGTCAGGCGGGATTTATACAGCATTACTTGCCGGTAAGCCACTTTCCCAGTCGCGCAAAACGCGACGGGGGAATGCCCAGTCGCGTCTCACGCCGATCGGCGATGCGCAGAAGGCTGTACATCGCATGGACCCCCAACCAGCGCAGGGGCTCTGGCTCCCAATACCGGGGGCGGCGATTGACCCAGGGAAGTGCTGTCAACGCGCTGTCACGTCCCAGCGCAAGATCGGCCAAGGTCCGCCCCGCCAGATTGGCGGTCGAAACGCCCACGCCAACGTAACCGCCTGCCCAGCCAAGCCCGGTTTTCCGGTCCAGACCCACCGTCGCGCACCAGTCGCGGGGCACGCCAATGATGCCGCACCAGGCGTGATCGATGCCATGCGCCGCAGCGGCAGGAAAGTGCTGCTGCAGCAGGGCCTTAAGCCGTTCGATTGTAGCCATATCGGGGGTGCCGTTCTGGTCATCGATCACTGAACCGAACCGATAAGGAATGCCGCGCCCACCAAGGGCGATGCGCCCGTCCTGGGTGCGCTGACAGTAGCAATAGGAATTGGCATAGTCGGCGAAAATCTCATGCCCCGACCAGCCGATCTGATCCCAGACCGATTGCGGCAAGGGCGGCGT
>CAMAQR010000156.1 GCA_945860375.1 Pseudorhodobacter antarcticus
ATGCAACTTGCGCGTTGCACGCCGGATATCTTTAACGACCTGCTCGGCAGGCGCCTTCGTCGTCATGGGTTTCTTCATCATCTTCAACTCCAATTGGGGTAAAGATGAACCGCAAACCCTCCACTACGCAATCACGCAAAACTGTTCCAAGGGCGCTGACGTCAGACAATGCGGCACCAAGTGAGCTTTCGCTTCGCTTGCGCCAAGGTCTGCTTTGATGAACCCTCAGTCCACTTAGGTGGCGCACGAAGGCGGCAGATAGCCCTCTAACATGTTGCTGAAATATTCCAAACGGTTCGGCATGATGTCCCGAACACGTGCCTCAACATCATCTGTTAGCCGACCCGGATGGTAAAACATCGTCCAAGCGAATAACGCGCTTTCCGCAATGTCCTCTTTGTCAGGATTGTCGGCTGCGTATTGTGTGATGAATTCACCGTCTGCGATTTGATTTGACTTCCAATCAGGATCGCGTGTGAGCAGCGGGTCCAATGCAACATGCGCACTCTCGTGAAAGACTGTTTCATCCAGATCATGCTCTGCCAATCGGCGTTCCATCAGCCCGCCATAAAGAGTGAAAAATCGTCCAAGGTCTTCGGACAATGCAGTCCCGTCACCGTCGAGGATGTTCACATATCTCAACTCGTTTCGCATCTTGGTCGGTAACCTGGAAAGAGACGCGGCGGCTTCCATCGCGCGTTGTTGCGGGTCACCGACATCGGGATGCAAGTTGATACGGATCTGCTGATCGGGAAAAGTCACGTTGAAATGAAGTGCGCCCTCGACAAATAGCGTGTCTCGCCGTGGGTCATACATCTCTGTTCTGCCACCTTCGCGTTCTGACATGGTCCAACACGCACTGGGATCATCCGTCAAGATGAAGTCCAAGTCGTTGGACGCAACAGAGTTTGGGTAGATCGGGTGTGCAATTGATGCGCCGGGTACAATCGCGAAAACGATCAACCAAGCGAACCGCTTCAAAATGTGTCTCCACGCCTACGAACCACAAGGCTGATGTTGGCGTCTTCAGCAGCATCGGTCAAGATGGGCTCTTTGCGTCGTCCGCCGATCCGATACACGGCGCCCCTGCCATCTTCCTTGATCACGCCGACGACCAAGCTCAGCTTTTTCTTCTGCACGCCCGAGATCAAACCTTTGTCGGAGTGAGCCTGCCACGACGTCGCCGCAACGATCTCGGCGATCGTCGCACCCTCGGGGCGTTCAAGCAAGGCGATGATCTGTGCCTGCTTGGTGCCAGTGCGCTGGGTCGGTGGCTTGGAAGCTGCAGCCTTGGCCCCATGCTCGCGGATGGCGACGACAGCCTTGACCACCACCGGCTCGATCCCGATGGCTAGCAAGCCAGCATCCGCCACCACCAGCGTCGTGCCATGGCCGTCGCCGGTCTCGCGCCAGAGCGGCTCATTCCGCCGCAGGTTGGCGTCGACCTCCTGCAGCCAGCCGAGCGCGACCATTCTGTTGACGGCCATCTTGGCCGCCGCACCGGCCAGCCCCTTGGGAAGTGGCAGGGCGATGTTTTCTGGGCGCTGGGCCCCGGCACTGAGGATGATGGTCTGGGTTTCGGTCAGCTTGGTCATGGTGGGTTCCCCTACTGTTCATGCGTGGCAAGGAAGGCGGTGAAGCGCGACATCAGGTCGTGGTGGCCGTCGGCATCCGTGCCGGTGGTCACATCGCCATCTTCGTCTCGTTGGAGACCCGCGATCTCGCGCAGCAGCGCGATGGCGTCATCGCAGGCGGCGAGCCGTCCGGCCTCCCATGCGGCGGTTATGGCTTTCTGTTCGATCTGATGGCGCTGGGCGGGATCAAGCGGCATGGTCGCCCTCCTTGAAGGCGCTCTCGGTGATCTGGCGCAACAGGCTGGCGTAGTGGTTCAGGGTGCCGACATGACCCCGGTGAATTCGTCGGGGTGGGTCTTGAAGTGGTCATCGCTTAGGGCCTTCAGGCGCTTCAGCATCACGTCGATCTGGGGCTTTGTGGTCATGAAGGTGTCGACGGCTTTGGCATTGTTGGTCGCGCGGCGGATGGTCATGGCGGTGTGCCCTTTGGGTGAGTTGCATCGTGTTTGCGTAATCAGCATCGCTCTGGTGGGGCGGCTGATATAGATAAAAATAAGTAATATCATTGCCTTATGTTCACACTGCGGGCGTATCGGCCTGCGGCATCACATGCACCCACTGGCCTTTGATCCACATGTAAAGATGGGCAAACTCCTGCGTCTGGCGCAGCAGGATGCGGGGATCACGGGGCGGGCTGAAGCAATCCAGCGCCTCGGGCGTGACCTACCGGGTTTCGCGAGCAATGAGGATGTCCTTGGGCATCCAGCGCGCGAGCGCTGGCATCCTGTGGGCTGGATAGCCGTCGAAATGGACGTAGACATGCGCCCATTCATCGGAGCCGATCTGAATGGCGATTTGCGCTCGGGTGCTTATGGTGCCGCCTCAGATCAGCTGCAGATCGACGAGCACGGCGCTTGCAGCAGCTAGCTGCGCGGTCGGCAGGGCCGATCTTGATGTGCGAGAAGAGGTCCGAGCAGCCGGCTTTGATCCCGCCCTCGCGCAGCGCGTCTTCAATCACCTCCGCCACCATGTTGGGGCGCGAACGGTCGCGATGGTAGGGCAGCGTGGCGATGTCGATGCGGATGGTGGTGGTGGCTATGGTCATGGGGTCATCTCCAGGGGTGACTTGCATCGTTTCCTTTGAGCCAGAATCGCTCTACACGGGAGTGTAATCAACTGACTAAACAGGTCATTTACATTTAACTTCAATATCTTGAGGTCTATTCAATCGTCATGGAAGGTACGTCAGAGCGAGAGTATTCCACCCATTGTGGCCTGTCGCGCGAGGCGGTGCAGAAGGCCCGCAAGGCTGAGCGACTGGTCGTTTATGGCGACGGGTCGATCAACGCCGCCGCGTCCGATGTACGGCGCGGCGACATGACCGATCCCGATCAGCATCGTCGCAGCATTGGTGGCGAAGCCGGGTTTTCCGGGCCAGCGGATAGCTCGTCCTATCTAAAGGCTCGCACCACTCTGACAGTCTATCAGGCGCAGGAACGCCAACTGGCGATCAAGAAGAAGTTGGGCGAACTGGTCGACAGGGCGCGAGCCAAGGCGCTGGTGTTCCGCCTGGTGAGGCAGGAACGCGATGTCTGGGTGACGTGGCCCGCTCGTGTGGCGGCGCTGATGGCGGCCGAATTGGCAGTGGAGGTGGAAAAACAGACCAACAAACCGGTGATGATCGAGGCCGCGATCCTGCAAAGGGTGCTGGAAACCCATGTCAGAGAACAGCTCTCCGCCCTCGCCGACCTCCGAGTCTCCCTGGGGTCAAGACCACGACCTGACTGCCGACCTCGACCTTAGCTTTGACGGTGCGGAAGACATCCTGCGCACTTGGCGCCGGGGAATGAGACCTGACCCTGACATGACGGTGTCGGAATGGGCGGACCAGCACCGTTTTATTTCATTGCGCGCTGGCGCCGAGCCGGGGCGTTATCGTACAGCACGGACGCCTTATCTGCACGAAATCATAGGTGCTCTGTCGCCCTGCCACCCTTCGCAGTGCATCTCGCTCATGAAGTCGGCACAAGTCGGGGCGGCCGAAGCGGGCAACAACTGGATCGGCGTTGTATATCTGAAACCCTCTCGGGCCAGCACAGGTATACAATATTTTACCCGGTTAAACTCTCTTGCGCCAGGGTAATGTCAGACCGTCAGCACGAAGACGGCAAGCCAAGGGGCAAGATGCGCCCCGAAAGCTATTCTTCCTTGCAATCC
>CAMAQR010000157.1 GCA_945860375.1 Pseudorhodobacter antarcticus
GACCAGCCACGGTGGGGGCTGGCGGATTAGTTGGACAATAGCTGGCGCAGATCTGCGCCCAGAAGCTGCTCCAGCGCATCGAGCTCGGCTGTCGAAATCGGGGTGTCGGATCCAAGATTGACCAGCTCGACGCGCAAGTCATCGACCAACAGGTGTTGGCGATCCTTGGCATCATGCAGGGCAGCTTTTCCAGGCATGCATACTGCCTGCCCGAATTACCGGCTGTCTGGATGTGCAGAAGGGTCACTTTTTTGTGCCGGGTTTTGCGGCCAGTATCGGCGGTTCCGGGTCGTCAGGGACGTTCTGGTGCCACCTTTCGAGCCAGCCTTGGTCATTTGGCTGCAATGTCGGCAAGCCGTCCCATAGAGCCCAACTGGCAAACTCTTTTATGGCTCTGCCGACCGCTTCCTCCAAACCAACCGATGGGACATTGCAGGCAGGAAAGATGTGGGTTGCTAGGGTGCGCAAGCGGAGTTCGCCACCGTCCCAAAGCGGCGTGGAGAAAATTTCCTCATAGTTTTTGATCAGACAATATAGGAGGGCTTGGCGAGCAGTCTGAACAGGACGACCGCCACGGCTTTTGCCATACCGACTAAGCCATTCTTCAAATGGTTTTTTCATGGACTCGACAGCCTTTAACATCGCTTCCCCTAAGTTTGGCTCGGCTGCCGAGACTGACAGGAAATCAGCCAGCTTTTTCTCTGCCACCATGTCGTTCATGGCTTGCTGCGTCTCTTTGCTTCGCAGTTCGAAAGCCAATTTTTCGAACAGTTTGTTCAGTGCATCCGCCTTCTTTTTGACGACTGCGCGGCCAAGCTCTGTTTGAACTTCGTCGCAGAGCAAGATTGCTTGTTGCACGGCATCTGCAGCTGCAACTGTATCGATCTTGTATCCGGAGCGTTTTGCTGCGGAATTTAATCTTTTGACAGCGTAATCCCATTTTTCAAATGTGGGCTGATGAACCTTTATGGGTTTTCGTTTTGCTACTGCCCGAGCCATCATCGTTCGCTCCTCAGTGTCGACATTGCTTCGACAAACTGGTCATGGCCACTCTGTGCCTTGGCGTGTCTGTAATACTTTTCGGTGGTCTGGAAACTACGGTGGCCAAGCAGGGGCGCGGCCATGCGGACCTGGTTGGGGGCCTCTGTTGCCAAGGTCGATGCGGCGGCATCGCGAAACAGGTGGGGCGAGACCTGCTCGCCAAAACGGTCCCGTGTTCGGCGGCAGATCCGATCGTATATCGTAGTGTGCGTCAGCGGTGAGCCGTGGGTAGAAATCCACAAGGCATCGCCGGCAGGTTTATACCAGCGACCGTCACCAGCGGCGAGGCGGGGGCGGTGGAGATCAAGGTAACGGTCGAGATAGGACAGCAGCGCTTGCGGCAGCACTGTCTCAAACCAGGCATGGGTCTTGGTCTGGTCAGGCTCCAACTGGATGAACCACTGCCCTTGCCGCTTGATTAGGCTCTTGCCGAGAACAAGCGCGGCAAAGTTTTTCCGCCGGATCGGGACATAGGCAAGCAGCGCGATCATCAATCCATCACGAAAAGACGTCGCCGCCTTAAGGCCCGTCTGCCCGGTAGCGTCATCCATGAGTTCGTAGCCGAGTTGTGCGAGTTCATCGCTCGTGATTGTTCGGCTTTTCTGACGGGCGGGTTTGTGGCGTGCCCTGATGCGCGCACCGATACGGTTGATGAAGGACCAGTCATCCTGGGGCCCCAGCACATCGGCCGTGTCGCCGAGTTCCTGCAGGCGGCACAAGATGGTGTGACTGCTGTTATCAAGCGCGGTCAGGTGCAAGACATAGCGCTTCACCCTCTCGGACGTGATTCGTGATGCCGGCGCATCGGAAAGACAGCCCGGCTCATGCATGTGGCAGTACGTTAGGAACCTTCCATAGCCGCGCTCGGTCTTGCGGTTGGAAGTGGCAGACAGGTGTGCCCGCGCACCAAGGTGGTCATCAAGGATCGTGCCTGGCGTCAGGGCGTCCTCCCACAGCCGGCGGTCTGCCGCTGGCCACTGGATCAGCGGCATGCAGCGCCGCTCTGGCGCCTTGGCTGGTGCATAGCGTCCGCCGCTCATGTGCGCCTCCGTTGCCGCTGGGCTGGTGAGGGGCTGTGCCGGCCACGCAGGTCATCGACGAGCTGGTTGAAAACGGTGCTCGCGCGCTGAACTTCTGCCCCTGAGTAAAAGCTGGTGGTGGTATCGATCCGTTTGTGACCAAGCACCTGCCGGACAATTTCGTAGCTACCCGGCTGCTGATCGAGGAAGACCTTGCCGGCGAAGTGGCGGAAGAGGTGCACGTTGAACGCCAGGCCGGTGAATTTGAAGACGATCTTTTTGATCTGTACGCCAAGGGTATGTGCCGACTTGGGCTGGCCACCACGCCCGGGAAACAGCGCGTCAGTTGGTTCGGACATGAGGAATGGGCGATAGTCCCGAATATACCAGCGCACGATGTCGAGCGCGTAGGGCGGGATGTTGAAGTCTATCGGTTGCCGGTTCTTGGTCTCGGCTTCCGAGATAACCAGATGCACATCCCTGCGCTGCGGCTTCATGTGGCGGTTGAGGTCGATTGCGGCAAGGTTGGCAATCCGGATGGGGATTGCTTGAACAAGGGCAATAGCTGCCGCCAGTTGGGCGTCAACCGCCTTTTGGGCAGGTGCGCGCTTGTCGCGCTCGACTTGCTGCCTGATGGTGTCGGGCAGGCATAGAAAGTCCTGAGCAACCTCGGGATCGTCAAAGGGACGAAGTCGGTCCCGGTTCTTGGCGGTAAGGCCGCCGCCTTGCACCGCCACCCTGCGGCATAGCCGGGCAAGTTGCTTGTCATGCGCGTCATCAACCTTGACGAAGTGGCGCGCTGCATTGCGCAGGCAGCTTGCCATCTGCGCGACGTTGGCAGAGGTTTTGCCGCCGGCGCGTTGCATGAAAAAATGCAGGGTCGCTTTGAAGTTATCGACCCCCACAAGCGTGGCAATCGACACAATCGTCGCTGGATCCACGTCCGAGTGCGCCAGCGCTGAGGCGGCTGCCCGCAACTGATATATCCGTGTCTTGATCGTGGCTGGCCTTGCCGGACGGACGGGCCCCTCCTCATCGAGGTCGATGTTGCGCAGCCGATCTGCATAGGCAGTCACATCCGCTTCGAATGACTCCGGGAAAAAGGCGAAGGGCAAAACATAGACTTCCCGCTTCGCCGTCCGCGCTATCTCTATCTGTGGCCATGTATCTGGCATCCGCTCTGCCGCTCGGTTCCAGGCCCACAGAAAATGGTCCCACGCTTGCTCGGCGTTGGCGCGCAGACGGTCGTTGAGGATCGTGTCGCGATAGGCGAGCAGGTCTGCCAAAGTGACAGTGCTTGGCGTGACACCCCGGTTGCTCAGGAAGCGGGCGCCAGCGGAGAGTTTGCGGATCAGCGACTTGGGGATTGCGTCCAGCAGGTCTTCCCATTCCGGCAGCAGCGGCGCCGTGTTGCGGCTTGGGTACGTTTTGCCCACCAGACCAATAGCTCGGGCGACACCGGTTTTGATGTTGCTCCAGCGCCCCTTCGAGAACCCGAGTGCGGTGTATGACATCCCCTCAAGCTTGCGGCGAGCATAGGCCATATTGGCCGGCACATCGGCCGGGCTCGAGCCTAGCGCCTTGCAAAAGGTCACGACTGCACTGCGCGTATCGCGCTTCTGGATCTGGGATAGTAATGCCTTATCAAGCGCCTCGAGGGCATCTGCCAGAGAAGGG
>CAMAQR010000158.1 GCA_945860375.1 Pseudorhodobacter antarcticus
TAGATGTTGCGTTCCAGAATGGTCAGCTCGTCATCGCGGTCGCGGGCGAGGCGTTCGATTTCCTCACGCTCGATCTGCAAGGCGCGTTCGTCTTTATCAACGCCGTGCCGGTTGAACACCCGCACTTCGACGATCGTGCCGAAAGCACCAGGTGGCAGGCGCAAGCTGGTGTCACGCACATCAGAGGCTTTTTCACCAAAGATCGCGCGGAGCAGCTTTTCTTCCGGCGTCATCGGGCTTTCGCCCTTGGGCGTGATCTTGCCCACCAGAATGTCACCCGGCTGCACTTCGGCACCGATATAGACAATGCCGGCTTCGTCGAGATTGCGCAGGGCTTCTTCGCCCACGTTCGGGATATCGCGGGTAATTTCCTCTGGCCCCAGTTTCGTGTCACGCGCGGCGACTTCGTATTCTTCGATGTGGATCGAGGTGAACACGTCGTCTTTCAGAATACGTTCCGAAATCAGGATCGAGTCTTCGTAGTTATAGCCATTCCACGGCATGAAGGCCACGATGACGTTCCGGCCAAGGGCCAATTCACCCATGTCGGTGCAGGGGCCATCAGCCACCACTTCGCCGCGCACCACCGTGTCACCCACCTTCACCAACGGACGCTGGTTGATGCAGGAGGACTGGTTCGACCGCTTGAATTTGCGCAGACGGTAGATGTCGACGCCCGGTTCACCCGGATCAAGCATTTCCGTCGCGCGCACCACGATGCGGGTGGCGTCAACTTGGTCAATCACGCCAGCCCGACGCGCCATGATGGCAGCGCCGGAATCGCGGGCGACCACGGCTTCAATGCCGGTGCCCACAAACGGGGCATCAGATTGCAGCAAGGGCACAGCCTGACGCTGCATGTTCGAGCCCATCAAGGCGCGGTTGGCGTCGTCGTTTTCCAAGAACGGAATCAGCGAGGCTGCGACCGACACAAGCTGTTTCGGCGACACGTCGATCAAGTCGATCGCATCGGGCGGGTTCAGCATGAAGTCGCCCGCATTGCGGCTGGAAATCAGGTCGTCGGTGAAATGCCCTTCGGCATCCTGTGCGGCGTTGGCCTGTGCCACGGTGTGGCGCATTTCCTCGGTCGCAGACATATAGACGACCTCGTCGGTCACCTTGTTGTCGATCACCTTGCGGTACGGCGTTTCGATGAAGCCGTATTTGTTCACGCGGGCAAAGGTCGCCAACGAGTTGATTAGGCCGATGTTCTGGCCTTCGGGCGTTTCAATCGGGCACATCCGACCATAGTGGGTCGGGTGCACGTCGCGCACTTCAAAGCCAGCGCGTTCGCGGGTCAAACCGCCCGGCCCAAGAGCCGACAGACGGCGCTTGTGCGTCACTTCGGACAGGGGGTTGGTTTGGTCCATGAACTGCGACAGCTGCGACGAGCCGAAGAATTCACGCACAGCAGCGGCGGCGGGTTTGGCGTTGATCAGGTCTTGCGGCATGATCGTGTCAATCTCGACCGAGGACATACGTTCCTTGATCGCCCGTTCCATCCGCAGCAAACCAACGCGGTACTGGTTTTCCATCAACTCCCCGACCGAGCGCACACGGCGGTTGCCCAAGTGGTCGATGTCGTCAATCTCGCCCTTGCCATCGCGCAGTTCGGTCAGGGCTTTGATGCAGGCCACGATATCTTCGCGGTCCAACGTGCGCTGGGTGTCGGGCTTGCCCAGATCCAGACGCATGTTCATCTTCACACGGCCCACGGCCGACAGGTCGTAGCGTTCTTTATCAAAGAACAGCGTGTCGAACAGCTGGCTTGCGGCCTCTACTGTCGGCGGTTCGCCCGGGCGCATGACGCGGTAGATGTCCATCAGCGCGGTGTCGCGGCCCATGTTCTTGTCAACCGCCAGCGTGTTGCGCAGATAGGGGCCGACGTTGACATTGTCGATGTCCAGAACCGGAATCTCGGTGATGCCTTGATCGAGCAGGGTCTTAAGCGTGCCGCCCTTGACGTTGCCGTCGCGGTCATACTCCATCGTCAACTCGTCGCCAGCTTCCACCCAGATCTCGCCGGTCTCTTCGTTGATCATGTCTTTGGATGCATAGCGCCCCACGATCATGTCAAAGGGCAGCAACAAATCGGTGATCTTGCCTTCTTTACCCCAAGTATTGGCCATCTTCGGCGTGACTTTTTCACCCGCCTTCAACAGCACTTCGCCCGTGGCGGCATCGACCAAGTCATAGGTCGGACGCGTACCCGACAGGCGCTTGGGGAAGAATTTCGACACCCAGCCCTTGTTTTTGACATGGGTGAAGGTCACGGTTTCATAATAGGCATCCATGATGCCTTCTTGGTCCATGCCCAAAGCATACAGCAGCGTGGTCACGGGCAGTTTGCGGCGGCGGTCGATGCGCGCGAACACAAGGTCCTTGGCGTCAAATTCGAAATCCAGCCACGACCCGCGATAGGGAATGATCCGGCAGGCGAAGAGCAATTTGCCCGACGAGTGGGTCTTGCCCTTGTCATGGTCAAAGAACACGCCCGGCGAGCGGTGCATCTGGCTGACGATCACGCGCTCGGTGCCGTTCACGATGAACGTGCCGTTGGTCGTCATCAAAGGCATGTCGCCCATATAGACGTCTTGTTCCTTGATGTCTTTGACAGAGCGCGCGCCCGTCGCTTCGTCGACATCAAATACGATCAAGCGCAGCGTCACCTTCAGGGGCGCTGCATAAGTCAGGTCGCGTTGCATACATTCGTCAACGTCGTACTTGGGCTTTTCCAGTTCGTACTTGACGAACTCCAGCACAGCCGTTTCGTTAAAATCCCTAATCGGGAAAACCGATTGGAACGTGCCTTGGATACCTTCGTCATCCAGCGGCTTGTCGCCTTCGCCCGAGCGCAGGAACAGATCGTAGGAGCTTTTCTGCACCTCGATCAGGTTCGGCATCTCTAGGACTTCACGGATTTTGCCGTAATACCGGCGGACACGTTTTTGACCAACGTAAGCTTGCGCCATGCTCGTCGTAACCTTTCATCATCAAAGTGCACGCCTCCGTCGGGCCACGGACGCGCCACTCGGGCGATAGGGGGCAGTGGTTCTATTCATGCCGCCCATCCCTTAGGGCCGCTCCCGAACCATCACCGCGCCTGAGAAGAGGTTTTCGTAAAAACCCCTGCTAATACGCGCAGAGCAGGGCCGGAAAACTTCCGACCCTGCCCGCTTTTCAAAATACCGGGGCGAACCCCGATATAGGCTTACTTCAACTCTACCTTAGCGCCAGCTTCTTCAAGCTTCTTCTTCAGCGCTTCGGCGTCAGCCTTGGTGGCGCCTTCTTTGACTTTGCCGCCGGCCTCAACGAGGTCTTTGGCTTCTTTCAGGCCCAGGCCCGTGATGGTACGGACTTCTTTGATGACGTTGATTTTGTTCGGGCCAGCTTCGGTCAGAACAACGTCAAATTCGGTCTTTTCTTCTTCAGCCGGAGCTGCCGCAGCAGCCGGGCCAGCGGCCATCATGACGGCGCCACCGGCTGCCGGCTCGATGCCGTACTTGTCTTTCAGAATGGTCTTCAGTTCCACTGCTTGCAGCAGGGTCAGACCAACGATGTCTTCTGCGAGTTTGTTCAGATCAGCCATTTTATGTTCCGTATGGTTGAGAGATGGGTTCTAACGAGGCGAGGACTATCCACACCCGGTCTTTCCGTTGCTTCAGGCGGCAAGCCGCTCCTCGATGGTCGAGAGGATGCTTGC
>CAMAQR010000159.1 GCA_945860375.1 Pseudorhodobacter antarcticus
CCTCCGCCACTCGCCCCAGAACAACGGTTCTCTGCTTCGATGCTTGCCGGAAATTTGTTGTTGTATTTGGGGGTTATAGGGTGAAGGCTAACCACTGCCTCCTCTGTAAATACGGCCGAAACCGCTCTCTCGGGGCGGGTATTCTCCAAAGCTGACGACTGCGCGGATTTGGTGTTCAGCTTTAAGTGCTTGCTTTCAATATGTATTTCCTGGCCGCCAAGAACAACGTTTGCAATTTCCACGTGCTTTGCGTGCGCGACTGGCGTCCAACCTTTGTCGTGGTCACTCAAGTTGTGTTCTCTCACTCCAGCATACTCTCAGAGCGGCGCTCCCTTGCTTCGTTCGTAATCGATCCCGTTGTGCATGAAATATCTGATGGCATCCACCAGACGTGAACGGCCCAAAGCCGACGGCCAGCCGGGATCGCGACATTCTCCGAAGCGGCCATTGACGCCCTGCGGGGCGAAGGATCGCGTCCATATCTTATCGGTCGATCGTCCCTATACCTTTTGCCCCTTGGTGGCACCGCTGAACGGAAAAAATCGGGCAATCCGCTGCGCTCCATCTCTGGACGCGAGATCAAGCAATCACATAGAAGCTCAGGCGGTCATCCCGGAGCGCCCGGGCGTGCGGCTTTACCCTGGCTCTGCCGATCGATCTCCTCGATCAGGGGGGCAATCTGCGCTCGGGTCTTGGTCATGACGCCATCGATCCATTTGAGCGCCCGTTCTAGAGCCTCGATGTCGTCATCACGGATCAGGTCTTCGAATTTGCGGAGTTCAGCGGAAAGTGTCCGGGCGCCAAGGGTATCCCCAAAACCGACCAGCTTGTGAACCAGACGGCCGGCCCCGAAGGTGTCGCGCTTGGCGATCAATGCCGCCAGATCGGTCCGGGTCGTCTCGATATCGGCCGCAAAGCCTTTGAGCGTCCGCGCCAGCAATGCCCCGCCGTCGATCTCGCGCCATTGGGTCAGGTTATCAGCGTCGAAGTCCTCCAGGGAAACTATAGCAGCCGAAGACGCCGGTATTCCCTTCACGAGGGCCACCAGCTGTTTGAGGTCAAGCGGTTTACTAACGCACGCGTCGAAGGCCAGATCACTCAGCATCAAGGCGATCTCTGGAGATTGGTGCGCGGTCACGCAGATGATCTGAGCCCGCGCCGAAGGCCCGCCGCCGCCCCGGATGCGTGCCGCCGCCTCATCCCCGTCGAGGTGTGGCATTTGCATGTCCATCAGGATCAGGTCGAATTCCTCGGCCTCGGCCAGCTCAACGGCGATTTGGCCGTCCGCAGCCTCTGTCGGCAGCATGCCGACGCGCGCCAGGTTTGCGCAGGTCAGCTGCCGGATTATGTCATGATCTTCGGCGACCAGTACCTTGAGACCGGCCAGAACGGCGGAGGGGTCATCCGTTTCACCGTCCAGGTCTGATACAGCGTTGTCCGTCTCGGGCAATGTCACTCTCAGCCAGAAACGCGAACCCTCCCCAAGGGTGCTCTCAACACCCACCTCGCCGCCCATGGCTGTCGCCAGCCGACGGCAGATGGCAAGACCGAGGCCGGTCCCGTCTGCGGTGGGGCCGTCGCGATCCAGCATGCCGAAGTCGCGAAACAGCCGAGGAATGTCTTCGGGGGCAATGCCGCAACCGGTGTCGGTGACCGCAAAGGTCACCGTGTGACCCTCCGCGCTGGCCACGCCAAGAGTGACGGAGAGCCGGACGTTGCCGCCGCGCGTAGCCTTCACCGCGTTGGTCGCGAAGTTCAATAGAACCCGCTGCAGGGACGCCACATCGCCCCTTAACATGCGGGAATCGTCGACCTGAATCACGACCTCGGTCCCGTGGCGCTTCGCTGACGGCCGGACCAGATCGCCAACCAGCGTCAGCAGAGCGATTGGCGAAAAAGGCTCTGGCCGTAGCCGCGCCTCTCCTGCGCCCAGCCGGGCCAGTTCCAGCACATCGTCAATCAGGTTCAGCATTCCGTGGCCGTCAGCCTTCACGCGATGAAGTATTCGTTCCTGTGCCGACTGATCCCTACCGTCCCGTACCAGATCAAGAGCCCCCAGGATCGCAACCAGCGGCGTGCGCAGATCATGCCCCAGCACCGCCACCAGTCGCGACTTGCGGGAATCCGCCGCGTTCACCTCTTTCAGCAGGACCTCACGCGCGGCAGCCTTAGCCTTAGCCCGCCCGCGGTCGAGAACCAGCCCCGCAAGGGCACTCCCAAGCAGCAGGACCAATATCCCGGAAAACATCGGCCACGGTGAGAGATAAACCGCCGAGAACCAGTTTGCCAGCGGACGGGATACGGTCAGCGTCCAGCCAGGCGCAGCCTCGAGGCGCTGCATGGCGAAGAGCCTCGCCTCGCCACCGTAAGCAGGCGTCCCGACAACGATGCCGCTGTCACGCCCCTCCGTGAAGGCGATGTACCATTGCGGCAAGCCGACAAGCTGGAACTCCTCGTTGGCTTGCGACCGCGTGATGATTCGACGCGTGCCGTCGGCGATGGCGGCAAACTCGTCCTCTTCCAGTGCGGTCTCCTCCATCCACACCGTAATGTCGCGTAGGGTCACCGAGAAGTACAAGAACGCTGCGGGCAGGGTCGGTATCTCGACCGGTTTCACGATGGTGATGACTAGCACACCACGGATACGACCTTTAAAGGCGTCCGAGACAACAGCCTTCCCCGTTCTTAGGCTTTCCGCCTCGGCGCGCATCACCTCGGGATAATTGGTCCGCGGCTCTGATGGAGGGAGGCTGCCTTCCGCGTCAGCCGTTGTCATCAGGATTTCCATGGTGTCGCCGCCGAGTGTCAGAACGAACAACCCGCCAAACAACGTGCCGACCCGCCGCGCCTCTCCCTCAACGATCGAGATGTCATACTCTTGCGACAGCGAATGGGATTCCGCTATAGTTTCCAGCGCGGCCGCGTAGGTCCTCAACCTTTGGTCAATGGTCCGCGCGAGGTCGGTGGCGCGCGCCTGCAAGTCCTCCTCCACGTTGCGCCTGATGTTGTTGCCCACCAGGAATGTCGCCGCCAAGACCGTCGCCAACGTGAGTGAAAGCACCAGTGCTGTTGACACGAGGATGTTCCGGCGAAGACCAGCGTCTGGCGCATCATTAGCTTCAGAGGTGAATTGCGACTTGATGCCGGGAACGGTCTTCACCATCAGGACACTCACCTCTTTAGAATACAGTGCATATCAACGGATACCGAGGTCTACCAGATGCTATCGCAAGCTCCTGAAGGCCGCGAAGGTCCGGCTGCACCTGTCGGCAATCTTCGGTAGTCTCGTCTTTGTTTGTTCTGCATCTTGGGTCGTCGCCAATATTGCTGCCTCAAGGTTCAAGCAGCCGCTATCGCGGGTCTCTGCTGGTGCAATGCTGCATCCTCAAAGTCGGTTCTCCGCCCAGTCCTGTCATCCCCTTTGCTGGAACTGCAGCGCCCAGATGACAGGGAAGGGTTCAAGCAGAGTTCTCAGATCAAGCGAATTGGGATTGTCGCCTGACACGATCCCTTCTACGATCTCCGGCTCCAACAGCGTCAGCCGCAGGACGCGGGTCATGTATGTCGGTGCGATCCTTTCATGCGCCGCCAAATCGCCGATGGTTGCGAATTCCCCGCTGTCCAACATCGTTTTCCAGCGGAAAGCGCGTCCAAGCGCCTTGACGACCGTGCTGTC
>CAMAQR010000160.1 GCA_945860375.1 Pseudorhodobacter antarcticus
TATTGACCCAGACCAAAAACCCCGAAATCATCACCACAGACGAATGACAGCAGCACAAGGACCAGACGTCGCACAACTGTCCGGGACTTACTGAAACGGCTGTCCGCGACTTAGTGAAATCGCTGTCCGGTGTTTCCGAAATCCGCAGGATGATGGCTTGGGTGTCTGTGAGTTTGGGCATCGTGGCCTCCTGTCGTGATGGGGATGTCGGGGATAGGTCAATCGCTCTCAGCCATCGCGGCGGTGACGGCGAAGTGCTGCGCCCAGCCCGTCAGATACGGCAGCCCAGATGGGATGCCGTGCTCGCGCTCGGTCTTGCGGTCGATGCGCCAGTCCTGCCAGCGGCGGATCGCGGCGGCGATGGCGGGTTCGAGCCCGATGTTGCAGCCGGTCATGTTGCCGACGACATCGTCGGCGAAGTGGCGCCCCATGTTGCTGTCCAGAAAGTCGCGGATGCCGATCATCTCGTCCTCGCTGCTGGCGTGGATGGCTTCGGCGATCAGGCGCGAGGCGAGCGTCCAGACCTGCGCGCTGCGGCGGTCGCGCTCTGGGCAGACGGTCAGGGTGCGGAAGAAGCCGTAATCCTCGTTGCGGCTGGGAAGGCAGGGGTGCGTGGTCATGGTCGGGATCCTCGTGATGGCGCGGGCGGGGCGCTGGGCCCCGCCGGCTAAGGCTTAGGCGGCGCTGAGAGCTTCGAGCGCGGCGATGTGGTTGCGGAGCGTGGCGGCCTCTTCGCGCGCGGCGTCCGCCCAGAAGGCGGCGCGGGCGTTGCAGGCGCGAGCAAGGCGCTCGGCATCAGCCTTCGTGAAGCGGTTGACCTTGTGGGCGCTGCCATGACCCGTGCCGGTGGCGCGATGCTTCCCGCCCTCGGGCGTCAGTTCGAATTTGAGGGGGCCGAAGTCGTCGATGACGATCCAGTTGTGCGAGGCGATCGTGGCGCAGGCGCTGGGCGCGAGGCGGGCTTCGATCTCTTCAGCGGCGCTGCGGAAGTCGGCGATCAAGGTGGCGGTGGCGTCGGTCATGGCTTGAGCCTTTCAGGTGAGTTGCATCGTTTTGGCACGATGACCATCGCTCTGAAGGGCCAGATTTCGTAGAGAATTAGGAGCAATTTCATTGCTTTATGATCACTCGGGAGAGGCCGTCGCATCAACCCACGCCCCATCCTGCCAGAGGTAGAGATGGGACAGTTCGCAAGTTGGGCGCGGCAGGATGCGGGGCGCGCGGGGCGGATCGAAGCAGTCGAGCGCGTCAACTCGCACCTGCCGGATTTCGCGGGCGGCAAGGATGTCCTCGGGCGTCCATGCAGCCAGTGCGGGCAGCATGTGCGCGGGGTAGCCGTCATAATGACAATAGATGTGGGCCCAGTCCTCGGGCCCGATCTGAATGGCGATCTGCACGCGGGTGCTCATCGTCGCACCCTCAGATCAGCTGAAGGCTCGCCAGCAGGGTGCTGGCGGCGGCGAGCTGGCTGGTCGGCAGTTCGATCTTGATGTGAGAGATCACGTCCGAGGCTTCGGCGGTGATCCCAGCGTCGCGCAACTCAGTCTGGATGACCTCGGCAACCGCGTCGGGGCGCGAGCGATCAAAGTGTTCCGGCAGCGCGGCGTGGTCGATGCGGATGGTGGTGATGGCGGTCATGGTCAGATCCTTTCAGACTTGGGTGTTGGCTGGGCCTGCGCGGCGTCCAGCTTCAAAGGCTTCCTCGAGCGCGGCGCGGATCGCCCAGACGGCGACATCGTGGAAATCCAGCCGGTCCCAGTTCTGGGTCTCCAGCGTCTCGATGCGGAACTGGCGTTGGGCGATCGCAAGAAGCTCAGCATCGCGGGTGGCCTTGGGATCAGTGGGCTTGCGGCGTGCCATGGTCAGTCCTCCCAGCGGTGTTCGGGGTGGGTGGTTCGCGCGCAGGCTTCCTCGCGCATCATCTCTTGGGCGCGTGCCATCTCGACCATCCCGTCAGCCTGGCTCATCCGCCCCGACATCACTTCGTCCATCACCCAGTTCATCCGTTCCTGGGCGGGGCTGGTGTGATCCCGCCACCCTTCACTCATCGAGCTGTGACCCATCTTCTCCTGCGCGCGCATGGCTCTCTCCGATCCTTGTGTGGAGGGTGCGATGCACCCGCTTTCTGGATCCATGAATCGCTCTGCTGGGGAGTGTAATCAACTCAAATAGGCAAACTTTCCTGTTTATTTCCAATATGTTGAGGCACATTCAAACGCCATGGAAGGTATGTCCGAACGCGCCTATGCCGAGCACGCGGGCCTCTCGCGCGGGGCGGTGCAAAAGGCGCGCAAGACCGGGCGGCTGGTGCTCTTCGCAGATGGCTCGATCAACGCAGCCGCCTCAGATGCACGGCGCGGCAGCATGACCGATCCCGACCAGCAGATACGGTCACGGGGCGGGCTCGGCGCGGGTGGTGTGAGCCCAATGATGGCTGCCAGTGCCGTCTCCGGCCCCGGCGACAGCACGTCTTATATCAAGGCGCGCACCGCGCTGACCGTTTATCAGGCGCAGGAGCGCCAGCTTGCGATCCAGAAGAAGAAAGGCGTGCTGGTCGACCGCGCGCGTGCCGAGACGCTGGTGTTCCGTCTTGCGCGCCAGGAGCGGGACACATGGGTCACCTGGCCCACCCGCGTCGCAGCACTCATGGCCGCGCAGTTATCCGCAGAGTTGGAGAAGACATCGGGCAAACCCGTGACGATCGAGACTGCGATCCTGCAAAGGGTGCTGGAAACCCATGTCCGAGAGCAGCTCGACGCCCTCGCAGACCTCCGGGTCTCGCTTGCATGACAGGGAAGGGGAAGATGACCACGACCTGACCGAAGGCCTCGATCTCGAGTTTGACGGTGCACAGGACGTCTTGCGTGTGTGGCGCCGGGGGATGCGGCCTGATGCTGATCTGACGGTGTCAGAGTGGGCGGACAAGCATCGTTGGCTGTCATCGCGCGCGGCAGCAGAACCTGGCCGGTATCGGACTGCGCGCGCGCCCTATCTGCGCGAGATTATGGATGCGCTGTCGCCAAGGCACCCGGCACAGCGGATTTCGTTCATGAAGGCCGCGCAGGTTGGGGCCACGGAAGCCGGGAACAACTGGATCGGCTTTGTGATCCACCACGCACCTGGCCCCATGCTGGCAGTGCTGCCCACCGTGGAGATGGCCAAGCGCACTTCGCGAGGGCGGATCGATCCTCTGATCGAGGATAGCCCGGCACTGAAGGAGCGCGTCCAGCCGGCACGCTCACGTGATGCGGGCAATTCGATGCTGTCGAAGGAGTTCCCTGGCGGCATTCTGGTGCTGACGGGTGCAAACTCGGCCACCGGTCTGCGGTCAATGCCTGCGCGCTATGTGTTTCTGGATGAGGTCGACGCTTATCCAGCCTCAGCAGATGAGGAAGGCGATCCTGTCACGCTGGCCGAGGCGCGCACCACAACCTTCGCGCATCGGCGCAAGGTGTATATGGTCTCGACGCCGACGATCCGGGGGCTCTCGCGCATCGAGCGCGAGTTCGAGGCCAGCGATCAGCGGCGGTATTTCGTGCCCTGCCCGCATTGCGGCCACAAGCAATGGCTGCAGTTCGAGCGCCTGCGCTGGGCGAAGGGGAAGCCCGAGACAGCCGCCTACCATTGCGAGGGTTGCGAGCGGCCCATCGCTGAGCACCACAAGACGGA
>CAMAQR010000161.1 GCA_945860375.1 Pseudorhodobacter antarcticus
GCGATGGCCTGCGCGTTGCGCCGCGGGTTGCGCGCATAGGGAATGATCTGCTCAAGCGGCAGGTCGACAACGTCCATGGCAATGTCCTTGGGAGGTCCACGAAGCGAAATGGGGTCGGATCCCCGTTTCGGTTCAGGCGTGGTGTGTCAGGCCGTCAGGCCTTTGTTTTCTTAGGGTTCACGTCAAAGCGAAACGAAATGGGTGTTTTCAGCGGTGTCACTGGGAAAGCCTTGCGCCTCGCCCCCCCGAAGACGGTTACAAACAGGAGGGACCCGTTCAATTTCAATGGGTTAGGCGGTGCAACATTTTGGGTGGAGACAGTTTTTTCGAGAACTCGCTCACCAAATGCTTTATGGCCAACCACCCAGACCCAGTACGAAAAAGGGGAGAACTGTCTTCCGACACACTCTCCCCATCATGCCTTTCAGATAGCACGGATATGTTGCATCTGTCGAAAGAAAAAGTGTTGCAACACTTTTACGCGCGTCACGGCAGGTGATATCTTGTTGCACACGGGACACTTGAGAAAGTTATGGGGACAGAATTTTACATGCCGAGACCTGACCGCGAACCGGAGAGCCGGCAACTTGACCTGTTTGATGGACCCGCCTCGTGTCCGCGGATGCCAGCCGCAGCATCAGTTGCAGCACCGACCCCGCTCAGCGACATCACTTCGTTGAGCGACCCTGAATTGCTGGCGGCTTTTGCCGGTGCGTCAATGGCTGACGTGTCTGCAATCGGGGAAGAAATCCTGCGCCGTCGCACCGAGGACTGGTCACAGGCGGCGCTTGACCTGTGGGACCGGTTTCTTGGCTTTGGAACAGCCAGACCGATGCACGAACAGGTTGTGGTTCTGAACCTCGTGCAACACATGGCAGAGGCAGCAGTCCTGCATGACCTGCTGCGCCGTGGGCAGATTGCCGAATGCCTCGAACCATTTCTTCTGCTGGCGGCGGCCGCCTGTCAGATTGCCTTACCGACAACAACCGTCCTGCGGGGCCTATCTCACCGTCAGTCAGAGGTGCGACGTGCAGCGGTTCAGGTGGCGATTTCGTCAGATGTTTCGATTGAGCACCTGCATCCGTATCTGACAGACCCGGCCCGCGAAGTCAGACGTGCAACTGCGACGGCGCTGGCTGAGGCCGGCGAGAGCGTCGCCCGGGATCCCCTGTTGTTCGAAATGCGCGTGCAGCCTGACAGGGCGGGGCTTGAAGCCTTAGGCTTTGTTGCGGATGAAGATGTTGTAATACGCTTGGGACAGATTGCGCGGCAGCATCCCGCCTGGTGCGGGATCATCGTTGAAGTCCTCCAGACAATTGATCACCCAAGGGCTGAGAGGGTCGCCGCCAGCCTGTCCACATGAGCAGGCTGGTGGCGTTTGTGTCACGAGATGCCTGCATTTAGCCGCGCACCGGCTCGGGCTCCATCGCAAGAATCTCTTTTTGCGAGCGCACGATCTGCGGCCAGGCGGTAACGTAGCCCTGCACCTTTACGGGCGGCAACTTGCGCAGGGTGCGGAAGGCCTCTTCGAAGTGATCGGCGACGTCCTCGGCGGTCCAGCTTCGGTCAGCCATGGCGCACCTCTTTTCCTTGCGGACGCTTGCCGTAAAGCTTGGTGCCAAGCTGTTCAACCAAGGCACGCTCGGGCCAAGTCAGCCGCGCATCATCGACCATGACCGCGAACAGGCCCTGTTCGTGCCAGCCGTCGCGCTTGACCTGCTCGGGATCACGGCGATCGCCGCCGTAGCCGCGGGGCGTGAGGCGCATGATTTTCATGCGACACTTCCCTTTCCTGCCTTGGCTGCGGCCGCGCGGTACTGCGCCGCAAGACGACGGTCCTGGTCGAGGTCGAACTCGCTCAGCCCCGTCTCACGCTCGATGTGTTTGCCTTCGCCGTGGCGCGCCCATGCAATGATTGCGCGTGTCAGCTTGCGTTGGTGGTACGAAGACGCCGCTTGTGCTGCAGCGGAGATCAATGGCGCGATGTGTTGAGTCAGGAAGGGCAACCAGTCGGTTGGGTTTGGTACGAGAACCTGTTCAACGAAGTCAGCTTCCGTATCGATCAGGACAAACTTACCCATAAGCACACTCGGCCAGAACCGCACCTCGATCCAGCCTCCGTCGCAACCATCATCGGTGAGTGGCACACCGCCGCAGCCCAGCACATGCGTGAAGGCCTGATGCCAGCTTAGGCCCTCTTGATCAGATAGCCGGTTGGCCTCGTGATACCAGTCCGGCAGTTCCACATCGTACAGGTGCCCGGCTTCGTAGACGCGCAATGTGTCAAAACCCATGTTTATTTCTCCTTTGTTGGGTTGGCGGTTTTGCAAATGGATGTTGGTGCCGCTGCTTCCAGCCGAGCAGCGAGCGCATCGAGAGCGGCGCGGCGTTTGGCGATCACGACTTGCATGCTGCTGGTCAGGCGTGATGTCATCGCTGCAAGGCGTGCGGCGCTTGACGGATCAGGCGCACCTCGTGCAGTGCTGCCGCAGCGTATCAGCGTGAAGCAGGCCAACGGGCCGAGCCGGTTTTTGAGCCAGGTTTCCGGATCGGGGATACGTGTCAGATCAACGCGGGCAGTCCGGGCGCGATGGCCGGGGCCGGTCAGGCGATACGTCACCTCCGCAGAGGAGTGTGACATTTGGCTATTATAGAGATCTCTATAATAGCAGTTTGTCACACTCCTCGACCGATCCTGCCGAGCTGCATCGGCGGTCGTCCACAGATCCGGAAAGCAGGCGGCCATGTCGGCGGCGTTGTGCAGCACGATGCCCGACAGCGCCATCAGGTCGCGGCGAGTGGGCCGAAGGTCGGACCAAGGGACCAAAGCGTTGACGGTCACCGGCAGGACGACATCGGTCAGAAGGTCGACCTCCAGCACCGTATCGGCTGTCCGATTGACGCCGCGCCCGCGCCCCATCGCCTGGATCAGTTCCCCCTCGCAGATGCTCCAGCGCACCGCCTCTGCCATCGGGTCGGCATGGCACTCACCGGCGAGTGGCGCAGTCCTACCGCTGGCCAGATGGATGTGCTTGTCGTCCAGCGGATACCACCAGCCTGCGCCTTCCGGGTTTTGAGCAGGCACACGGCCGGTCAGTGCCATAGCGATCAATTCGACCGTGCGCGGCGCGGGCAACGTGCGCCCCATGACGATCATGCCGCCGACATCACCCCAGCGGTCGAGCCCGCTCAGCGCGTTGAAATGCACCGCCTCTACCCGTGGCGGCAGGCCAATGGCGCGCAGGGCGTCTATGGCGGCCTTTTGGCCCACGACCAGCAGATCGACCCGGGCCGCAGGGCGGTGGCATTGCCGGGCGCGCAGAGAAATCCAAGCGGTGAGATCGCGCAGACGGTTGGCTGCGGACTTGCGGTCGCGCTCGGGCGCATCGGCGGTCGGGGTCAGGGCGCGGGCCGAGGTCGGGCTGCCGGTTACTTGTCGGATGCGGACATGCGGTTGGCGCGCGCAAACCTGATCTGCGATGCCTATGCGCGGCAAGTAGGTCTGCACCAGTTCGGGGCGCAGGGTTGCGTCGAGATGCAGGATAGGGGTCCCGGCCGCCCAGCCCGC
>CAMAQR010000162.1 GCA_945860375.1 Pseudorhodobacter antarcticus
GGCCTATTGCGCCGCGTGTCCGGTGTGGGAAACAACGCCCGTAAGCTGATCCGGCGTGATGCCAATTGCGGCGGAAACGGCAGCATCGCTCAGACCCCAATCCCGCATCGCCTGCACAACGGGCAGGACCGATCGGCCCCGCTCGGTCAGGCTGTATTCCACCCGTGGCGGGACCTCGGCAAAGATATGGCGATGGATCAGCCCGTCGGTTTCCAACTCGCGCAGCTGCTGGGTCAGCATCTGCTTGGTCACGACCGGAATCGCCCGGCTCATCGCCCCGAACCGGTTCACACCCCCCGAAATGCAGAACAGGATGACCGGCTTCCACTTGCCGCCGATCAGCGACAAGCAATGGGTCACAGGGCACCCATTTTTAGGGTCGGGCGTCAAAGGTCCGCTTTTCATGACTATCTCACAAAACAGTGACTAGTTGTCGGTGGAGATATTAAGCTGCATACGGAAGGCCCGTCAATCCGACAGGCCCTGAATGCGCCAACCAGCCGCCTTGACCAAAGACCTAGCCCGTGGCCTTGCACTGATCCGCCAGGCGCGCATCCCGCCGCTCGCTTTTACGCTGTGCTTGATGCCGGTGATGTCGCTGGGTGTCGCCCTGCAGGGACTGGACGCTACGGCGAACCTACTGGCCCAGGGCCTGATGCCGCTTTGGGCCTCGATCCTGTGGTCGGCGCCGCCGATGCTTTTGGGAATGGTGGCGCCGCTTCTGGTGCCGCTTGTGGCCAGCCTTTGGCCTTCATCCCGCCCCATGGCCCCGCGCCTGTGGGCAGCCTTTCTGTTGTCCCTAGCGCTTGCGAGCCTCATCAAGGCTGCAACCGGCCGGGTCCACCCCGAGGTGACCATCCCTGTCGATCTTTACGAACGCTCGATCCAGCTCGTTCTGTTCAGCGGCGATGTGTTCGAAGGCTGGCCTTCGGGCCATGCGGCCACCAATGGTGCCGTGGCCCTTACGCTGGCAAGCCTTGCTAAGGCGACCCTGACCCGACGCCTGGCCTTGATCTGGACGCTTTGGGTCTGGGCGGCAGTGGTGCTGGGCATAAACGGACAGGTCCACTGGCTGTCCGACATGTTGGCCGGAGCCCTGCTTGCCCTTGCCATCACCTTTTCCCTTCACCCGAAAGCGAGACCCGAATGAAAGCCCTGATACTGCAGAAATTCTCGAAAACCCCAGTGAAAGCCATGGCGCTGACTGACTGGCCCGAACCGCGGCCTGCGGCAGGTCAGGTTCTGGTGCGTATGGCCGCCGCCGCACTGAACCCGGCCGATCTGCATATCGCTTCAGGCGAGATGAAGATGATGTCCCCGGTCAAGCCGCCCTTTGCACTCGGAGTGGATGGCGCGGGGGTGGTTGAAAGCGACGGCGCTCGCTTCAAGAAGGGCCAGCGCGTGATGTTCTATACCGGCCTTGTGCTTTGCGGCACCTTGGCCGAGGTTATGGTGGTTCCCGAGGCATGGCTTGCGCCGGTCCCCGAGGGCTGGAGCATGGAAGTAGCCGCTGCCGCACCTCTGGGGCTGCTGGTTGCGCACAAGGTTCTGGACCGTGCCGGGGCGAAGGCGGGTGAAAGCATCCTTGTCCAAGGCGCGGGTGGGCCGGTTGGTGCAGCCACGGTTGCACTGGCGGCGGCGCGCGGTCTTCAGGTCCATGGTTCGGGTTCAGGTGCGGATGAGGCCTATGTTCGCGGCCTTGGCGCTTCAGGCTATACCGACTATCGCAAGGGCTCGGTTCGTGATCTGGGCCAACGTTTCGATATCGCGCTCGACAGTCTGGGCGGCAAGGTCTTTGACGATTGTGTCTTTGTCATAAAGCGTGGCGGGCGGATCGTGTCGCTGAAGGTCATGACCGGCACCGACGACATGGATTCCATGGGGATGAGGATTCCGGGCTTCATGCGGCTTCTTTTGCCCTTGGTCTTCCGCAAGCCGCGCAAGGCGGCTGAGCGGGCGGGGGCGAGGCTGATCGGGCTTGCCTCCTTTCAGGACGGCGTGGCCCTGAGCCGCGCCACAGAAGCGGCCGTTGCCGCGAACCACCGCCCGCGCATCGACAGCACTTTCGCGCTGGCCGATCATGGTGCCGCCTTCGCAAGGCTCGGCACCAATCCGCGCGGCAAGGTCGTGGTGCGGCTCGGCTGAGACCCCTATTCCCCCGGTGCCAGGAAACCTGCCAGCGACCGGGCCAACTCGGTCGCAACCAAAAGGGCCGCAGGCGTCTGGTGGCCCCGTGAAACGCCGATCCGCATTGCGACAGCAGGAAAACCGAAACCGGGAAAAGCTTCGACCAGCCGGCCCCGCGCCAGATCGCCCCGGACCGAGGGTTCGAGGCAACCGACCACACCGGCACCGGCACGGGCCAGCGCAATCGCCAGGGCGACATCGGTGATCAGGGTCTGACGGGCGAAATCGACCTCGCGCCCGGGCTTGCCCCCGGCTTTTGACCGCAGTGTCATCGGCCCGGCCGGACCGAAGGCCCCGAAGCGCATGAGCCCGGCCGAGGTGATCGAGCCTTCGCCCTCGACCCCGATACGGGCTGCCACATCCGGATGGCAGACCAGCACCGGCTGGACGGGGATCTCGGCCAGACAGTCCATATCGTCGTTCCGTGCCGCCGGTCCCACACGCAAGATGACGTCAAGGCGCTGGCGTCGCGGGTCGAGGATCTGGTCGGCGGCAAGGATGCTGAGGTCAATCCCGGGATTGGCGACCATCAGGTCCCGCAAACCCTCGACCAGCCAGAGTTGCAGAACCTCGCGCGGGGCGGAGAAGACGACTTCCCCCGTGATCGGACCTGCGCCGCGGCCGACTTCGAGTGCCAGCATTCCGGCGCGGGCAATGATATCGGCCTGCGCCAGGACCAGCCTGCCCGATTCGGTCGGAACGACGCCGCGCGCATTGCGCAACACCAGAGGAAAGCCGAAATGGCTTTCCAGAATCGCCAGCGAACGGCTCATCACCGAAGCCGTCGTGCCGAGCCTTTCGGCTGCGCCGGCCAGGGAGCCGCTGCGCCCGATCTCGGAAAAATTGGCGAGGTGCCTCAGATAGCCCTGCATAGGGATTCACGCTTTTGCGAAGGGTTCCCTTATCAACTTACGAATTTTGCGAAAGCTGGCAAGACGGTAAAACACGGCATCACGGACAGACCTGCACAGGAGCCTTGCACATGACGCGCCGCCATTTCCTTCCTTCCTTCCTTCTTGCTGCCGCCTCGGCCCTGCCGGCCCTGGCCGAAACTTCGGCATTCGACGGGCGATGGGTCAGCCTTTCCTGCGAAGTCCGGCCCCAGCAGGGCCAGAAAGGTCTCGAACCCTGGTTCCTGAAGCGTGACATCACATTCTCGGAGGGCACGATCCACGCGGTCTTTCACAGTTTCGCCGACCGCGACTGTGCGATGCCGCTCTGGGATCTGGAATTCGCAGGAAGGTTCGAGGACAAGGATGCCTCGCCG
>CAMAQR010000163.1 GCA_945860375.1 Pseudorhodobacter antarcticus
GGGGTCCCCGTCGGCTCGCTTTTCACCAGCAACCAGCCGCTGTTGGTGCGCGCGGGCGCTCGGGAAAAGATGCGCTATGGCGGGCAAATGATCACCTACGAGCTTCTGACCTCGCGCAACGCCCACCAGATGGCCTCGATCATGAGCCAGCTTTTGCCCGGCGGCATGTCGGGCCCGGAACAGCACACGCTGAACGCTGAGGAGGAATTCGTTCTGGTCCTGAATGGCGAGATGATCATGGAAATCGGCGATCAGAATTTCCACCTTTTCGAGGGTGATGCGCTGACCTTCGATCCGCGTTTGAAGCACCGGTATCTGAACCCCAGCAAAAGCCAGGTCTGCCGGACGCTGTGCGTGATCACGCCGCAGCCGCGCTAAGGGCGACCACGTCAACGGACTTGACAGGCGGGTCTTGTAGGCTAGTATTTCTCTCTGATAGAATATTATTCGTTTTTAGATAAACTCCTCGGAGGGACGGATGCGCGATGTTGCGGTGATCGGGGCGGGACTTGCCGGGGCTGCGGCCGCCTTGCGGCTGCGCGATTCTGGCCTGTCCGTCACCGTAATCGAAGCGCGGGGCCGTCTGGGTGGACGCACCTATTCGCGCAGCCTTGGGGCCACCGATGACTATTGGGAGCTCGGCGGCGGCTGGATTTGCGAGCGGCATGCCCGCATGAAAACCCTGGCCGCCCGGTTTGGCATCGGCTTGCGCCCGACCTTGCCGATTGCCGAGCGACGCTGGCATGACGGGCAGGCCCTGCGGACAGACGCGCCCGTCGCGGCTGACAAGCTGGCGGCCCATCTGCAAGGGCTGCAAGCCGTGCGGGCGGATTCGCTGGCCATGCAGGGCGGCTCGGGCCGCTGGCAGGGCGACAGCCCTTGGGCCACCGTGTCCTTTGCCGATTACATGGACGCCAAGGGCCTGCCCGAAACCGTCCGCCGCGAGTTCATCGCCTGGTGGACGCTTAGCGGTTCGGGCGACATCACCCGCGTGAACGTGCTGGATGCGCTACATTGCGCGTCCTACTACGGCGGGACAATGGAGGCGACGCTGGAAGAACTGACCCATACCTTCGAGGGTGGCGTCGGAACACTGGTCGAACGCATGATTGCGGAAAGCCGGGCCGAGGTGATCCTGGGCGATGCGGTGGTCGAAGCAAGCGACTGGGATGGCCATGCAAGCCTGCGCCTGTCCAGCGGGCGCGAAGTCACGGCGCAGCAGGTCGTCCTGGCAGTACCGGTCAACGTGATCGACACCATGCGCTTTGATCCGGCTTTGCGCCCCGCGCAGGCACAACTGGCCGCCGAAAAACATCAGGGTCGCGCCATCAAGATTCTGTTCCATGTGCGGGGTGTGAAACCCGGCATCCTGGTCACGGGCGAGG
This sequence comes from Pseudorhodobacter antarcticus, assembly GCA_945860375.1. The sequence goes on from CAMAQR010000163.1 coordinate 1,386, forward strand.
CCGAAGGCCTGCGCTGGATGTTCTCGGAACGCAGCCTTCCGGACGGGAGCACCCTGATCATCGCCTTTGGCCTTTATGACGAGGTGCCCGACACCTGCCAAGCCACCATGGAACGCGCCGTTCAGCGGTTCTTTCCCGAAGCCACGCTTCTGTCGCATGATTGGCACGACTGGATCCGTGATCCATGGTCATCGGGCACTTGGGTGTCACATGGTCTTGGGCAAAGCCCGCTTTTTGCCGGCCCGGAATGGGCACAGAAGGGCCGGTTCCATTTCGCCGGTAGCGACATTGCCACGAACGCCTCCGGCTGGTTCGAAGGCGCGGTTCTGTCCGGCGAGGCCGCTGCCGATGCGATCCTTGCCGCCCATCATCCCTGACCCAAGAGGTATCCCATGACGCGCCCAGAATTGACCCCGGTTGACGCCGCCATCATCGGTGCGGGCTTTGCTGGTCTGTCAGCCGCCCATGCCTTGCGGGCAGGCGGGGCCAAGGTCTTGCTTCTGGAGGCACAGGAACAGGCGGGTGGGCGGGTGAAGACCGTCCAGCACGCCGATGGCCACGCCTATGACAAGGGCGGGCAGTTCTATTGCCGGGACATGACCCGCATCTACGCGATGGTCGAGAAATTCGGCCTGACGCGCCGTGACGTGCGCAAAGTGCCGGGGGTCGTGGCCATGCTTGGGGGCAAGCGCAAAGTTCTGGAAACGGATTTTCTGGAGCACGGATTCTTCGAGCAGATATTCGAGGCCGACCCGCATCGCCCTGGAAGCGTGTTGGACTGGGTCCTGTCGCTGGGTCTTGATGCCGAAGGCGTGGCGATGATCAAGTCGGGTTGCGAAGAGGTGATGGGCCGTCCGATCGAAGAGCTGTCCTTTCGTTCGGTGCTGGATTGCCTGAGCCGGTTCGAAAGCTTTGAAAACACGATGGAATACGCTTGCACCGAAGGGATGGGTACCTTGGCCGGCCTGATGGCGGCTGACCTTGGCGAGAATTTCCGCGCCAATGCCCCGGTGACGGCGGTAGATCGTCGGGGCGGGCTGTTCCACCTGACAACTCCCGGAGGTACCGTCACAGCCCGAAAGTTGGTTTATGCCGCCAGCCCCGCCGTGCTGCGCCAGATCGACTGGAAAGCCCCTCAGGATCAGTGGCTGAAGGCGCTGCCCGATCAGTTCGTCGCGGGCAAGATGATCAAGATCGTGATGCGCTATGAAAGCGCGTTCTGGCTGGGCAGCGATTATGGCTGGCTCGGCCAGACCGACAACCCCTCGGGCCTGTCTGTCATGGATGCCTCGGACCCTGCGGGCGGGATGGACGTGTTGGCCGTCTTTTGCGGTGGCACGGCGGCCATGGCGCTGGCGGGGCTGACCGAAGATCAGACGCTTGCCCGTGTGATGGACATCATCGAACCGATGCTTGGCCCCAAGGTCCGCCACCCGCTGACCGTGGTGCAGACGGTCTGGACCGATCACCCTTGGGTCGGCGGTGGCTATTGCACCTGGGCCAAACCCTGGGACAGTGCCGACCCGCAGGCCCCGCTGCGGGAGGCCCATGGCGGGCTTTACTTCACCGGCGCCGAACTTGGCCCCGCCTTTACCGGCTTCATCGAAGGCGCCCTGTGCGCGGGCGAAGAGATCGCCGGACGCATTCTGGCCGCAGGCTGAAACCCCAACCCCAAGGATAAAATCATGACCGTCATTTCCCGTCGCCGCACGCTGGGCCTTCTTGGGGCCACAGTCCTTCCCATGCCCTTTGTCCGCCGTGCAAATGCCGAAGAACCGGTGGTCCATATCTACAACTGGGCCGACTACATCGGCGAGACCACGCTTGCCGATTTCACCGCCGAGACCGGGATCGAGGTGGTCTACGACACCCTCAGTTCGAACGAAGAGGCCGAGGCCAAACTTGTGACCGGGCAATCCGGTTATGACCTTGTGCTTCTGACCGGATCCAGCCTGCCCCGACTGGCGCCCGCAGGCACCGTGCAACCGCTTGACCGCAAGGCTTTGCCGCTTTGGGGCAATCTTGACTCGGAAATTCTGCGACTTGGGGCGTCCTGGGACCC
>CAMAQR010000164.1 GCA_945860375.1 Pseudorhodobacter antarcticus
GTATTGACCCAGACCAAAAACCCCGAAATCATCACCACAGACGAATGACAGCAGCACAAGGACCAGACGTCGCACAACTGTCCGGGACTTACTGAAACGGCTGTCCGCGACTTAGTGAAATCGCTGTCCGGTGTTTCCGAAATCCGCAACCCGACCGCGAAATCCGATATGCAGGCGCTGCGGGCGCGGTTTGACAGCAACAATGACGGCAAACTGACCGCCGCCGATGCGGCTTTTGCGCAGTTCAAGGTGATGGTGACGCAGGCGGATGGCTCGCAAATCGCGCAAAGCCTGACGCAATTGGGGATTACGGAAATCCGGCTGACCGAGGATGCGACGAAGATCACGCTGACGGATGGCTCGATGATCAACGGGCAATCGAGTTTTGTGATGAACGGGGTGACGCGGACGGTGGCGAGTGCGGTCTTGATGGCCGAGACGCAGGGTTACCGCGTGGTGGAGGCCGTGACCCTGTCGGGCACCGACCGGGTGGTTGTGAACACCGGCTACGGCGCGGATGGCAAGGTGGCGTTCGTCATCAAATCCGTTACCAGCGCCAATGGCCTTAGCATCACCAACAGCTTTGATCTGGATGGCAATGGCGTGGTGGACCGGGTGCAAAGCGCCACCACGGTGGTGAACGCCAATGGCAGCCGGACTTCGGTGACGACTGATTTGGCGCAGAATGGGGCGTTGCAGAAGAGCGCTGCCTGAAAGGACTTGGCGAAATGGATAATGGCAGCTAGGGTGTCGAAATAATTTACTCCATACTGAGTGTAATGTGGATGTGTTTTTTTAGGTGTGAACGCCGAGAGGGCCCCACTATAAATGGGGGGAAATGTGGAGTGAAAAATTGAGTGAAAGAGAATACACAGTTAGGATACTTTTAGCACTTTCTGCATTTCAACTTTTTTTGCTTTACACTGATGTATATAATATTTTTCCAAAAATTAGCCCGAACGGAAAGTACGTCATTCACTTTCTGTCGATCTATTTAACCCCAATGGGTCTAGGCATTGGCGTGATTCTTCACATACTTGAAAAAATTAGAGGTTTGAAATGACAACTGTTGATCTTGGACCATTTACCTACAACTCTGATACAGGTGGGCTGTATCCATCACAAGGCCTTGAGTTATTTGTTTCTAAGACACAATTGGGTGCTAAGGGGTATGATCCGGTATCGACTGTATGTGCTGGGATTCTTTCGGCTTCTGCCTCACTGGGGGTAGCTTCTTTGGGTGTCGATCAGGTGGATGCCCTTAACCCTTCGTCTACTAGCATTGGAAAAGTTGCGCGTAGTATGGCTATCGTTTCTACTGCCGCCGATATTGGATCAAAAAGTTGCGATGTTCCGGGCTTTACGGCCAGAGATTTTCTGACTACAACGGCAAATCTTCTTGGTACAACCGCTGCTGCCGCAGTTGTTGTACTTGCTGCGCCCGAGGCGTTGGTCGGTGGAATCGCAATTGGTAGCTATGCCGTACTTGCTTCTGCCTTTACATATTTTTTAGGCCAGGCAGCGGAAAGTATCGCAACAGATATGCTTGATTCAGTGCGTTTCCAAGGGGAATATGGGGCTGAGTATATTCATAACTCTATGCAGGATCGCGCATTGTCTGAACCTGAGGTCGCGATGATGAGCGCAGCCATCTCTAACCATGATACGGCTTCAGCAGCAAAGCACGCCATGAATGTGGCTGGCGTTTACCCAGACCGCATTCTTCGCGTTGCCGCTGGGTATGAAGGCACTGGTGTCAATGGCAGTTTCATACCCTCAACTTACAATGCCGGTACTGGTTATGTTGGAGACCACCCGGGCCCAACACAAGACGTGATTGGGAATACTGGAAATTCAGACCATGACCCCGTCCGCCCCCCAACTGTAAGCGTGAATACCTCTGCGTCAAATGGCGAAGGTGCCGTGAATAACGGGCACGGGCCAACGCAGGCACCGTCTGGCCCAGCTGGCGCTCCGATTTCAGTGATCAAGCCCAAACCAACGCCACCGAAAAACGATTATAACCCGCCCGGCAATGAAAAGGATAATGGTCGCCGCCCCATCCTCCTCGACCTGAACGGCAATGGCGTTCAAATCACCGACCTTACTAAATCCACCCAATTCATCGACTCCGGCAATGATGGCTTAAAACACCGCACCGCTTGGGCGGCGGCTGGGGATGGGGTGCTCTTTTATGACGCCGACAATGACAATACCATCAGCCAGACCCGCGAATATGTGTTCACCGAATGGGACCCGACCGCCAAATCCGACATGCAGGCGCTGCGGGCGCGGTTTGACAGCAACAATGACGGCAAGCTGACCGCCGCCGATGCGGCTTTTGCGCAGGTCAAGGTGATTGTGACGCAGGCGGATGGCTCGCAAGTGGCGCAAAGCCTGCGAAACAGGCACTTACCGCTGCAGGGTCGGTGGCGTCCAGCCCAGCAACAGTTGCGCCCGCCAAGTCCTGCAATGCGGTAAGCCGCAGGTCTGACGCATGCACCTGCGCTCCTTCGGTCAGGCCTTGGTAAATCTCTGGCCGCTGTTGGCGATGCTTTGACGCCGGCGGCGGCCATGGGGGACACAGCGATTTTGGTGGTGTCCCGGAAGGTGGGATTGGTTTGAGTTTGCGAAAAGGTGATATGGCTTGTTCCTGAGCCGGCACGCCGCGGTGTGCCATCAACAAGTCGTGGTTTCGTCGGATTCCGCGCCGGATCAGGGTCTTTCAGATCAGCCGCAGTTCCAGCCGGCCCCGCGCCAAATCGCGGGGTAAAGTGACTTTGCCCTGCAAGACTGCCAGCGCCTTGCCATTCAGCCAAGCACAATCAACGAAATGACCGGTTTTGTTGGGATTGAGAATGGTGATATCGCAGCGGTCCACCCCGTTGCCCAAGCTGGCGGTCAATTCAGGCCAAGCCTTTGGAAAGCAGGGATTGAGGATAATATCTGGGCCGACGCGTGACAGGCCCAACAGACCCTCGATCCCGGCGCGGTGCATCCAGGCGGCAGAGCCTGTGTACCATGTCCAGCCCCCGCGACCTTCGTGCGGCGGGGTGGAATAGACATCGGCGGCGATCACATAGGGTTCGACCTTGTAGCGCGCCACTGCATCAGGTGTCAGCGCGTGGTTGATCGGGTTGATCATGGCGAACAACGCATGTGCACCATCGCCATCGCCCAACCGTGCCTTTGCCAATATGGCCCACATCGCGGCATGGCTGTACTGGCCGCCATTCTCGCGCAGGCCGGGCGGGTAGCCCTTGATAGTTCGCCCTGAACAACGCTTTCACGCTGCATCTGCGGTCAGGTAGCGGCGGTTTGGCGGGATTTTCGGGGTCCATAGCACGGCGATAATCCAGGCAAGCCAAGCCCGGAGGTGGGCTAGGATCTTTCGGATGTTGTGGCCGCAGGCG
>CAMAQR010000165.1 GCA_945860375.1 Pseudorhodobacter antarcticus
AACGACGCCGCCGAGGGCAATCCGCATGTTGTGCTGAACTTCATCACACCGCACCAGAAATGGGGCATCCACAGCACCTATTCTGACAACCTGCTGATGCTGACGCTGAACCGGGGCGGGCCGGTGGTCTGGATGTCCGAAGTGGACGCGCAGAAGGCTGGCCTGGTCGATAATGACTGGGTTGAAGCCTATAATATCAACGGTGCGTTGACCGCGCGGGTGGTGGTAAGCCAGCGGATCAAACAGGGCACGCTGTTCATGTATCACGCGCAAGAAAAAATCGTGAACACGCCCGGATCGGAAAAGACCGGCCATCGCGGCGGCATCCATAATTCGGTGACGCGCACGGTTCTCAAGCCGACGCATATGATCGGTGGGTATGCGCAATTGTCCTATGGGTTCAACTACTACGGCACCGTGGGCAGCAACCGCGATGAATTTGTCATCGTGCGGAAAATGAAAAAGGTTGACTGGCTGGACACGCCCGCAACTCGCAAAGTGGAGGCTGCGGAATGAGAGTTCGTGCGCAAATCGGCAAGGTTCTGAACCTTGATAAATGCATCGGCTGTCACACTTGTTCCGTCACCTGCAAGAACGTCTGGACCAACCGCGAAGGTGTTGAATACGCTTGGTTCAACAACGTCGAGACGAAGCCCGGCACCGGCTATCCCACCGACTGGGAGAACCAAAAGCGCTGGAACGGTGGCTGGGCGCGGTCAAAATCGGGCAAGTTGCATCCCAAGCAGGGGTCAAAGTGGCGGATTCTGGCGAATATCTTCGCCAACCCCGACATGCCGGAAATCGACGATTACTATGAGCCGTTCGATTTCGACTACGACCACTTGAAATCCGCGCCCGACATGAACGCCTTTCCCACCGCACGCCCCCGGTCCAAGATCACCGGCGAGCGGATGGAAAAGATCGAAAAGGGCCCGAACTGGGAGGAAATCCTCGGCGGCGAATTCTCGAAGCGGTCCAAGGACTACAACTTCGAGAATATCCAGAAGCAGATCTATGGAGAGTATGAGAATACTTTCATGATGTATCTGCCCCGCCTGTGCGAGCATTGCCTGAACCCGACCTGTTCCGCCTCTTGCCCCTCGGGCGCGATCTACAAGCGTGAGGAAGACGGCATTGTCCTGATCGACCAGGAAAAATGCCGGGGCTGGCGGATGTGCATCTCGGGCTGTCCCTACAAGAAGGTCTATTACAACTGGGACACCGGCAAATCCGAGAAGTGCACCTTTTGCTATCCGCGCATTGAATCGGGCCAGCCGACGGTCTGTTCGGAAACCTGCGTCGGGCGCATCCGCTATCTGGGGGTCATCCTTTATGACGCCGACAAGATCGAAGCGGCGGCCAGCTCGGAACGCGAGACCGATCTTTACGGCGCGCAGCTTGATGTGTTCCTTGATCCGAACGACCCCGAGGTGATTGCTGCCGCCCGCCGCGATGGCGTGCCCGAAGATTGGATTGAATCTGCCAAGATCAGCCCGATCTGGAAAATGGCGATGGAGTGGAAGGTCGCCTTCCCGCTGCATCCCGAATACCGCACGCTGCCGATGGTCTGGTACATTCCGCCGCTGTCGCCGATCCAGAATGCGGCTCAGGCCGGTCAGATCGCGATGAGCGACCAGATGCCCGACGTGCGGTCTTTGCGCATTCCCGTGAAATATCTCGCCAACATGCTGACGGCGGGCGACGAAGAACCCATCGTTCACGCGCTGGAGCGGATGTCGGCGATGCGGCTTTACATGCGGGCGCTGACGGTGGACGGCCTGCGCGACGAAGGCATCGCGGCCCGCGTCGGCATGTCGGGCCGGATGATCGAGGACATGTACAAGATCATGGCCATCGCCGACTATGGGGATCGTTTCGCAATCCCCACCGCGCACCGCGAACAAAACGAGGAGGGCGCGGAAATCCGGGGCGGCTGCGGATTTACTGATGGCAACGGCTGTTCCAGCGGTGAAACCGGCAAAACCAGCATGTTCGGCGGCAAAAAGAAATCCTTTGCCCTTCCGTTGGAGTCATTCTGATGATGGACCGCACGCTCAAGGCGCTGTCGCTGATCCTCAGCTACCCGACAGCAGAGCTTCAGGATGCAATGCCCGAAATCGGGGCCGTTCTGGCCTCCGACCCCCGGCTGCCCCCTGCAACCCGCCTGGCGCTGCAACGGCTGGCCAATGACGTGAGGCAGGGCGACCTGTTCGATGTTCAGGAAAGCTATGTCATGCTGTTCGACCGCTCGCGCACCTTGTCGCTGAACCTGTTCGAACATGTTCATGGCGAAAGCCGCGACCGGGGCGGCGCGATGGTCAACCTGATCGAAACCTACCGTGCGGCGGGGTTCGAGCCCGCCACCTCGGAACTGCCCGACCACCTGCCGGTGTTGCTGGAATTCCTGTCGACGCGTCCCTCGCTCGAGGCACAGGAAACTTTGGCGGACGCGGCCCATATCTTCGACGCGCTTGTCACCCGTCTGGTGCGGCGCGAAAGCAGCTATGACGCCGCGTTCGCCGCTCTTTCCCAACTGGCAGGCACACAGGCGGATATCGAAGCGGTGGCCGGTATGCTGGCCCAGGCCGACGACGATCCGACCGATCTCACCGCGCTCGATGCGGTGTGGGAGGAAACCGAAGTGACCTTCGGCCCCGACCCGAACGCCGGTTGCCCGCAAGTTCGAGACATTCTGGCCTCAATGGACAGGCCAGCCCCCACCCCCCTGAACCGGAGCGCATGACATGTTCGGCGATTTCGACATCAACTTCGTCATCTTCGGGGTCATGCCTTATGTCGCGCTGACCGTTTTTCTGGTGGGGTCCATCGCGCGATATGAGCGTGATCCTTTCACCTGGAAAAGTTCCTCCAGCCAGCTTTTGCGCCGCAAGCAATTGATCTGGGGGTCGATCCTGTTCCATGTCGGCATCCTGACGGTGTTCTTTGGCCACCTTGTCGGGCTGTTCACGCCGATCTGGGTGCTGGATGCCCTTGGGGTTCCCTACGGGCTGAAGCAGTGGATGGCCGTCCTGATCGGCGGTCCGGCGGGCCTTGCCGCGCTGGTGGGCGGAACCATGCTTTTGCACCGTCGGCTGTTTGACCCACGGATCAGGGTCAACTCGAGCAACGCGGACATCCTTATCATGGTGTTGATCTGGATGCAGCTTGCCATCGGCCTTTTGACGATCACGCAGTCGCTTCAGCACATGGACGGTGCCGAAATGATCCGGTTCATGGAATGGTCGCAAAGCGTGGTGACATGGAACATCAACGCTTGGGTCACTGTGGTTGACGTGCATTGGTTGTTCAAGCTGCACATTTTCCTTGGCCTGATCATCACCATCCTGTTTCCGTTCACCCGGCTGGTGCATATCTGGTCCGGTTTTGCCGCGCCCTTCCGGTATTTGCTGA
>CAMAQR010000166.1 GCA_945860375.1 Pseudorhodobacter antarcticus
TCGGCACGGCTGGTGAAGGCTACGCCGTCAGCGACGCGATGTTCCGGCGCGTTGCGACGATTTTCACCGAAGCGATGCACGAGGCGGGCGGCGCGCCGCCGATGATCGGCATCGTCAGCCTGTCGCTTGCCACGATGATCGAGCGTATCCAATTCTGCCGCACGCTTGGTGTCAACACATTCCAGTTTGCGCTGCCCAACTGGGCGCCCACCTCGGATAGCGAGATGCGGCGCGTCTTCGCAGAAATCTGCGACCGTTTCGGCGATTGCCGGTTTTTGCACTACAACCTGATGCGCGCGGGCCGCTTAGTGCGCCCGCGCGATTATGCCGAATTGGCCGAGCGTCACCCCAACCTCGTGGCGACCAAATACGGCGGCGGTGATCCGTTCATGATTTCTGGCCTGATGACCCACGCACCGCACCTTCGGCATTTTTTGACTGAGCAGGGCTATTATCTGGGCGCGCCCCTTGGCGAATGTGGACTTCTTTCCTCGATTTCCTCCAGCAATCCGCGAAGGGCGCGGGAATATCTCGACGCGGGACGCAACGGCGAGGCGGCGCGGTTCAGCGCGCTTTACCGTGAACTTTGCGGCGTGCTTCACGCCCTGCTTGATACCGCTGGCACAAGCTTCATCGACGGCGCTTATGACAAGGTGATCCACAAGCTGAGCGAACCGGATTTCCCCCTAGCGCTGTTGCAGCCCTACGAGACTGCTAGCGAAGAGGTCTACCGCCAGTACCGCGACATCCTTGCCACGCACTTTCCGGCTTGGCTGCCGGCTAGTCGCTGACCGCACTTGCGATGCGCCAAGTGCCAAGCGCGTCGCAAGCGGCGTAGTACATGCGCCAGCGACCGTCACCCAGGGCAATGAGTGACATGTCTTCGGCATGAACAGCATCGATATCGCTGCCGCCATAGCCATCGCCCGCGATGACAACACCGTCGCGGATCCAGTCAAGGCCATTGTCGGAATGCGCAGCCAGAATGCGGGACCGATAGCCTGACATATCTGCCGCAATCGACGCCGCCGCGAAGTCGGCACTGGTGCCGGCTGCAACGGCATCGCGATCAAGGCTTGGGTGAAGCGGCGGTGGCACCCCTTCGGGCAGATCCTGCCAAGCCGAAAAGTACATCGTCAGGGGTGCGCCGGGCAGTACCTCGGCCGCAGTGATGCCAGCGCTGTCGATGTCACCCTGCCGGTCGGCCATCCGCAGGCCTGGGTCAAGGGTAAAGTCCAACCCGTTTCGCGTGGTCGCGCTGACCACGGGCGTCCCAACCCGAAGTCCAGCAGCCAGACCCGCAGGGCCGTAGTCAGAGCGGAAGCAATAAAGCCGTCCTTCGCCATTGCTGCCCGACAAGAAGCGCGGAGCGCCCACACCGCCGGGGCTTGCAAGGCGCATCCCCGGTTCGATCGCCCACGACACCTGATCTTCCGACACAGCACTACAGATTGACGTGGCGACATCGGCCGGACCGCGCGCTTCGAAATACATCCGCCAGCGCCCGTCGGGCAAAGCAACAACGCTTGGCGCGAGAACGCGCAACGCCATATGGGGCAGGTTCGGTTGAGGGGCGAGGCGGATGCCAGGCTCTGGCGTAAAGCGCAGGCCATCTTGCGAGACGGCGCTGAGAATATAGCCTTGGCAGTCGGCGAAGGGTTTGCCGGGGCCAATGCCCGTATAAAATAACCGGTAGCCGCCACCGGGGGCCCGCACAATACTGGGGGCCTGCACCTTGAAACGGTCAAGATCACGAGACCCTTCTAACCGCGCCCCGTGTTCTTTTGTCCAGCGCCGCACGGTCTGCCCACCCTCTGATTTCTATCTTGTTATTCTTATAACAGTATAGCATGCTGTCAACGCATGCGGCAGCGCCGCAAACAAAAAGGGGCTGCTGGGATGGGCAAGGGGCAAAAGCTTTGGAAGACGGCCAAGACCGTCATTCCCGGCGGCAATATGTTGCTGTCCAAGCGGCCCGAGCAGTTCCTGCCCGATCTATGGCCGGCCTATTATTCAAGGGCCAAAGGGTGCCATGTCTGGGACCTTGACGACCGCGAATATATTGACATGTCGATCATGGGCATCGGCTGCAACACGCTGGGTTACGGCCATCCCGAGGTCGACGAGGCCGTCATGCGCACGATCGAGCTTGGCAATATGTCGACCCTTAACGCACCCGAAGAGGTGGAACTGGCGCAGCGGTTGATTGAACTGCACCCTTGGGCAGACATGGCCCGCTTTGCCCGCACGGGTGGTGAGGCCAATGCCATCGCCATCCGCATCGCCCGCGCCGCCAGCGGCCGCGATGGTGTAGCCCTTTGTGGCTATCACGGCTGGCACGACTGGTACCTTGCGGCCAATCTGGGCGACGAGGAAAAGCTCGCAGGCCACCTGCTGCCCGGTCTCAGCGCGAACGGCGTTCCCCAATCGCTGCGCGGCTCGGTGTTTCCCTTTGCTTACAACGACGCCGATGGGCTTGAGGAACTGATCCGCACCCAGAACATCGGGGTCATCAAGATGGAAGTCTCGCGCAATTTTGAGCCGAAGGGAGATTTTCTTGTTCGGGCGCGGCAAATCGCCGATGCCCATAACGTCATTCTGATCTTTGATGAATGCACCTCTGGCTTCCGGCAAGCGCTGGGAGGGTTGCACAAGGTTTATGGTGTTGACCCCGACATGGCGGTGTTTGGCAAGGCGCTGGGCAATGGCTATGCCATTACCGGCGTCATCGGCAAGCGCGACATCATGGAGGCGGCGCAGGGCACCTTTATCTCTTCGACCTTCTGGACCGAACGGATCGGCTCTGTCGCAGGGGTCGCTACCCTTGGCGTCATGGAACGCGAGAAATCGTGGGACACGATCACCGCCACAGGCCGTGATATCACGGCGCGCTGGCAGGCGTTGGGGCAAAGATACGGGCTGCCCCTGACAACAGCGGGTGTTCCGGCGCTGACGTCTTTTGGCTTCAAGACCAAGAGGGCGCAGGCCTATAAAACCCTGATCACGCAAGAGATGCTGGAAAAAGGCTATCTTGCGGCCACCAGCGTTTACACCTGCACCGAGCACACACCCGCAATCGTCGACGGCTATTTCGAGGCGCTGGAACCTGTCTTCGCCCTGATCCGCGACTGCGAAGATGGTCGCGACGTGATGGGCCTGCTTAAAGGCCCCGTGGCCCACGCCAGCTTCACCCGTCTTAATTGAGCAAGATCATGCCCCTGCCCAAACTCTCTGCCAAAGCCCTTGCCCCCTACGCCATCATCCTGAAAGCCAAGGATGGCAAGTTCACCGATGTCCCCGAAGTGCTGGAAAAGGGCGACACGCCGGGCCACCATGCCTTTGCCATTCTGTGCCCCAAACCGGCG
>CAMAQR010000167.1 GCA_945860375.1 Pseudorhodobacter antarcticus
GTGATCAGCTTTTCGAACGAAACGCTCAGCCCGCCCTCCAGCCAGCCGGCCGCATGGATCAGCACCGTTGCCCCCGCCAGCACTGACCCCCACAGCGACAGGCCATTTTCCTGCGCCGCCTGCACGTCCGGTGCATTTGACGCTGATCCACCCCCGGCCCGCCACGGCAGACCGATATGCCGCGCCAGTTGTCCAGTGCCGATGGTTGCCTTCATGTGCTCTGGAGTGCCGAACAATGGCGCGCCTGATTTCATGTCGACGTTGGACGAAAAGCTGCCATAGACAACTGGCGCACCCTTGCGGGTCAATTGCGCTAGCGTCAAGCCCGACAGCGCCTCGGCATGTTGCAGGGTCAGCGCGCCCGCCACGGTGATGGGCGCCATTGCGCCCGCCAGACAGAATGGCGTGATGATCGAAATCTGTTTGGCGCGAGCAAAGTCGATGATGCCTTGCGACATCGGCAGGTCCAACTGCCGCGGTGAGTTGGTGTTGATGACAGTGTAGGTATGTGGTTCGGCCTCGAACTCATCTTGCGTCAATCCGTGGGCAAGGCGGATCATTTCGAACCCGTCCAGCACCTGTGCCGTGCCGCGCGCATAAACGAAGGGGAACTTATCCGACAGCGTCAATTGCGCCCGCGTCATCGCATAGTGACGCAGGTGGGTCGGGATATCCTGCGGTTCTACGAAAGGCCCCTGCATGTGCAACACATCGAAATGCTGGGTCAAGCGAACGATATCAGCATAGTCGGCAAGGCTGCCCGGGCGGCGGCCGCGTACGGTGTCGGTCACATTGGGCGCACCGCAGCCTGCGATAAAGTTCAGCGCGCCTTGGGCAAAGTGTACATCCCGGTCACGGTTTCCTGCCCGGCCCCAGAAAGATGTCGGCGCGCTGGCCAGCGCCTGTTCCACAATGTCCTGCCCGATGCGAACCATCAGCGTGTCCTCATCGACCAGCGCGCCGGCGGCCTTGAAGATCGCCCGTGCTTCAGGCAGCAGGACCTTGATGCCAAGTGTTTCCAGAACCCGCAGGGCGGTAGCGTGAATATTGTCTATCTGATCTGCGCTGAACACGGTCTGCGGCTGAAACGGATTGATCAGTCGACGGTAGGCTAAGGACCGCGCTGGGGCTACTTCGGCATTGCCCGTGGCACGACGGCCGCTGCGGCGCGTTTCGCGTGACGATTGGATGTCTTGGTCAATCACGATTTCTGGCCCCTAATTGATTGGTCACGCTGCGTCATGTCTTGCGAAACACGCTGCCATAGGCCGACCCCGCTGGAGCAGCAGACCCCGCCGGAAAGGCACCTTCAGTCAGGTATCGCTCGTGGCAGCGTTTCAGCGCCACAGCATCTATCGTCACACCCAGCCCCGGCCCGTCGGGCACCTTGACCACGCCGCTCTTCGGGACCATCGGCCCGCCTTCGATCACGTCGTCACCATACCAGCGAAACAGCGTCTGACTGGCGCCCCGCACATGCTCCATCGCCGCACTTATGTGGAGATAGGCCGCTGAGCCTACCCCCGTCTCACCAGAATGAAAACGAAAGCCCACCCCCATCGCAGCACAAGATCCGATGAAATCTACCGCCCCCCGGATACCGCCCAAATCGTTGATATTGGTCACAATCGCATCTGGGCAGCCGAGCAAAACGGCTTTCGGCAAATCAACCTTGTGGCTGGAAAAGGACACGTCGAAATGGACCCGGAGTGCGGCCATCTCCTCGTAATTTTCGCAAGGTTCCTCGAACCATGAGATATCATAGGGCAGCAGCTTGCGCAGCGCGACGCGTGCGGTGGGCAAGGTCCATTTGCCGTTGGCATCCAGTTGCAGCGGGCGATCACCGATGGCCGCGCGCACCTCGGCCACCATGCGCACCTCTTCGGCCAGATCAACCGTGCCGACCTTGCCTTCGAACTCGCGGGCGTCGTGATCCTCGATCATCCGGGAACAAAACCGGGCGACGTCGGTGGGGCTGGCCTCGCCCGCCTCATTGGTGCCGGGCAGCCGATAGCTGAAATACTCTGTCAGCGCTATCTCGGTGCGTACGGCCCCGCCCAGCAGGCGCGACAACGGTACGCCTTCGGTCTTGCCGCGCGCATCCCACATCGCCATCTCGATCCCGCCAAAGATGCGGCGGTCGCCAACCACATTGCCCCACGGCGTGTAGGACATTCCCGGCACACAGCGCTGCATTGCGGGTGAAACATCGCGGATATCATGGCCAATCAGCCGTGCACCCATCCGTATGACCTCGGTTGCACGGTCACCATCGGCACATTCGCCAAGGCCCCAGACGCCGTCTTCAGTCTGCAACTCAATCACGGTTTTGGTCACCGATGCGATGGAGCCATAGCTGAAGCGGTAGGGTGCCCTCAGCGGGATGTTCACGGGGGTGGCGCGTATGGATCGGATTTTCATATGGATCTCCGCAGTTTTGCCCAAGGTTACCCCGAAAGCTGGATAAATCAAATTGACAGATCCGACGGCCAGCTATTACCTGAAGTAAAAGGAGCATCCCTTGCGCCAGGCGCCTTCAATGACAGGACTTCGCGTACTGGAGGCGGTGCTGCGTAACGGATCTCTGTCCGCCGCAGCGCGGGAACTGTGTGTTACGCCGGCGGCCATCAGTCATCGTCTGCGCAGCCTTGAGGCACAGGGCAAGGCAGCCCTCGTTCGCCGCGACGGTGGGCGCTTTGTGGCGACCGATGTCGGTCAGCGGGTACTGGACCAGCTTGGTGACGCCTTCCAGCGTATACGTGCCGCCGACGCAATCCTGTCCGAGGCCCGCACACAGACGCTACATATCTCTGCCTCATACTCGTTCGCTGTGCTGTGGTTGGCCCCACGGCTATCGCAGTTTCGGGACCAGCATCCGGCGATAGAGTTACATCTGGAACCGTCCCACAGTCCGTTGCAGAATTCCGATGCAAATGTTGTGATCCTGCACGCGACACAGCCACCAGACCAAACGGGTTGGACCCAGCTCTGCGCAGAAACCTGCGTTGCCGTGGCGCGATCAAACCACCCGTTGTTTAACCTGCCCAAAGCCGGGCCAGCAGATGTGCTCAGCGCCAAACTGGTCCACATCGCGCATGGCAAGGGGCCAGAGCCAGGCGAGTTCACCTGGCAGACATGGGCTGGCAGACTTGGTCTGGCAGTTCCGGTACCCTCGACCATGCTGACGGTGTCCGCGGAACATTTGGCGGTCGATCTTGTCTTGGCCGAAGATATTCTGACGCTGGTCAACCTGCAATGCGCGGCGCGTCTGATTGGTGAGGGGCGCCTGCAGGTTGTGCCGGG
>CAMAQR010000168.1 GCA_945860375.1 Pseudorhodobacter antarcticus
CCCTCCGCCAAATTCACTTACCGAAACCGCATATGGGCCCAGTCGCGGCCTTCTTTTGTTTTGGTTTCAAAGGAGTTTAGCCTTGGCAGCCGCCCTACAGAGACTGACAGCGGGCTCAAAATCAGTCTCTGAACGCCATTTTTCTCTAACCGAGCGCCCCACCACTCGGAAAAGCCGCTTAGAAAAAATGTATCATTTTCAGTAACTTGCGATTTTCTACGAACGTCGTTTTCGAAAGCGCAGCTGATACCGCAATCTGATGCGAGCCCGTGGGTCTGTCAAAGGGCGGTCGATGTGGGCGGACAACGGTCGTTCGCATTTTCATTCTTGATCGCAGGTATCAACTGAAGCGGACGTTCACCTCAGGTCGGAAGCGATTGCATCATCGGCCGTGTTTTCAGGACCTCAAGGCTTTCGAGCAGCACGTCACGCGGCAGATCGCGCCCGATGATGACGACGCGGCTTTTGCGATCCTCGCCCGACCAGCGGGCAAGGCGAATGGGCGGGTCGATGATGTGCTGCACGCCGTGGATGACAAACGGCGTGTCAAAGCCGTCGGCCCAGATCACCGCCTTCAGGCGCAGGATGTCGGGGCCACGGGCAGCGATCAGGGTTTCCATCCAGATGTCCAGCATCATCGGATGGATCGGGTCATCGAAGACCATCGAGACCGAGGCGATACGGTCGTCATGCCGGGCCGCCGGGGCAATGGTGGCCATCAGGCTTGCCCCCCTTTGCCGGCGCCAGCCCGAAAAGGCCATGAGTTGGGCCGGTTGCCAAGGGGACCAGCGGTTTTGCCAGGGGCGGAAGCGGCAAGGATGAAAGTGCATAGGCCGGGGTGTTCACCCAAGCCTCGGCTTCCGGCAGCGCGCCGTTCATGTCGGGGGCACCGTGGCCAAAGAGGTCCGTCAAGGGAACCGCGCCGCGCGTGGCAGTGATGATGCGCGCGCCGGGGGCAAGGGCCGCCAGCCTGGCGCGGAACCGCTCGGCTTGCGCTGGCGTCACGAGGTCAGCCTTGGACAGCACCAGCACATCCGCCATCGCCACCTGCTGAACGCTTTCGAACCCGGCATCGAGCGTGGCCGGGCCGTTCACTGCATCGCAGACTGTAATGACCCCGTCCATCCGCAGCGCCATGCCGAGACCGGGCGTCACGATAAGGGTGTGCAGGATTGGCGCAGGATCGGCGAGGCCGGTGGTCTCGATGACGATTCGGTCGAAGTCCAGCTTCCCGGCGCTGCGCTTTTCGAAGAGGCCTTCCAGTGCCTGCACCAGATCGCCGCGCACCGTGCAGCATATGCAGCCGGAGGAGAGAAGGACCGTTTCCTCGGTCGTCTCGATGATCAGGTCGTGGTCAAGGCCCACATCGCCAAACTCGTTGACGACAACGGCGATGCGGCCTGCCGACGCATCGCGCAGGAGCGCATTTAGAAGCGTGGTCTTTCCGGCGCCAAGGTAGCCGGTGATCAGGGTCAGCGGAATTCGGGACATCTTCGACTTGTGTTATGTTATACTATCACGTATATCTGCCATCGTTCCACTGAAAGCAAGCCGCAATGACCGTCACTTTCGCCCCCCGCCTGTCTGTCCTCGATGTCGAGGAAGGTCTTGCACTGGCCCCGCGCTTTCCGGCGGATGGCCTCATGCCCTGCGTGACGACCGATGCCGCGGACGGCACCGTGCTGATGCTGGGCTGGATGAACGATCAGGCGTTGCGGCTGACCATCGAGACGGGCGAGGCGCATTACTTCAGCCGGACCCGTCAGGCGGTCTGGCACAAGGGTGCGACCTCGGGCCTGACGCAGATGGTGGTCAGGATGCGGATCGACGACGATCAGGATTCTATTTGGCTGGAGGTCGCAGTCGCTGGGTCAGGCGCGTCATGCCATGTCGGATACCGTTCCTGCTTCTACCGTGAGGTGCCTATCGGCCCCGCCGCCGGTGGCCCGCTGCGGTTCACTGAGGCCGAACGCCGGTTCGACCCAGTCGCGGTCTTCGGCGATGCGCCGAACCCGACGGTCCTGTGAGGCAGGTATGGGCGCGGCTTTGACCCCGAATGAGACCGAAGTTCTGGCCCTCTTGCGCGGGGCGAATGGCCCGATGACGGCCTATCAGCTGCTTGGCCGGATGCAGCGCAATGGCGGTGCAGTGGCCCCCCCCACGGTTTACCGCGCATTGAAGGGGCTGGAAGAGGCCGGCGTCGTGCAAAGGATCGAAACGTTGCGTGCCTGGGCCGTGGTCACCTCGCCCGTGCCGGGGGTGGTGGCGATCTGCGATGACTGCGGCGCGGTCCGCAGTGTCGAGGCGCAGGGCGTGTTTGAAGGCCTGCACCAGCGGCTCGCCGCCGAAGGATTTGCCGAGGCGCGCCAGACCATCGAAGTGCATGGCCGCTGCGGCGATTGCACGGGGGGCCAGACATGAAGGACCTCCTCCTGTCCGGCGTGGTCCTGCGGCTGACGCTGGCCCTTGGTCTCTCCGCCACCCTGTGGGTCGGGCTCTGGCTGGTGGTGGGCTGACATGGCATTGCGCATCCGTGATCTGACACTGGGCTATGACCGGCATCCTGCAGTGCATCACCTTGACCTTGATCTGGCCCCGGGCAGCCTGACTGCTGTGGTTGGGCCGAATGGCGCGGGGAAATCCACGCTGCTGAAGGGCCTGACCGGCGAGCTTGCGCCACTGGAGGGCCGGATCGACCGAAGGGTGGCGCGGCTGGCCTACCTGCCGCAACTCTCCGAGGTGGACCGCAGTTTTCCGATTGCCGTCGGGGCCTTTGTGGCCATGGGGCTGTGGCACCGCGTTGGTGCCTTTGGTCGGGTCAGCGGCAAGGATGCCGCACGGGTGGCTGAAGCGCTGGCGGCCGTGGGCCTTACCGGGTTCGACCAACGCCCCATCTCGGCCTTGTCGGGGGGGCAAGTGCAGCGCGTGATGTTCGCGCGGCTCTTATTACAGGACGCCGAGTTGATCCTTCTGGACGAACCCTTCACCGCGCTGGACACCAAGACTGCCGCCGACCTGCTGGCGGTCGTGCAGCGCTGGCATGGTGAGGGGCGCACCGTGCTGGCCGTGCTGCATGACATCGAGGCGGTGCGCAGGCATTTCCCTGAAACCCTGCTGCTGGCGCGCGAAAAGGTGGCGCATGGGGCAACCGACACGGTCTTGACCGCCGAGAATCTGTTCCGCGCCCGCCAGATGTCCGAGGCTTTCGATGACACCGCCAACGTCTGCGTCCGCCCGGCCACAAGGGGTGCCGCATGAGCTGGCTGATCGATCCCTTCGCCGACTT
>CAMAQR010000169.1 GCA_945860375.1 Pseudorhodobacter antarcticus
TGCTGTTCGTCAACTTCCTGCTCTCGGATGAGGCGCAGGTGATGAAGGTGTCGCTCAACGGGTCGCGCACCGCGCGCACCGGGCTTGATCTGGCCGGTGCTCTCAAGGCCGACATGGCGAACCGTCTGGTGCCGACCGCGATCCATGCCGAACGGGCGCGTCCGCGCATCGCCGGGGTGGTGTCTTCTGCTGCGACCGACCGCTTTGTCGTCGATGTCCTGCAGCAATAACCAAAGGTTGGTCCCCTGCGCCCCGGCGCGGGGGACATCCCCATGAGCCAGATAACCCTGACCGGCATTGCCAAGGCCTACGGCACCTCTGTGGCGATTGCGCCCATGGACCTGACCGTGGCGGATGGCGAGTTCCTGACGCTGCTTGGCCCTTCGGGCTGTGGCAAGACCACCTTGATGCGGATGATCGCCGGGATCACCCTGCCCGATCAGGGAGCGATCCGGATCAATGGCCGCGACATGGCCGCGCTGCCGCCCGAACGGCGTAATGTCGGGCTGGTGTTTCAATCTTACGCCTTGTTTCCGCACATGACCGTGGCCGCAAATGTGGGCTTTGGGCTGAAGATGCGCGGCATCGCCCGTGACGCCGCCGCCGAGCGGGTTCGCGCGGCGCTTGCCCTTGTCGATCTGGAACCGCTGGCCGCCCGCTATCCCCGCGAATTGTCGGGGGGGCAGCAGCAGCGCGTGGCGCTTGCCCGGGCCATCGTGATCGAACCCGATGTGCTGCTGCTGGATGAACCCCTGTCGAACCTGGATGCCAAGCTGCGCGAACACCTGCGCGAGGATCTGCGCAACCTGCAACAACGCCTGCGCGTGACCGCGATCTATGTCACCCATGATCAGGCCGAGGCGATGGCGCTGGCCGACCGGATCATCGTGATGGATAAGGGCAGGATCGTCGAGGAAGGCGCGCCGGTCGACCTTTACCGTGCGCCGCAGACCCGCTTTGCCGCCGAGTTTCTGGGCCAGACCAATGTCGTGGCGGTGACCGCCGCAGGGCTGCTGCCCTGGAATACAGGCGTTGCAGGCCCGGCGGACGGCATGGTGTCGATCCGGCCCGAGGATATTGCAGTGACTCCGGCGCTTGATGGCGCGGGCCGCGTGCTGTCGCTGACCTTTCTGGGGCCGGCCGTCGAATACCGCATCGACATCGGCGGCACCGTGCTGCGCGCGCGCGATAGTGGGACAGGTACCGCGATCCTGCCGCAAGGCACGCAGGTCGACCTGACCCTTCGCGTGCCGCCGCATCCACTGCAGGGGGTCGCCTGATGCGCAGGCTGCCGCAAGGCTTGGTCGCGGCGCTGCTGGTGCTGCCATCGGGCGGTTATCTTGCGCTGTTCTTCGGGCTGCCGCTGCTGCTGGCGTTTCTGGGCAGCTTTGGCCTTTATGCCCGAGGCGGCGATGGTGGGTTCACCTTGCGTCACTATGCGGATCTTTTCGGCACGCAGGCCTACCGCGACGGGCTGGTGTTTTCCACCTACCTTGCCATCGTGCCGACTTTGGTCAGCCTTGCGATCTCATTGCCGCTTGCGGTGGGGCTGGCGCAGACCTTTCCGGGGCGCAAGCTTTTCAATGCGCTTTACAAGGTGCCCCTCGTGGTGCCCGGCATCGTGGCGGCCTTCATCGTGATGACGCTGTTTGACCGGGGCGGGCTTGCCGCGCGTCTGCTGACGCCCATCGGCATCGACCTGCCAAAGATCGTGCGCGACGACTGGGCGGTGGGGGTGATCATCGCGACAGCGTGGAAGGCCGTCCCCTTCATGACGCTGATCATCGGCGGATCGCTGGGGGCCATTCAAAAGGACATCATCCTTGCGGCCCGCACGCTGGGAGCCACCCCCCTGACCGCATTCTGGCGCATCCAGATCCCGCTGGCCCTGCCCGGCATCACGGCGGCCTTCCTGCTGACGTTCATCGGCGGGATGGGGGCCTTTGCGGTGCCCAACCTGCTGGGCCCAGTCTATCCGCTGCCGCTGTCGGTGCATATGTATGTCAACGCGTTCGAGCGCAACAACTGGGGACTCGTCGCCGCCATGGGTACCATGCTTAGCCTGATTTCCGTGCTGGTGCTGCTGGCCTACTACCGCACCACCCGCAGTTTGCGGACCGCCTACGGCGGAGAGGTGCGATGACAGCGCGGTCCGGATTACATCCCTCCGACGGGCGCTGGATCACGGTTGGTCTGGGCGCGTCATTGCTGATCGCACTTGGCCTGCCGCTGATCGTGGCGCTGCTGTGGTCGTTCATGGATCCCGCGACCGGGTGGTTCGCGCCCGATATCCTACCGCCGTCCTATGCGCTGGACCACTGGGAATGGGCTGCACGCAACGGTGACATCGCGCAGGCGCTGCTGCTGTCGATGGGCATCGGGCTTGCCGTCACCGCGCTGACCGCGCTGCTGGCGCTGCCCACCGCCTATGCGCTAGCGAAACTCCCGTTCGCGATGAAGCGCGCGGTCGAGCTGTTCATCCTTGCCCCGCTGATCGTGCCGGGTATCATCGTCGCGGTCGGCATCGGCACGATTTTTTTCCGGCTCGACCTTGCGTTTTCGATCCCCGGCGTGATCCTGGTGCAGACCGTCGGCACGCTGCCCTTCATGATCCGGGTGCTGGCCGCCACGATCGAGGCCATTCCCAACGACCTGATCAACGCGGCCCGCAGTCTGGGTGCGGGGCCTGCGGCGGTGGCGCGGCACATCCTGATTCCGCTGGCCTGGCCCGGTTTCGTTGCGGGCGGGCTTTTGACCTTCATTTCCTCGTTCGAGGAGTTTGAAAAAACCTTCATCATCGGCTCGCCCTTCGTACAGACCCTGCCCGTCATCCTGTGGGGCTATCTGGGCGGGCGGGTCATGGTGTTTCCCACGGCAGCCGTCGTAACCTTCATCCTGCTGGTGCCGATGCTGATCGTGTTCTTTCTGGCCGAACGAGTCCTGCGGGATGATGTGATGGCCGCCGGTATGGGAAAATTGTAAAGGATACTCAATGCACTGGGATTATGTGACCAACGGGTTTGTCAAGGTGTGCGGCCATCGCGGCCATTCCATTGGCGCGCCGGAAAACACCGCCGCGGCCCTGACCGCCACCCGCCGTCTGGGTGGCCAATCGGCCGAGATCGACACGGTGCTAACGGCAGACGGCCAGATCGTGGTAATCCATGACCTGACCGTCGACCGCACGACGAACGGGTCGGGGGCCGTCTACCAGATGACGCTGGC
>CAMAQR010000170.1 GCA_945860375.1 Pseudorhodobacter antarcticus
CGCAAACATGCGCCAATTGCTTTGTGATCACCCCAACCTCCCATGCTGCCCTATGGGCGCATCTTAACACCCAGAACGCAAATCGCCATCAAAAGCGGGGCTCAGTTTGTGCCTGGCGGCAGACAGGAACGGAGATATGTATTGGCGGAGGGAACGCGACTGCGGTCGAACCTTCTCTGGGTCTCCCGTTGGTCTGCAACTCGCTAAGGCCTGGCCTATTGCGCCGCGTGTCCAGTGTGGGAAACAACGCCCGTAAGCTGATCCGGCATGATGCCAATTGCGGCGGAAACTGCAGCATCGCGCAGACCCCAATCCCGCATCGCTTGCACAACGGGCAGGACCGATCGGCCCCGCTCGGTCAGGCTGTATTCCACCCGTGGCGGGACCTCGGCAAAGATTTGGCGATGGATCAGCCCGTCGGTTTCCAACTCGCGCAGCTGTTGGGTCAGCATCTGCTTGGTCACGACAGGAATCGCCCGGCTCATCGCCCCGAACCGGTTCACACCCCCCGCAATGCAGAACAGGATGACCGGCTTCCACTTGCCACCGATCAGCGACAAGCAATGGGTCACTGGGCACCCATTTTCAGGGTCGGGCGTCAAAGGTCCGCTTTTCATGACTATCTCACAATACAATGACTAGTTGTCGAAGGAGATATTAGACTGCATATGGAAAGCCCGTCAATCCGACAGGCCCGGAATGCGCCAACCAGCCGCCTTGACCAAAGACCTAGCCAGTGGCCTTGTGCTGATCCGCCAGGCGCGCATCCCGCCGCTCGCTTTTGCGCTGTGCCTGATGCCGGTGATGTCTCTGGGTGTCGCCCTGCAGGGACTGGACGCTACGACAAACCTACTGGCCCAGGGCCTGATGCCGCTTTGGGCCTCGATCCTGTGGTCGGCGCCGCCGATGCTTTTGGGAATGGTGGTGCCGTTTCTGGTGCCACTTGTGGCCAGCCTTTGGCCTTCATCCCGCCCCATGGCCCCGCGCCTGTGGGCGGCCTTTCTGTTGTCCCTGGCGCTTGCTAGCCTCATCAAGGCTGCAACCGGCCGGGTCCACCCCGAAGCGACCCTTCCTGTCGATCTTTACGAACGCTCGATCCGGCTCGTTCTGTTCAGCGGCGATGTGTTCGAAGGCTGGCCTTCGGGCCATGCGGCCACCAATGGTGCCGTGGCCCTTACGCTGGCAAGCCTTGCCCAAGCGACTGTGACCCGACGCATGGCCTTGATCTGGACGCTCTGGGTCTGGGCGGCGGTGGTGCTGGGCATCAACGGACAGGTCCAC
Organism: Pseudorhodobacter antarcticus; assembly: GCA_945860375.1. Next base: position 1,282 of record CAMAQR010000170.1, read on the forward strand.
TGGCTGTCCGACATGTTGGCCGGGGCCCTGCTTGCCATTGCCATCACCTTGTCCCGTCACCCGAAAGCGAGACGCGAATGAAAGCCCTGATACTGCAGACAGTCTCGAAAACCCCAGTGAAAGACATGGTGCTGACTGACTGGCACGCACCGCGGCCTGCGGCAGGTCAGGTTCTGGTGCGTATGGCCGCCGCCGCACTGAACCCGGCCGATCTGCATATCGCTTCAGGCGAGATGAAGATGATGTCACCGGTCAAGCCACCCTTCGTCCTTGGCGTCGATGGCGCCGGGGTGGTGGAAAGCGACGGCGCTCGCTTCAAGAAGGGCCAGCGCGTGATGTTCTATACCGGACTTGTGCATTGCGGCACCTTGGCCGAGGTCATGGCGGTTCCCGAAGCATGGCTTGCGCCGGTCCCCGAGGGCTGGAGCATGGAAGTAGCCGCTGCCGCACCTCTGGGGCTGCTGGTTGCGCACAAGGTTCTGGACCGTGCCGGGGCGAAAGCGGGTGAAAGCATCCTTGTCCAAGGCGCGGGTGGGCCGGTTGGTGCAGCCACGGTTGCTCTGGCGGCGGCGCGCGGTCTTCAGGTCCATGGTTCGGGTTCAGGTGCGGATGAGGCCTATGTTCGCGGCCTTGGCGCTTCAGGCTATACCGACTATCGCAAGGGCTCGGTTCGTGATCTGGGCCAACGTTTCGACATCGCGCTCGACAGTCTGGGCGGCAAGGTCTTTGACGATTGTGTCTTTGTCATAAGGCGTGGCGGGCGGATCGTGTCGCTTAAGGCCATGACCGGCACCGACGACATGGATTCTATGGGGATGAAGATTCCGGGCTTCATGCGGCTTCTTTTGCCCTTGGTCTTCCGCAAGCCGCGCAAGGCGGCCGAGCGGGCGGGGGCGAGGCTGATCGGGCTTGCCTCCTTTCAGGACGGCGCGGCCCTGAGCCGCGCCACAGAAGCGGCCGTTGCCGCGAACCACCGCCCGCGCATCGACAGCACTTTCGCGCTGGCCGATCATGGTGCCGCCTTCGCAAGGCTTGGTGCCAACCCGCGCGGCAAGGTCGTGGTGCGGATCGGCTGAGCAATGCGCACCTAAGCTTGCAGAAATCGCTCCAGCGACCGGCATAGCTGGGTCGCAACCACCTGTGCGGCGGGTATTCGGTGGCCCTTCGCCGTTCCAATGCGTAGTGTCACGGCGGGAAATGCCCGCACGCGCAAAGGCCGCTGTCATGCCAGACCAGTTTTCGGCCAAATCACGCAGACGCTGCTCAAAGGCATCCACGCTGGCCAGGTCAGGCGACGACTGCTTCAGTTCTAGCGACGGTTCGACCGGAAGCAGACTCAGGATGATGCTTGCGTGACCGCCATGACGGATGAACTGTCTGAAACTGGCGATTGAACTCATGGCATCCCCTTGGAGTTGAAGGAAGCCTGCATCGGTTCGGGCTGGAAATCGTTAACCGTGCGTTCAGTGCCAGAGAAGGTTCGACCGGAGTCGCGTTGGCGGACGGAACGCGACTACTGTCGAACCGTCTCTGGGCTCGATGGCTCGCTACTTGGTTCCTTCCTGAAAGAATTCGAAGGACTTGCCGTCCTGACCGGTGAGGCAGCGCACCCGGATCGGCGGAAGCATGTCAAGGTCTATCGGATCGTAGACGGAGTCGTCGGCCAGCGCGATATCGGTTATTGGACCGAAGGCAACGTCGATGAAGGCGAAGTCAGTTTCGCGGAAGGCGTAAGTGTCAATTAACCTCCGAAGTTCCGGCCAACGGTGCCGCCATGGGTATTCGACGCTCAAGAGGATGACTGGGCTGCCGCAATAGTAGCTTTCCCGAATCTGAAAGGGTTCCGGAACTTCGGGAACTGGGGCATCAAGTTCATATCGCCGTTGGGCACCCG
>CAMAQR010000171.1 GCA_945860375.1 Pseudorhodobacter antarcticus
CAGACCTCACCAGTGCGACAGGCTATCACGACTGTCTCTTTGGGGTACACTCGTAGCAGGCGTCTCCTGCTGCACCTCTTTGCGTCTCTTTAGGATTGATTTCGCATTCGTAGACGCACAGAGTGTTAAGGTCTAGATATCAAGGAGACAAAGCATGTCGGTCTAGGGCTATGCCCGCGTGTCGACCCCGTCGCAGTCGACGGATCTGCAAGTATCTCGCTTGCGGGCCGTTGGCTGTGATGTGGTTCGCGAAGAGGCAGTCTCGGGGCGCAGCCGCGTTGGCCGCTCTGAACTGCAGACCATTCTGGACTTCTTGCGGCCAGGTGACACCCTGGTCGTCGTCAAGCTCGATCGCCTTGGGCGCAGCACGCGCGATGTGCTGAACCTGGTGCACGAGCTTGAGAGCAAGGGCGCGGCGCTGCGCGTGCTGGAGCCGGAGATCGACACATCGCGCCCAGAGGGGCGCATCATCCTGACGACACTGTCGATGGTGGCCGAGATGGAGCTGACCTTCATCAAGGAACGTCAGCGCGCCGGGATTGAGGCTGCGAAGGCCAAGGGCGCGTATAAAGGCCGCAAGCGGTCAATCGATCGCAATGCCGTCCAGCGACTGCGCGAAGACGGCGTCGGTGCCACTGAGATCGCCCGCCGCCTCGGCATTGGGCGGGCCAGCGTCTACAAGGTGCTGGCGGAAGCGTGATCGCCCCCCCCAGAGGGGAGGGGTTAAGGTGGGGGCGGTTGCTAGGGCAAGGCTACAGGCACCGGACGAGCGTGGAAAAAATTTGAGAAACTGCGCGGAATACCGAGGGGTACCAAGGCGGTCCTCCCCTCCGTGCCAACAAGAGTGAGACATTCGACCGTCTGAAGTTTACACTCGGGGGCGCAGGAGAACGATCTGATGGTAATGCCCGAACGTCTGCCCACGGCCTTGTCTGCCGGGCCTGAGGGTCCTTCTACGACCACATCTGCTGCCCGTGTTGTGGCGGCGGCCAAAGTTGTTTCGGCCGAATTCACTGCGGTGCCGAAGCGGCGCAGTTTCTCGGCAAAATACAAGCTGCAGATCCTGGCGGAGACCGATCGCGCCGTTGAAACGGGCGGTATTTCAGCCATCCTGCGGCGTGAGGGCCTGTATTCCTCGGCCTTGAGCGACTGGCGGGGTCAGCGCGAGGCAGGCACTCTGGGTGCACTTCAGCCCCACGCGCGCGGTCCCGAAAAGGCGGCGGTGAACCCTTTGCAAGCCGAACTGGCCAAGGCCAATCGGGAGAATGCTGCCCTACGCCGCCGCCTTGATCAGGCGGAGGCGATCATCGCCATCCAAAAAAATGTATGGTCCGCCCCGCTATTGCAAGGTTTATGTGAGTGACGCACCGGCTTGCGTAAATGTATCCGGCCTCTGATCAGTCAGCCGCTTTTGGCGACAAGGCCTTGATGAGATCCGCCCCTCGGGTTCCAGATTAGTGGCACGGGATCATATCCCGTTTTTTTTGCGTGGTTTACCCGTGGTCGATCAACCGTTTGGTCATCACTTCCCTTGCAATGGGTTTTGCGGTGAAGGATCAGCTCAGACAGCTCCCCCTTTTGACCGCAAATAGACGGTGCCGGGTTGTGTCAGGATAGCCCAGACGATGCGTGTCAGCTTGTTGGCCAGGGCAACGACGGCTTTGTTGCGGTGGGTTCGGGCTTCCAACGCGCTCAACCAGCGCCCCAGAGCATGACTCTCGCGGTTCAGGTGCAGAAAGCAGGATCGCGCCCCATGGATGATCAGACGGCGCACATATCCGTTTCCGCGCTTACTGATTCCGAGCAGGGTCTGCTTTCCTCCCGTCGAATGTTCTGCGGGCACAAGGCCCAGCCAGGCCGCCATGTCTCGCGCTTTGCGGAATTGGCGACCGTCGCCCGCCGCCGCCACAAGTGCCGTTGCAGTCAAGGCACCAATCCCGGGAATGGTGAGCAACCTGCTGATCGTCTCGTCTTCATTCGCAATCGCTTCGATCCTGGCGCTCAAGGCTTTGACCCGCTTCTCAATATAGGCAAGGTCATCCAGCAGGTCGTTCAGCAAATCCCGCATGGTCTGGGTCAGATCGTTTTCCAGATTACCAAGGTGCCGCCGAATGTCAGCATGAAAGCCACCGGCACCGACCCGCATGGCCAGCCCATATTCGATGCAAAAAGCCCGCGCCTGATTCATCAGCCCGGTGCGTTCTCCGACAAGCCGGTCCCGGATCCGGTGGAGCGCCTACAGGTCAACCTGCTCCGCGGTTCGCGCTTCGACAAATCGCATGGTCGGCCTCGTCACGGCCTCTGCAATCGCCGCGGCATCGACCGTGTCGGTCTTGTTCGACTTCACATAGGGCTTCACAAATCGCGCCGGAATGATCCGGGCGTCATGCCCTATTCCGATCAATTTCCTGGCTAACCATTGCGATCCGGGGCAAGCCTCCATGCCGATCAACGCTTTTGGGGCCAAATCGAAGAAGGAGTGCAAGGCATCCCGCGCAAATTTGGCACGCTGGATCACAGCACCTTCACGGTCGACGGCCACGACGTGAAAGACGCTTTTGCCGATGTCGATCCCGTAAGCGAAGGCTTCGGGCAGGGGTTTGGTTCGCATCCTTTCTCTCCTTTTGCTTAGCGATGCCACGAGAGCATACATTTGGGTGCGGGGCGGACCATCCCATTAGTGGCAGCCCTGCTGGACGAGATGGAGCAGGCGTCCGGCAGCAACGGCAAATCATGATGGCCGCCGTCGTGGCTTTGTCGCCGGGCCGCGGCCTGACGACGGCGGTCTGCGCAGCCTTGGAGGTATCGCGGGCCTCCGTGCACCGGCATCGACGCGCCCTGGTGAACCCGCAGTGCGTGGTGAAACAGCGGCCACCCTCAGTGCGGGCCTTGCCAGAGAGGGAACGAGTTCAGGTGCTTGCCCACCTGCGCACCCCTCGCTTCGCGGATCAAACCCCGGCCGAGGTCTATGCCACCTTGCTCGATGAAGGCGTCTATCTGTGCTCGATCCGAACGATGTATCGCATCCTTGCCGCCCATGGCGAGGTTGCGGAACGCCGCAGGCTGCGTCGCCACCCGGTCTATCAAAAGCCCGAGCTTCTGGCCGAAGGGCCAAATGAGGTGTGGTCCTGGGACATCACCAAACTGATGGGCCCGGTGAA
>CAMAQR010000172.1 GCA_945860375.1 Pseudorhodobacter antarcticus
CGCAAAGGTCTGCCGGTTCGTGGCCAGCGCACGCATACCAATGCGCGCACCCGCAAGGGCCCGGCCAAGCCGATCGCCGGCAAGAAGAAATAAGAGGGGCACAGATAAATGGCACGTGATACCAGCAAGTCGGCTGCCCGCACGAAGAAAAAAGAGCGCAAGAACATCGCCGCTGGCGTGGCGCATGTGAACTCTTCTTTCAACAACACCAAAATCCTGATCTCTGACGTACAAGGCAACGCGATCTCGTGGTCGTCTGCGGGTACGATGGGTTTCAAAGGGTCGCGCAAATCGACCCCCTATGCCGCACAGATGGCTGCAGAAGATGCCGGTAAGAAGGCACAAGAGCATGGCGTGAAAACGCTGGAAGTCGAAGTGCAAGGCCCCGGTTCAGGTCGTGAATCAGCGCTGCGCGCCTTGGCCGCCGTTGGCTTCAACATCACTTCGATCCGCGATGTGACTCCGCTTGCACACAACGGCTGCCGTCCGCCCAAGCGCCGTCGCGTCTGATCGTTTTTCTATGTCGTCGGGCCGTGCTTTCGCGCGGCCCGATGTCTTTGTTTGAACTTGAATGAAGATCCTCGGGCGTCTGCTGTCATTCGGACCATAGGCAGCGGGCAAGTATGGAGGCTATAGCATGATCCACAAGAACTGGCTGGAACTGATTAAACCGCAACAACTGGCTGTCAAAGCCGGGGCGGACCCGCAACGCACTGCGACCTTGGTCGCCGAACCGCTGGAGCGTGGCTTTGGCCTTACGCTGGGCAACGCGCTGCGCCGTGTGCTGCTGGGGTCGCTGCAAGGGGCTGCCATCACCTCGGTTCAGATCGACAATGTCCTGCACGAATTTTCCAGCGTGGCTGGCGTGCGCGAAGATGTCACCGACATCGTTTTGAACCTCAAGGGCGTGCGTCTTAAGATGGATGTCGAAGGGCCAAAGCGCCTGTCGATCTCTGCCAAGGGCCCAGGCGTTGTGACCGCTGGCGACATTTCGGAATCCTCGGGCATCGAGATTTTGAACCGCGAACACATCGTTTGTCACCTAGATGACGGTGCAGATGTCTACATGGAACTGACCGTGAATAACGGCAAGGGCTATGTCTCGGCCGATAAGAACCGCCCCGACGATGCGCCGATTGGCCTTATTCCGATCGATGCGATCTTTTCGCCGGTCAAGAAAGTGTCTTACGAAGTCACGCCGACCCGCGAAGGTCAGGTGCTGGATTACGACAAACTGACGCTGAAGGTGGAAACCGACGGCTCTTTAAGCCCTGATGACGCGGTGGCCTATGCCGCGCGGATCTTGCAAGACCAACTGGCCGTCTTTGTGAATTTCGAAGAGCCAGAATCGTCGAACAAGGGCATCGAAGATGCGGGTCTGGAATTCAACCCGCTGTTGCTCAAGAAAGTCGACGAACTGGAACTGTCGGTCCGTTCGGCCAACTGCTTGAAGAACGACAACATCGTCTACATTGGCGATTTGATCCAGAAAACCGAAGCCGAAATGCTGCGCACGCCGAACTTTGGCCGCAAATCTTTGAACGAAATCAAGGAAGTGCTGTCGGGCATGGGCCTGCATCTGGGCATGGAAGTCGAAGATTGGCCGCCAGAGAATATCGAAGATCTGGCCAAGCGCTTCGAAGATCAGTTCTAAGACCAAAGGGGTGCGCGTCGTCGCGCACCCCGCCAAAAAATGCCCGATCCTTCGGGGAAGATCTGGGTCGTAAGACCCCAAGGAGAGCAGGGCCGCACGTAGGCCTCGCCAGACAAAGCAAAACACGTTCTAGGAGAACATCATGAACCACGGCTCTGGCTATCGCCGCCTAAACCGCACCCACGAACACCGCAAAGCGATGTTTGCCAACCTGTGCGGCTCGCTCATCGAACATGAGCAGATCAAAACCACCCTGCCCAAGGCCAAAGAACTGCGCCCTATCATCGAAAAGCTGGTCACCTTGGCCAAGCGCGGCGATTTGCACGCGCGCCGTCAGGCCTCGTCGCAGTTGAAGCAAGAGCAGTATGTGGCACGTCTGTTTGAAATTCTGGGCCCGCGCTACAAAGAGCGTCAGGGCGGCTATGTGCGCGTGCTGAAAGCGGGCTTCCGCTATGGCGACATGGCACCGATGGCGATCATCGAATTCGTTGACCGCGATCCATCGGCCAAAGGGGCCGCTGACAAGGCGCGCGTTGCGGCTGAAGATAACTACGAAAGCTGATCTGCGCTGAGCGCGATTTGAAGGGCCCGCACCCATGGTGTGGGCCCTTTGCTTATGGTGGCTTCCGGCGTAACCTATGGCGATGTCAGACCTATTCGATACGCCGCAATCCCATTCAACAGCGCCTCGCCCGCTGGCCGACCGTTTGCGCCCGCAGACTTTGGCCGAGGTGATCGGCCAATCCCATGTCCTATCGCCCCAAGGCCCGCTGGGGTCAATGATCGGGGCGCATTCCTTGTCGTCGCTGATCCTGTGGGGGCCGCCCGGTGTGGGCAAGACCACCATCGCACGGCTTTTGGCGCAGCAAACTGATCTGGCCTTTGTGCAAATCTCGGCGATTTTCACCGGTGTGCCAGACCTGCGCAAAGTGTTTGAAACGGCCAAGATCCGCCGCCAGAACGGCCAAGGCACGCTTTTGTTCGTTGACGAAATCCACCGCTTTAACAAAGCACAGCAAGACGGCTTTCTGCCCTATATGGAGGATGGCACGATCCTTCTGGTCGGGGCCACCACCGAAAACCCCAGTTTCGAACTGAACGCTGCGCTTTTGTCGCGCGCGCAAGTCATTGTGCTGGAACGCCTGTCGCCCACCGATCTGGAACGTTTGGCCCAACGCGCCGAACAAGACCTTGGCCGCGCCTTGCCACTGGACGGATTCGCGCGTGAGGCCCTAATAGAGATGGCCGATGGCGATGGCCGAACCTTGTTGAACCTGATCGAACAGGTTGCCGCTTGGGCGCTGACCCAGACGCTGACGGCCGAGCAACTGTCTACCCGCCTTATGCGCAGGGCCAGCAAATATGACAAATCGGGGGATGAGCATTACAACCTTATCTCGGCGCTGCATAAATCTGTGCGCGGTTCCGATCCTGATGCCGCGTTGTATTGGTTTGCCCGTATGCTGGAAGG
>CAMAQR010000173.1 GCA_945860375.1 Pseudorhodobacter antarcticus
CCGGTACGGACCAACATGTAAACTGGAGCGCCCGATGGGGCCACTCTATCCGACACTTCAGGTGTGCCAACAGTTGATAAGGCGACGCGTTCTTTGCCATCACAGTTTTGTTAGGCCATCTCCCAACCGTTGAAACGGTTAGGCGGTCCGCCAAAATCACTTACCGAAACCGCACGTGGGCCCTATCTGGGCCTCTTTTTGTTTTGGCTTCAAGGGGGTTTAGCTTTGGCGGCCGCCCTACAGAGACTGACAACGGGCTCAAAATCAGTCTCTGAACACCATTTGTCTCTAACCGAGCGCCCCACTGCTCCGGAAAGCCGCTTAAACAAAACGTATCATTGTCAATGGCTTGCGATTTCCGGCGAATGCCGTTTTCGGAAGCGCATTTGATACCACAATCTGATGCGAGCCCGTGGGTCTGTCAAAGGGTGGTCGATTTAGGGCGGCGAGCGGACTGACGCCAGTGCAGCAACGCGGCGGCAGAAAAACGCGGACACGAGACACTCGCGTCGACGTCGCATTGGGTACCAGCAGTGCCATTCGTGGTGAAAGAGCATTTCCTGAAGCCGATATTCGATCTCTGGGACGCCACGCAATCCGCGTTCAGAGCATTCCGTGGATGATTGAGTTGTTCGCCGAGGAGATCTATACAGACGGAATTCCGCCGATTAATCTGCAATTACGCACTAATACCCTTACCAAAGGCCATCTGACACGATACGTTTACGCTCTTAAGTAATTACTTGTGCCATGAACCCCAATCAACACTCTTCCTTCGGAGCGCCGGACAGCGCCGAAACTGAACCCTCCCCTGCCGGAGAGGGTGACAGTACCGTAGTCAGCGACCGACGAAGCAGCGCGCCTGCGCGCGCCCCCAACAAGACACTTTCCCAGATACTGACTGATATCGCCGCTGACCCGGTCCGGGATGCGGTCGCGATTAATGACCTGATCACCTTGCTGGGCGGGCGAGGTCGCGCCGGGCTGATCCTGCTTTTTGCGGTGCCGAATGTGCTTCCGGCACCGCCGGGCATGTCGGGGGTCCTGGGCTTGCCCCTGCTTTACTTGTCATTCCAAATGATGCTGGGCCGCCTGCCATGGCTGCCGCGGTTCATCGGTCAGAGATCCGTGCCGCGTGACCGCTTCGCCTTGCTGGTGCACACGGCCGCACCGTGGTTGGCCCGGGCAGAGCGCCTATTACGACCCAGATGGTCCTTGCTGGTCAACCACAGGGCGGAGCGCGGGCTTGGGGCTTTTTGCTTGATTCTGGCCGCTATCCTCGCCTTGCCAATCCCCTTTGGTAACATGCTTCCGGCCCTCGCCATCACCTTGATCGCCCTTGGAGTGCTGGAGCGCGATGGCCTCTGGGTCCTGATCGGAACAGTGACCGGTTTTGTTTCTCTCTTCGTCGTGGCGGGCGTCGTCTATGCACTGGTCAAGTCCGCGATCTTCCTCCTTGTCAACGCCTTCGGCTGATGCAGCCGGGTGACCTCCATTCAAACGGAATACACTGCCATGTGGCTCGAAATCCTTCTCGTCTTTACCCTGACCCTCGTGAACGGCGTTCTCGCCATGTCAGAACTGGCCGTGGTCTCATCCCGCACCGCGCGGCTCAAGGTGATGGCCGACAATGGCAGCAGGGGGGCCGTAACCGCCATGCGGCTGGCGGCGGACCCAGGGCGGTTCCTCTCCAGCGTCCAGATCGGCATCACGCTGGTCGGCGTCCTGTCAGGGGCGTTCTCGGGGGCGACGCTGGGTGTGCGTCTCGCCGGCGCCTTGACCGAACTGGGCACGAGCCCTGCGCTGGCGCAAACACTTGGCGTCGGCGGCGTGGTCGTGGCCATCACCTATCTGTCGCTGATCTTTGGCGAACTGGTGCCCAAGCAGATCGCCTTACGCGCGCCCGAAGCCGCCGCAGTGCGGATCGCCCCTCTCTTGAACCTGATCGCCATCGTGGCGGCCCCGATCGTCTGGGTGCTGAACGGGTCTGGCAAGATCGTGCTGACGCTCCTAGGCCAATCGGGTGACGTGGAGCGCAACATGACCGATGAGGAGGTGAAGATGGTTCTGTCCGAAGCGCACTCCTCTGGTGTGATGGAAAAGGCCGAAACCGAAATGATCGCAGGTGTCATGCGCATTGCCGACCGCACGGCCAAGGGCTTGATGGTCCCGCGCCACGAGGTTGAGACGGTCGAGGCGACCGACAGCCCTGCCTTGATCATCCGCCGCTTTCGCGACACCGGACATTCCCGCCTGTTGGTGCGCGAGGGCTCTGCCGACAACATCATCGGCGTGCTGAAATCTCGTGATTTTCTGGATGTAGGCAAGGCAGGCGTACCGCATGATCTGCGGGGCCTGCTGATCGAGACTCCGGTGGTGCGCGACGGGATGAGCGCGCTGGACATGCTGGAAACCTTGCGCAAGTCACCCGCGCATATGGTTCTCGTCTATGACGAATACGGCCATTTCGAGGGGATCATAACCCCAATGGACGTGCTTCAGGCCATCGCCGGCGATTTTGTCGAGGGGGAGGAAGCCGAGACTAAGATCGCGATGCGCGAAGACGGCAGCCTGCTAGTCGCCGGTTGGATGCCGGCGGATGAGTTCGCCGACCACATCGGTATCACGCTGGAGGGGGATCGCGACTACGAGACCATCGCCGGGCTGGTGATAGAGAAGATGGGCAGCCTGCCAAAACTTGGAGAACATGTCGAAGTGTCCGGTTGGCGGATCGAGGTCATCGACCTCGACGGACGGCGCATCGACAAGCTGCTGGTCCATAGGATCGGGGCCGGCTGACCAAAGCCCGAGAGGGCCAAAACCCGACACAGTAGAAAACTTCGCGTGATCGGTCGGGGCTCGCAAAGTGGGATACTCTCGCCTGACAATTGCCTGCCTATCTTTCAACGTGTCACCGCAAAGGCTGAGACATATAGGCCGACCGTTGCACGTGCATATCAAGAGAGGAGTGAACATGGACACCAACGACCGCCAAGCCATCGTAGGACTGCTCGACAAGCTCTCGCAGGTCGAACGCCAAATGCCTGACCGTGACCCCGTGGCCGAGCGCTTCATCGGCGAGGCAATCGCCCGCCAGCCCGGCGCGCC
>CAMAQR010000174.1 GCA_945860375.1 Pseudorhodobacter antarcticus
ACCGCGAGATCGACCGCTATTTGCAAGATTGCGTGCCGCTGATGGCGCCGACCGATGTCTACTACGAAGACAAGTCGAACCGCGCGACCGTCAAGCAGATGATGTTTCTGGATCGCTACGATGCCTATTTCAGCGATTTGCTGAAGGGCGGCGCCATCCATGACTTGGCCGAGAGTGCTCTGGGAGAGCGCGCCATTGCGCAGAACATGGAATATTTCAACAAGCCGCCGGGGATCGGCAAGCAAACGCCGCCGCATCAAGACGGCTATTATTTCAAGATCACGCCGCCACAGGCCGTGACGGGGTGGCTGGCGCTTGAACCAGTCGACGCGGAAAATGGGTGCCTGCAATATGTTGCAGGGTCGCATCTGGGCGCGGGCTGGCGACCGCATGGCCGGTCGGAAATTCTTGGGTTCTCGCAGGGGATCACAGATTATGGCACCAAGGAGGATGTGGCCAATACCGTCAGCATGCCGGGTGGGGCGGGGATGTTGTTGATGCATCACTGCAAGACGGTGCATTGGGCCAGCCACAACCGCTCGGCCACACGGTCGCGTCGGGCGTTGGGCTTTGTATTCTACGGCGCAAGCGCCAAGCCCGATAGCGAGGCCCTCGCAGCCTATAAGGCCAAGCTTGACGCCGATCTGAACGCGGCCAACAAGATCTAGCACCGCCGCAGGGCGGCCGTCACGGCCACGCAATGACTTTGTCCACAAGCTTGGCATAGGGCAAGCGGGTCAGGGTGCTTGTGCAAAGCCCCGCGCTGTCGACGTTGAAACTGGCGCGGGCAAAGGGCCCATAGGCATCGCGGTGCGACACGGCGGCCTTGACCACGACATAGGCGGCCTCCTCGGGGCGTATGCCTTGCGAATGCATCTGGCCCATATCCATCGGCGGCATCTTGCGGCTTGAGAGCAAGATCACCGCCTGCGCATTCTCGACCACGGCGCAGGGGCCCATTTCAGCATGACTGCCCAGCATTGAGGCGAGGTGAGACGTTTTGTTCTCAAGCGCAAAGCGCCCGTCGGTGAGATTGCGCACCCGTCCTGTGAATGCCAGCGGTGCCCCGTGATGCGCATCAGTCTTGCCGCCGATGTTCAGTGTCACGCGCGCACCGAGACCTGCGGCGACGCACTGCGCCACCGCATCAGGATCGGCAATGGCCGCGACAATACCGCACCGACCGGTGTGCAGCAGCGGCCCCAACAGGTCCGTCGCATCGCCCGGCGTTCCGCCGCCGATATTGTCGGCAGGTTCGACCAACAGCACGGGCCCCGTGCCGGGGGGAAGGGCGTCGATCTTGGCCAGCACATCCCCCAGAGGCGCGTCGCGCGGATAGCCCTTGGCGATATTGGCCGTAAGGACCCCAAGCAAGTCTTCCAGATAGGCCTTGGCCCGCACTGGATCGCCGCGTGTGGCGGCGCTGAGACTAAAGCCGCAGTCGGCCACATCGGCATAGGCATAACCCGCCATGACGTTGATGTTAAGAATGTCAGGATCGCGGGCTTCGATGGCGCGTGCTGCCGCCAGCACCGCCTTCATCGGATCATCAGCGCTGCCCACACCGGTTGGTGGCAGCACATAGGGTGTGGGCAAATGGACCTGCGTCACGGCTGGATCGTCCATAAGGGCGTCCAGAAGGCGGGTGGCGCGGACGGCTGTCTCGCGGGCGTCGTTGTGGGGGTTCTCGCGATAGGCGATGAGGGCGCTTGAATTGTCGATCATGGCTTGCGAGACATTGGCGTGCAAATCGATGACGGCTACGACCGGAATATCAACGTGGCGTTTCAGCAGCAGCCTGCGGATGTCACATAGCAAGTCGCCTTCGGGGTCGTCGCTGTCTTCGCTGACCATCGCGCCGTGCAGCACCAAAAAGATCCCGTCAAGGTCGTCAAGCCGCGCCTCTAAGGCCGGCAAGAAGGTCTGGCGAAACATTTCGAAAGCTTCAGCCTGCACCGTCCCGCCCGGCATGGCCGCCATCTGGATGGTTGGAAGGATTGTCCAGCCAAGGTCGATCGCGGTGCTAAGGAACCCGTCGGTTGGCGAGCCGTTGCCCAGATTGTTGTCAATCACCGCTTGGCCAATGTTCAGGGCCATAGCCTTGAAATCCGCGATGCGGGTGGGTTGAGTGAGGAATGTATGGGTTTCGTGGAAAAGCCCGCCTAGAATTACACATCTGCCCAAGACTGCCCCCGACACTGATTTAATATATTAATATAATAACATGTTTTTTAGGTCAAGCTCTGTGGCCTGAAATGGCGGGGGCCACCCTGCAAACACACACGACCCAAAGCTCCTTGGCGATGACCGCCAAGGAAAAGGTTTGGCACACTGCAGGCTAACAAGGCCGAGCCGCGGGCTAAAGTGTGCCCGCGGCCTTAAGCTCGCGCACAGCATCGGCCATGGCTTGCAACGTCTCTTGCACCACGCCCGCGTCATGCTCGCTTGATAGGAACCACGCGCCACGCTCTAGCGCGCGCACACCGCGCCGCAGAAGGGCTGTGGTCAGCGCAACGTACGCCGGTCGGTTCATCGCTGCGAGGTCGCGGTAATTGCGGGCTGGCGCGCTGAGCCCAAGAGCGATGTGGAAGACCTGTGGAAAGCCAACGACCTGCGCCGTGACGCCCGCTGAGGCAAAGACCTCGCGAAAACCATCGGCGAGGGCTGCGCCCGCATGGCCGATCTTGGAAAAGACCGCTGGGGTCAGGGATTTAAGCGTTGCAACCGTGGCCGCCATGGCGACCGGTTGGGCGTTGTAGGTGCCACCATGGACAACACCCCCCGTCACAAACATATCCATAAGATCCGCACGGCCCGCGATCGCTGCCACGGGAAAGCCGTTGGCGATGGCTTTGCCGAAGGTGGACAGGTCTGGCATCACGCCAAACACCTCTTGGGCACCGCCCGGTGCCAGCCGAAAGCCGGTGATGACTTCGTCAAAGATCAGGATCGTGCCAAATTTGGTGCAGGCGGCGCGCACGCCCTCAAGATAGCCCGCGCCGGGTTTGATGGAGCCTTGGTTGCACATCGCCGGTTCCATGATGACCGCCGCCACATCACCGGCGGCAAGATAGGCCTCAAGGATTTCAAGGTCGTTCCACGGA
>CAMAQR010000175.1 GCA_945860375.1 Pseudorhodobacter antarcticus
GCGGCGCTTGGGGCATATACGAACAAAGGATAGAACCTATGCAGGCTACTGCGCTCGGCCATCGCTTGGAAACGCTCTACGACGGGTTGACAACCTTTTGCGATGGAGAGCCAGCGCCCGTGCCGCTGGTGGCGACGCAAATTTCAGTCCGTGTGGTTTCAGGGCTGGCCTTTGTGCGGACCACCCGCAGCTTCCGCAACACCGAAGAACACCCCATCGAGGCGGTCATGACCTTCCCGGTCGGGTTCGACGCTGTGGTGACCGGACTGGCCGCCACCATTGACGGGCGGCGCATGATCGGCGTGGCAAAGGAGCGGACCGAGGCGCGCCAAACATATGAGGCTGCGCTGGATGAGGGCAGGTTGAGCGTCCTGCATGAGGAAGCTCTTCGCGGCATTCACATCCTGTCGGTCGGAGCGTTGCCGCCAGGGGCCGAGGCTTTGGTGGAGCTGGAGCAGACTGTGCCGCTGGCAGATGTCGGAGGGGTACCTTTCCTGCGTTTGCCAATGACCGCGGGGCAACTCTACGGAACTTCCCCGTTACTCCCCTCAGACGATCTCGTCACCGCCGATGTCCGGTATGTTGCCGGCCTATCGGTCACTGTTGATGCAGGTCGCGCAATGTTGAACGGTCAGACACTGGCTCCGGATGAAAGGCTGGAATTCCAGCTGGATCGCGCTGTCGAACTGCGGATCGAAGGCGGAACTTTCGGCCAACTCAGCGGAAAGGCGGCGGACGGTAGTAATGTAATCCTTACTCTTGCACCAGTAGGATCGGGGGAAGTCGCGCTTGACCTGCACGTGATCGTAGACCGGTCAGGCTCCACCGGCAGCCCTGTTCGGGACGGGACAGCCTCTGTCTGGCAGGCAATGCGGGACGGCTTGGTCGCAGAGCTTGCCTTGATGCGCGTAACGGACCGCATCACGCTTTGGCAGTTTGATAGCGACTGCCAACTACTCGGTGCGGCGCGCGGACCGGCCTGCGCAAAGCTGGTCGAAAAGCTTGATGGTCCAAATGGCGGAACGGAACTTGCTGACGCCATTCATGCCGCACTAGCCAAGGGCGCACGGGACATTCTGGTGCTGACCGACGGCCAGACATGGGCGCATATGGTGGAGGAACTGAAGGGCGAAGGACCGCGTATCTCGGCAATTCTCGCTGGACCACAGAGCCTCGACGCGAATATCGGCCATCTATGTGCACTTACGGGTGGCCAGGTGCTGTATGCACCCGGGCGCGACGTTGCTTCGGCTCTGCGTTCGGCATTCACCTCTTTGCGCCAGGTTGGTGCGCCGGTTCAGGGGGAAACAACTGAAGCCGGCCCAAAGAGTGTAACCGCGCTTCGGGGTGGGGTGCATCTACGGGCCGATTGGTCTGTTCGAAACCATGAAGCTGGCACGGAGGGCGACGCAATCGGTCGATTTGCCGCCGCTCTGGCACTTCCCCTTCTGCCGACGGAACAGGCTGAGGCATTTGCGCGCGCGCACAACCTCTGCACTCACATGACCAGCCTGGTTCTGGTCGACGATGCCGGTGAAGCGACAGAAGGGTTTTCTCGAATGAGGAAAGTTCCGCTGATGGCAAGCCTGTCGACGGGCCATTCAATTTCAGAATGCATGCCCGCGAGTGCACCCACCCCACAATACGACGCGCACGTTTCTCCATTGATACGTTCAGTAAACCGCCCCAGTAGCGAAGCTCTCGCCCGGCTCCAGGTTGCGGCTAGCAGGCAACCTGCCGCACGCTCCAGTTCCGGCCTGAGAGAAAGCCGGATGATCGCTCCCGATCCTGGTGCCATGCCGCAAAAAAACCTGATCAAGCGCACCCTGAACTGGCTGAGAGGTGAGAGGCAAACCCTCGATGTTTCACTGTTCGACAGCTTTGCCTGGGACAGCAATGGGGACGCACTGCTCGCAGGCGACCTCAGCGCGCTTTCGAGTGCTCAACGGTCCGCTGTAGAAGATTTGGCGCAGCGAATTCTGTCGGCCTACCATAGTTTTGGATCCAAAGGCGCCGCACTTGGTGACGCTCGCATTGTTGCCCTGGGCGTAATCGCACAACGATCAAAGCAACGAACCGCCACGCGCTTTGCGCGCCGCGCTTTGAGGGATGCCCCAGAATGGGCCGTGAGCGTAACGTAGCTAAAGACAGATTGCGTGAAGTTCTGGGCGGAACCAGAAATAGTGACGGCTTGGAGATGCGTGACGTGGTAAATTTCTGTTTTCTATACCCGGCAGTCTTGATCGCAATGCTCCAAGTCGCTCATGCTGATGGATCGCGCTTTTGGATTGATGGCGATAGCCTATTCTTTAACTCCAACATCCCATATCCAGGTGACAGTGAGACGGGCATTATCGATAAAGATGCCGAGGAGCTAGGTCTTTATGTAATGGAAGATCTAAACCTTAAAGTTGTGATACTAGAGAGTTGGGGCGGAAACGAGGCTTCAGCTCTCGAAATGGCTGCGACAATTCTGGAATTCGGGCTCGCGACAGAAGTGCGAGGTCATTGCGAAAGTGCCTGCCCACTGATCTTTCTTGCTGGACGTCCCAGAACAATCTCTGTCGGCGGCCAGATTGGGTTTCACCGAACTTCAGTCACGGCAATCGATGTTAGGGAGTTAACTTTGCAATGGAAGGAAGAACATGGTGAATCGCTTCCTTTCAGAGAAATAGGATACGATGATTCGATAACGAGCAGTATCAAAACAACAAGATACATGCTCAATCAGGGCGTATCAGAAGAGTTCGTCTTGAAAACTCTTGGAATACCGCCTCGTGAAATGCTGAGGCCAACTCGTGCTGAACTTGTGACTGCGGGGATCATTCATGCAAATTAATAGCCTTGTTGCAATTCCCCTAGTGTTAGCCATCTGGGCCGGCTGCCCTGTTAGGGCAGATGAGAGGATTTCGCTCGACAGAAATTCTATCTTGTATAACGGCAGCGCGCCCCACGCAGATGGCGACACTGGCGCAAAACGCGACACTAACGTGATCCTAGAGATGCTGCGGGCGAACCCAAGCATCTCGAACATCGTGCTATCGGGAGACTATCACAATACAACTAATGCGCTTCACGTTGCTCACGTCATCGAA
>CAMAQR010000176.1 GCA_945860375.1 Pseudorhodobacter antarcticus
CCTTGTTCATGATGATGCCCGCAATGTCACCTTGGGTGCCGCACAGGGTCACCTCCTGCGCGGCCATAGCGCGTTCGCTGACGCCGCCCATGCGTTCGACCCTGATCAAGCCATCCGCTTCGATCTTGCGGACAAAAAAGCCCAACTGATCCATGTGGGTGAAGATCATCACCGAAGGCTTGGCCGGATCACCCGCAATCGTGGCGATCAGATTGCCCAAACGGTCGGTGCGGTTGGGCAGGCCCAAGGCGTTCAGCTGGCCGCGCAGCCAAGCCGCCACACGTTCTTCATGGCCAGACAGGCCCGGAATGGCCATCAGGGTCTTTAAATCGGCGCGCAAACCAGCAGTCATTTGCCACCTCGTGCGGCACGGGCCTTGGCCATAAAGTCCAAGGCACGGTCAGGGTCGATGGCGTTCCACGTGTGGCCATCATATTTCAGCGCCGATCCTACCACGCAGCCATCAGCGGCGCGCAGCACGTCCGCGATGGTGGCATGTTTGACGCCCGTATTAGCCAGCACGGGCGTGTCGGGCAGCACGCGCTTGACGGCCTCCAGATCGCTCATCGCCGCCGCCTCGCCGGTGATCGCACCTGACACCAGCACCGCATCGGGGATCGAGGAGAAGACAGCCGAGCGCGCCCTGTCGGCCAAGGACCTGCGGTCCAGACTGTCAGCAAACTCGGCGCTGACATTGTACAGCATCGCCAGATCGGCCCGGCCCAGACGATTGCGGTAGCGCATGGCAGCGCCCGCATTGGGCGTCCAAGGGCCCATGTCACTGGCATAGGTGCCGGTGAAAATCTCGCGCACGAAATGCGCGCCGGTGGCGGCGGCAAGGGCGACGGTGGCCATGGGGTCCCACAGCACGTTGACACCAAAAGGCACGGTGATTTCCGAGCGCAGCGCACCGATCACCGCAGCCATCGTTGCGGTGGAGGCTGTATCGACCGAAAACTCATAAGGCCGGTCGTTTTCATTGCCAAACATCACGGCATCAAACCCCGCCGCTTGCAGCGCGCGCAGTTCAGTCCGCGCACCGCTTAACAACCCCGCAATCCCCGCCTTTTCGTCATACAATGGGCTACCCGGCAAGGCCCCCAGATGGACCATGCCAATCACCGGCTTGGTCTGGCCAAACACTGTCGCAAAATTTCCCATCTTTCCCCCCGATGTGACGCAAAAGACTGCACAAGCGTGCAGATACGTACTAGCATGATAGCCACGCCGCAGGGGGAGTTGCAATTGAAGACACGGGTTTGGGATCGTTTGGGCAAGGGCGCCTTGCAGTTTACCGAACTGGGCTTTGGCACAGCGCCAGTCTGGGGGCTATACCGACCTGTTTCGGGTGATGAGGCGCATGCAACCATGACCCGCGCGTGGGACGGTGGGGTGCGGTATTTTGACACAGCCCCCCTGTATGGGCTGGGGCAGTCCGAAACGCGCTTAAACCGCGCCTTGGCGGGAAAGTCGGGATTTATTGTCTCATCCAAGGTCGGGCGGTTGTTGCGCCCCACGCGCGCAGGCGAGGTGCGCGATGGGATCGGCAAGTGGTTCGATGTGCCCAACCGCAAAGAGATTTTTGACTATTCCTATGACGGCGTCATGCGCTCGGTCGAATTTACGCTGGAACGCACGGGGCTGGACCGGATCGACCTGATCTACGCCCATGATCTGGATATCTTCACCCATGGCTCGGCCGAGGCGATGCAGGCCCGTTTGGACGAATTCATGGCCAGCGGCTATAAGGCCCTAGTGGCGCTGCGCGACCAAGGTGTGATCCGTGGCTTTGGTGCGGGGATCAACGAATGGCAACCGGCCCAATGGCTGGTCGAACGGGGCGATTTTGACATCTTCCTTCTGGCGGGCCGCTACACCTTGCTAGAGCAAGAGGCGTTGGACAGTTTCCTGCCGCTTTGCCTTGCACGCGGCGTGGGGATTGTGATCGGCGGGCCCTATAATTCCGGCGTTTTGGCCACAGGCGCACGGCCCGGGGCGTTTTACGACTACAACCCCGCCCCCGAATGGGTTTTGGCCAAGGTGACCAAGATTGAAGCGGTCTGCGCGGCGCATAAGGTGCGTCTGGTCGACGCGGCCTTTCAGTTTCCGCTTCAGCATCCGGCGGTCGTCTCGATCATCCCCGGCGGGCAGGGCGTTGGCGAGGTTGACGCCAATCTGCGCGCCGCAAGTGCCGTCATCCCGCCCGCGCTGTGGGACGATCTGAAAACCCAAGGCCTGATGCGCCCTGATGCCCCAACCGGAGCCGTGTTATGAAAATCGACAGTCACCAACATTTCTGGAACCCCGCGCGGGGTGATTATGACTGGATGCCCAAGGGCGACCCCGTGCTGGATCTGGTCTATCGCCCGTCAGACCTAAACGCCACCTTGGTGCGCCACCAGATTGACGGGACGGTTCTGGTGCAAGCGGCCGCCACCGTGGCTGAGACGGAATATATGCTGGGTTTAGCCGATGCGACTGACTTTATCAAAGGGGTGGTGGGTTGGGTGGATTTTGAAAAGCCCAGTGATGCAAAGGTGCTGGAACGGCTCAAATCCCACCCGAAGTTCAAGGGCGTGCGCCCGATGATCCAAGACATCCCCGACGACACTTGGATGCTGCGCGCCGATGTGCAATGGGGCTATGCGGCCTTGGCCTATCTGGACCTGACCTTCGACGCCTTAGGGTTTCCGCGCCATTTGGCCAATTTCCTGACAATCTTGAAACGCTATCCAAAACTGCGAGTAGTCATCGACCACTGCATGAAGCCGCAAATCCGTGATCACAGCGCGGCAAACTTCACCTTTTGGGCCGAAGGCATGGAACGTTTGGCGGGCGAGACGGGGGCCTTTGTCAAATTCTCGGCCCTGATTACCGAGGCCAATCCCGACTGGTCCGTGGCAGCACTGCGCCCCTATGTGGAGCATATTCTGCGGGTCTTTGGGCCAGAGCGGATCATGTGGGGATCTGATTGGCCAGTCTGCCGTTTGCGAGCGGAATATGACGGCTGGTTGTCAGCGGCGCAAAGCCTGACCGAACATCTGACACCAACCGA
>CAMAQR010000177.1 GCA_945860375.1 Pseudorhodobacter antarcticus
TTGGCCTGATAGGGGATGTGGCGCAGGTCATGGTGGAACTTCGCGACATCCGCCCGCGTGACCCCTGTGACCGTCAGTTGACCGAGAGCGGGCAGAATGAAGCGCTTCAAGTTCCGGCGATATTCTTTCCCCGTGCTGGCCTTCACGCGGATAGCGATGTGTTCCTTGTCGAAGCGTTCCGCCAGTTCCTTGATCGTGATGGCCTTGCGACCGGCGTCGCGTTCCGCGGCAGGATCCTCGCCATTGCGCGCGGCAGCGACGATGGTGATCGCCCGGATGCGCGCCTGTTCGCAGGTCAGCACCGTGTTCGGACCAAGGCTTATCCGGCGGGAACGGCGTCCGGCGCGGTATTGCACGACATAGCCTTTGCGTCCGCTGGGCAGCACCCGCAAGCCGAAGCCGGGGATGTCACTGTCCCAGATGAACTGTTCGGTGGCTTGTGCCTCTGCGGCGTCGACGACGCGCTTCGTGAGTTTGGGCATGGGAAATCGGCTTCCGGGTTGTCTGGCTTCCACAGTGCGCAAGGTGAAGAGCTAGTCAACAAACGCATTGATATTAAGTATAAAAATGAAAATCTGCGTAGCCCCGCGCAGAGGGCGCATCGCACTTGTGAGCGGCAACGATGACCCCCGCGAATCAGAACCAGGTTCCGGTCTTTCGGCCGCGCTGCTAAGGTCCGCGAAAAGAAGCGGAATCCTGATGGCGTCGAAATCCACCCTCAATGCAAAGAACCTGGAAGCGCTGGGCACCGAACGGATGGCGCAACTGCTGATCGAGATCAGCACCGGTGATGCTGCGGCCAAGCGCAAGCTGCGTCTTGCTCTTGCCGGGGCAGAAGGCCCGAAGGAGGCGGCGCGGGAGATCGCCAAGCGGCTGACCAGCATCGCGCGGGCCCGGACTTTCGTGAACTGGCGGAACCGCAAGTCGCTGGTGAAGGATCTCGAGACTCAGCGAAGCGCCATCATGGAACAGATCGCCCCGCATGATCCGCGCGAGGCGCTTATCCTCCTCTGGAGGTTCATGGGGCTGGCCACGGCAGTGTTCGATCGCTGCGACGACAGCAGTGGCACCATCATCGACCTCTTTCACCAGGCCGGCGCTGATCTGGGCGAGGTGGCCAGAACCGCCGGGCCGGAGCCCGAGGCGCTGGCGCGGCAGGTTCTGGAAGCGCTGCAGGACAATGGCTTTGGCCAGTATGACGGGCTGATCGCAATCATCGCTCCGGCGCTGGGCTCAGATGGCGTCGCGCATCTGAAGGAACTGGTCGAAGAACTCCGGCGCACACCCGTGCCCGTGCCGCCAAAGAGTGAGTGGCAAGCCGTCGGTTGGGGCAGCGGTGGCACGCGCTATGCCCACGAGATGGAAGAACGCGCGCGGCAAAGCACTGTCGCCATGGCGCTGAAGAACATCGCCGATGTGCAGGGCGACGTCGATGGTTTAATCGCGCAGTATGATCCGAAGACCCGCAAGGTACCAAAAATCGCGGCCGAGATCGCGCAGCGCCTTCTGGCGGCCAGTAGGGCAGGGGATGCGCTTGGCTTCATCGATCGTGCTGCGCTGGACAAGAACCACTTTGTCCCTCGTGAGTGGGAGGACGCCCGGATTGCCGTGCTCGAGGCGCTGGACCGGAAAGACGAGGCGCAAGCGTTTCGCTGGGAGTGTTTCGAACGCGGCCTGTCTTCTGACCATCTGCGCGATTACCTGAAACGGTTGCCGGATTTCGAAGACATCGACGCCGAGGAGCGGGCCATGGCGCATGCCGCGACTCACCACAACCTGCTTCCACCTCTCGGCTTCTTCCTCGAATGGCCGGCGCCAGAACATGCCGCCCGGCTTCTCATCGGCCGCCACAAGCAGATCAACGGCGATCATTACGAGTTCCTTGCTCCAGCAGCTGAGGGCCTGGCCGAAAAGCATCCGCTGGCCGCGACGGTGGCGCTGCGGGCGATGATCGACTTCACGCTGAACGAGGCGAGGGTGAAGCGCTACGGCTACGCCGCCCAGCACCTGGCGACCTGTGCCGATCTTGCCGGACGGATCGAGGACTTCGGGGCGGTCGAGCCGCACCATGCCTATGTTGCGCGGCTGAAGACCGAGCATGGCAAGAAGACTGGCTTCTGGTCGCGCATTGGGGGATGATTGACCTGCTACCGGAAAATCATCTCACCAACCGGTGGAAGCATTGTGGAAGCAAGAGGGCGAAAACTGCTGCGCAAACCTGACAATCTGCGCGTAGGCCACCGCTGCGGGCCCCGCCCGCAACTGGCGGTAATCGCGCAACAACGTGCGATCCTGAGCAGTTGTTCATGGTTTGTTCGACACGGCTCATAACCTGAAGGTCACAGGTTCAAATCCTGTCCCCGCAACCAAATTACTATACAACACAATCAAACACATAGCCTCGCACTCGCGGGGCCGTTTGCATTTGGGCCGCAGAATAATTGCCGCGTCCGTTGCCGCGTTCAAAACTTGTCTGAATTCCCACAAGGCAGCATTAAAGTCGTAACCGGGGGCCACACCTGCGTCACCGTTGCGAAATCCGCGCTATGCGGAGCCTCTTCACGGGTTGGCGAGCCCCGCGCTTGACGCAAATAGGGGGGGGCACGCTAACGCCCCTCAGAAGATGAATACATCCGCATAGGTCAGCGCGGAGTTGCCATCTAGCACCGAGATTTGGACTGCGGCTGCTTTGCCGTTGCCGTCATAGTAAAGCGCTGGTGGCGTTGCGGTCAGATTGTTCAAGCGACCGTGGCTGGGGTCACGTCCCGTCCGCGTTCCGGCACATCCAGATAGTGCTTGCGGCCATCGTCGCGCGCAGCGGCCAGAAAACGTGCAGAATAGCTGGCCCAATCAAAGCGCAGGATGTGGGCGCGCGCGGTCCGGGCCCGGCACAGCGCCGCCTCTGGGTCGGCCTGAACGGACAGTATCCCTGCCGCAATCCCCGCCGGGTCGGCCGGATCGACGATCACGGCGGTCTCTCCGCCACATGTCAGGGCCGCTGTACCCGCCGGGGAGCAGACGACAGGCACACCGCAGGCCATCG